>NZ_JBWKPN010000002.1:0-746514 GCF_059418265.1 Variovorax sp. GW821-FHT09B05
GCGAAATCAAGGAGGAGGCCGAAGGCCGGGGGACATTCGCGGAGGGAAGTACCCGCTGTCCTGTGCACGCGCCCCGGCCTACCTCAAAAGAACAAGGACGAAACATGGCAAATCCAGCGAGCTTCTCCGTAGCCATAGGCAACACCGGCGAACGCTACCCTTGCAAACCCGACCAGACCCTGCTCGGCGGCATGGAGCAACTGGGCCGCAAAGGCATCCCCGTCGGCTGCCGAGGCGGCGGCTGCGGCGTCTGCAAGGTCCGCATCGAGTCGGGCCATGTGCGCCACGACCGCATGAGCCGCTGCCACGTCAGCGCCGCGGAAGAAGCCCAGGGCTACGTGCTCGCCTGCAGGGCCTATCCGCAAAGCGATCTCGCCCTGCGCGCCGTCGACAAGTTGGCCCGCTGCATCGAACGGCATGCAGCAACGGCTTCCAGAAATCCCAGTTCCCCCACCTGAAACCTTTTCAACCACCAAGGAGACTCTCATGGCAATCACCGGCGTCATCCGTCCCGGACACGTGCAACTGCGCGTGCTCGACATCGAGGCCGCGCTCAAGCACTACCGCGACGTGCTGGGCCTGATCGAAACCGCGCGCGATCCGCAAGGCCGCATCTACCTCAAGGCCTGGGACGAGCACGATCACCACAGCGTGGTGCTGCGCGAGGCCGACGAGGCCGGCATGGACTTCATGGGCTTTCGCGTCGATTCGCCCGCCACGCTCGAGAAGCTCGCGGCCGACGTCAAGGCCAGCGGCCTCGCGACCGAGCCGCAGTGGATCGAGGCCGGCGAGCATCTGCGCACCGGCCGGCGCTTCCGCTTCACCGTGCCCACCGGCCATGCGATCGAACTGTTCGCCGAGAAGGAGAAGGTCGGCAACGGCATGTCCTACGAGAACCCCGAGGTCTATCCCGACGACCTCAAGGGCATGGCGCCCTCGCGCTTCGACCATTGCCTGCTGTACGGCGACGACCTCGACGGCACCATGAAGCTGTTCATCGACGTGCTGGGCTTCCAGCTCGCCGAGAGCGTGGTGGCTGGTCCCGAGCGCATGTACATCGCGGCCTTCCTGACCTGCTCGACCAAGCCGCACGACATCGCGTTCATCCGCCATGCCGAGAAGAACAAGTTCCACCACGCATCGTTCCTGCTCGACAACTGGGGCGAGGTGCTGAAGGCGGCCGACATCATCTCGAAGAAGCGCGTGTCGCTCGACATCGGCCCCACGCGCCACGGCATCACGCGCGGCGAGACCATCTACTTCTTCGACCCGAGCGGCAACCGCAACGAGGTGTTCTCGGGCGGCTACATCTACTACCCCGACAAGCCGCCGCTGGTGTGGACCGACGACGAGCTCGGGCGCGCGATCTTCTATCACGACCGCAAGCTCAACGAGAACTTCCTGAGCGTGCTGACCTGAGGAGCGCTCGATGAAGCAGTTCATGAACTTCATCGGCGGCGAGTTCGTCGCCGGCGCGAAGACCTTCGAGAACCGGGCGCCGGTCGACAACCGCCTGATCGGCCTCGTGCACGAGGCCGGCGCGGCCGAGGTCGATGCCGCCGTGCGCGCGGCCCGCGCCGCGCTCGACGGCGAGTGGGGCCGCATGAGCGTCGCGCGCCGCGTCGAGCTGCTGCATGCGGTGGCCGACGAGATCAATCGGCGCTTCGACGACTTCCTCGCCGCCGAGATGGCCGACACCGGCAAGCCGCATGCGCTGGCCTCGCATGTCGACATCCCGCGCGGCGCGGCCAACTTCAAGGTGTTCGCCGACATCGTGAAGAACGTGCCCACCGAGAGCTTCGAGATGGCCACGCCCGACGGCGGCCAGGCGCTCAACTACGCAGTGCGCTCGCCGCTGGGCGTGATCGGCGTCGTCTGCCCCTGGAACCTGCCGCTGCTCCTGATGACCTGGAAGGTCGGCCCCGCGCTGGCCTGCGGCAACACCGTCGTCGTCAAGCCCTCGGAGGAAACGCCCGCCACCGCCACCCTGCTCGGCGAAGTGATGAACGCCGTCGGCATTCCGGCGGGCGTCTACAACGTCGTGCACGGCTTCGGGCCCGACTCGGCCGGCGAGTTCCTGACCCGGCATCCGGGCGTGAACGGCATCACCTTCACCGGCGAGACCCGCACCGGCGAGGCCATCATGGCCGCGGCCGCCAAGGGCGTGCGGCCCGTATCCTTCGAGCTCGGCGGCAAGAACGCCGGCATCGTGTTCGCCGATGCCGACTTCGACAAGGCCGTGGCCGGCATCACGCGCTCGGCCTTCGAGAACTGCGGCCAGGTTTGCCTGGGCACCGAGCGGGTCTATGTGCAGCGGCCGATCTTCGAGAAGTTCGTCGCGGCGCTCAAGGCCAAGGCCGAGGCGTTGAAGCCAGGTCCTTCGGAAGAACCCGGCGTCGGCCTCGGCCCGCTGATCTCGCGCGAGCACCAGCGCAAGGTGCTGTCGTACTACGAGAAGGCCGTGCAGGAGGGTGCCACCGTCGTCACAGGTGGCGGCGTGCCGGCCATGAAGGGGGCGTTGGCCGAAGGCAACTGGGTGCAGCCCACCATCTGGACCGGCTTGCCCGAGACGGCCGCGGTGATCCGCGAGGAGATCTTCGGCCCCTGCTGCCACATCGCGCCCTTCGACACCGAGGAGGAAGCGATCGCGCTCGCCAACGCCACCGACTACGGCCTCGCCACCACCGTATGGACCGAGAACCTCGGCCGCGCGCACCGCGTCGCCAAGCGCGTCGAGGTCGGCATCTGCTGGGTCAACAGCTGGTTCCTGCGCGACCTGCGCACCGCCTTCGGCGGCGCCAAGGCCTCGGGCATCGGCCGCGAGGGCGGCGTGCATTCGCTGGAGTTCTACACCGAGCTCCGCAACGTCTGCATCAAGCTCTGAGGACGCCGCGGTGACCAACCCCGAGATCGCCCACAGCGTGCGCACCGGCGGCTTCGCCACCAACGTGCACGACCTGGGGCAGGGCGCGCCCGTGCTGCTGATCCACGGCTCGGGCCCGGGCGTCAGCGCCTGGGCCAACTGGCGGCTCGTGCTGCCGGTGCTGGCTGCGAGCCGGCGCGCGATCGCGCCCGACATGGCCGGCTTCGGCTTCACGGAGCGCGTGTCGGGCGCGCGTTACGACATGGACGGCTGGGTGCGCCAGGCGCTCGACCTGCTCGATGCGCTCGACATCGAACGCACCGACCTGATCGGCAACTCCTTCGGCGGCGCGCTCGCGCTGGCGCTGGCCATCCGCGCGCCGCAGCGCGTGCGCCGGCTGGTGCTGATGGGCAGCGTGGGCGTCCCTTTCGCGATCACGCCGGGCCTCGACGCCGTCTGGGGCTACACGCCCTCGTTCGAGAACATGCGCCGCATCATGGACGTGTTCGCCTTCGACCGCACGCTGGTCAACGACGAACTCGCGCAGCTGCGCTACGAGGCCAGCATCCGGCCCGGCTTCCAGGAGTCCTTCGGCGCCATGTTCCCGGCACCGCGCCAGCGCTGGGTCGATGCGCTCGCCAGTCCCGAGGCCGACATCCGCGCGCTGCCGCATCGCACGCTGCTGATCCACGGCCGCGAGGACCGCGTGATCCCGCTCGCCACCTCGCTGACGCTGTCCCAGTGGATCGCCGACAGCCAGCTCCATGTGTTCGGCCGCTGCGGCCACTGGACCCAGATCGAGCATGCCGCGCGCTTCGCGCGGCTGGTCGGCGACTTCCTGGCCGAGGCCGACTGATTTCTTCCATTCCAACGCAAAGAGAGACCATGGACCCCACACTGATCCAGCAGCTCGGCGACGAGCTCTACGAGGCGCTGCGTGCGCGCAGCGTCGTCGATCCGCTCACCAGCCGCCACGAGGGCATCACCGTGGCCGATGCCTACGGCGTGCAGCAGCGCATGATCGCGCGCCGCCTCGAGGCCGGCGAGCGCATCGTCGGCAAGAAGATCGGCGTGACCTCGCGCGCCGTGATGAACATGCTCGGCGTGTTCCAGCCCGACTTCGGCTACCTGCTCGACGGCATGATCGTCGGCGAGGGCGAGTCGATCGACAGCACCACGCTGATCCAGCCCAAGGCCGAGGGCGAGATCGCCTTCATCCTCAAGCGCGACCTGATGGGCCCGGGCATAGTCAACGCCGACGTGCTGGCCGCCACCGAATGCGTGATGCCCTGCTTCGAGATCGTCGACTCGCGCATCCGCGACTGGAAGATCAGGATCGCCGACACCGTGGCCGACAACGCCTCGTGCGGCGTGTTCGTGCTCGGCGACAGCGCGGTCGATCCGCGCCGCGTCGACCTCTCGACCTGCGGCATGGTGGTCGAGAAGAACGGCGAGATCATCGCCACCGGCGCGGGCGCCGCCGCGCTCGGCTCGCCGGTCAACGCGGTCGCGTGGCTGGCCAACACCCTCGGCGCGCTCGGCATCGGCCTCAAGGCCGGCGAGGTGATCCTCTCGGGCGCGCTCGCCGCCATGTTCCCGGCCCAGGCCGGCGACAACTTCCGCGTCTCCATCGGCGGCCTCGGCGGCTGCTCGGTGCGCTTCCATTGACGGAGAAAAACCCATGACGAACAAGATCAAGTGCGCGCTGATCGGCCCGGGCAACATCGGCACCGACCTGCTTGCGAAGCTGCAGCGCAGCCCGGTGCTCGAGTCGGTGTGGATGGTGGGCATCGACCCCGAGTCCGACGGCCTGAAGCGTGCCCGCGAGATGGGCCTGAAGACCACTGCCGAGGGCGTGGACGGCCTGCTGCCGCACGTGAAGGCCGACGGCGTGCGGATCGCCTTCGATGCCACCAGCGCCTACGTGCATGCCGAGAACAGCGCCAAGCTCAATGCGCTCGGCGTGCTGATGATCGACCTCACGCCCGCGGCCATCGGCCCGTTCTGCGTGCCACCGGTCAACCTGCAGGCGCTGATGGCCGATGCCGGCGAGCGGCCCGCCAACGTCAACATGGTCACCTGCGGCGGCCAGGCCACCATCCCGATGGTGGCGGCGGTGTCGCGCGTGCAGCCCGTGGCCTACGGCGAGATCGTGGCCACGGTGGCCAGCCGCTCGGTCGGCCCGGGCACGCGCAAGAACATCGACGAGTTCACCCGCACCACGGCCGACGCGGTCGAGCGCGTGGGCGGCGCCGCGAAGGGCAAGGCCATCATCATCGTCAACCCCGCCGAGCCGCCGCTGATCATGCGCGACACGGTGCACTGCCTGACCGAGGACACGCCCGACGAGGCGCGCATCACCGCCTCGGTGCACGCCATGATCGCCGAGGTGCGGCGCTACGTGCCGGGCTACAAGCTGGTCAACGGGCCGGTGTTCGACGGCAAGCGCGTGTCGATCTACCTCGAGGTCGAGGGCCTGGGCGACTACCTGCCCAGGTACGCCGGCAACCTCGACATCATGACCGCCGCCGCGGCGCGCACCGCGGAGATGTTCGCCGAGGCGATGCTCGCTGGCGCCCCGCAACCCGAAGCCGTCGCGGCATAGGAGCACCCACCCCATGAACACCACCACCCTCAAGGGCCGTCGCATCACCGTGCACGACATGACCCTGCGCGACGGCATGCATCCCAAGCGCCACCTGATGACGCTCGAACAGATGAAGCACATCGCCACCGGCCTCGACGAGGCGGGCGTGCCGCTGATCGAGGTCACGCATGGCGACGGCCTGGGCGGCAGCTCGGTCAACTACGGCTTTCCGGCCCACTCCGACGAGCAGTACCTCGGCACCGTGATCCCGCTGATGAAGCGCGCCAAGGTCTCGGCGCTGCTGATCCCGGGCATCGGCACCGTCGACCACCTGCGCATGGCGCACGGCCTGGGCGTGCACACGGTGCGCGTGGCCACGCACTGCACCGAGGCCGACGTGTCGGAGCAGCACATCGCGATGGCGCGCAAGCTCGGCCTCGACACGGTCGGCTTCCTGATGATGGCCCACATGGCCTCGCCCGAACTGCTGGTGCGCCAGGCGCTGCTGATGGAAGGCTATGGCGCCAACTGCATCTACGTGACCGACTCGGCCGGCCACATGCTGCCCGAAGACGTGAAGGCGCGGCTGGGCGCGGTGCGCGCGGCATTGAAGCCCGACATCGAGCTGGGCTTCCATGGCCACCACAACCTCGCGATGGGCATCGCCAACTCGATCGCCGCGGTGGAGGCGGGCGCGAACCGCATCGACGCCGCCGCCGCGGGGCTGGGCGCTGGCGCGGGCAACACGCCGATGGAGGTGTTCGTCGCGGTCTGCGACCGCATGGGCATCGAGACCGGCGTCGACGTGTTCGGCATCCAGGACGTGGCCGAGGACCGCGTGGTGCCGATCATGGACCACGCGATCCGCGTCGACCGCGACTCGCTGACGCTGGGCTACGCGGGCGTGTACTCGAGTTTCCTGCTGTTCGCCAAGCGCGCCGAGAAGAAGTACGGCGTGCCGGCGCGCGAGATCCTGGTCGAGCTGGGCCGGCGCGGCATGGTCGGCGGGCAGGAGGACATGATCGAGGACACGGCGATCACGCTGGCGCGCTCGCGTCAGGAGGTGGCGGCATGAAGCTCGATGCGAAGACCATCGCCGCGCTCGCCGAGCACCTCGAGACCTGCGAGCTCGAGGCGCGCGACACGCCCAAGATCACCGACGAATACCCGCAGATGGACTGGGACGACGCCTATGCGATCCAGGACGAGATCCGCCGCCGCAAGACCGCGCGCGGCCTGCGCATCGTCGGCCTCAAGGCCGGCCTGACCTCGCACGCCAAGATGAAGCAGATGGGCGTGACCACGCCGGTCTTCGGCTTCATGGCCGAGAACTACGCCGTGCCCGAGGGCGGCGAGTGCCGGGTGAGCGAGCTGATCCATCCGAAGGTCGAGCCCGAGATCGCCTTCGTGACGAAGCGCGCGCTCAGGGGTCCGGGCTGCCACATCGGCGCGGTGCTCACGGCCACCGACTTCGTGCTGCCGGGCATCGAGGTGATCGACAGCCGCTACCGCGACTTCAAGTTCGACCTCAAGAGCGTGGTGGCCGACAACACCTCGGCCTCGCGCTTCGTGGTCGGCGGCCGGGCCGTGCCCGCGAGCGAGGTCGACCTGCGCACCGTGGGCATCGTGCTCGAGAAGAACGGCCAGCCCGTGGCCTTCGGCGCCGGCGCGGCGGTGCTCGGCCATCCGGCCGCGGCCATCGCGATGCTGGCCAACCACCTGGGCGCGCGCGGCGAGGAGATTCCTGCGGGCACGCTGATCCTCTCGGGCGGCATCACCGAGGCGGTGGCCGTGCAGGCGGGCGACGCGGTCACGCTCAAGGTGCAGGGCATGGGCAGCGTCGGGCTGCGCTTCGTCTGAACAGGGAAGGAGCCGGACCATGCCATTTGCACAGATCTACCTGATCGAAGGCCGCACCGAGGACCAGAAGCGCGCGCTGATCGAGAAGGTCACGGCCGCCATCGTCGAGGCCGTCAACGCGCCGAAGGAGAACGTGCGCGTGTGGCTGCACGACGTGCCGAAGGAGAACTGGGGGATCGCCGGGGTGTCGGCGAAGGACCTGGGGCGCTAGCAGTCTCGCCGGTGCCGGTGCCGGCCAGCGCGCGGCGCAGCGCCGACGCCTCGGCCTCGATATGGGCCCAGAGCCGGCTCGCGACCGGCCCCGGCGAGCGGTCGCGCCGACGCGCCGCCACCAGTTCCTCGACGCTGCCGGGCAGGTGGCGGCCCGCGATGGAGCGCAGCCGGCCGTCGCGCAGCTCCTCCTCGATCAGGAAGCGCGGCATGTGGCCCCAGCCCAGGCCCAGCAGGATCACTTCCTTCTTCATGAGCTGGTCGGCCACGGTGCACTGGTGCGCGCCCTCGATCAGGAAGTGGTCCTGGGGCGGCGTGTGGCGCGCTGTGTCGCGCATCACGCACTGGGTGTAGGCGCGCATGCGCTCGGGCCCCGGCGCGCGCGGCAGCGGCTCGGCCAGCAGGGCCGGCGCCACCACCGGCACGAAGGGCACCTTGCACAGGTCGATCCACTCGAGCCGCGGATCGCGCTTGTCGATGCCGTGCAGGATCAGGTCGGCCTCGCCGTCGAACAGTCGCTCGGCCGGACCGGCCACCGCCTCGAAATAGAGCGCGAGCCGCGTGCCCGGGCAGCGGGCGAAGAAGCGCGCCAGCATCGCCAGCACCTGCGGCCGCGGGCACAGGTCGCCGATCACCACGCGCAGCTCGCTTTCCTCGCCCACCGCGAGCTGGCGCGCATGGCCGCGCAGGCCCTCGAGTTCGCGCAGCAGCGACTGCGCGCGCGCATGGAAGGAGCGGCCGGCCTCGGTGGGTTGCACGCGGTAGCCGCCGCGGTCGAGCAGCACCAGGCCGAGCTGGCGCTCGAGCTTGGCCACGGCCGCGAACACCGCCGGGTGCGAGCGATGCAACTGCGTGGCGGCGGCCTGGAAGCCGCCCGCGCGCACCACCGCGTCGAAGCATTGGAGGTCGTGCAGGGTGAATTCGCTCATGTTCGATTTGCTGACAAGGATTGATCAAACTTTGTAATTTCTTTCGCCGGGAGGCGCAACTACGATTTGACTCACGGTGATCGCCGTTGCAGGGGCCGAGGCTCCGAAGCCATGCCAAGGAAAGCACGCCATGAGCCACTTCACCCACACCACCACCGCCGGCGACGGCGCCCGCATCGCCTACCGCCTCGATGGCGATGCCGGCAAGCCCGTGCTGCTGCTGTCGAACTCCATCGGCACCACGCTCTCGATGTGGGACGGCGAGGTCGAGGCGCTGGGCCGGCATTTCCACGTGCTGCGCTACGACACGCGCGGCCATGGCGGCTCGGGCGTCACGCCGGGCGCCTATTCGATGGACCGGCTCGGCCGCGACGTGATCGAGCTGCTCGACGCGCTGAAGATCGAGCGCGCGCATTTCCTCGGCCTCTCGCTCGGCGGCTTCCTCGGCCAGTGGCTGGGCGTGCACGCGCCCGAACGCATCGACCGGCTGGTGCTGGCCAACACCTCCTCGTGGCTTGGCCCGGCCAGCGTGTTCGACGAGCGCATCGTCGGCGTGCTCGCCGCCCCCGACATGAAGGAGACGGCCGAGGGCTTCCTGCGCAACTGGTTCCCCGAGCGGCTGCTGATCGAGAACGGCCCCGTGGTGCAGGCCTTGCGCCAGGTGCTGCTCGAGATCGACCCGCAGGGCCTGGCCGGCGCGCTCGCCGCCGTGCGCGACGCCGACCTGCGCCGGCCCATCGCGCTGATCGAGCGGCCCACGCTGGTGATCGCGGGCGAGTTCGACCCGGTCACGGCCGCGAGCCATGGCGAGCTGATCGCGGCCACCGTGCCGGGTGCGCGGCTGCTGACCCTGCCCGCGGTGCACCTGTCGAACGTGGAGTTTCCGAAGGAGTTCGTGGGCGCGGTGGTCGATTTCCTCGAGGGCCGATGAGGAGGAGGCAGAAGGGGGCAGGAGGGGGCAGGAGGGTCGCGGGCGATCGATTGTTTCCTTCCCGTGAACGCCGCGGTTCCATTTGCCTAGGGTTTTTACCTAGGTTCGAGGCGCACAATTCATCTCACGGACCAGCCGCCGACTCCAAGACAAGCAGAAGGCAGCGACTGATCTGGGTGAACAGGCACTGACGAGGTGGCCGCCCCCGAAGGGACGGCGCCCCACCAAGACCGGTTCGAATCATCCAAAGTCAAGTCACAAGAATTGAAGGAATACTCAAATGAACGCCTCGAAGCTCCTCTCCGCCGTTGCCCTCTCCCTGCTGGCCGCTGCCGGTGCAGCCCATGCCGAAACCTATGAGGGTGTGCATCCCCTGACCTCGGCCGCCAGCCGCGCCGAAGTCGCCGGCCAGGCCGTCATCGCCGCCCGCAGCGCCGACCCCTATGCCGAAGGCGCGAACGCCGGCCCGGCCCAGGTGATCGTGTCGCAGACCAGCCGCGCTGCCGTGCGTGCCGAGGCGGTTGCCGCAGCACACAGCGACAATCCCTACGCCGAAGGCGCTTCGTCGGGCGTGGCCCCGCTGGTCGCCAGCACCGTGGACCGCAATGCGGTGCGCGCACAAGCCCGCGCTGCTGCTCGCGGCGACTCGCTGCCGCTGTAATCAGCGCATAGAACCAGGTCGCATCGCGGGGGCAGCCCCGCGTGAGGCCCGCGGTTCAGCCAACAAGAAGCCGGCCCTTGCGAAAGCAGGGGCCGGTTTTTTCATGGGAGGCGCCCGCGCGCCGCGCGCTTCACGCGCCCAGCTTGCGCGCGATCAGGTCCTTCATGATCTCGCTGGTGCCGCCGTAGATGCGTTGCACGCGCGCATCGGCATACATGCGCGCGATCGGGTACTCGACCATGTAGCCGTAGCCGCCGAACAGCTGCAGGCACTCGTCGGTCACCTTGCCCTGCTGCTCGGTGCACCACAGCTTGGCCATGTAGGCGGCCTCCTGGTCGAGGGTGCCGTCGACCAGGCGCTGGATGCAGTCGTTGACGAAGCTGCGCACCACGTGCGCGATGGTGGCGCACTCGGCGAGCTTGAAGCGCGTGTTCTGGAAATCGAACACGCTGTGGCCGAAGGCCTTGCGCTGCCGCGTGTATTCCACCGTCAGTTCCACCGCGCGCTCGATCACCGCCGCGGCCGGCACGCACAGGAACAACCGCTCGTACGAGAGCTGGCTCATGAGCTGGATGAAGCCGTCGCCTTCCTTGCCGCCGAGCAGATGGTCGGCCGGCACGCGCACGCCGTCGAAGAAGATCTCGGCCGTGTCCGACGCATGCTGGCCCAGCTTCTCGAGCCGCCGTCCCACGCGAAAGCCCGGCAGGTCTTCGGTCTCGAGCACGACCAGCGACACGCCGCGGCTGCCCGCCTCGCCGGTGCGCACCGCCACCACCAGCAGGTTGCCCGAGAAGCCGTTGGTGATGAAGGTCTTGGCGCCGTCGATCACGTAGTGCTCGCCTTCGCGCCGCGCGCGGGTGCGCAGCGCCTTCAGGTCCGAGCCGCAGCCGGGCTCGGTGAGCGCGATGCCGGCCAGCAGCTCGCCGCTCGCGAGCCGCGGCAGCCAGCGCTGCTTCTGCGCCTCGGTGCCGTAGTCGAGGATGTAGTGCGCGGCGAGGTTGTGCACGCCGGTGTTGGCAGGGAACTCGGCCTTCGCCAGTTCGTCCTGCACCACCATCTGGTAGGCGAGCGAGGCACCGGCGCCGCCGTAGGCCTCGTCGATCTCGGGCAGCAGGAAGCCCATCCGGCCGAACGGGCGCCAGACCTCGCGCGGAATGAAGCCTTGGCGGCGCCAGCCTTCCAGTTGCGGCGAGAGCTCGGCCGCGATGTAGCGGCGCACCTGTTCGCGAAAGGCATCGATGTCTTCGTCCATCCAGCGATGGCGCAGCAGTTGGGGCAGCATGGTTCTTTCGGGTGTTCGTTCAGGTCCTGGCGCGCGCGAGAAAGCGCGCGCAGGCGTTGTTGAAGAATTCGCCGGCCACGTGCCGGCGCTGGGCTTCGCATTCGCCGGCCAGTTGCTCGGCCAGCGTGCGGTCGGTGGCCGCGTCGATCAGCTGGCGCGTGTCGCGCAGCGCCGCGGCCGATGCGCTGCCCAGCCGCCGGGCCAGTGCATGCGCCTCGTCGAGCAGGGCGGCATCGTCGACGCAGCGCCAGATCAGCCCCCATTGCTCGGCCCGCGCCGCGTCGATGCGTTCGCCGAGCAGCGCGATGCCGAGCGCCCGGCTGCGCCCGACCAGCCGTGGCAGCGACCAGGTCGCGCCCAGGTCGGGCACTGCCCCGAGCTGCGCCACCTGCGGCACGAGGAAGTAGGCCGAGCGCGCCGCGATCACGACGTCGGCCGCCAGCGCGATGCCGACGCCCGCGCCCGCGCAGGGCCCGTTGACGGCCACCACCACCGGCACCGCGCTGTCGGCGATGGCCTGCGCGATGGGGTTGCCCACCTGTTCCATGCCGCGGCCGATCTGCTCCTGCGCATGCTGCGGACCACCGGCCAGCACGTCGCCGAAGTAGCCGATGTCGCCGCCGCCCGAGAAGGCGCGGCCCGCGCCGGTCAGCACGATGGCACGCACCTGCGCATCGGCCTGGCAGGCGCGCAGCGCCGCCAGCAGCGCATCGAGCAGCGGCGGGCCCAGCGCGTTGAGCGCCTCGGCCCGGTCGAGCACCAGGGTCGCGATGCCTTCGCGCACCTCGCTGCGCACAGCGGCAGCCATCGCTCAGAACCCCGTGAGGCCGCCGCTGCACACCAGCGTCTGGCCGCTCACGTAGTCCGATTCCGGAATGCACAGCAGGTACACCGCGCCGGCCGCTTCCTCGGGCGTGCCGCCGCGGCCCAGCGGAATGCCGCGCTCCATCGCGGCCATCAGGTCGGGGTTGACGCCCACCTTGATGTCGCGGCCGTCGATATGGGCCGTGCCGCCCTCGGCCGCATTGCCGGTCAGCCGGGTCTTGATCAGGCCGTAGGCCACGCAGTTGACGGTGACGTTCATGCGCCCCCATTCCTTGGCCAGCGTCTGCGTCATGCCGACGATGCCGGCCTTGCCCGCCGCGTAGTTGGTCTGGCCCGGGTTGCCGAACAGGCCCGCCATCGACGAGATGTTGACCACCTTGCGCATCACGCGCTGCCCGGCCTCGGTCTCGGCCTTGCCGAGCGCGCGGATCACCGGCTGCGCGGCGCGCAGGATGCGGAACGGCGCCGTCAGGTGGCAATCGATCATCGCGTACCACTGCTCGTCGGTCATCTTCTGGATCACGTTGTCCCAGGTGTAGCCGGCGTTGTTGATGACGATGTCCAGGCCCTTGAATTCGCTCACCGCCGTGCCGACGAAGCGCTCGGCGAAATCGGGCGCCGTCACGTTGCCCACGCAGGCCACGGCCTGGCCGCCGGCCTCGCGGATGGCCTGCACCGCTTCCTGCGCGGGTTCGGCGTCGAGGTCGTTGACGACGATGCGCGCGCCTTCGCTGGCGAGCTTGAGCGCGATCGAGCGGCCGATGCCGCGGCCCGAGCCGGTGATGAGGGCGACCTTGCCTTCGAGTTTGCGTGTCATGGTGTTCTCTTTTCTTTGCGGGGGATGGGGTGTCAGGGCAGGGCGACGAAGGCTTCGCCGACGATCCTGGTCTGGCCGAACTGGTTGGTGCTCTGCAGCTCGATGCGCACGCCGCGTTCGCCGTTGCGCTCGGTCTTCTCGGCGATGCGGCCGCTGCAGCGCATGGCGTTGCCCAGGTGCGTGATGCCCTGGAAGCGCGCCTCGAAGTGGCGCAGCCGGCTCTGCGGCGCCCACTGCGTGAGCACGCGGCCCAGCCAGGCCATGCCCAGCATGCCCTGCGCGAACACGTCGGGCATGCCCGAGCGGCGCGCCATGTCGGTGTCGATGTGGATCGGGTTGTGGTCGCCCGAGGCGCCCGCGAACAGCGCGAGCGTGGTGCGGTTCACGGCCGGCAGCTGCACGGCGGGCAGCGCGTCGCCGACCTGCACGGTGTCGAAGGTGGGGGAGGTCATGGGCGTGTTCCTTCAGTTGCGGCAGACGATGACGGTGCGCAGTTCGGCCACCAGTTCGTTGCGCTGGTTGGTGGCGCGCGAGGTCTTCACCACGAACTCGAGCGCGCCGTTCTTCTTGTCGTAGATGTCGCCGATGGTGGAGCGCACCGTCACGGTGTCGCCCACGCAGGCAGGGCGGTGGTAGCTGAAGCTCTGGTCGCCATGCAGCAGCTTGGCCAGCGGGATCTGCAGGTCGGCCAGCAGCCGGTCGGACGCACCCGAGTCGAGCTCGGCCGCGAACAGGAAGGTGGGCGGTGCCGGCAGGTCGGGATAGCCGGCATCGCGCGCGGCGGCGGCATCGGTGTAGATCGGGTCGGTCTCGCCGATCGCCTTGGCGAAGAACTGCAGCCGGCTGCGCTCGATCGGCAGCACCGAGGCCGGCAGCTCGTGGCCGATCCATTTCTTGTCGATCATGGGAAGGTCTCCTTTGTCGTTGATGAAGTTCAGACGCGTTCGTAGAGCGTGACCACGCAGGCGCCGCCCAGGCCCAGGTTGTGCTGCAGCGCGAGCCGCGCGCCCTCGACCTGGCGCTTGTCGGCCGTGCCGCGCAGCTGCTCGACCAGCTCGGTGCATTGCGCGAGCCCGGTGGCGCCCAGCGGATGGCCCTTGGACAGCAGCCCGCCCGAGGGATTGGTCACGACCTGGCCGCCATAGGTGTTGTCGCCATCGACCACGAACTTCTCGGCCCCGCCCACCGGGCACAGGCCCAGCGCCTCGTAGCTGATCAGTTCGTTGTGCGCGAAGCAGTCGTGCAGCTCGACCACGTCGATGTCCTGCGGACCGACGCCCGCCGCCTCGTAGACCTTCTGCGCCGCCTCGCGCGCCATGCTGAAGCCGACCACCTCGCGCATGTCGCGCGCCTCGAAGCTCACCGGGCGGTCGGTGGTCATGGCCTGGGCCTTGATGCGCACGCTGCGGTCCAGGCCGTGGCGCTGCGCGAACTCGGCCGAGCAGACGATGGCGGCGGCCGCGCCGCAGGTCGGCGGGCAGGCCATCAGCCGCGTCATCACGCCGGGCCACATCACGGGCGTGGCGAGCACCTCGTCCTCGCTCACCACGTTGCGGAACAGCGCGACCGGGTTGTTGGCCGCATGGCGACTGGCCTTGGCGCGGATCTTCGCGAAGGTCGAGAGCTTGGTGCCGTACTGCTGCATGTGGGCCAGCCCCGCGCCGCCGAAGTAGCGCAGCGCGAGCGGAATGCCGGCTTCCTCGACCAGCTCGTCGGTGGCCCGGTCGAAGCGCTCGAAGGGGCTGGGGCGGTCCTTGAACACCGCGCCCAGCGCGCCCGGCGTCATCTGCTCGAAGCCCAGGGCCAGCACGCAATCGGCGGCGCCGCTGGCCACGGCCTGGCGCGCCAGGAACAGCGCGGTGGAACCGGTCGAGCAGTTGTTGTTGACGTTGACCACGGGGATGCCGGTCATGCCGACCGCGTAGAGCGCGCTCTGGCCCGCGGTCGAGTCGGCATAGACATAGCCCACGTAGGCCTGCTGCACCTGCTCGTAGCCGATGCCGGCATCGGCCAGCGCGCGGCGCGTGGCCTCGGCCGCCATCGCCTGGTAGGACTCGCTGGCACCGGGCTTGGTGAAGGGGATCATGCCGACCCCGCTGACGAACACATCGTGATGCATGGAGATTTCCTGAAAGTGGAGAGGAAGGGGAGGGGTGAAAAGGCTCAGGCGACGTTGCGCTGGCGACCTTGCCAGAACGGCTCGCGCAACTGGGTCTTGAGCACCTTGCCGGCGCCCGACATCGGCAGGGCATCGACGAAGGCCACGCTGCGCGGGCACTTGTAGCCCGCGATCAGCGCCTTGCAGTGGGCGATGACCTCGTCGCCGGTGACGTCGCGCCCCGGCTTGAGGATCAGCGCCGCGTGCACGCTCTCGCCCCACTCGTCGCTGGGGATGCCGATGACCGCGCAGGCCGCCACGGCCGGGTGCTGGGCGATGGCGTTCTCGACCTCGGCCGAGTAGACGTTCTCGCCGCCGCTGATGATCATGTCCTTGATGCGGTCGACCACGTAGATGTAGCCGCCGTCGTCCATCCAGGCGCCGTCGCCGGTGTGCATCCAGCCCTCGCGCACCGCCGCGGCCGTCTGCTCGGGCTTGCCCCAGTAGCCCTGCATCACGTTGGGACCGCGCACCGCCACTTCGCCCACCGTGCCGCGCGGCACCTCGATGCCCTCGGGGTCGAGGATGCGCACTTCCATGCACACGCTCGCGCGCCCCGCGGAGCGATGACGGCCCAGCGCGTGGCCCTCGGCCGTGTAGGAGCTCGGCGGATTGATGGTGGCCAGCGGCGCCAGCTCCGTCATGCCGTAGCCCTGCACGAAGGCCGCGTGGGGCAGCGCGGCCATCGCGCGTTCGAGCACGGCCTCCTGCATCGGCGAGGCGCCGTAGAAGATGCACTTGAGGCTGGAGAGGTCGCGCGGCTCCTTCATGCACGGGTGGTCGACCAGCATCTGGATCATGGTCGGCACCAGCAGCGTGTTGGTCACGCGGTCGCGCTCGATCGCATCGAGCACGCCCTGCGGGCTGAACATCGGGATGATCGTGTGCGTGTTGCCCGCGGGCCAGTGCGGCATCGCGAGGCCCATGTCGCCGAGGTGGAACATCGGCGCCGCATGCAGGTAGTTGCCGCCCGATGCCGCCAGCCCTTCGGCCTGCATCGCCATCGCCGAGCTGCACAGGTTGGCATGGCTCAGCATCACGCCCTTGGGAAAGCCCGTGGTGCCGCCGGTGTAGAAGATGCCGGCCAGGTCCTCGTCGCGCCGGACCGCGTCGGCGACGGGCGAGGCCGCCGCCAGCAGCGCCTCGTAGCCATGCATGCCGCGCGGCACCTCGCCGTCTTCCACGCCGCTGCCGCAATAGATCACTTCGCGCAGGCTCCCGGACTCGGCGCGCACCTTCTCGACCATCGGGCGGAAGGTCTCGTCGACCAGCAGCAGGGTCGAGCCCGAGTCCTCGAGCGAGTAGAGGATCTCCGCGGCCGACCAGCGGATGTTGCAGGGATTGAGCACGCCGCCGCCCCAGGGCACGGCCATCTGGTATTCGAGGTAGCGGTCGGAGTTGAGCGCCAGCATGGCCACGCGGTCGCCCGGCCGCATGCCGAGTTGCTGCAGCGCACCGGCGAGGCGGGCGACGCGCTCGACATAGGCGCCGAAAGTGCGCGTGCGGCCGGCGAAGCGTACCGCCACCTTGTCGGGGTGCTGCTGCACCGCGCGGTGCAGTGCCTGGGTCACGTACATGGCATCGTCTCCTTCTATTTGGTCTTGGTTCGCGGGCTCATGCCCATGCCGCCAATGCTAGGAATCGATCGCCGTTTGCACGATGCCGCTTTGCGTTGTTCGGATGTCAGAAGACCTCAATCCGATGTCGCCCTCGCGCCCTTGTGCGGGTTGCGGCGCTTGCCTCGGCGGTGCCTGCCGGTGCACAGTCGATGCCGTTCCGTTCCAGCGCCTTGCCTTCGATGCTTCATCCTCCCCAGACGGTTTCCATCAGCTTCGTGCACGGCATGCTGTCGGGCGTCCGCGCCAGCGGCCGGCCCTGCGAGCCCTTCCTCGCCGCGGCCGGCATCGCCCCCGAACTGCTCGCGCAGGCCGATGCGCGCGTCACGGCGCAGCAGTACGCGAAGCTGTTCCGTGCGCTCACCGAAGGCCTGGACGACGACTTCATCGGCTTGCTGAGTCGCCCCCTCAAGCGCGGCAGCTTCGCGCTGATCGCGCGCTCGACGCTGGGCGCCCCGACCCTGGAGGTCGCCATCCGCCGCGCCACGCGAACCTTTCACTTGCTGCAGGACGATGTGGTGCTCGAGGCCGTGTGCAGGGACGACCTGGCCGGCGTGGTGATGCGCTTCAACGGTCCCGCCGCCTTGCAGACCGTGTTCCTGCAGGAGGTGCTGCTGCGCACCACCTGGCGCCTGATGGCCTGGGTGGTGGGCGGCCAGCTGCCGGTCGTGCGCTTCGACTTCGCGTTCGGTCCGCCCGCGCATGCCGGCGGCTACGGAAAGATCTTCCCCGCGCTGCAGCAGTTCGACAGCGAGCGCTCGGCCTTCTGGTTCGATGCCAGGCGCCTGAACGACGCCGTGCGCCGCGACGAGGCCGCGCTGCGCAGCTTTCTCGCCGATGCGCAGCTCCACATGCTCGTGCCGCGCCGGGGCAGCGACGCGGTCAGTGCGCGCGTGCGGGCCCATCTTCAGTTCATGCAGCCCGCATGGTCCGACCTCGTGGCCACGGCGAACGCGCTGCATGTCACGGTCTCCACCTTGCAGCGGCGGCTCGCGCTGGAGGGGACTTCGTTCCAGGCCCTGAAGGACGAGCTGCGCCGCGACACCGCCATCGTCCGGCTCAGCACCAGCGCCGTTCCGCTGGCCGAGCTGGCCGACGAGCTTGGCTTCGCCAACAGCTCGGCATTTCAGCGGGCCTTCAAGGTCTGGACCGGGAGCGCGCCGGGGGTCTATCGGCGGGGTGGGGGCGCGTGAGCCGTGGTGTCGGCTTCGGGCCGGGTAGGTGATTCATCGAGATAGTGGGCCGTGACGCCGCCGTAGGCGAGCAGCAAACCCAGCAGCAAGGCAAGCCCTAGATCGATGCCCAGCGAGACCTTGGGCGGTCTTCGCTGCAGGAGCACTTGCGCCACCGTACCGACGATGAAGTAGACGAGCGCAACGCCCATGCCGACCAGGAAAAACATCAGCACCATCCCGAAGGACTTTTGGCCTTCGCCTGGATAGGGCTCTCCCCATTCGACATGCGCCAAGGGCAGCGCGGCGGCCACGCACAGGGCCAGGATCGCGCGGAGGAAGACCTGGAGGGCGTGGCGGAGGGCGGGGTTCATTCGATGCCGAGCTCGATGCGAGCAGCTCCCTCGATGTACTCGAGAACGACGTCCTCGCCCCCGCTTCGGCTCATGACCTCGTCCAGCGACGATCTGGACAGGCCGACCCGAACCCGGTGGGCGCGCATTTCGTTCCAGAGCAAGTGGAGGTCCACGTTCTGGCGGTGGTCGTCCGGAAGCACGAGGATTTCCGGTTCGCCGGATACGACGCATCGCCACCTGCAATCCTGGTTCGACTTCGGTCGCGCCGCCAGCCAGGTGATGTCCTCCCCGGAAGCGACGAGATCGGTCGGCATGTCCTCGGACGACGTCTCGTCATCGATGGCGGGCTGCCTGGGCGATGAAGCCGAACCTTCCTCGAACGAGAAGACGATGCGGTCACCCTTGCGCAACGCATGCGCCATCTCCCAGATCAGGAAGTCGAAGGAGCCGTCGGAGCGTCGTTTTCCGCCGCCCGTGACCGTGAGTTCGGAGCAAGCCGGCCCCCAGATGTCTGCGTGGACGGAGGCGGAGAACATCCACACGTCGTCCGAGCCGACGCTGCAGAGGTGGATGTCGTTCTTCGTGATGTGCAGTACGGGCATGAAGCGCTGAAGTGAGTCTGTGGCCCCTCTGGAAAGAGCCGGTGAACGAAACGGTCCGTCACGTCTCTTCCGCACGCCGCTCTCTTCAAGTCCTGTGCAGTACCTGCTCGGCCAGCTCTTGCGCACGTGCCACCGAGATGCCTCGGGTCTGGTCGATGACCAAGGGGTCATCCTCCGAGTCTCTCTTGTGCAGGATCACCTTGGGGCGTTGGTTGCCGAGTTGAACCCGGACATCGGCGGGCCGCGTCGACGGATACGGATAGACGTCGATGTCATTGCAGACCCAACCGAAGAATCCTTCTCCCTCGACCGGATCGTCGAAGGTCTCGTCATAGCGATCGAAGCTCTTCTTGCTCAGCGAAACCCAGACTCCCCAGAGGAATGGCTCCTCGACCCCGTGAATGGGGATTTCGAGGATGGCTCGGACAAAGTAGTCGGTACCCTCGTCGTGCGTGATGGTGCAGAAATCATCGCTGAGTTTCCCCAAGGAGGCCTTCTGCTCGTCCGAGAGGCAGGCATAGTGGTCGGGCGCTCTGAAAGCAAAGCTGGGCGAACCTTCGTGGATGTCGCCACAACGGCTGCACTTGAAGGTGAAGATGGCGGTCATCGGTTGTGAATCCTTTGCTCGGGTGCTGTATCGATGTCTGCTTGCCGTTCAGAAGCTCGGCACGTCGATGCGTTCCAAACGGGCGGCCAAGCCAATGTCCGCGAGTGCCTCGAACAGCGGCGGTGTGAGGAAGATGCCCATCTGATCGTTGGCATAGGGTCTGAAGGCATAGAGCCGCTCCTGCGATCCGACAGACGCCAGCAGGCCGTTCACCATGGAAAAGAATCCCCGTGAGAAGTCGGCCCAGCTGTCCAGGGAGGAGAAAGGATGCGCGCACAAGGGCCAGCATTTTCCGTCGACCCTCAGGATGGTTTCATCTTTGAGAGGATCGTATTCCACTGTCGGATTGCCGATCGCCACCCCATTCATGGCGAGCACGCGCTCGAGGTCCTTCAGCGCAATGTCGGCCGCGCCCTCGGCCAGGGTTTCGGCATCGAGATAGTAGGAACGACCGGCACTGCAGGCCTCCAGCAGGCCGTAGCGATCGACCTCGTCTTTCCACTGGTCGATCGAATGGGAGGGGTCTGCATACAGCAGAAAGAACCGGGCTTCCAATGCAGCGTAATGTTCACGGTCGATGGTGGGGGGCATGAGTCCTCGCCTGAATCGTTGAAGCAATGGCTATCCGATGGAGACGGAGACAACGCAAGTATCCTTGCGCGCTTCCCGCAAGGTTTGGGCGACCATCGGAATGCAGGGCGGGGCCTTCGAACTCAAGGCTGAGAAAACCCGCGACGACAACGCGTTTTCCGTCGAACTGCTCCGAGTTGGCGATCAGGTCCACCAGCGATACGTTGTACCGGCCGCATGTACCTTCCTTGGGCAAGAAGTCGGCGCAACGCGGGGCGGCGATGGCATTGCTTGCGAGCCACCGCGACAGCAGTTTCATGGCGATCCACTTGGCGGACCGGCGCAGGGTCGAGGATGCTCTGAGCGAGGGCTGACGTTCCGGTTCAAGAGACGGGAACGCGGCGAGAAGATTCGCCCATGACCCGGTGGATGGAACAACCGCCGCCTCTCTGGTGCACATGGCACGTCCTCCCTTGTTCGTGGCCCCGATGCTGGCTCATCGCCGGGGTTCTGCACAAGGGGGACGTTGCGGATCAGGCGAACAGCTCAGCCAGCGCGCTCCTCGACTCCATCCACCCGATCCGCATAAAACGCCACATGGTCCTTGATCCCCGCCACCGCGTCATACGGCGACTCGTAGGTCCACACCGCATTGACCGAGCGCTCGCCGCCGGCCGGGATGCTGAAGTAGTTGCACTCGCCCTTGTACGGGCAGTAGGTGGTGTGCGTGCTGCGCTCGAGCAGCGACATGTCGACGTCGGCGCGCGGGATGTACTGCACGGCTGGGTACGAGGCCTCGCGCAGGGTGAGGGCGGCGCGGGTGTCTGCGATGGTGTGGCCGGCTAGCGTCACGACCACGCGCGCGGGGTTGGGCGCGACGGTGATCGGATGGTCGGGGCCGGGGATCTTGATGCTTCGAGGGCTGTTCATGGGGCGGGCTCCTGAGGATGGCCGGCCATCTTGCCGCTGGCCGGGCGCGGGCCGCGCCGCCCGCGCGAATCCACCTGCCCGCGCCAAGGTCAAGGCGCGGGCCGCGAGCGCGCGCCGCTCAGGCTGCTGTGGCCGCCGCGTTCGCGTAGCGCGCAGCCGGCACGCTGCGCGACAGGTTCGGGCCCAGCGCCTGGCGCGCGGCGTCGAAGCGCTGCCAGTCTTCCACGTCGGGCAGCGAGGGAATGGTGATCAGCTCGCCCGCGTCGAAGCCGGCCAGCGCGCTGTCGACCAGGTCCTCGGCCGACATCACGATCTCCTGCGGCAGGTGCTCGACCGGCACGCCCGCGATGCCCCAGAAGTCGGTGCGCGTGGCGCCCGGCAGCACGGCCTGCACCTTCACGCCCTTGGCGCCGAGCTCGTGGTGCAGCGACTGGCTCAGGTTGACCACGTAGGCCTTGCTGCCGCTGTAGCTGCCGTTGAGCAGCTCGGGCGAGAGCGCGACGATCGAGGCGATGTTGATCAGCGCGCCGCCGCCGCGTGCGACGAAGCCCGGCGCCACGGCGCGCGTGAGGCGCGTGAGCGCGACCACGTTGAGCTGGATCATGGTGTCGATCTGGTCGGCGTCGGAATCGAGCAGGGTCGCGGTGGCGCCGAGGCCGGCGTTGTTGAGCAGCAGGGTGATGCGTTCGTCGGTACGCAGCCGCTCCTCGACCCGGCGCAGGTCGGTGGTGGCCGTGAGGTCGGCCGCGAGCACCTCGACGCGGCGGCCGGTCTCCCGCACCAGCCGTTCGGCCAGCGCCTCGAGGCGCTCCTTGTTGCGCGCGACCAGCACGAGGTCGTAGCCGCGGCGCGCGAGGCGCTCGGCGTAGACGGCGCCGATGCCGGTGGAAGCGCCGGTGATCAGCGCGGTGCCCTTGCCGGGGGCGGAGATGGCGATGTCTTGCGAGCTCATGGGAAAGGTCCTTGGATGTCGAAGGGGATGAGGAAAGGTGGTTTGACAGCCAGGAGTTTGGGCCGGACACTGATGTCTCAAATGACATGTTTCCCTCCTTTAAAGACATCATGACCCAGCGCATCGGCCTCGTCGTCTTTCCCGGTTTCCAGATCCTCGACCTGGTGGCGCTCTCGGTCTTCGAGCTCGCGAACGCCGAGGCGGGGCGCACGGTCTACGAGCTCGAGGTGCTGTCGGAGCACGGCGGCCCGGTGGCCAGCACGGCCGGCGTCACGGTCGATTCGCGCGCCTTCGACCGGCGCCGCTTCGACACCCTGCTGGTCGCGGGCTCGACCACGGTGCCGCCAAGCTCGGGCGGCCTGCTCGATTTCCTGCGCCGCGCGCTGCCGCGCACGCGGCGCCTGGGCAGCATCTGCACCGGCGCCTTCGTGCTGGCCGAGGCCGGCCTGCTCGACGGTCGCCGCGCCACCACGCACTGGCATTTCGCGCGCGAGCTGCAGCGCGGCTTCCCGGCCATCCGGGTGGAGGAGGACGGCATCTTCATCCAGGACGGCCCGGTCTGGACCTCGGCCGGCATGACCGCCTGCATCGACCTCGCGCTCGCGCTGGTCGAGGGCGACCTGGGCCTCGAGCTGTCGCGCGCGGTGGCGCGCAAGCTGGTGATCTACCACCGGCGCGCGGGCGGGCAGTCGCAGTTCTCGGCGCTGCTCGAGCTCGAACCGCGCACCGACCGCATCCAGCAGGCGCTCGACTATGCGAAGAAGAACCTGCACAAGAACCTCTCGGTCGACCAGCTCGCCGAGGTGGCGCACCTGAGCCCGCGCCAGTTCAGCCGCGCCTTCCTGGCCGAAACCGGCCAGTCGCCGGCGCGCGCGATCGAGAAGCTGCGCGTGGAGACCGCGCGCATCCTGATCGAGGAGGGCGGCCAGTCGGTCGATCGCATCGCGGCCCAGACCGGCTTCTCCGATCCCGAGCGCATGCGGCGCGCCTTCCACCGCGCCTTCGGCCAGCCGCCGCAGAGCCTGCGCCGCGCGGCGGCGCGCACGCACGCACCCGCGATGTAGATCGCGGCATCCGGATCGCCGCGGCGCGCGTACCTGTTGCCATGACTGCCGTTCGGATCGCCAACTTCGTCGTGTTCCAGCTCGCCTGGTTCGCGGCCGTGCTCGGCGCGGCGCATGGCCATCCGCTGTGGGGCACGGCCTGCGTCGCGGCGGCGATAGCCTGGCACCTGTGGGTATCGGCCCGGCCCGCGCAGGAGGCCCGGCTGGTGGCGATCGCCTGCGCGCTGGGTCTGGTGATCGAAACCGGCCATGCGCTCGGCGGGCTGGTGCGCTATCCCTCGGGCCAGCCGGTCGCGCAGCTCGCGCCGTACTGGATGGTCGCGCTGTGGGGCCTGTTCGCGATCGCGCTCAACGTCACCTTGCGCTGGCTGCGGCGGCGCTACCTGCTCGCGGCGGTGCTGGGCGCGGTGTGCGGGCCGGCGTCGTTCGTCGCGGGCGTGAAGCTGGGCGCAGCCCAGTTCGTCGACCGGGGGCCGGCGCTCGCGGTGCTGGCCGTCGTCTGGGCCGTGGCGATGCCGCTGCTGGTGTGGCTCGCGCAGCGCTTCGACGGCGTGGGCGAGCCGCCGCGCTAGAAGTCGCGCGCGAGTGCGTCGGCCCGTGCCCTGACACGCGCGAGGTTCGCGGCCACCGCCTCGGGTGGCGCCAGCGTCGGCGCCACGGCCAGCTCCACCACGTCGACGATGCCGAGGAATTCGAGCCAGGTGCGCATGTACGGCTTCTGGAAATCGCGCGCATGCGAAGGCAGGCCCACCGGGTAGTCGCTCGCGCTCGAATAGACCAGCGCCGCGCGCTTGCCATGCAGCAGGCCCGTGTAGCCCTCCTGCGCCGACCAGCGCCAGTTCTCGCCCGGCAGGGTCACGACGTCGATGTAGTGCTTCAGCCGGTAGGGCAGGCCGAAGTTCCACATCGGCAGGCTGAACACGTACTTGTCGGCCGCGTTGAACTCCTGCGCGAGGCGCACGGCGCGCTGCCAGTGCCGACGCTGCTCGTCGGTGGCGGTTTGCGCGCGCAGCACCGCGAACTTGGCGTCGATCATGGTGGCGTCGAAGGGCGGCAGGTCGAGCGCCCAGACGTCGAGGGTGCGGATCTCGGCCGTGGGGTCGCGCTCGCGCAGCCGCTGCAGGAAATGTTGCGCCGTGTCGATCGAGCGCGAGCGCGTGCCCGAGGGCGAGGCCTGGATGTGGAGGATCGTCGAAGCCATGCCGCTCAGCCCTCCAGCGTGCGCAGGCCGACGGTGCCCGCCACCACCAGCGCGATGCAGGCCAGGCGCGGGCCCGACAGCGCCTCGCCGAAGGCGAGCACGCCCATCAGCACCACGCCGACCGAGCCGATGCCGGTCCACACCGCATAGGCCGGGCCCAACGGCAGATAGCGCAGCGACCTGGCGAGCAGGAAGATGCTCAGCAGCGCGCTCGCCACGCCGATGACCGAGGGCCAGAGCCGGGTCCAGTCCTCCGAGCGCTTGAGCGCCGCGGCCATCGCGATCTCGACCAGGCCGGCCGCCAGCAGTAACAACCATCCCATGATCCGTTCCTCCGTTGTGTGCAGGGTTGATGTGGAAACGGATAATTCCGGCCCAGGCACCAAGCCACAAGTACGCACCTTCTGGTAACCATGGGAATCGCCATGCCCGCATCGAAGAAACCCGCCGCCGTGGCAGAGCCCGCGCCCGCCGACGTCTGGAGCGCCGGCTGCCCCTCGCGCCGCGTGCTCGAGCTCGTTGCCAACAAGTGGGCGCTGCTGATCATTCCGCTGCTGCGCGACGAGCCGCTGCGCAACAACGAACTGCTGCGCCGGGTCGGCGGCATCTCGCAGAAGATGCTCACGCAGACCCTGCGCGATCTCGAGATCAATGGCCTGGTGCTGCGCGAGGACCACCAGACCGTGCCGCCGCACGTCGAGTACCGGCTGAGCCCGCTCGGGCTGTCGCTGAGCCGCACGCTGATCGCGGTCGACCGCTGGGCCGAGGCCCACCATGCGGAGATCGATCGCGCGCGGCAGGCCGCGATCGCAGCGCTCTGAAGTCGCTGTTCAGTCGAGCGTGATGCCCACGCGCTTGATGACACTGCCCCATTTCTCCGATTCGCTGCGCATCAGCCGCGCGAAGTCCTCGGGCGTGCCCGGCATCACGTCGCCGCCCGCGCCGGCCAGGCGCTGCGCCACGTCGGGCGCGGCCAGTACCTTCTGCAGCGAGGCGTTGAGCCGGTGCACGACAGGCTGCGGCGTGCCCTTGGGCGCGAGGATGCCGAACCAGCCGATGGCCTCGAAGCCCGGATAGCCCGACTCGGCCACGGTCGGCAGCTCGGGCGCGATCGGCGAGCGCGTGGCGCTGGTGACCGCCAGCGCATGCAATCGGCCGGCCTTCACGAGCGGCATCGAGGTCACCATGGTGTCGAAGGCGAAGCTGACCTGGCCGCCCATCAGGTCGGTGAGCATCGGGCCCGCGCCCTGGTAGGGGATGTTCGAGACCTCGATGCCGGCCTGCGCCTTGAAGGCTTCCACCGCCAGGTGCGTGGTGCTCGCGCGTACGCCCGAGCCGTAGTTGATCTTGCCGGGCGCGGCCTTGGCGGCGGTCACCAGCTCCTTCATGTTCTTCGCGGCGAAGCGCGGATTGGCCACCACCATCAGCGGGGTGCGCGCGGCCGTGCCCACGGGCACCAGGTCGTTGAACACGTCGAAGCGCATGTCCTTGTAGAGGAAGTGGTTCACCACCACCGCGGTGCTGCCCATCAGCAGCGTGTAGCCGTCGGCCGTGCTCTTGGCCACGTAGTCGGCCGCGATGTTCTGCGAGGCGCCGGGCCGGTTCTCGACCAGCACCGGCTGGCGCAGGTCCTGCGCGAGCTTCTCGCCGACGATGCGCGCCGCGAGGTCGGCCGGCCCGCCGGGCGGGAAGCCCACCACCAGGTGGATCGGCTTCGAGGGATAGGCACCCTGCGCGATGGCGTGCAGGGGCGCGGCCAGCGCGAGGCCGGCGGCGAGCAGCAGCGCGCGGCGCGGCGAGGAAGGGCGGTGGCGGAAAGTCATGGCATGTCTCCAGCAAGAGGGCGTGCGGATGCGCCCTCGGGTTCGTGTTCAGGGGATGTGGCTCGGATGCGCGGTGCCCGGCGAAGGCCAGTGCGCGCGCAGGAAGGGCAGCAGCTCGGCGAGCACCGCCTCGGGTGCTTCTTCCATCATCAGGTGGCCGCAGTCGATCTCGCCGCCGCCCACGTGCGTGCCTTCGGCCGCCGCGTCGCGCCAGATGTGGACCGGCGTGCGTTCGGCCGGGAAGCGCCCGCGCTCCCACAGCACATGCACCGGGCAGCGCACGCGCTCGCCGGCGGCTCGGCCGTGTTCGTCGTGTTCGAGGTCGATCGACGCGGCGGCGCGGTAGTCCTCGATCATCGCGTGGCGCACGCTCTCGCGCGAGAAGGCGCGCAGGTACTCGGCATGCGCCTCGGGCGTCACCGCGTCGAAGCGCCGCACCATGTTGCGCAGCGTCCAGTCGAGGAAGTAGGCCGGGTCGGCCGCGAGCAGGCGCTCGGGCAGGTCGAAGGGCTGGGCCAGCATGAACCAGTGCCAGCTCTTGAGGCCGAAGTCCTTGTTCGCGCGCGCCCACATCTCGACGGTGGGAATCACGGTGATCGAGCCGAAGGCCGCGACGCGTTCCGGATGGTCGAGGCACAGCCGGTGCGCCACGCGCGCGCCGCGGTCGTGGCCGATCGCCGCGAAGCGCTCGAAGCCCAGCGCGCGCATCAGCGCCGCCTGGTCGGCCGCCACCGCGCGCTTGCTGTGGGCCGAGTGCAGCGGATCGCCGGGCGGCCCGAGGCTGTCGCCATAGCCGCGCAGGTCGGCCGCCACCACCGTGTAGTGGCGCGCGAGCACCGGCGCCACGCGGTGCCAGGCCGCATGCGTCTGCGGGTAGCCGTGGAGCAGCAGCAGGGGCGGGCCCGAGCCGCCGATCTCCGCGAAGATCCGCGCCTCGCCCACGTCGACGAGGCGCGCCTCGAAGCCGTCGATGAAGGCGCGCGTCATGCCGCCACCTCGAGCCGCTCGGGCGCGATCGCGAGGATCGCGGGTTCGAAGAAGTCGGCCATCAACCCGAGCTGCCGCTCCATCATGTGGCGGCCTTCGTGCGCGATGCAGCCGCGCTCGCGCGCCACCTGCAGCAGCGGCGTGACGGCCGGCGCCATGATGACCTCGGCCACCCAGAGGCCGGCGCGCAGCGCGCTGGCGGGCACGGGCAGCGGGTCGTCCGCGCGCATGCCGACCGGCGTGGCGTTCACCAGCAGTTCGGCCTCGCCGGGCTCGCGGCCGTTCCAGGTGCCGGCCTCGACGCCATTCCGTTGCAATTGCCGCGCGAGTGCCTCGGCCTTCGCCGTGTCGATGTCGCACACACGCACCGAGCGGGCCCCGGCATCGGCGAGCGCGAAGGCAATGGCCGAGGCCGCGCCGCCCGCGCCCGAGATGCAGGCCGCGCGCCCTTGCGGATCGAAGCCCGCGGCGCGCAGGCCCGCCACGAAACCGCTGCCATCGAGCAGTTCGCCCTGCCAGCCGCCCCGCGCGGTGCGGCGCACCACGTTGGCGGCGTTGGCACGCTCGGCACCGGGCAACAGGCCGTCGCCGAGCAGGTCCGCCACGCGCTGCTTGTGGGGCACGGTGACGATGAAGCCCGCGAGGTTGTGCAGCGTGAGCAGCGCGGGCAGCAGGGCGGCCACGTCGTCGGCGCGCACATGCATCGGCACCAGCACGGCATTGAGGCCCGCCTGCTGCAGCCGGGCCGTGAGCGGCGCGGGCGCCTTCACCTGCGCGACCGGGTCGCCGAGGATGCCGAGCACCGCGGTGCGGCCGTCGAGCCGCAGCGCGGATTGAAGAGAGACGTTCGTGTCAGTGGAGGGCATGTGCGTGTTCCTGCTGCGGTCGTGCGACGGCATCGAGCCAGCGCCTGGCCGTGGTGTACGCCAGTTCGGCGCGCCTTGCCATGCCGAGGTGATGGCGGCGCACGGCCGAGGGTGCCTCGATCGACAGCACCGCGTCGGCCGCCACCGCATCGAGCACATCCGCCATCGGCAGCGCGCCTTCGCCCGGCAGCAGGCGGTGCGCGCGTGCCTCCTCGCCGGGCGACAGGGCCGGATGGCGCCGCGCGGGCGCATCGCTGAACTGCGCCCAGCCGTGGGTGATTCCCGGCGTGCGCGCGATGCGATCGGCCGCCGCGCCGCTGCGAAAGAAGTGCAGGGTGTCGACCAGCACATGCACGTTCGATCGCCCGGTCTCGCGCACCAGCCGCAGCGCGGCATCGAGCGTGGGCACGGCCGTGTAGACCATGAACTCGAGCCCGAGCGAGAGGCCATGCGCACCCGCGATCTCGCCGAGTGCCGCGAGGTGTGCGGCGGCCCGCGCGGGATCGTCGTCGTCGCCGTTCACCACCAGCCAGCGCGCGCCCAGCGACGCCGCCACCGCCAGCATCGGCTCGAAGCGCCGCGCCTCGAAGCCGGCCGACAGCCGCACCACCTCGACGTCGTGCACCGCCACGTCCAGCGCGCTCATCAGCGCGCGCGTCTCGGCCAGCATCGGCGAGCCCGCGTGCATCGGGTGCGGCGCCTCGCCCGGCCGGGCCGGGTGCAGGCGCAGGCCGACCGAGCGGAAGCCCGCCTCGCCGGCCGCGCGCACCAGCTCGGGCGGCGTGGCGTCGATCAGGCTCAGGTGCGCGAGCGACAGCGTGCGGCCCACTACAGCGTCCCCTCGAGCACGGCGCCGTCGGCGATCAGCGTGCGGCGCAGTCGCGCGCGGTCCACGTCGCGCACGTCGCCGCTCCAGCCGTCGTCGAGCGCGCACAGCGCCGCCGCGGTGCCGGCGGCCTGGCCCATTGCCATGCAGGTGCCCATCACGCGCACCGAGCTCTGCGCCTCGCGCGTGCTCGAGATGCAGCGCCCCGCCACCAGCAGCCGGCGCTGGCCGCGCGGCACCAGGCATTCGTAGGGGATGTCGTAGGAGCCGCCCTCGGCGATGGTCTCGTGCCGGTGGCCGTCGACCGCGAGGATGTCGAGCTCGTGGCCACCCTTGGCGATGCCGTCGGCGCGCTTGCGGCCCTGCATGATGTCGGCCTCGTCGAGCACGTGCTCGCCGAGGATGCGCCGCGTCTCGCGCACGCCGATCTTCGGCGCCACCGCCGCCAGCGCCGCCTGCTCGAAGCCCGGCACGCGCCGGCGCAGGAAGGCCAGGCCCTGCGACACCTGCGCCATCAGCTGCGGCAGCGCCTCGCTCAGCGAGGCCGCGCGCGTGCCGTCCACGCCCGCGAGCTGGGTCGAGTTGATGCTGACCTCCTTGCGCGCGGTCGAGGTCGGCACGATCGCGAGCACCGAGGTCGGGTACATCTCGCCGGCATCGATCGCCTGCTTGAGCAGGCCCTGCGTGCCGCGCAGCAGTACCTTGGGCTGGCCCTGGGCGTACAGCGCCTCGGCGCACTGGCGCGCATCCATGCCCAGGCCCGGGTAGTCGCCGAGGCCGAAGTGCGCCGGGTTGTCGCGCACGAAGCGCAGCAGCGGCTCGGTCTCGACGCCGCACACGCGGTAGACCAGGCTCGGCGGCTGCAGCGCGCCGGTGCCGGGCGCGCCTTTCTCGCTCGGTGCGCCCGCGGCCACGGCCACGTCGCCGTCGCCCGAGCAGTCGATCACCACGCGCGCCGCGTACCAGGCCTCGCCGCCTTTGTGCATCAGCCGCACGCGCGTGCCGTCGCCATCGGTTTCGATGCCGCAGAAGAAGGCCTGCACGCGCAGGTGCACGCCGGCCTCGGCCACGGCCTGCATCACGGCGATCTTCATGAGCTCGGTGTCGAAGCACACCAGGTGCAGCGCGCGGTAGTCGAACACCGGGCCGATGTAGCCGCCCAGCGGCTTGAGCCGGTCGAGCAGCTCGGTGACCACGCCGCCCACGATCCAGTCGCCGCGCGTCGAGAGGCAGCCGAGCATCGAGATGCCGCTGATCAGCTCGCCGCCGATCATCGGCGCCGATTCGACCAGCAGGGTGCGCGCGCCGCCGCGCGCGGCCGAGATCGCGGCCGCCACGCCCGCGCTGCCGCCGCCGATCACGATCACGTCGAAGCGGTTCTCGCCGGGGATGTCTTGTCTGTCCTTCATGCCTTCTTTCATTGCTTGGGAGCCGGCAGCGCCGGGAAGATCGTTTCCATGCCCATCGCGATCGCGAGCAAGGCCCGGTCGCTGTTCCACAGGCCGTCGATGGCCAGGCCGATCGGGAGGCCCTCGTCGGACAGCGCGATCGGCACCGTCACGCCCGGCAGCACGGCGGTGCTGGTGGGGCCGGTGTTGGCGATGTAGGCGGCCAGGGTGCTGGTGGTGCGGCCGTTGATCGTCACGCTCATCTCGGTGCCGCGGATCGGCAGCGCCGGCGCCAGCGTCACGGGGTAGAGCAGGGCGTCGAGCCGGTTGCTCTCGAACGCACCGCGCAGCAGCGCCTGCAGCTTCGGTCGCTCGACCTTGAGCGCGGTCTCGTAGGCCTCGCGCGTCGGCGCGCTGGCCGACACGATGCGGTTGCGAAAGCCCGCCGCCACGTCGGGGCTCGCGATGTCGGCCACCAGCCGGTCGAGGCTCACGCCGGTCTTGTACTTCGCGAGAAAGGCGGCGATGCCCACGCGCGCCTCGTAGTCGGTGACCGGCGCGACCTTGGCCGCGACCTCGCGCAGCTGCGGGATCTCGATCTCGACGATCTGCGCGCCCGCGCCCTTGAGCTTGTCGAGCGCGGCATCGAAGGCGCGGCGCGTGGCCTCGTCGGCGTTGTCGTAGAAGGCCGCGCGCGCCACGCCCAGGCGCAGACCGGCGGGTGGCTTCGGTTGCACGTCGCCGCGGCTGCCCGAAAGGATCTCGTCGAGCAGCGCCAGGTCGGCCACGCTGCGCGCCAGCGGGCCGATGGTGTCGCGCGCGGTCGAGACCGGCAGCACGCCGTCGCCCGAATAGCGCCCCGCGGTCGGCCGCAGCCCCACGATGCCGTTGAGCGCGGCCGGGATGCGCACCGAGCCGCCGGTGTCGGTGCCGAGCGCGGCCGGCACGATGCGCGCGCCCACGGCCGCGCCCGAGCCGCCGCTGGAGCCGCCGGCGAAGCGGCTCGGGTCGTAGGCATTGCCCACCGCGCCATAGGCGAAGTTGTTGCCGGTGGCGCCGAAGGCCAGCTCGTGCAGGTTGAGCTTGCCGATCACGATCGCGCCCTCGGCGCGCAGCCGCGCCACGGCCGGTGCGTCCTGCGTCGCCACATAGCCCTGCAGCGCGCGCGTGCCGCCGGTGAAGGGCAGGCCCTTGACGAGGATGTTGTCCTTGATCGCGACCGGCACGCCGTGCAGCCGACCGAGCTTGCGGCCCTGCGCCACGGCGCGGTCGGCCTCGGCGCAGGCGCGGCGCGCGCCGATGCGGTCGATGGTGATGAAGGCGTGCAGGTCCTGGTGCAGGTCGGCCGCGCGCAGCGAGCGCTCGACCAGTTCGCAACTGGTGGTGGTGTGCTCGCGGATCGCGGTGGCGGCCTCGAGCAGCGTGGGCATGGGCGCGGGCTGCGCGTGCGCGGCGCCGGCCAGCGCCAGGCAGGCGATCGCGGCGGCGGGTTGGAGGATGAGCTTCATGGGAGCAGGAGGAGGTGGGATGAATCAGGCATGCGCATCGAGCAGCCGCGCGATCGTGTCGGCGTGGTCGACCATCGCGTCGTGGCCGCCCTGCACCTCGACGAAGGTCCAGGCCGGGTCGTTGCGCACCCGCGCCTTGTGCGCGTCGAACACCGGCATGGCGGGCGCCGAGGCCGCGATGTAGAGCCGCTTGCGCGCGGCCGCGCCGGGCGCGGCGCGCAGCGAGATCGGCTGCAGGTAGGTGCCGTTCGGGTGGTCGGTCAGGCGCGCGTCGACCCAGGCGATGTCGGCCGGATTGCCGAGGCCGAAGGCCTTGGCCGGCAGCTTGGGCCAGCGCGGATTGCCCGCGCGGTACGCGGCCTGCAGCTCGGCCTTGCCGGTGGCGTCGAGGTAGTCGAGCATGCGTTCGCCGTCGTGCGGCGCGAAGGCATCGAGGTACACCACCGTGTCGATGCGGCGCTCGGCCGCGAGCCGGTCGAGCGCGCCCGTGATCGGGTAGCCGCCGTAGCTGTGGCCCACCAGCACCACCTGGCGCAGGTCCTGGCTGCGGATGAAGCCGGTCACGTCGGCGATGTGGGTCTCGAGGTCGATCGCGGTCGAGATCTCGCCGAAGCGTTCGCCGACGCCCGCCAGCGTGAGCACGCGCACCTCGTGGCCCCGGGCGCGCAGCAGCGGGGTCAGCCGCTCCCACGACCAGACGCCATGCCAGGCACCGTGCACCAGCACGAAGGTCTTGCCCGAGAGGCGCGGTGCCGGCGCGGCGCTGCTGCAGCCGGGCAGGGCGGTCGCGGCCGCCGAGGCGACCGTGGCCGCCGCCGCGGCGCCGAGCGCGCCGCTGCTTTCGAGGAATCGTCTGCGTTCCATTGGGTTGTCTCCAGGTTCGAAGGTCATGAAAAAAGGGATTCAGCGCAGCGGCGACCAGTCGGCCGGCCGCAGCACCAGGCCGGTGTGCGTGCGTTCGTGCTGCCGCGCGGTGCGCGCCCAGTCGGCCCAGCCGGGCACCGCATCGGGCCGCGCCTGCAAGGCGGCGAGGGCGGCGAAGTCGTCGAAGGCCCACAGCACCAGCGCCTCGCTGCCGTTGCGCAGCGCGGTCTCGTAGGCGCCGAACAGTCGCGGCGCGCCCGGGCCCTCGATGCGCGCGGCGGCCTCGCCGAGCCGCGCGAGGTAGTCGCTCGCGCCGCCGGCCTCGAGGCCGATGGTCTGCTGCAGCACCACCGGCGCGCGCACGCCCTCGGCCAGCAGCCGCGCGCGGTCGATGCTGTAGTCGGCCGCCACCAGCACGCGGTCGAAGCCGCCCGTGCGCTCGCCGTAGAAGCGCTCGAGCGGTTCGTGGAACAGGTCGGGCGTGGCGTCGAAGTGGCGCCCGAAGCCCTCCCAGCCGCCCTGCATCTCCCAGAAGGTCACGATCTCGGGCCAGCGCCCCGTGAGGAACACCGGCACCCAGGCCGCCATGCAGCCGTTGCTGGCCGAGCCGCGCGCATTGCCCTCGGTGCGCACCAGGCGGCCCAGGGTCTCGAGGTAGCGGGTGTGGGCGCCGGGCTGGCGCACGGGGTCGAGGATTTCGTGGAAATAGAGGCGCTGCATAAGACGGCGAGGTGTTTCGATGCTTGAACGCGAGGTGGCCTGAAATCGATGTTTGTTCATGTATATGAACTGTTCCAGAATATAAACACGCAAACCGCGGCTGTCAAACACCCGGCGCGCCGATCGGCGGGGCTTCGGCCGCGCGCTTCCTAGAATCGGCGCACCTCACAGCACAGGCACCCATGGACGCAGCAGACAGCAAGCCCCCCGAATCGGCCGCCGTGAAGTCGGCGGACAGGGTGCTCGACATCCTCCAGCTCCTCGCGCGCCAGGGCGGGGCGCTGACCCATCACGAGATCGGCATCGCGCTCGGCATCCCCAAGAGCAGCCTCACGCACCTGCTGCGCAACCTGGTGGCGCGCGAGTTCCTCGGCTTCGATGGCGCGCAGAGCACCTATGCGCTGGGCCCGGCCGTGTTCGAGCTGGTGCGCGGCAGCGGCCTGCGCGAACGGCTGATGGCGCAGGCCCGGCCCATCGTCGACTGGCTCGCGCGCACCGCGGGCGAGGCCACCTCGTTCTCGGTGCTGCGCGGCGACGAGGTCGAGCGCGCCTGCGTGGCCGAGTCGCGCGCGCCGCTGTCCTACCGCATGGCGGTGGGCGACAGCTTCCCGCTCTACTCGACCTCGGCCGGCAAGGCGATCCTCGCGGCCATGCCCGCGGCGCGGCGCCAGGCCTACCTCAAGAACGTGCGGCTGCAGGCCCAGACGCCCGCCACCGCCACCACGCTCGCGGTGCTCAAGCGCCAGCTCGAGGAGGTCGGCGAAAGCGGCATCGCCTATTCGCGCGGCGAGCACACCCCGGGCGTGGTGGGCATCGCCATCGCCATCGATTCGGGCGACCCGGCCGCGCCCGCGGCCTTCAACATCGTGGTGCCCGACGTGCGCTACACGCCGGAGTTCGACGCGCGCTGCGTCGAGCTGCTGGGGCAGGCGCGCGAGCGCTTCCACGCGGCGTCGCCCGCGCGTTGAGACCGCCATGGCCCGCTTGCTCCACCGCCTCGCCGCGCTGCTGTGCGCCTGCACCCTGTCGCTGGTCGCGCAGGCGCAGGACTGGCCCGTGAAGCCCGTGCGCATCGTCGTGCCCGCGCCCGCGGGCAGCTCGCTCGACCTGATCGCGCGCACCCTGGCCGACCGCCTGCGCACCGCGTGGAAGCAGCCGGTGGTGGTCGAGACCAAGGCCGGCGCCGGCGGGCTCATCGGCATGGACGCGGTGGCGAAGGCGCCGCCCGACGGCCACGTGCTGGGCATCGGCTTCAACGGCCCGATCGCCTTCGGCCCCTACATGTACGCGCGCATGCCGTACGCGCCGGCGCGCGACCTGCTGCCGATCGTGCTGACCACCTCGCAGCCCAACGTGCTCGCGGTGCAGGCGAGCAACCCGGCGAATACGCTGCCCGAGTTCATCGCCTGGGTGAAGGGGCAGCGCGACCGCTTCAGCTATGCCTCGGTGGGCGCGGGCAGTTCCTCGCACCTCACGATGGAGCTGCTGCGCAGCGTCACGCACATCGAGGCGGTGCACGTGCCCTACGCGGGCTCGCCGCCGGCCGGGCTCTCGCTGGCCTCGGGCGACACGCAGGCCCTGTTCACCGTGGCGCCCGCGCTGCTGCCGCTGATCCAGGGCCAGCGCGTGAAGCTGATCGCGATCACCAGCGCGCAGCGTTTCGAGCTCATGAAGGAGCTGCCGACGGTCGCCGAGTCGGGCTACCCGGGCTTCGAGTCGCTGGCCTGGAACGGCCTGTTCGCGCCCGCCGGCACGCCGGGCGAGGTGGTGCGCCGCGTCAATGCCGACGTCAACGCCGTGCTGCGCGATCCCGCGGTGCGCGAACTGCTCGCCAACCAGGGGCTGGCCGTGGGTGGCGGCTCGCCCGAGGAATTCAGGGCCTTCATCGACAGCGAAGGCCGCAAGTGGGGCGCGATCATCGCCAAGGTCGGCATCCGGCTCGACCAATGATGGCGGCCCCCGATCCGTTTCCCATCGCATCACGAACAACGAACAAGAGGAGTGCCCCATGGCCGACTTTCCGCAGGACATCTACACCGAACCCGAGCCCGATCCGCACACGCTCGCCAACCTCGGCCCGCTGACCGGCCTGGCCGGCATCTGGATGGGCACCATGGGCCACGACGTGAGCCCGAAGGAGGACGGCCCCGAGGCCGAGGCCTTCATCGAGCATGCCGAGTTCCAGCCGATCGATGCGCAGACCAACGGCCCGCAGATCTTCTACGGCCTGCGCTACCACCTGCGCATCGTGAAGCCCGACGACGTCGAGACCTTCCACGACCAGGTCGGCTACTGGCTCTGGGAGCCCGCCACCGGCGCACTGGTGCAGACGCTGTCGATCCCGCGCGGTCTCACGGCCATGGCCACCGGCCAGGCCGCGCCCGATGCGCGCAGCTTCCGCCTCGAGGCCGTGCGCGGCGGCGACACCAACGGCATCGTCGCCAACCCCTTCCTCGAGCATGCGTTCAAGACCCTGCGCTACACCATCGACGTGACGATCCACGACGACGGCAGCTGGTCGTACGAGCAGACCACGCTGCTCGACGTGCGTGGCAAGCCCGAGCCTTTCGCGCACACCGACCGCAACACGCTGCGCAAGATCGGCGAGCCGACGCCGAACCCGACCGCGCAAGCCGCGCTGGCCGAGGCCGCGGGATCGGTGGCTTCGGCCGTGGCGGCCGCGGAAGCCGGTGACACGATGATTCCGATTCCGCCTGCCGACGAAAGCGTGAAGCCCGCGGTGCCGGGCGTGCCCGACGCGCTGGCCTGATTCGGCTAGGCCGTCGGCATCCGCTCGAAGGCCTGCAGCGCGGGATCGAGCCCATCCCACGCCAGCCCGCGCACGCGGTACGTGAGCACCTGCGGCGCGAAGCGTTCGGGCTCGTCGAGGCTGCCCGCATGCACCGCGATCAGCTCGGGCATGCCCGAGAAACGCACGAACAGCGGCGTGCCGCAGACCGGGCAGAAGGCATGGCTTTTCTGCTGGCCGCTGTCGGCGGCGATCTCCCATTCGCTGGCCTCGCCGGTGATCGCCATGTCGGCGCGCGCGGGAAAGGTCAGGTACGAACCATGCCCGGTGCCGCTGCGCCGCCGGCAGTCGCTGCACTGGCAATGGTTCTGGAAGATCGGCGCATGCGGCGTGCTGTAGCGGATCGCGCCGCAGGCGCAACCGCCGGTGTAGGGCTGGGTCATGGCGCTTCTCCGGGTGCGCGGCCTCAGGCCGCCTTGGGCTTCGCGAAGACGTCGATGCCCTCGCCGGTCTCGAGCAGCGACTTGAGGCTCGACAGCACGATCGGCCAGCCCTGCTGGATGCCCTTGGCCATGCCGCTGCCGGCCTCGAGCTCGTCGTGCGTGACGGTGAGCCGCACCATGTCCTCGTACGGCACGATGTCGAAGGCCACGCGGCTGTAGGCCTGGGGATCGGCCGCCTGCGAGGCGCCGGCCCAGGTGATGACCAGCCGCGTCGGCGGCGCGATCTCGACCACCTGGCCCACCAGCTCGACGGTGCGCTCGTCGCTGGCGCGCACGTGCTGCCACGGCGAGCCGGGTTTCCAGTCGGAGACGTTCTCGTGGCCCCAGTAGCGCCGCGCGATCTCGGGCCGGGTGATGGCCTCGAACACCTTCTCGGGCGTCGAGCGGATGTAGGTCACGTAGACATAGCTGATCTTCTCTGGCTTCATCGTCACTCTCCTTCGAGTTCCTTCTTGAGGTCGTGCAGCAGCGCGAGCCGCTGACGTTCGAACTTGCGCACCCAACGCTCGTAGACCTCGTGCAGCGGCACCGGGTTGATGAAGTGCAGCTTCTCGCGGCCGCGCCAGACCGTGGTCACCAGGTTGGCCGCCTCGAGCAGCCCGATGTGCTGCGTGACCGATTGCCGCGCCATGTCCAGGTGCTCGCAGAGCTCGCCGAGCGTCTGCCCGTTGTGGTCGTGCAGCAGATCGAGCAGCTTCCTGCGGGTCGGGTCGCCCAGTGCCTTGAAAACCGTGTCAGCGTCCATTCGTCGTTGTTCGTGCGTGAGCGGATGATATGCAGGTAAATGCCTGCATGTCAAGCCGACCCGTGCCGCGACGATGGCCTAGGGGTTGCTTCAGGAGATCGCCGCTTCCACGTCCGCGTGGAACTTCGCCGAGCAGCACTCGGTCGCGCCCAGGTACAGCGAGGACTGCGCGCCGCTCGCGAGCGTGGACTGTACCGACACGCCGAGCGCGAAGTCCTCGGCCAGCGCGCCCCAGTACGAGTCGAGGTTGCGGCGCCAGTGCCGCTGCGCCTTCTCGTTCGCGGGCGGCTCGGGGATCAGCATGGTCGCGATCACGCGCGAGCGCTCGGGGGCCTCGGGCAGCACGGTGAAGGCGTTCGCATGGTCGCCCTCGTGCAGGATGAAGGTGGCCGGGAAGAAGTAGTAGATGACGTTCGAATGCGGCCCGAGCTGCCACTGGTCCTCGGGCAGTTCGCGCAGCCGCTCGATGCCGCGCTTGGGCAGGAAGAGTCGCTGGTGCGCGCCCTCGTGGTCGGCGATCAGCAGGTTGTCGTGGAACAGGCCCGCGATGCTGTCGCGGTGCGCGTACTGGAAGTGGTAGGTCTCGAGGTTGGCCTCGAACGGGACCTTCCAGTTGGCGGCGTTCGCGAACTCGCGCTGGTCGAACGGCACCCAGCGGTCGTAGCCCCAGTGGCGCAGGTCGGCGCCGAAGCGGCCGAGCCAGCCTTCCATGTCGATGCGCGCATCGTCCTCGCCATTGGCCACGCGCGGAATCGCCCAGACGAAACCCAGCGCCTCGCCCACGGGTACGCGCGCGAGCTGGCAGTCGGCAGCCGGCGCATGCGGAAAATCGGCCTCGCCGGGCCGTCCGCGCAGGTTGCCGTCGAGCCCGTAGGTCCAGCTGTGGTACGGGCACACGAGCACGCGCTGGTTCGACGCGCCGGCCGGCCGCAGCCGCGCGCCGCGATGGCGGCAGGCGTTGACGAAGCCGCGCAGTTCGCCCTCGCGCGTGCGCACCAGCAACAGCGGCATGCCGGCCGCGTCGATGGCCAGCGTGTCGCCGGGCCGTGCGAGCGCGGCCGAGGGGCACAGCGCCAGCGGATGGCGGCGGAAGATGCGCTCGACCTCGCGCGCATGGCGCTCGGGGTCGAGGTAGCGCGACACCGGGCTCAGCGAGGGTTCGCCGCGCTCGGTGCCGCCGCTGGCGATCAATGCCAGCGCGCGCCGGATCAGCGCCTTCTGTTCGTCATGCTGCATGCGCCTGTGCCATCGATGCGGCCTCCACGGGTGGGGGCTTCATTGTGGCCAGCGGTGGGCGGTTCAGCTTGTCTCAACTGGTCGAGGCTTCGTCGAATCCCTCGAAGCGCGCGAAGTCCTCGACCGTCCGCCGCGGCATCGCCATCCGGTTGACCTCGGCCGACGGATCGCCCCAGCCCATCGACATGCCGCAGGCCGTGACCTCCTCGGGAGGCATGCCCAGCCGCGCGGCGATCAGCGCATGGAAGGGTGCGAACGACACCTGCGGGCAGGTATCGATGCCGCGCGCCTTGGCCGCGATCATCACGTTCTGCACGAACAGGCCGAGGTCGAGCCAGCTGTGGCGCGCGAGCCGCGCGTCGATGCCGAAGATCAGCCCGACCGGCGCGCCGAAGAAGCCGTAGTTGCGTCGCGTCTGCCGCGCGCGGGCCGCGGCGTCCGCGCGGTCGATGCCCAGCGCGCCGTAGTAGCACGCCGCGAAGGCCGACTGGTGATCGCAGAAGGGGCCGGGCAGCGGATCGGGAAAGTGCGAGGGCGCCTCGAAATCGCCCGCCACGAAGGCCGCGTCGAGCGCAGCGCCGAGCGCCTTCAGCGGCGCGCCGGCCAGCACGTGCACGCGCCAGGGCTGGGTGTTCGAATTGCTCGGCGCCGTGGCCGCCACCTGCAGGATATCGCGCACCAGCGCCTGCGGCAGCGGCCGCGGCGCGAAGGCGCGCACCGAGCGGCGCGCGCGCAGCACCGCGTCGACATGGCGTGCGCTGTCGGTGGGAGCGTCGTCCCGCTGCATCGCTCAGTCCCGTGGTGCCGGGTGGTAGGCGATGCGTCCCGCCGGCAGGAAGAACAGCGCGATCACCGCGCCGCCGCGCGCCTCGGGATAGTGGTGGCTGCCCGGCGCGGGCGCGGTCCAGCCGGCTTCGCACCAGCCGTTGGGCCCGTTGAGTGCGGCGCCTTCGTTGAGCGGCACCACCATGTTGAACTCGCCATAGGGATGGGCGTGGTACTGCCCGCGGTAGGCGTGGCCCGGGTTGCCCTGCGTGTTGCCGGTGCTGTCCATGTAGACGGCCGTGATGCTGAAGCCCAAGGTGCGCTCCGAGGGCTCGGCGATGCGGCTGCGGCGGTAGATGGGCCCGTCGAGCTCGACGTTGGCGGCCCAGCCGTCGCGCACGCCTTGCCTCACCAGCCGTGCCAGCGACTGGTAGAGCGCGCTGTCGGGGCCATGGGTGCGGTTGAGCCACTGCTCGACCTCGGTGCCCGTGGTCATGTCCTTGATCTCCTCGAGGAAGGGAAGGCTTCGCTCGATCAGTTCCTCGCGGCCGGTGTGCGTCGTGCTCATGTCTTTGCTCGTGGGGGTTGAAAGCTTCATTCGTTCGAGCGGAAGCCCGAGGCCCGCACCACGGGCCCCCAGGCTTCGCGCTCGCGCCGGATCTGGCGCGCGTAGTCGTCGGGCGCCAGCGTGTGGACCTCGAGCCCGACCTGGTCGAAGGCCGCGCGCAGGCCGGGGTCCTTGCTGGCCACGACCATCGCCTCGTGCAGCGCGCGCACGCCGGCCTCGGGCGTGCCGGGCGGCGCGAACACGCCGTAGTTCTCGGCGCCGCGGATCTGCACGAAGCCCTGCTCGGCGAAGCTGGGCACGGCCGGCATGAAGCGCGAGCGCTGCTCGCCGCTCACGGCGAGGATGCGCAGCTTGCCCTGCTGCAGGTAGGGCAGGAAGTCGGCCACGAAGCCGAGGTAGGCCGGGATCTGGCCACCCAGCAGGTCCTGCATCGCCGGCGCCGAGCCGCGGTAGCCCACGTGCTGCAGCTTCAGCCCGCCGGCCTCCGACAGCTGCCAGCCGAGGAAGTGCGCCACCGATCCAGCGGCCGGCGAGGCATAGGTCGCGCCGGTGGGCGTGGCGCGCACCCAAGCCAGGTAATCCTGCAGGCTCTTCACCGAAGCCGGCACCGCGCTGCTCACCGCCAGCGCGCAGGTCGCGATCACCAGCGGCGAGACCGGCACGAAGTCGGTGGCCGGGTCGTAGGCCAGCTTGCTGTAGACATGCGGGTAGATCGTGAGCGCCGAGGCCTGCGTGCACAGCAGCACGCTCGCATCGGGCTTCTCGCGCTTGAGCTGGCCACTCGCGATCCGCCCGGCCGCGCCTGCGCGGTTGTCGACGAGGTAGTGCCGGCCCTGCTTGCGCCAGGCCTCGGCGAGCTGCCGCGCCGTGGTATCGAGCGTGCCGCCGGCCGGGTAGCCGACCAGCAGCTTGCCCGGGCTGCCCTGCGACTGCGCGAAGGCGCGCGGCAGCCAGCCGGCGGCCGGAAGGGCGAGCGCGGCCTGCGTGAAGCGGCGGCGTGTGAGTGCGTTCATGGCGGGCCTCGTGGGTGTGAAGTGGCCGAATGATCGGCCGGCCCCGAATTGAATGGAACTGGCGCTTTTGCAAGCGCAGAATGCACGGCATTCAACTCACGAAGAAGCGCGCCATGAGCATCGGACGCATGGACCTCAACCTGCTGAAGGTCTTCGACGCGGTCTTCGAGGACCGCAACCTGATCCTGGCCGGCCGCCGGCTCAACCTCAGCCAGTCGGCCGTGAGCCATGCGCTCACGCGGCTGCGCGAGCTGGTGGGCGACGAGCTGTTCGTGCGCACCGGCAAGGGCATGCAGCCCACCGGCCGCGCGAGCGCGATGGCGCCCGCGCTGCGCGATGCGCTGCGCCGCATCGAGGCCACGCTCGGTGTCGAGCCTTTCGATCCCGCGCTGTCCTCGCGCCGCTTCACGATCGCGGCCAACGACCACATCACGGCGGTCATCGTCGCCGGCCTCACGCGTGCGCTGCAGCAGGCCGCGCCCGGCGTCGACCTGGTGATCCGCCCCTCGACCCGGCTCGACCTCGCCGAACAGATCGACCTGGGCCGCATCGACCTCGCGATCGGCACCTTCTCGCAGGTGCCGGCGCGGCTCAATGCGCGCACCCTGCTGTCGCAGGGCGAGGTGATCCTGATGCGCAAGGGCCATCCGGCGGCCAGGCGCAAGCTCGCGGTGCGCGACCTCGCGAAGTACGCGCTGGTCACCACCTCGCTCGGCGGGCAGGAGGAGGGCGCCGTCGACGGCTTCATCCTCGAGCGCGGGCTCGCGCGCCAGTCCGAGATGTTCGACCGCTCCGCGCTCGCCGAGGCCCTGGCCGCGATCGGCCAGGTGCCGCGCCTGCGCGTGACCGTGCCGCATTCGCTGGCCATTCCCGCGCTGCTGCGCGAGAGCGACATGCTGTCGATCGTGCCGGCCTCGCTCGGCGCCTACCTCGCGCGCGCCGGCGAGCTGCTGCAGCGCCAGCCGCCGTACCACGCCGCCACCGTGGTCACGCGCGCGGTCTGGCACGGGCGCAACGACCACGACGCCGCACATGCCTGGCTGCGCGAGATGGTGGCCGCGGCAGCCAGGGCGGCCGGCGGCGAGGGCTGATCAGAAGTCGTCGAGCTTGAGCTTGCCCAGCCGTGCCACGATCAGGTCGTGCAGCGTCTGCGCCGCCACCGACAGGCTGCCCTCGCTGCGCTGCACCAGGTAGACCGTGCGCGTGAGCGCGGGCAGCGGCAGCGGCCGCGTCACCAGCGTCTCGCGCCGGAAGTGGAACAGCGTGAGCGCCGGCACCACGCTGATGCCGAGCCCGGCCTCGACCAGCCCCATCACCGTGGCCAGATGCTCGACCTCGAACACCGCGTTGAGCCGCAGCGGATGCAGCGCCACGTCGAGCGCCTGCCGCACGCTGCTGTTGCGCGCCATCTGGATGAAGGGCCAGGGCGCGAGCTTCTTCGCCGTGAGCCGGGTCTCGCGCGCGAGCGGATGGTCGGTGCGGCACACCAGGTGGAAGCGGTCGGCGCACAGCCGCTGGCCGCGCAGGTCGCTGTAGGCCGCCTCGCCCGCGCCCGAGGCTGCGAGCGCGAAGTCGGCCTGGCCGCTGCGCACCAGCGCGATGCAGGCGTCGGACAGCGCATCGTCGAGGTCGATGCGGATGCCGGGCCAGGCCTGCATGAACTCGGCGAACACGCTCGGCAGCCAGCCCGCGGCCAGCGAGGGCAGGGCGGCCACGCGCACCCGGCCCTTGCGGCGCTCCACGTGGTCGGCCAGGTCGGCCATGGCGCCGCCCATGTCGTCGAGCAGCCGGCGCGCCGAGCCCTCGAACAGCCGGCCCTCGGGCGTGAGTTGCACGCTGCGCGTGTCGCGGTCGAACAGCCGCGTGCCCACCGCGTCCTCGAGCGTGCGGATCAGCGCGCTGAAGGCCGGTTGCGACAGATGGCTGGCCTGCGCCGCGCGCGTGAAGCTGCGCAGCTCGGCCAGCGCGAGGAAGGCGCGCAGCTGGCGGGTCGAGAGATCGGGTGTCTTGCGCGCGGCGGCGCTGCTGGTGCTCATCGCTTGTCTCCGGGGCTCGGTCGTTGTTATTCGAAATCCAGATCAATCGATCTGAACTTTCGATTTTACGGATCAGGTACGGGTGCCTACAGTCGCCGGCCATGGACTCCCCCGCATCGCCGCCCCTCCTGATCGGATGCGCCGCCGGTTTCTCCGGCGACCGCACCGACGCCGCCGGACCGGTGGTCGACACCCTGATCGCGCGCCTGCGCCACGGCCCCGCCGGGCAGCGCGCCTTCCTGATCTTCGAGACGCTGGCCGAGCGCACCCTCGCGCTGGCCCAGCTGCGCCGCCGTGCCGACCCCGAGGCCGGCTACGAGCCGCTGCTCGACGCCATGCTGCGCCCGGTGCTCGCGCGCTGCCTCGCCCACGACATCCGCATCGTCAGCAACTTCGGCGCCGCCAACCCGCGCGCCGCCGCGCGCCACATCGCGCGCATGGCCCGCGAGCTCGGCGCGCCGGTGCCGCGCATCGCGGTGGTGGAGGGCGACGACCTCTCGGGCCCGGCCCACCGCGCGCTGCTGCGCGAGGCGCTCGGCGCCGCGATGGACGGGCTTCGGGTGGTCAGCGCCAATGCCTACATCGGCGCCGAGCCGATCGCCGCCGCGCTCGACGCGGGCGCCCAGGTGGTGGTGTGCGGCCGCGTGGCCGATCCCTCGCTGACCGTCGGCCCCGTGCTGTCGCACTTCGGCTGGCGCGCCGACGACTGGCACCGGCTCGGCCGCGCGACCATGGCCGGGCACCTGCTCGAATGCGGCGCGCAGGTCTGCGGCGGCTATTTCGCCGACCCCGGCTACAAGGACGTGCCGGGCCTCGCGGCCGTGGGCTTTCCCATTGCCGAGATCGATGCCGACGGCCACTGCACCATCGGCAAGGCCGACGGCACCGGCGGCCTCGTGAGCGAGGCCACGGTGAAGGAGCAGCTGCTCTACGAGGTGCACGATCCCGCCGCCTACCTCACGCCCGACGTGGTGGCCGACATCGCCGAGGCCGAGGTGCATGCGCTGCCCGGGCCCGACCGCGTGGCGCTCTCGGGCGTGCGCGGCCATGCGCGGCCCGCGCACTACAAGGTCAACGTCTGCCACGAGGGCGGCTGGCTCGCCGAGGGCGAGATCTCCTATGCCGGGCCGCGCGCCGAGGCACGGGCACGGCTCGCGGCGCAGGTGCTGCGCGAACGGCTCGATGGACTCGCGCTGCGCGTGGACCTGATCGGCGCGCTGAGCATCTTCGGCGACGACGCCGGCCAGGCGCTCGCAGCCACGCCCGACAGCGGATTGCGCGACGTGCGGCTGCGCGTGGCCGCCACCCATGCCGAGCGCGCGCAGGCCGAGCGGCTGGCGCGCGAGGTCACGGCCCTCTACACCTGCGGGCCCGCGGGCGGCGGCGGCGTGCGCACAGCGCTCACGCCGCGGCTCAACACCATCTCGTGCCTGCTGCCGCGCGAGGCGGTGCCGGTGCGTTTCGAGTTGCTCGATGAAGGAGAGGGCGCATGAGCAAGCCCGTGTCTTTCTCCCTCCCCCGCTGGGGGAGGGCCGGGGTGGGGGCACCGGGCCTTCGCGACCGCCGTTGCCTCTCCACCGCCCGCTGCCCCCATCCCGACCTTCCCCCAGAGGGGGAAGGAGCCAAGCCATGAACCTCGAAGTCCCTCTTTACCGCGCCGCCCACGGCCGCACCGGCGACAAGGGCGATCGCTCGAACATCAGCGTCATCGCCTGGCATCCCGCGCTCTATGCCGTGCTCGCCGAGCAGCTCACGCCCGAGCGCGTGGCCGAGCAGTTCCGCCACCGCGCGCCTTCGCAGGTGCAGCGCTTCCTGCTGCCGAAGCTGCACGCCATGAACTTCGTGCTCGACGCCGTGCTCGACGGCGGCGTCAACGATGCGCTCAACCTCGACACCCACGGCAAGGCGCTCTCGTTCCTGCTGCTCGACATGCCCGTGCGCGTGCCGAGCGAGCTTGCGCACCACCTGGCCGGCCCCTGAGCGCCGAAGCAACCCTTCACCGAATTTCCAACCATCGATCCCGGAGACAACAAGATCATGAACCGACGTTCCCTCACCCTGCTCGGCGCCGCGCTGGCCCTGGCCCCGCTGCTGGGCCAGGCGCAGTCCTTCCCCGAGAAGCCGATCACCTTCGTCGTGCCCTTCGCGGCCGGCACCGCCACCGACCAGATCGCGCGCGCCCTCGGCAACGTCATCACGGCCGAGACCAAACAGGCCGTCGTCATCGACAACCGCGCCGGCGCCAGCGGCTTCATCGCCTCGCAGTTCGTCGCCAAGGCGCCGGCCGACGGCTACACCGTGCTCGTCACCACCAACACCACGCACGCGGCCAACGAGCATCTCTACAAGAAGCTGCCTTACGACCCGGTGAAGGACTTCGCGCCGCTCGCCGGCCTGGGCAAGGGCGGCCAGATCATGGTGGTGAACCCGGCCTCGAACGTGAAGAGCGTGGCCGACTTCATCGCGCTCGCGAAGAAGGAGCCGGGCAAGCTGAGCTTCGGCAGCGGCAGTTCGTCGAGCCGCATGGCCGGCGAGCTGCTGCAGCAGATGGCCGACATCAAGCTGCTGCACGTGCCCTACAAGAGCAACACCCTGGCCGTGACCGACCTGCTCGGCGGCCAGATCGACATGATGATCACCGACACCGCCACCGGCCTGCCGCAGGTCAAGGGTGGCAAGCTGCGCGCGCTCGGCATGTCGAGCGCCAGCCGCTCGCCGCTCGCGCCCGACGTGCCCACCATCGCCGAGGCCGGCGTCAAGGGCTACGAGATGGGCTACTGGTTCGCCGCCTATGCGCCTGCCAAGACACCGCCGGCCGTGGTCAAGCGCCTCAACGAACTGCTGGTGAAGGCCGCGAAGAGCGACAGCGCGAAGACCACCTTCTACGAGCCGAGCGGCACCGAGGTCTTCACCACCTCGCCCGAGGAACTGGCGAAGTTCCAGGCCGGCGAATCGCAGAAGTGGGGCCGCATCGTGAAGGCGGCCGGCATCGAGGCCGAGTAAACGAGTTCCAGGGCCGGGGGATTCCTCCCCGGCCCCACCACACCCGCCGACCGGCTTGCCGGCCGCGCGGCGGCGGCGCGCATCGTGCCGCACACAGGCGCCCGGCGCCGATACATCACAACCACAGGAGACAGACATGAATCGATGGAGCCTCGCGGCTGCCAGCGCGGTCACGGCCGCGCTTTTCCTGACCGCCTGCGGCGGCAGCGGTGGAGGCGGCGGCGGCCTGCTGCTGCCCCCGCCCGCCAGCAACCCGCCCGCACCGCCGCCGCCCGCGGCCAGCGCGCCCAAGTACACGCTCTCGATCGCCAGGACCGAGGACGTGCCCGGCAGCTTCGGCAGCGCCGGCGCCTACGAGAAGATCACCGGCACCTTCACCGGCGAGGTCGACCCGAAGGACACGCACAACGCCATCATCCAGGACCTCGCGCTCGCGCCGACCAATGCCAACGGCAAGGTCGAATACAAGTCCGAGTTCGTGCTCTTCAAGCCCAAGGACATGAGCAAGGCCAGCGGCGTGCTGCGCTACGACGCGCCCAACCGCGGCAACATCGTCAACCTCGATCCCTACTTCGCATCGCGCGGCTACGTGTTCCTCACCGCCGCCTGGCAGGGCGACGTGCCCGCCGCCGCCGGCAAGGTCACGCTGACCGTGCCCGTGGCGAAGAACCCCGATGGCAGCACCATCACCGGCCCCTACCGCGCCGAGCTGCTGCCCACCGTGGCCACCGGCGATTCGCTGCCGCTGCCCGGCGGCCCGTTCAATGCCGCGATGCAGGCCTACGCCACCGCCAGCCTCGACAACACGAAGCCGGGCTACGTGCTCACGCGCCGCATCAACGAGGAAGACGCGCGCCAGCTCATCCCGGCCAGCGAATGGAAGTTCGCCAAGTGCGCCGCCGGCACCCCGTTCCCGGGCACGCCCGACGAAACCAGCGTGTGCCTCAAGGCCGGCTGGGACCCGGCCTACATGTACGAGCTCGTCTACGTCGCTAAGGACCCCAAGGTCATGGGCCTGGGCCTCGCGGCGCTGCGCGACATGATCGCCTTCTTCCACCACGAGGCCAGCGATGCCGCCGGCACCGCCAATCCCGTGGCCAGCGCCATTCGCAACACCATTGCATCGGGCGTGTCGCAGTGCGGCAACTTCATGAAGACCTTCGTGCATCTCGGCTTCAACGAGGACCGCGCGGGCCGCAAGGTGTTCGACGGCGTGTTCGCGCAGATCGCCGCGCGCCAGACCAACATCAACACCCGCTTCGCCATTCCGGGCGGCGGCGGTGGCGTGCGCAGCGACCACACCGCCTTCGGCCAGGCCGGCACGCGCGGCCTGTCGAAGGACTACGTCGACGACGTGGCCCAGCGCCGTGGCGGCATCCTGTCGCGCTGCGAAGCCAGCGGCACCTGCCCCAAGCTCTTCATCGGCTTCAGCGGCACCGAGTTCTACGTGCTGCAGGGCTCGCCGCTGCTGACCGACGCCTGGGGCACCACCGACCTCGCGCAGCCCGCCAATGCGCGCGTGTACTACTACGCCAGCAGCCATCACCTGCTGGGCCTGCCCTCGATGCCCGGCAGCGCGGCCGGCGCGCTCTATGCCACCAACGGCAATGCCGGCGTGATCCCCGTGGTGCGCGCGCTCTACCAGAACCTCGAGGATTGGGTCGTGAAGGGCACCAACCCGCCCGACAGCCAGGTGCCCAGGCTCGCCGACAGCACCCTGGTGCGGCCGCAGCAGGTGAAGTTCCCGGCCATTCCGGGCGTGGGCTACACCGGCCTGGTCAACACCTTCTCGCTGCTCGACTGGGGCCCGAGCTACCGTCCGCAGGACGAGAGCGGCATCCCCACCCAGGTGCCGCCGGCCTACCTGGGCCGCGACTACGCCATCCTCGTGCCGCAGGTCGATGCCGACGGCAACGACATCGCCGGCATCCGCAGCCTCGACGTGGCCGTGCCCCTGGGCACCAACACCGGCTGGAACTACACCAGCAAGCCCGCCACCATCGACCAGGCCGGCCTGTTCGGCGCGTACTTCCCGTTCGCCAGGACCACGGCCGCGCGCACCGGCAGCGGCGACCCGCGCCTGTCGCTGCAGGAGCGCTACACCGACCAGGCGGGCTACGTGTCGGCCGTGACCGCCGCCGCCAACGACCTCGTCGCCCGGCGCTTCATGCTGCGCGTGGATGCCGACGCCGCGATCGCCGCCGCGGCCGCCACGCCGGTGCTGCCCTAAGCCTCGGCGACAGCCTGGGCTTCGGCCGGTGCCTGGTGCACCCCGAAGCCCGAGCAGCCCGGCGCGATGTCGGGCCGCAGGGTGAGGGCGGGAATCTCGTAGTCGCCATGGTTCTGGCGGCGAAACGGGATCGGCGCCGTGCTGAACAGCGTGTCCATCCTCGCCCCCAGTTCCTGCTCGATGCGCGCGTAGGCGGCCGCGTCGACCTTGCCCGTGCGGTGCACCACGTAGGGCGGCAGCACCTCGAAGCCCGGGTAGTAGAGGATCCCGTGATGGATCGGGAACAGCAGGTCGTCCATCGGCCCGTTGATGCCGCGCGGCGCGTAATGCGAGGCCCAGCCGCCCGTCGTGGTGACCACCATCGCGCGCTTGCCCGCCATCGAGCCTTCGCCGAAGCGGTCGCCCCAGTGGCTGTCGGAATGCTCGCCGACTCCGTAGGCGAAGCCATAGGCATAGATGCGCTCGATCCAGCCCTTGAGGATCGCCGGCATCGAATACCACCAGAGCGGAAACTGCAGGATCACCGCGTTGGCCCACAGCAGCTTCTGCTGCTCGGCCTCGATGTCGGCCGCCTGCGTGCCGGTTTCGAAGGCGCGCAGCGAATCGAGCGCGGGGTCGAAGGGAGCGGCCGCGTCGCGCGCCGGAAAGTCCGCCGCTTCGAGCGTGGGCTTCCAGCGCATGGCATAGAGATCGGAGGTGCGCACCGAATGACCCTGCGCCTCGAGCCGATCGCGCATGAAGCGATGGAGCGAGCCGTTGAGCGAGGCGGGTTCGGGATGCGCGAGCACGAGGAGTACGTTCATGGATTCACCTGAAGTCATGAGGAAAGAAGAGGAGCGATGACCGCAGGTTAGGCAGCGTGGCGATATATTGGAAATGAATAGTTCGAATTCCAGGAATTGCCATGAACAATTTGAGCCGCCTCGACCTCAACCTGCTGCTCACCCTCGACACCCTGCTGGCCGAGCGCAACGTCACCCGCGCGGCCGAGCGCCTGAACCTGTCGCAGCCTTCGGTGAGCGTGCAGCTCGCCAAGCTGCGCGAGGTGTTCAAGGACCCGCTGCTCGTGCCCGCCCAGCGCGGCATGCGGCCCACCGCGCGCGCCGACGAGTTGCGCGAGCCGCTGCGCGAGGCCCTCGAATCGCTGGGCCGCGCCGTCGCGCCCAGCAAGCCCTTCGACCCCGCCGAGGCCACCACCACCTGGCGCGTGGCCGCCGCCGACTATGCCGAGTCGGCCATCCTGCTGCCCGCGCTCGCCGCCATCCGCGTCGCCGCGCCCCACACCCGTCTGGCCGTGGTCGAGGCCGTGCCGCTGCGCATGGCGCGGCAGCTGGAGCAGGGCGAGTTCGACCTGTTCTTTCACACCAGCGTGGGCGCGCCGCCGGGCCTGCACCGGCGCGTGCTGTTCCACGAGCGTTATGTGCTCGCCGGCCGCGCCGGCCACCCGCGCCTGAAGCGCCGGCCCACCCTGGCGCAGTTCTGCGCGCTCGAGCACGTCGTGGTGTCGCTCAGCGGCGGCGGCTTCAGCGGCCCCACCGATGAAGCGCTGGCCGAGAAGGGCCTCACGCGGCGCGTGGCTCTCTCGGTGCCGCACTTCCTTTTCATGATCTCGGTGCTGCAGACCACCGACATGGTCGCGATGCTGCCCGAGCGGCTTGCGCGCGGGGCTGCGGGGCTACGCGTGGTGGAGGCGCCGCTGGAGGTGCCGGGGTATGAGATGGCGATGCTTTGGCATGAGAGGAAGCATCGGGATGCGGGGCATCGGTGGGTGAGGGAGAGGGTGGTGGAGGGGGTGGAAATTTAGGCACCAGCTCCCATCGCAAGCTTCTTGTGCAGCTTTGCAGCAAGATCAAGCCTCGCGGCTTGCAGCAGTTCGTCGGACGGAGCAGGGTCAGACAACGGTTTGAACATCTCGGTGATGTTGGCCAGTATTTGGGCGGGAGTCATGATGACTCCCCAAGGAATGGCCCACCAGCCAAGCAATGTGCAGAAGACGATGGAGCCCAGGTTTGCTTTTCTTCCGCACGAATGGCAGCAGATGTGCGTTCGGTTGGTCCATTGAGTGAAGATGCCTGCCGACCAGACCCGGTAGTAGCGCCGCACTTCTGTCTTTGAGCCCGCTTGCTGGCATTCCGGACACGTACCGTTCTTTATGGTGAACGCGTGGCTAAGAATCTCTTCTTTCGAGATGTCCTCTGATATTTCAAGCAGACGCGCATTCCGCAAACATGCCTTGCTGCAGAAGCGCTGCCCTTCATCTAAAAGCGCAGAGAACCTGGCGGAGCTTCCACAGAAATCGCACTCGCTTGTACCTTTGGTCTGCCGATACGAGGCCTTCCTTGCTTGCAGCACGAGCGGCTGCAAAGTCGAGTCTTCGATTCCACGGGATTTGAGCAACAAGAGGATCGCCTCTTTTGCTTCGTCCGCCAAGTCTGTGGTTGCGTATCGTCGCAAGAGGTCCTCGGTTTCGTCATTCCGAAACCGCTCCAAGAAGTATTCCTTTGGATACACGCCTCGATCCCTCGGTGAGCTATAGAAATATTTAACGAAGTGTATCCGGCGACGGCTGCAAGGCATTCCAGCCGGAGCGTTGATCGCCCCCGGGAGATTGAGTTGCTCTTGGGCGGTGTTGGTGAATGAGCGGATGCGGCTTGCTAATGTGGTTGGCCAGTGGTTGGTGACCAACGGAACATGGAGCGCGGGAATGCTGCTGAAATGGGTGCGCCGTCGCGCGCTCACCTTGAGCAAGTTGCCGAGCGTTGAAATAGCTCCCTCGCTTCTCGGGCCAATTCATAGGCCAGTCAGATCACGTTGTTGAAATGCGTTCCTTCCGCATCCTCACGCCAATGACTTCCGCTTCCATGGCAACACCAAAGCAGCGAGTTCAACTGCTCCAGCTTGTTCTCCAGAAGATCCTCCGGCCCCGGCCCCGTGCATGTGGGCGCTACCGCGCTGCGAGATACCGGCGTGCGACGCCGGGCCATAATCCGTCTAGCCATTTGGTGTGCTCCTTTCAAGGTGTTGCACGTCTTGTGGCTAGGCGGCCAGGGTGTGTCAGCATCTTGGCCGTCGCCTTTTGCGCCCCACGTTCGCCGCGATGCCCGATGCATCGACGGCCCGCCGCGAGGCGAAGCGGTTGATTCATTCATCCGCCCGTTCAAGGGGGCGTGTGTGCGGCCTTTCTTGCCCACACAAGCGCATGAAAACTTATCCCCCAAAATGCGCGAAATAAGAAAAAGCAAGGTTCTCCACGCTCGGGTTTCGGCATCACCCTACGACGAGCACTACGAGATGGCTTTCGTCTACTGTGTCGACGTTGCCACGAAATACTGCTTCTCACTGACACGCCTTCCAGATCAGGGCGAAATCGAAGTGATGGTGCTCGATCAGCTCAACGCCAGCGTGGAAGACCTGAACTTGACGCTCAACGGGGACGTTCTCACGGCGCACCTGGATCCGGAGACGGCTAGTCAGCTAGACGGGTTCGATGAGTACGTTGTGAACCTCGGCGTTTCCCATGAAGAACGACGACAGCTGATCACGGCTCTGAAGAAGATCTTCGAAGGCAAGCGAGGCTTCAGGGTGGAGTCTTCGTGAAGGATGGGGAGCCGTCGATCAGGTCGAAACTTTAGTCAGACCCCATGGAATCCATTGAAAAATTTTCATACCTTTGGGACGGCTCAGAGCCTGGCTGGGTTGTTGTGCACCACTTTGAAGACAGAGAAGTGCTCCATGCCGTCTTCGCGGATGGCGGGCCGAGCGTTTCCGAAGTCAAGGCCCTGCGATCGGTTGTGCCAGATCTCGCAGAGCGAGCTGCAGCCTAAGTGCTTGCTCTTCTGAGAGGAAAGACGGAATTCGGCCTGGGTGAGTTTGAATCGAGTCGCGCGAAGGTGCTTTGCAAGCAATGCAAGGCGCTTGGCCTTCGAGTCGCAGGTCGTAGGTACGAGGCGATAAGCTTCAGCCTCATCAATGTGAAAGCATGACAACCGGATTGCCACCGCTATGGGTCAAGCATCCCGATCTCCCTTGGGGGAGTTTGGGATGGCGCATGGGCTGGGGTGAGGTCTACTGGGAGGATTGGAGAAGCTTCTTTCTGGCATTGGGCGAAGAGGACCGTCGGCGCTATAGAGAGGTTTGGCCAGAACCCGAACCCTGGCAGGGTCTGTATGCATTCATCGAGACCGGCGAGCCTCCGCCCCGGGTCGTCGAGCACAAGAGGAAACTGGCCGGCCCCTATCCTTTGCCGAGCACGGACGAGGCCCACATCTCCGAGTACTACCGAGTTGTCTGGCTGATCAGGCAGCACTTGATCGAGCTGAGCAGTCAAGAAGTGCATGCGCGAGTTTCTGAGTCCGTTCTCAAGCAGGCGGGTGGCGAAGACCATCTGGCTTTCTATGCCGAGCCGAATGGTTCATGGTGGCGTTTCTCCACGCTGAAGGCGGGAGGGTGGCTGCTGCAGAGACTTGCTGTTCCCCACGAGTCCCACGCTCCGTCGGAGCAGTGAGGTTCGATCGGTGCAGGTCCTGGGCGCATGAGCTGTCCAGCTATGCTTTGGCAGGAGTGGAGCTGCCGCATTGGTGACGGAGACATAGCGTGCAGTGGGTCTTGCGATCGGCTTGCCCCGGCGCTCTCTGCCTCAGCCGGCGATTCGAACCTGCACCAGTACCACATTGGACGAAAGCACGCCTCGTTCGACATGCACCCGGTAGTCCGCATTCCTCTGAGGTAGGCGAAGTACCGCCATCAGGTCCAGGTAGAAGCGCACCTGTCCCGTCATCCCGAAAACCTCATGTGGCTGCCTGGGCGGGCGCTGCATGGGATTGGGTATCTCGTTGTCTTGCGGTGCCGGCGCGGGAACGGGGCCGGCGTAGCGCTGGCCGGTGGTGCTGTTCACCGCAACAAGCCTCATCTCGGGCGGGGTGGGCACGATGATGGGCATGACTGCCAGCCCGCACACCCACACAACGGCGGTCTGGCCAGGCTTCGACTGGACCAGGGGAGGTGCCTCGATGACGATGCCTTGTCACCCCGGATCGCGAGGGGCGGCCGGCGCGCACGCCGATGTCTGGGACAACGGCATGCCCATGATGCCCAGGCATGCGGCTGCCAGAAGCCATCGGAGTCTCTCGTGCGATGTCACAGCGCGTCACTGTGCGCACGGCGACCGGCGCGCGCCAGTATCGAAAGTCACGCCGGCCTTTGCCACCTCGCTGCTGCCTGAGGCCCAACGTGAGCAATGGCTGTAGGCCGCCGTTTTCAGCTTCGAGCCCAAGCGATGAGCTTCCATACCGCAATTGCCGCCGACACGACGAGGAGGGCGAGGGAGACAAGTGATGTCGTGATCAGCGCGCTGCCATAGCCGGAAACGGGATCGTTGCACTGAAAGCCACCGAAGCCGAAGGCGCAGTAGCGCTCGTATATCGTGTTGGATGCGGTGAGAACGACGGCCAGGACCACCGTCACCGCAATGCTTATCGTGGGGAATCGCTTTGCACTCATCGGTGTGTGGCGTCAGTGATTTCTTGTACCTGGCGCGAGGAATGATCGCCGCATAGGAACCATCGGACAAGGCCGACCGTGGCAGAACTCGCGAGTCGCACAGAGGAATGACTTTAGGCACTGGGAGGCTCATGAAAAAGAAGCTAGCTTCGTTGGTGCCCGAGAGATGAGCGGGCTGCCTGCAGGTCTGCGGGGTGGCTGCCGCCTATGTCCGATCTGGCGAGAACATCGGGCCCGCCTTGCGCATCGTCAAGAACAGAGAGGATGAGGAGTTGGACGTCGACCCCGTGCCGCCGGCCCCTTCTGGCGATGGGCTTGTCCTGTCGATGGATTCGGTACGGCTGCAGACGCTGCCGCACGGCAACATGTCTTCGGCGATCAAGAGCATCGTTCTTTTTCTGGGGCTCATGCCGCTGGGGATCGCGGCGTGGTTCTGCTCGATGCTCGCCGACGCATTTCGGCAAGACATGGCCGACACGGCCTTCGTGCTGATCATGTCGGTATCGATCGCGGTGTTTGCGCTGATTGCCGTTGCCGCGCTGGTGCAGGCAGTGACCGCGCCCTATGCGTTTCCTACGCTCTTCAATCGGGCGACCGGCAAGGTCGTTCAGCTCAGGGGCAGGGAGCGCTTCGAGGCGCCGTGGGCGCAACTGGTTCCCCAGGTGGACTCAATCACGGTGGGCGGCGCGCTGCGCTACCGTCTTTGCCTGAAGGGGCCAACGGAAGTCGGTGCCGCGCAGATGATCCTTGTGAGCAACGCAAACAACAGTCCCGCCGATTGTCTTGAGCACTACGAGTTTCTGCGCAGGTACATGGCAGGCGATTGGCAGTGGCTGCCGAAGGTCGAATGCCTGGAAGGCATCAGAAGGCCGCTGTTGCGGGAGTTCGGCAACAACCTGTGGACGCAGATGACGAACTATCGGCCATGGGATGAAAGATCCGTGCTGGGAAGGGTGCTGTCTTCGGCCGCGTTGCTGCTGATCTCGCTGCTCTGGTGGCCGATGCTGTTGCTGACGCTGATCGGCTCTCGTCTTGGAAGGCTGCCTCGCCTATCGGCGGCCGACCTGGGTACCTGCTCGGAGTCGCTGCAAGACGTCGCGCAAGAACCTCTCCCAGTGTGCATTCGCCCGGCGCCTGCATTGGGGGGCACGGAGCGAGCGGTCTATGTCGCGATCGCAGCGATCTCCACGGCGGCGTGGTGCTGGCCTGGTGTGGGTGTACTGGCGAGAATCGCGGACATGGCCCGCGCGATGTAAGGTACTCGACCCACTGTCCACGCCAAACATGAAAACTCGCAAGCTTCTCGAGGCCGACCTGCCAGCGTTGCTCGATCTCTACCAGCACCTTCACGAGACGGACGATCCACGGCCCGCCCCGGTTGTCGTCGAGGCAGTCTGGCAGGAGATCCTGGCAAGTCGTCACTTCCACTACTTCGGTGGATTCGAGGGTGCCGACCTGGTCTCCAGCTGCAATCTGACCGTGATCCCCAACCTCACGCGCGGCTGCAGGCCCTACGGCGTGATCGAGAACGTGGTGACGCATGCAGCGTACCGCGGCAGAGGCTACGCAAAAGGCTTGTTGGCCCAAGCGCTCGACACGGCCTGGGCTGCGGGCTGCTACAAGGTGATGCTGATGACCGGTCGCAAGGACGAGGCGACGTTGAAGTTCTACGAGTCGGCCGGCTTCGATCGGCACGGAAAGCAGGCCTTCATTGCGAAGCCTCCTTCGAAGGCCGGTTAGTCTTCTCACGCAAAGTGCCGGCGGCCATCGCAGGTGCCTGCGACCCCACCTAGGTCAGATTCAACCCGCCGTCCGACAGCAGCACTTCGCCGGTGAGGTAATCCGAGGCAACCAGCATCGCAACGGCGTGCGCAATGTCGTCCGGGCTGGCGGCCCGGTGCATGGGCGCACGCTCGCGCCACAGCGCCTGTGCGGCGGTCCAGTCGACGGTGAGCGGCGTGTCGACCAGACCTGGCGCGACGGCGTTGACGCGAATGTCCGGCCCCAGCGACAGCGCGAGCAGGTGGGTCATGTGGTTGAGCGCGGCCTTGCTGACCGCATAGGGAATGGATGCGCCCTTGGGGCGAACGCCCGCGTGCGAGCTGATGTTGACGACGCAGCCCGCTCGGCGGCGCAGGGCGGCGTCACGCAGGGCCGACTCGGCCAAGGCAACCAGATGGAACGGCGCCACGACATTGACTTCGTGGAGCTCATGCCACACCGCGGAAGTGGCGGCGGCGAGGTCTGCGTGCGGAATGACTTTGCTGATGCCGGCGTTGTTGACCAGCACGTCGAGTTGGCCCCACGCGGCAATGGCTTCGCTGATGAGCCGCACCCTGTCGGCTTCCAGGGCAAGGTCTGCTTGAACGTAGATGGCCTGCTTCATCTCGGCAGCCATTGCACGGCCTGTCTCCGCGGAACTTCGAGAGTGAAGGACCACGGCATAACCCGCGTGATTCAGCTTGCGCGCGATGGCGGCACCGATGCCGGATGTGGATCCGGTGACCAGCGCGACACGGAGCGTGGGATCGATGGTCGGATTGACGTTCATCTGGAAAACCTCAGTCTGGTTGCGATCGAATGCACCGTTGCCGCCGCTCCGAACGAGCGATGAACACGGCGATGCCCAATGAAAGCAGCGATGTGGTCGACATTGCCGCGAGCAGGGCAGTGCGTGGATGGGCTTCGTCGACGAACAGCCCGGCCGCAAAGGCGATGGCACCGGCACCGATGGCCGTCATGGCCGAAGCCAGGCCCAAGGCGGTGCCTGCGAAGCCCGCGTGGATCGACAGCACCCGGCCGTTGGCCGCGGGCATCGTCAATCCGTTGCCGAGGCCCACGCACACGCAGGGGCCGAAGAACGCGAGCGGATGAGCAAACCCCAGCACTGCCAACGCCACGCCAACCAGCAGGCCTGCGCAGGTCAGCAACCGCCCGGCAACGATGAACCGGATGGGCTGCCACCGTTGCCCGCAGCGCGCGAGCGTGAAGCTTCCGACGATGAAGCCCGCGGGAACCAGTCCCATGTAGGCGCCCACCATCGCGGCGGAGGTTCCATAGGTCTGCATGGCCACGGCTGGCGCGCCGCCGATGAAGACGTAGAGCGTGCCGATGGAAGAGGCCATGCAGAGTCCATAAGCCCACAACTGCGCGGAGCGAAGCAGTTGGCCGTACCCGTCGAGCTGTTTAGACATCGTCGTGGAGCGATGGTGGTGGGTCTCCGGCAGGTAGCGCAGGGCCAGACAGAGAGCCGCTGCGCCCATGAGCGCGAAAGCGGCGAAGTTCGCGCGCCAGCCCAGCCAGCTGTCGAGAATGCCACCCGCGGTGGGGCCGAGCATCGGGGCGATCGCCCAGGCGGACGAGACATAGCCGATCTGACTGATCATCCGCTCGCCCGCCGTGTCGCGGATCGCGGCCAGCGACATGGCGTATCCGGCAATGGCGCTGCCCTGGAGCAGCCTGCAGGCCAGGAACACTTCGACGCTGCGCGCGAAGAAGCATCCGATCGAGCCGATCACGAAGACGAGCAGCGCGACGATCAGAACGGGCTTGCGCCCGAACCGGTCGGACAGCGCGCCGGCGATCAGGTGCGTCAACGCCGTGACGATGGCGTACCCGGCCACGGCGACATTGACCGTCGCGAACTCGGCGTCGAACTCCCTCGCGATGCTTGGCAAGGAAGGAACGAACATGTTCAGCGGCAGAACGCCGAGCGCCGACAGCGCGATCAGCAGCCAGAGGGGTGGGGCGTTTCGATGATGGGGCGGCACGGGGCGACTCCTTTGCGCGCACCCCTCTTGCGGGGATGCGGTGACCTGACAACAAGAGCCATCCGTCGAGGATGGGTACGTGGTGGCTCTCGTCGGGTCAACAGGAGCTGGGGTTCATCGGGCCTTTGGGGCTGGATGATGGTGCGTGCGATTTGCTACGCGGCGAGTTTGTGGGCTCGGCGGGGTGGACTTTACACCAGGGCGACGAAACCGTATCGGTGCAAAGACTGATCAGCAAGCTTGAATGGAGCGCTGGCGAATGCCGAACATGCCGGCGCGCACCTCGGTGCATATCCGCCGGCCGACCTTATAGCTCGAAAGGGAGTCCGCGGGCACTACCAGTTCCACCTTGCTTCCTTCGATCGATGCAACCACGACGTGGCGCCATGGCTTCGTTGACGTGTATGTGCTGGAGACGACTCCTCGCTCGACGTAGCCATGCGCTGGGAGGGTCAGCGCGTTCAAGTGAAGCAAGATGGCTGGTCCCAGGGCCATGCCGATTCCTGCCGCGATCAAGAACGACGCCCGCCGGACGATGACCCACAGGAACAATGCGTACGGCAAGCCCACGAGCAAGCCGAGGAAGATCGCTTTGAAAATGTCGTCCGTGCTCGTATCCAGAACCGCGCGCCAGACCAGCGCAGCCGTCAGGCAGGACAACGGCTCGGTCATGTTGATCCTGGCCTTGTCCGTAAAACCCTCGTCGCCTTTCAAACGGAAATAGTCGTTCGCGAAAAGTGGTGCGACAGTGATGCAAAGGAGCGTGGCATAGGCCGTGGAGATCGCCACCCAGTAAGGGCGTGGGCGTGCCACCAACCATATGAAGATGGCAACGATCGCCAGCGCACCGTAGAACTTGACGCGTCGACCGAAAGGGCCGAACGTGGGGTTGAGTTCTGGGAGGGCGAGGCCGCGTTTCATGGTGTTCCTGGCGCAGGGGCGAACGTCCTGAAAGCCGAGTCGTTCTTGAAGACGATTTCTCCTGTCGCCTGGCAGACGCCTATTCGCCCGACTGGAGTGACAGACGGCACCATGCGTGTTGCCTTGGTCCAGAGAATCTCGACGGTTTGAGCAATACGCATGAAGTTGGGCAGAACGCCAAGGTTGGCATTCGGTACGTCGCTTGAACTCTATACCTTGAGCAGCCCTCGGCTTGAATTCCGGCCCCCGGGGAGCCGAGGTCGACTAAACGACCTGGCACATTGTTCCTTCGTGCTGACTGTTGCACTCGATTGCTTGCCTGCGATGTTCGCCCGGGCGCGGCTTGGGGCGTTCAGAAGGCGTGGCTATCATGCACGCTGCCGATCGGAAGCGGCCAGTCGACCGCTCCGAAGAATTCTCTCTATCGCTGACGGTTGCGTCGCAGGAACTGCATTTCTTGTCAGACAGCGGAGTTGGACACGAAAAGCGCGTGCACGTCAGCGAAACGAATGCAGGCAAGGGATGCACCCGCTCATCGAGCTCACCGGTTCAGAAAAGACAGTTCAGAAAAATTCCCATGCAAGCATCGCTTCTGAGAGCCATCTGCGCACAGGTCATCGTCGTTGCCCTGTTGGGTGGGTGTGCTGCGACCGGACCCGTCTTCCGTCCGGTGGAGAAAGTCAACCAGGGCGACGGGTTGATATACGTCTATAGAGCAGACGCGTTTGCGGGGGGAGGAAGGTCAACGCCTGTTTATGTGGACGACGTACATGTATTCGATCTAAGAGCGGGTGGCTACTCTTGGTTTTCGGTTCCCGCCGGAAGGTACAAGCTTAGGCAAGACCTGCCTTGGGATCTTGTGACACAGTCAAATGAACTCGTGCTTGATGTCAGGCCCGGTGAGACGAGCTTCTATTCGGTGTCAACTGAGGTGGGGGACTGCAAGATCGCATCGAAATGCATTCGCTGGATACTGAGAAACGTCAACGGCCATGTTGGACGAAGCGAGATTGAAGACAAGAGATTCCAAGAGAACGCGGGGTTGGAGCAACTTCGACAGAAATTGAAAGATCGAAAGTGAACCGAGCCAGAAGCCGACTCTCGCCATCTACCTCAACTTGACCCGTATCCTGTCCAACTCCTTCAGCGGGCCTGCCGTGACTGATCGCTCCAATGAAATCGAGGTGGTCATCCTTCAGTTGAACGAGCTTTTTGCCTCGATTGGAGTTGTGGAACGCCAACTTGATGTATACGAGGCTACTGACGAGCAACTCGAATCGGCATACCTTCGACTTCTTCAGTTCCTGCAAGAAAACTCGGCGCACCAGACGCAGCTGGAGGGCGAGCTCCAGGCGATGGTGGCCGAATTTCGTCATGCAAGAGTTCGGCCGCCTCGACTTTCAATCGACGCGCTGGCCTTCTGCATGCACTCGCTCAGATGGCCCGAGGTCTTGCTCGCGATGCAGCGCGAGCACCGTGAGTTCTTCGCGCCGAGGCAAGACGACTTCCCCTGGCGCCTGATGGATGCTTACTCGTCCGATTGGAGCGAAAGGCATCGCTATGCGCACTATGCTGCGCCGATACAAGATCGCAACGCGACATGAGTCGGCCATTGAGAGTTTTTCCGTCGCTTGAGGCTTAGCACTCAGAAGTGCTACCGATCTGGGGCGCCTCATTCAGCTTGTGATGCCAAGAGAATTCACCTCGCGCATCTATAACGGGTACATAAATTCTGGGGCTCCTCAGACACGGCCATTGCTGCGCGCACGCAACGCTTCGGTTGCCGCAACGCAATTGCAGTGTTAGCCTCCGTCCCCCCAACATTGATCAGCCATAGCACCGCGGCGAAGAACCAGCCGCACCAGAACACCATGAAGCAGTTCCCGACCACCGGACAAGCACCGAAGACCCGCGAAGCCGCGGCCGTCTCGCTGCGTGCCGAATTCGCAGAACTGCTTTCCTAGAGCCTTTCATACCTGGAGGCTCGGCCTCCGTGTTCCACAAGACCCGGTAGGCCTCGAGCCACCGGGTTTTTTGTTTTTCGCCTGCCCCTTTTTGGAGATCTGGACATGAGCCTCGAACGAGAACGTCTTCCTTCCGCCGCATTCGCTGCCGGCGCGGCGTCGTGCGTCGAATCCGTGGAGTGGTTCGTGTAGAGCTTCCAGGCCCTCGTGTGCCTGGAGGTCCATCCTTCAGGCCGAAAAGAAAGCCTGTCGGGTGGTCCACCCCGGCAGGCTTTTTTTTGCCCGCATGGCGGGCATCGCGAGTTTGGTGCGCGCGCACCGACAACCCGCCGAGCGTTTCACCTGGCCAGCGAATCGCATCGGCTTTTCAACTCTGAAACTGGAGAAAAACATGATGAACAACAAGGTTCATGTGAATGTCGGAACCATCGGTCACGTCGACCATGGCAAGACGACGCTTACGGCTGCGCTCACCTTCGTGCAGGCCGCTCGCATCGGCGGCCGTGCGCTGTCCTACGGGCAGATCGATAACGCGAAGGAAGAGCGCGAGCGCGGCATCACGATCAATACCTCGCACGTCGAGTACGAGTCGGACAGCCGCCACTACGCACACATCGACTGCCCTGGTCATGCCGACTACATCAAGAACATGATCACCGGCGCCTCGCAGATGGACGGCGCGATCCTGCTGGTGGACGGCACCGAAGGCGCCGCGCGCCAGACCATCGAGCATGTGCTGCTGGCGCGCCAGGTGAACGTCGGCCACATGGTGGTGTTCGTGAACAAGATGGACCTGGTGGCCGCGAGCGACCGCGCGGAGATCGAGCAACTGATCGAGATGGAGATCGGCGCGTTGCTGGCAGCGCACGGCTACGACGACGCCCGCTTCGTCTTCGGCAGCGCGCTGAAGGCGCTGGCCGCCGCCGAACGCGGCGACCTCGCAGGTGCCGACGTGCAATGCATCGTCGAGCTCGTGAACGCGCTGGACTCGCGCATTCCGGATCCGGTGCGCGACTACGCCGCGCCGTTCATGATGCCCGTCGAAGGCGTGCACACCATCACGGGCCGCGGCACCGTGATCAGCGGCCGTGTCGAGCGCGGCGTGATCCGCGTGGGCGACAGCCTGGAGATCGTCGGGCTCAGCTCGGTGGGCGACGAGAAGGTGGTCGTCACCGGCGTGCAGTCCTTTCACAAGGACGTCGCCGAGGGGCGTGCCGGCATGAACGTCGGCCTGCTGCTGCGCGGGGTCAAGCGCGACGATGTCGTGCGAGGCCAGGTGGTCGTGAAGCCCGGTGCGCTGAAACCGTACCGGACGGGGCGTGCGCAGGTCTTCGTTCTGAGCAAGGACGAGGGCGGCCGTCATACGCCGTTCGGTTCGGGCTACCAGCCGCAGTTCTTCTTCGGCACGACCGACGTGACGGGTGTCATCCGCGTCGACACCGAAACCGGCCTGATCGAGCCGGGCGCGCAGGCGCAGATCAGCTTCGAGCTGAACAAGCCCGTGGCGATCGAGAACGGCATGCGGTTCGCGATGCGCGAAGGCGGCAAGACCGTCGGCGCGGGGATCGTGACCGAGGTGCTGGGCTGAAAGGCTGAGGCCCGTTTTCCCCTGTCGTCCGCTTGGCGGGCGGCAGGGTTTTTTTCCTACCCGCCAGACGCACATGCGTGGCCCTGCAGAGAGCGGAGAGAGAGTGCTGGAGGACTGGCGGATACCTATCGCGCCAACAAGGCATTCGTAGATGAATCGACCGCAACTGGTCAGTTCGCGTCGGAAGAGGAAGCGCTTGCGACAAAGGTTGGAAAAACCCCGATTCCGGAGCAACAAACTTCGACAACCTGGGTCACGAGCGACTGCAGATGTCGAGATTCTGTCACTTGGTCTGGCGCTACTTGATCGGAATCCCCCTCGCAGCGCAACCACCAGTCATGACCCACTGCTAACAATGCCAACGTTGCCTCAAGGAAATCCTGTCCTGACGGCCAATCGTATGTACGCCGCCGGTCCAGGGTCGGTGCAAGTCGGATGACAAGTGGCTCCTCATCTGTTGACCCACCGATCAGGACGCCGCGAAATCTGCAAAGCAACTCGTCAGTCGTGCCCCAGTCTGATTCGAATGGTGTGATGACCAAGCCTTCGATGTGGCGGTTGAGGGAGAGTGTGAAATGGTCGGGAGCACTAGCGAATGGAGACGTGGTCATCTTGGAACGGCGCCTCGGTGCCGCCTGTATGTTCGGGGATTGGCCTTCCCTCTAGGCGAGTCGGTCGGTGGCTCAAGGCATCGTGCGTCGAGGAAAGTGGTGCTTGTGCCTGAACTCTTCAAGAGATTCCGGCAGGGAGTCTGGATGCTCCGCCTGACTTGCTTGATCGGGGCGCTTAAGCCGTTGTCGACCAGCGGTATCGAATGAATTTCGTTGGCGCGCATATGACCAAATGCGTTTCGTTCCACAGCTCCCTCGACAGAAGGTAAGCAGGCCAGTCGCAATGCGGCGGGAGTTCGATCTGGGCAGTCGACGGTCGATTCGACAAACGCCTTCACGTTCGGGGGGGAAACTTGAATCGACCCGACACATCGATCTCAAGGGATTCCTCGCTGCCAGGATCATCGAATTCGAACTGATCGATGCGGAATGAAATCATCTGACTCGAGAAAGTATGTGCTTGAGCGGTGTGCCAGCTCCTACCCGAGCTGCTCGGCCAGCCCCACGATGATGCCCTCGGGCCCGCGAATGTAGGCGAGCCGGTACGACTCCCCATACTGCATCTGGCCGATGATCTCGGCACCATGGGCCTTGATGCGCGCGACGACATCATCGAGGCCATCGACGGCGAACATGACGCGGCGAAAACCCAGGGCGTTCACCGGCGTTTCCACGGGCCCGAACCTCACGGCCTCCGGCGTGTGGAACTTGTCGAGCTCGATGGCTTGCCCATCGGGCGTGCGCAGCATCGCGATGGTGGATTTCACGTTGCCGAGCCCGACGAGCTTGCCGACGTCGGGCCCTTCCACCGTGGTCTGGCCTTCGAGCGCGAGGCCCAGTTCGATGAAGAAGGCTTTCACGGCCTCGAGATCGTCGACGACGATCAGGACGTTGTCCATTCGCTTGATGGTCATGGCTGGGGTTCCTTTGTCAGGCGTGCGCCTGTCTGGCGCGGTTCAGTTCGCTCAGGTAGGAGCCGGGCTTCTGCTCGACCTCGCTCTCGGGTCCCAGCACGGCGATGACGGGCCCGTTGATGTAGACCTGAAGGTCCGCCGGCACGGCGAAGAACTTCACCAGGTCAGGTCGGTCGATGGCCAGTTGATAGAGCGAGGTCTTCGTGAAGCGCGACGGGTCTTGAGAACCTTCCTTGTCGTCGAGGTCGCTGAGCCACCAGCCCGAGTCGTTCGCGTCGTGAGGTTCCGCACGCGTGAGCAGGATGCGCGACGCGGTCTTGTATTGCACGTGCACCACGACGCTCTTCTGCAAGGAAGGAAAGTCCGGCGCGACTTCCGCGACGAGACTCTCGACGACGTCCTTCTGGTTGCGCAGGTGCATCAAGGTGCTGTCCACCGAATCGATGAAGCGCACAGGGATCTGCTGCATGTCCGGCTCGGTGATCCGCAGGAAACCGTCGTCGGTGTCCTCGATCATCGTGTACATCCAGCCGACCTGAAGGCTTTGGCCGCCACTGAACTTCTCTCCCTCTGCCACTCGACTTTCGAGGAAGTGTAGGAACCAGGCGACGTCCGCATCGGGAATGGCCTTGTTGCTGACGCGAATGCGGAATTCGGGGTGGCCGAAGCGTTGGCAGCCTTGGGTCGTGTGAACCGCCTCGGCTTGGGGTTCGGCGGGCTTGCTCTTGCCGAGCGATGAGAAGAGGGAGCGCAGGGACATGGGGATCTGTTCGGAGCGGGTGGTGCCGGCGCGAGCGCGGCAGGCCAACGAATGAATCTCATGGTTTTCCGAGCCATGGCAGACCCGGGACGCGTTCTTCATCCTAGCCGACCCCGTGACGCGTTCGGCTTTTCGAACCTTCTTATTACCAACAACGTCGTCGCCTTTCAGGAGCGCCGAGCGCTAGACTGCTGCTCCCTTTTCAGGAGACAACAGCATGTCCCGATTGCTCGTGCGCAGCTTCGGTGTTTCGCTCGACGGTTTCGCCGCCGGCCCCGATCAGAGCTTGCAAAACCCGCTGGGCGTTCGCGGCCCCGAACTCATGAGCTGGTTCATGCCCACGCAGGTCTGGCAGCGCATCCAGAAGGGGAGCGAGGCCCAGGGCGAGACCGGCGTCGACAACGAGATCGCCGAACAGGGCTTCGCCTCGATGGGCGCCTGGATTCTCGGGCGCAACATGTTCGGTCCGGTGCGCGGCCCGTGGCCCGACGAGAACTGGAAGGGCTGGTGGGGCGACGAGCCGCCGTACCACGTGCCGGTCTTTGTGCTGACCCACCATGCGCGCGCGCCGCTGACCATGCAAGGCGGCACCACCTTCCACTTCGTGACCGGTGGCATCCACGAGGCGCTGGCACTGGCGCGCGATGCCGCGGGCGGGCGCGATGTGCGCGTGGGCGGCGGCGTTGCCACCGTGCGCGAATACCTGAAGGCCGGATTGCTCGACGAATTGCATCTGGCCGTGCGGCCGGTGCTGCTGGGCCAGGGCGAGGCGCTGTTCGAAGGACTGGATCTGCCGGCGCTGGGCTATAGCTGCGAGCGGCAGGTGGCGGGGGAGCGGGCTACGCACATGTTTTTGCGGCGCAAGGCGGCTTGAGGCGGTCGAACTCGATCGCGGGCCGTTTCTGCTCTGCCTGCAATCTATGAGCCTTGACGAACCCAGCGCCGAGCCAAGGCAACACTTCTGTGTCGAAGCTGCTGAGGAAAGTGCCGTGTCTGCGCGATGTTCCTGAGCATCTCGACGATCTCTTCGTCGAGCGGGAAACCTTGCTCCAGCCATCCAACAGCAAGGGCCGTCCAGTAATCCATCGTCGAAGTCAGGCCAGCCACAACGACTGTTCGAACAGGAAAGTCCCCTCTGTATTCGGCGCAGGGCTTCTCCAGGAAGATCAGCGGGCGAGGGTCCATGGGGATTTCGATGTCCTCACCACTACCGGCAGGCCGCATACAAGAGGCAGTCGCGTGGCTCGGCACCTAGGTTCGGATGAACCGTGAAGCGGGCGAGCCGGCCTTCCAGCAGGAAGCCGCTTTTCTCCAGCACCCGCGCCGACGCGCGGTTGTCTACATCGCAGGTCGCCTCGACACGGAATATCTCTGGCAGTCCTAGTGCCTCTGCCGTCAAGGCACGAACGGCTTCCGGCATCAGGCCCTTACCCCAATGCTTGCGTGCAAGCACGTAGCCGATGTTCACGATGTGCCCCTTGGTACGCGCCTCGAGCATTCCCACGAGCCCACCGCTTGTCTTCAGGGTGATGACGTAGGGACGGGCTGAACCTGTGTGCCAATGAGCGACGCATGCAGCGACGAAATCGCGCGTTGCATCCTCGGATACGTGGGGACGCCACACCATGTACCGTGCGACTTCCGCATCCTGCGTGTACGAGGCATACATCGCCGATGCATCGGAAAGCTCGGGTGCACGGAGTTCGAGGCGCGCGGTCTGGATGCGGTCGGGAAGCGCGGGAGGAGTCGGGGTCATCGGTCATGCTCGCTGGGAGAACGGCAAATGGGTCATTCGACCGCTTGAAACGGTGGAAACGCAAACCGTTTTTCGTGATCGTGGTAGTGGTTCCACATGAAGGCCTCGAAATCAACGTTGCAAAGATGAATGTCCGAGGCATCGAAGTCGTGCTCGTGGTTTCTCGCAAAGAGTTCTGGCGTTGCGTAGAGCGCGTCGGTGTAAGAAGCATCGGCCCACACGATCTCGTACGTTCTGCTCCCGGGCGTGAGATGCATGAGATAGAAATGGCAGTACTGCTGGTCGGATATGAATGGGATCAGATAGCCATGGGTCGTCGGACACCTGACGGGTTGCCGGCGAAGATCGAAGAAGCCGCCGTTCACGCTCCTGAATTTCTTCCAGAGGCTGGGAGAATCCATGAAGAAGAGGAAGCCCTGGGGCAACTCGAGTTGAAGTGCGGAACAGGATGCCCGAAGTGACTGCAGGTCTGCCGCCAATGTCTCTTCCTGTTCTGCTCCCATGTGATGCGCGTGAGTGGCGCTCTCTGCCAGCCAGAAGTAAGGCGGCCCCTTGGGCAACGGGGGGTGATCCGTTGGCCACATGTCGAGCTTGAATGGGCTCCCGGCCATCTTTCGGAAATGGTGCGCTTCGTCGGGATCCGCGCGCCTGGCATCGAGCTCTGCGCTGAGGATGGCCTGTGCTTCTTCCGCGAGGTCGTCGAGCTCGAAGCTCAGCAGCTCCTCGGTGGCCAGTTGCGCATAGTGCTTTCTCAAATGGGCGGTGTCTGCCACATGTCCTCCAATCGTCGAGCAAGACCCGCGTGATATCGGTGAGCGCAAGGTCTGCAATGGGCCGCATTGTGCCGGCACCGCGAACGACAGGCCGTGAGAGCCAGCAGCCCCGCGGGCTGCCGTCGATACCGTGATGGCCGATTCGCACTCGCGAGCCGCGCATCACATCCGTTGGGCGCTCGTCACACAACACCCCCGACAATCCGCTAACCCCTCACCACCCAGATTCGGAACCATGCGCCTCCCGCCCAAGTCGCTCCGTCCTCTCCTGCTCGCGGCCCTGCTGCTGTGCGCCCCGGCGCTTGCACCGCTGCCTGCGTTCGCACAGGCACAACAGGCCGCCGCACCCGCCACTGCCCCCAAGCCCGGCACCCCCGTGCCCGCAGGCTCGCCGCTGCAAGCCGGCCCGGTCCACGCGCAGTTCGCGATCTACTACGCGCCGCGACCCAAGGCCGATCCCATGGCCACGTTGCGCAGCCGGCTCGCCAAGCTCGGCGACGCTCCCAAGCTGCTGGCATCGTTGCCGAAGCCTTCCGAGGTCTCCACTCCCGTGCTGTTCGCGAACTGGAACACCACGACCGTGCAACAGACCTATCGTGCACCCGAGATGGAGATGCTGCAGCGTTTCGGCCATGGCATCACGCGTGAGCAGGCCGAGGCGTTGCAGGGCAGCAGCCAGGCGCTGATCATCGATTTCGCGCATCCCTCGAAGCTGTCGCTGCCGGCCATGCGCAAGGCGCTCGAACTCACGCTGCAGGTGGCGCGCGACACCAACGGCTTCGTCTGGGACGAGGAGACGCGCGAGCTGTTCACGCCCGACGAATGGCAGAAGCGGCGAGTCGACTCCTGGGCCGGCGGCATTCCCGACATCGCCTCGCAGATCGTGATCCATGCCTACCAGGCCGACAACAAGCTCGCGCGCGCCATCACGCTCGGCATGGGCAAGTTCGGCCTGCCCGACGTGGTGGTGAGCCAGTTCTCGTGGTCGATGAACGGGCCGATGGGAACGCTGGTCAACGGCTTCGCGCAGGCGATGGTAGAGGGTGCGCAGATCGCGCGGCCCGGCCAGTTCGACCTGGACCTGCGCACGCTCAAGCAGGGCGGACTGCGCGACCCGAAGGACAGGGACGCGAAGGGCACCACGCCCGCCAGGCTCTCGCTGGTGGCGGGCACCTGGGAGAGCGGCGATCCGCGCAACCGCCTCTACGAGATCGGCTTCGACCGCTACCCGGGCCCCGACCGCTCGGCGCAGCAGGTGGCCCTGCTCAAGAGCACCTTCGGCGCCGCCGACGATTCGGTGTCGCGCATCAAGCACAACGAGGAGATCCTCGCGGCCAGCAAGCTCGCCCGGGCGCAACTGCCCGCGCTGCGCGACGCGTTCGCCAAGGGCCTCGCGCCCGGCGAATACATCCTCGTGAAGGCGCCCTTCGTCACCCGCAGCGGCGGCAACGAGTGGATGTGGGTCGAGGTCACGGGCTGGAAGGGCGACGCGATCGACGGCATGCTGAAGAACGAACCGGTCGAAGTGGCCGACCTGCACGCGGGGCAGATGGTGAAGGTGTCGCAGGCGAAGGTGTTCGACTACATGCGTCGCTATGCGGACGGGCGGGAGGAGGGGAACGAGACGGGGAAGGTGATTCAGCGTGGGGTGGCGGGGAAGCGGTGAGCGCAGGACCGCCCAGGGTTTCGTGTGCCATGGAAAACAAGAAGCCAAACGAAGTGGAGGCGTTTGTTCGAATGCCTGACGAGGCACCGCTGATCGCCGCTCTTGTGCTGGACGTGGGGCTTCTTGTCCCGGACTCACGGAACAACTCCGACTTGAGAATCTACGAGTGCGGGCGTGTGACGCTCGTGGTCATGCCCAGCGAAGATGACTTTCTCAGCATCTCTCTCCACGGTGCGACCCGATGGAATTCCGACGTCGATTTCTCCCGGTTCGTTGCCGAAGCACTGGACTGCCAAGTCCGCTGCGATCCAGGTTCCGAGTTTCCAGAGGTTTCGCCCTACTCGAACATTTTTTTGAATCTGCAGAAGGGCAAGGAAACGCTCGTTGCCTGGGGCTGAACCTACGGCCAGGCACTGATTTTTTTGCAAAGAGCTGCGGGCTCGCCTACACCCGCCCCGCCTTGAACGCCTGCAACCGCTCCCGCCGCTCCGCATCGAACGACCCACTGAGCCGCGCCGACAGTTCCTCCCGCCGCATCTCCTTCCCGCACGACTGACAGGCCGGCCCCAGCCCCGGGTCCTGCCCGCAAGGGATGTGGGTATAGCGAATCGCGACCTCCTCGTGTTCGCCCTTGCACCATGTCTCGCCCCAGGCGCGCAGTGCGAGGAACACCGGGTGGAACGAGATGCCCATCGGCGTGAGGTGGTACTCGTGCCGCGGCGGGCGCTCGCTGTAGAGGCGGCGCTCGATCAGCCCTTCGGCTTCCAGCTTCTTGAGACGGCTCGCCACCATCTGCGGCGTGGCCTGGGTCTGCACCTGGATCTCCTCGAAGCGGCGATTGCCGAGGAATAACTCGCGCAGCACGAGCACGGTCCAGCGGTCGCCGACGATGACCTGCGCGCGCGCGATCGGGCACAGGGTCGAGTGCGCATGCGTCGCCTCGTGCTCGGCGGCCGCGGGTGGGGGCGATTTCTTGGTCATTGCCGGCATCATACCGCTTGTCACTATGAGAATCATAGGTATAGTCGCCACCGTTCGCGAGGCGACTTGAAAACCGCCTCGCGCACCGCGGAGTCGATAGGACTTCCGCGAATGCAATCGACCCCCATCGAAAGGCTTCTCATGTCTGAACCTGTCAAATTGGATCTCGCCGCCATTGCCGATCGCTACGCCTCGGCCTGGCTCTCCCACGACCCCGAGGCGATCGTGGCGCTGCATGCGCCGGACTCGACCTTCCAGGCGCACGGCCGCGGCACGGCGGTGCGGGGCAACGACGCGTTGCTGAAGGAGTTCGGCGAAGTCTTCGAGCGCTATCCGGGCTTCGGCGTGGAAACGCGCCGCCTGCTGCTCGGCGACCGGCACTGGACGCTCGACTGGACGCTGACCTTCCAGCCGCCGGGCAAGGAGCGTCGCGGCTTCCATGCGCTGGACGTGGTCGAGGTGGACGGCGACGGGCTCGTCACGCGCAAGGACACCTTCTTCGACTACGCGGAAATCAAGGCCGCCCTGAGCTGACCCCATGAGTGCCATCCTCCACAAGCAGCCACTCTTCGAGCAGCCGCTGTTCGAAGCGCTGCCGATCCGCCATCTGTGCGACCTGCAGGTCGACCTCGAAACGCCCATCGTGGTGCCCACGCCGCGCGGCACGCTGGTGCCCTACATCGGCAAGGGCGGCCGGCTCGACGGGCCGAAGCTGCACGGCCGGTTCCTGCCAGGCAGCGTCGACTGGGTCGTGATCGGCGCGGACGGCATCAGCCGGCTCGACATCCGCGGCGCCTTGCGCACCGACGACGGCGCGCTCATCTACTTCGAGAGCAAGGGCATCGCCAGGCTGCCGCCCGATGGCCGTGCGCGGCTGGCCAAGGGCGAGCGGCTCGCGTTCGACGAGACCTACCTGCGCACCACGCCCAAGCTCGAGACCTCGGACGAGCGCTACACCTGGGTCAACGACCTGGTGCTCGTGGGCTACAACGAGCTGTCGGCAGGGCGGATCGACTTCCGCATCTATCAGCTGCTTTGATGCCGTGCGGCCCCGCGCGAGCCATCGCACGGGGCCTTCGGCGCGGGCGCGCTACTTGCCGTCCGCAGTCCCGAGATGGGGCCGAAGCTCCTTGACCCTGGCATCGAGGTTGGCCGGCGTGACCTGCCAGCGCCGAGGATCCTCGTACTCGAAATCCGCGCGGACCCGCCGCGTCTGCCGGTTGAATTGAAAGAGCATCTTGATGAGGCCCTTGTCGCCTTTCCTGCCCTTGTGCAGCAGCCAGTCGCGATAGGCCTTCACCTCGCGCTCGATCGGGTCCTCGAGAAAGGCGGCCGCATGGGCCTGGCCCTGCGCGTCGTAGACATAGCCGTAGCTGCCGTTGACATCGCCATCGGCATCGAGAGAGAAGATCGCGGAGACCTCGACCCAATCGACGCCTTGCGGCTCGCCGCTGTTCACGATCTCGCGGGCGATCGCGCCCATCAGTTCCATGTTCTGCGAGACAGGCTGGGCGGGCGCCGGCGCGACCATGCCGGCCACGGTGATTGCCGCGGTCAGGAATTTGGAGAAGGGGAGTTTCATGCGTCGGTGCGTGCTGGCGGATGGTGATCGTGAGGCAGGCGATCAGGTGTTCGAGGGAGGCCGTGTTTCGTACCGAGGCAAGGAGTCGGTGATCTCGAACCACGGCGCCTTCGACCCCACGTACACATGGCACAGCGGCCGCACACCCGGATCGCCATCGAGCACGCCGAGCGCGACACCCAACACGGCCGGCTTCGCATCGAGCTTGCTGATCAGGCTCGAGCCGCACACCGAGCAGAACCCGCGGTGGTCGCCCGGCGAAGACTCGTAGAACCGGACCAGTTCCTTACCCCTGAGCCAGCGGAAGTCCTTCGCCAGAATCTTGCCGCGCGCGCGAAAGGCGGTGCCGTGTGCCTTCTGGCACATCGAGCAGTGGCAGTACAGCGGGTCCTTGATCGTGCCGTCGATCTCGAACGCGACACCTTGGCAGAGGCAGCTTCCTCTCAGCATCGGTCACTTCCTTTGAACGCGTGTTTGGAGGTGGCGGCCAGTATGCGTCAAGGCGCGTCCGTGGGGCACGGACCTTGCAGCGCGGGCCGTCCCTCTGTCGTTCGGTTCAGTAGAGGGAGGCCGCGTTTGCCCTGAGCGCGAAGGTCGCGCTCCACGCCATGGACCGCGAGACGGATCGTCACGAAGCGCTGATAGAGTCGTGCGCCCATGGGGCATGCGGCACCGTCATGCTTCGCTCGGAGCGCCGGCACGGCAGTGATGGCGATGAAATTTTCCTTGCGCATCCAAGACCATGACAGCCTTCTCGATACTCGGCCGGGCGTTCTGCGCTGCATTGCTCGTCTTCGCTGCGTCGGCCCATGGCCTGTCGCCGGCCCAGTCCAGCGAAGAACTGAAGATCGGCTACCCGCCCCAAGGCATTGCTCTCGAGGAAGACCAGCGTGCGCGAGTCGTCGCAGCACTCCTGAAGACCCGAGCTTGGCCTCAGACCAGGTTGGTTGTCATGGTCATGGCCGGCTCGTCCTTCTCCGAAGGCAAAAGCACCCATCGCCGCAATCTCGCCGTGGCGAGAGCAGGGTATCTGGTCGAACTCCTGAAGACGCATGGTGTCGCCGAGGCCGAAATCCATGTGGCGGCGGTCGCGAACAATCGCATGGAGTATCTCCCAAAGGGGCCTGTTCACCCCGTCGCGGACGAGCCGGAGAAGGGTGCCTCCACGTCGCTGTATTTCATGGGCTATCCGGAAAGACCGTGATAGTCAGGCCGGCAAGAGCCATTTGAAAGACGGCTGTGGCATTGCGCGAGATCGCCGTATCGACTTGAGGACACGGCCGATTCGTTGCAAAGCTGGAGCCGGGGGCTCACCGCTCCTCTGTACGGCATGTCGCCGCCGCCAACATGCGCGCAGCGCGCAGGAACGCCACCGGACCGACCCAGCTGGGATTCCAATCGCTCCCCACCGGCACCTGCCGCTTGTGCGCGATGACCAGCTCGCGTTTCGGAACGACCAGGATGTACTGGCCGTGCACGCCCCATGCCATGTAGGCGCCGTGCAGTGGCGAGTCGGACGGCTCCTCGAGCAGCCACCAAAGATAGCCATAGCCGAAGCCGCGTCGTGCCGTGTGCGGCGGATGCATCTGGGCGGACGGCGTGGTTTCGCGCGTGATCTGTCCGATCCAGTCGGCCGGCACCAGTTGCTGCCCGCGCCAGTTGCCCTGGCGCAGCATCAGGTAGCCCAGGCGCGCCATGTCGCGCGTGGACAGGTAGAACGGATAGGCGAGGTGCCGGGACCGCCTCGCATTGCCGGTGCGGGCATGGCGGGCGAGATCGAAGTCCTCGAGCTGCAGCGGCGTCGCCAGGTCTTGCGAGAAGGCCTGGTAGATGCTCTGGCCGGTCAGGCGCTCGAAGGCCGTGCCGGCGGCGTTGAAGTCCCAGTTGTTGTAGAGGAAGTAGCTGCCGGGCGCCTGCGACCCACGCGGAGGCGCGGCGGCCGAGTCATCTCCGCCATTGGCGGCCGGATGGTAGACACCCGAACGCGCGGCGAGCAGGTCGCGCAGTCTCGCTTGCCTTTCGATCGGCAGCAGGCCGCCGATGTCATCGATGCCCAGCTCGGCCAGCGTGCGGTCGAGGTCGATGGTGCCGTTGGCGATGTACTTGCCGTACATCATCGACAGCACGCTCTTGCGCACCGAGAACACGATGCTCACGGCCTGGACCGGGCCTTCGCTGAGCAGCACGCGACCGTCCTGCACAGCCATGAGCGCGGTCGTGTCGAGCGTGCGGACGTAGGCGCGGGTGGCGTCGAGGCTGCGGCGGCAAGCGCTGGTTGCTGCAGGTTCGGGGGCGGTTGCCCAGGAGGCTTCGGGGAAGGTTGGCGATGCAGCGGGTGGTGCGGTCGTGCAGGCGCTGGCGAGCAGCAGGGCAAGGCCGCATGCGCACCAAGAGGGCAATCGGCGTTTGGTGTCGCTATCGGACTGCATGCGATTCGAGTCTACCGAGGTGCGATGATCGTCCTCATCCGGATGGAACAAGACGATCCGGACGCTTGGTCTCTTGGAGACGAATTGCCTCTTGTCCTGGCTTCCCGCTTGCCACCCCAATCGATGAACATGACGGGCCTTCCCTCGCTGCCGCTGGAACTTCTGGAGCACGTGCTTCCCGGCGCGAAGCTCCTGCCGGACTCGATCCTGCAAGCCGCTGATCGCCTCGGGATCGCCTACGAGTTCGTCATGGTCACGGATTGGCCTGATCTCGATGCACCGGATGCCAAGCTCCAACTCTTCGATCTGGTGTTTGCGGGGAAGTCTTTCCCCGAGGGGGAAGTTGTCGTCGTGACCGATGAGAGCTTTCGCAGCGGGCAATCGATTCAATGCCAGGGAGGCGAACTGCGTCGAACGGTGGATTGCTCATCGCAGTTCCTTTTCGACGGAGACGTCATTTTTCTCTGGCGTGAGATCGCCGCTCTGAGCGTCTTCCATCATGAGGGTGGATTTGCGCACATCGGGTGGTGAGGTGGCTTGCCTCCTTCGGCAAGGATGGGTTGGCCGGGTGAATTCCGTCCCGGCATGCGGCAGTCTCCGCCGCCTGGTCGAGGTGGATTCCTAGAAAGCGGATGGTGCCCGCCTACAAGTCCGCGTGGCGCGCGTAACTAGAACGGCTGAAGACAACAAGGACCTCCAGCCATGACCCTCGAACACACGATCGACAAGTTCAAGCAGGTCGACGCCGCCCGCGCCGACTATCCCGGCGAGCATCTGATCGTGCTCGGCGCCGGCGTGTTGCTGCTGCTGGCCGCCGGCCGCAGCCGCTCGTTCCTCACGCGCATCGTCGCCGGTGCGGCCGGCGGCGCCCTGATCGGCCGGGCCGCGAGCGGCACGGGTGGCATCGCGAAGCTGGCGGGCGCATTGCAGTCCGGAGGTCTGGCATGGCCGCGCCGCTGACGGAATCGCTGCGCGTCGTTCGCGCGCCCAGGTACTGGGCCGTGGGGCTGGGGGTCGCCTTGCTCGCGGTGTTCCTGTTCTACCTCGCGCTTAGCAGCCTGGTGCGCGAAAGCGCCGGGCGTGCGCCGCGCTTGCCGCCGTCGATCATGCCGGAGCACGTGAAGGCGCCCGGGTCGACGATCGACAACAACAACCCGGTCGAATCGGTCCGCGCATCCGTCGCGCCACCGATCGCCAGAATGGACACCACGATGGCCAGCGCCGAAGCAGCCACGAAGAAGGCCGCCCCGGCCTTCATCGAGGTCCAGAAGTGCGTCATGCCCGAAGGCGATGCGGTCTACTCCGATGCACCGTGCCCGCCCGATGCCCAGGCCAGCACGCTGCGCCTGCCGAGCCAGCCGAACGCCGCGGCACGTCTCTGAGCAACAGCGCGGCCGAGGCTCAGGCCGTGGCGGGCGCGGTCTCGCGTTCGATCGGCAGCCACAGCGTGAAGCGCGTGCCTTCGCTGCCCGACTGCCATCCCACCGTTCCGCCGATCGCCCGCGCGCGCTGCTGCTGATTGCGCAGCCCGCGCCCGCCATGCTGCAGCGCCTCGGCCACGTCGAAGCCCGGCCCGTTGTCCTCGATGGTCACGCATACGAGATCGTCGGTGGCCGCGGTGCTCACGCGCAGGGTGGTGGCGCGCGTGTGGCGCATCACGTTGGCGATGCACTCCTGCATGATGCGCAGGATGTGCAGCGCGCTGCCCGGGTCGAGCCAGGGCAGGGGCGGCACGGGCTGCACCTCCCAGCGCAGCGCGATGCCGGCGCCCTCGATGCGCGGCGCGAGCCGGAAGCGCAGGGTCGCGAGCAGCAGCAGCAGGTCGGCGTCGACGCTCTCCATCGAATCGATGGCGAGCTTGAGGTCGTCCATGCAACCCTTGAGCATGTCGGCGATCCCGGCATCGCTCATGCTGCCTTGCTCCACCGAGCGGATGGCGCCGATCAGCGAGGAACCCAGGCCGTCGTGCATGTCCTGCATGAGGCGGCGGCGCTCGGCGTTGAGCATCTGCTCGTTCTCCACCACGCGCAGCCGTTCGTAGCTCTGCTTGAGTTCGTCCTCGCGCTCGCGCAGCCGGTGCGCCAGGCCCTTGTTGAGCCGCGCCACTTCGGCGAAGGCGCCGGTGTAGCGCAGGAACATGATGTACGAGAAGACGAAGAACAGGCCGATGATGGCGTAGGGCGAGGTATAGACGCTCTCGGGGCCCACGAGGTTGTTCTGCAGCAGGGCGTCGTAGCCGGTGAAGGCGACGGCGATCATGGTCCAGGCCGCGACCAGCCGGCCCTCGGGCAACTGCACGCGGTAGGCCTTGCGCAGGTTCACCGAGAAGATCAGCACGGCCACGGGCAGCACGGCGAGGTTCAGCAGCGGGGTGAACAGGTAGAGGCTGACGATCGAGCGCGAGACGTGGGGCAGGGTCGCGAGGTTGCAGGCCAGCACGAGACCGACCGACAGCCGCGTGAGCCAGGGCGAGGGTTGCCGGTGCAATCGCTCGAGGAACAGGTGGACGAACAGGATCAGCCACAGCAGGCTGGCCACGGTCATCCACTCGAACCAGTCGTCCGACATCGGGATGTAGCTGCCGCCCACGTAGTAATGGAGCATGCGCAAAAAGGCGGCCGCCGAGATGGCGAAGAACAGCAGGTAGAGCGGCTCGCGCCGCTTGCCCAGCCACACGGCGAAGGCGAAGGCGCCGACCGCGAGGAAGGCGGCGCTGCCCATGAACGGCAGCTGCACCTGCAGCAGATGGCGCGCCTGGTAGCGCCAGGACAGGTCTTCCTCGTGGCCCACCCACACGGTCGAGACACCGCTGCCGCTGTTGCGCAGCCGGTCGACACGGATCAGCACCGAGGCGGGCGTGGGTGCCTGGGCCGCGGGATTGAGCGGCAGCAGCAGCGGATGGTTGTAGCCGTTGTGGATCGGGCTGCCGTGCGACTGGTAGATGAGCACGCCGTCGCCGTACACGGCGATGTGGCCCAGGGTCTTCCAGCGCGGCAGGTAGAGCAGGCGCGGCTGCGTCGAAGGCGGCAGCCTGCCAAGGTCGAGGCGGTACCAGTCGGTGACGGTGCGCATGCCACTGGAAGCAGTGGGCACGAGCTCGCGGTCGGCGGTGTAGGGCAGGCCGACCGGTTTCCAGCCGCCGCGCGGCAGTTCGGCATCGACCGACAGCAGCGGCGGGGCCGTGAAGCCGGAGCCGGGCACCGACTGCAGCTCGGCCTCGGTGATGTGGATGGGCTGGTCGCCGGGCAGCACGGGCGCCGCGACGGGAGCGCGCGCACAGCACAGCAGCAGCACGATCAGCGGCAGCGCGCGCCAGAAGGCCGCGATCCCCCGACCGGCTCGCCCGCCGTCGTTGTTGCCCTGTCTCATCGAACGCTTGCGCCTTGGAACTCGCTGTCGGCTCGCGGCGTGCGCCGGTCGGGCGCCGGCCGCTTGCAGCGAGGGGCGCACCCGTGGGCCGCCGGTTTCTCCCCGATCGAACGGCCGCGCGCACCGGCGGCTCGTTCGCTGTCCCGTCTTCGCGGGTCGACGGCAATTATCGGCGCGCTATCGCCCCCGCGGCCCTTGCCCTCACATAGAACGCGGGCCAAAGGTGTGCGCGCGCCACATTGGAATCGGAGCCGACCGTGCCGAGACTCGTGGTTGGTCGTCGGTCCTCGGGCCGGCGGCCATCACCACTGGAAAAAACAGGAGACTTCATGACGATTCGCCCTCTGCGCGCCGGTGCCGCCTGCGCCGTTCTCGCCCTGCTGCAACTCACGGCCTGCGGCGGCGGTGGAGGCGGCAGTGCCGGCTTCGTGGCCTTGCCCCCACCCACGACGAGCAACCCGCCGCCCGACACGCCGCCCGCGCAGTCCCCGGTGCTGCGCACCACGGCCTACGGACCCGTGCAGGGCAACGACGACTCCGCGACCAACGGCACCTACAGCTGGAAGGGCGTGCCCTTCGCCAAGCCGCCGGTCGGCGCGCTGCGCTGGAAGGCGCCGGTGGATCCCGAACCGTGGACCGCGACGAAGACCACGCAGAAGCTCGGCAACGCCTGCGCGCAGACGGGCCGGCTCTACGGCCCGGGCCAGAACAACCGCTACGACGAGACCATCGGCAGCTCGATCGGCAAGACCACGGGCTCGGAAGACTGCCTGTACCTCAACATCTGGACGCCCTCGACCGCGGCCGCGACCGACAAGCTGCCGGTCATCGTGTTCGTCTACGGCGGCAGCAACATCACGGGCTACACCGGCGACCCGGTCTACGACGGCGCGGCGCTCGCGAAGGCGGCCAACGCGGTGGTGGTGTCGATCAACTACCGGCTCGGCATCCTCGGCTTCCTGGCCTCGCCGCAGCTCAAGGCCGGCGTGGATGCGAACGACGACTCGGGCAACTACGCGATCCTCGACCTGATCAAGGGTATGAAGTTCGTCAACGCGAACATCGCGCGCTTCGGCGGCGACCCGGCCAACGTGACGCTGATGGGCCAGTCGGCCGGCGCGGTCAACATCTATGCGCTGATGGTCTCGCCGCTGGTGGTCAACACCAAGCCCGCGCTGTTCCAGCGCCTGGTGCCGCTGAGCGGCGGTGTCGCCACCGCGACCACGGTGCCGAACCAGAACAACGCGCTGCTGGCGGCGCTGCTGGTGGCCGACGGCACGGTGAAGGACACGGCGGCGGCCACCGCCTACATCGCGTCGCAGAGCAATGCCGACCTCGCGGCCTACCTGCGCTCGAAGAGCGCCGACACGCTGCTGCAGACCGTGCTCAACAAGCTGGTGCCGCTGGGGCTGTCGGCCTCGAATCCGCTCAACGACGGCGTGGTGGTGCCGACCAACCCGATCGCGGCGATCAACGCGGGCGAGTTCCTCAAGGTGCCGGTGCTGGCCGGCTACACGCGCGACGAGACCAAGCTGTTCCCGCAAAACCTCGCGAGCTCGCCCGCTTTCGGCGGCATCAGCGGCCGGCTGCTCGACGACCCAACGGTGTTCTCGATGGCCTACAGCTACGATCCGAACGCGGCGCCGGCGACCTCGCTCGAGCAGTGGATTCCGGGCCAGTACCTGCCGGTGACGACGCCGGTGACCGGCTTCAACGCGCGCACCGACCTCTACAACCAGTACTTCTTCATCGCGCTGCGCAAGCAGATCTTTCCGGTGCTCGCGGCGCAGAAGGTGCCGCTGTGGTGGTACCAGTTCAACTGGGACAAGTCGCCGGCGCCGTTCAACGACATCTTCGGCGCGGCCCACACCTTCGACCTTCCGTTCGTGTTCGGCAACTTCGGGCCGTCGCTCTATTCGAAGTTCGCCAATTCGAAGGCCAACGAGCCGGGGCGGCTGCAGCTGTCGGACGCGATGATGAAGAGCCTGGCGGCGTTCGCGCGCGGCGGCGATCCGAACAACGCGGCGCTGGGCGTGAACTGGCCGCAGTATCCGGCGATGCTGAACTTCGATGCCTCGCTGACGGCGAAGGCGATCACGGTGCAGCAGTAAGGCCGCGGCGCGCGAGCGCCCGAGCCGCCCGGGGCCGGTCCCGCCGGCCCGGGGCGGCTTTTTTTTCTTTCAGAGGATCGGCATGCTCGCTTCCTTCAGCACCCGCAGCACGAAGTGCGACTTGCTGTGCCGGATGCCGGGGATCTTGTAGAGCTTCTCGCGCAGCAGCCGCTCGTAGTCGCGCGTGTCGCGCACCGCGATGCGGATGTAGTAGTCGTAGTCGCCCGAGACCAGGTAGGCCTCCTGGATCTCGGGGATGGTGGCCAGGGTGCGGCCGAAGTCGTAGAGCGTCTCGTCGGTGTGGCTCTCGAGCGTGACCTGCACGATCACCGAGTCCTGGTAGCCGAGCTTGGCCGGATCGATGTCGACCGTGTAGCGCTTGATCACGCCCTGTGCCTCGAGCTTCTTGATGCGCGTCCAGCAGCTGGTGGGCGAGAGGCCGACCTCGGCGCTGATGTCCTGCAGGGTCTTGCGCGAATCGAGCAGCAGCACCCGGAGGATCGCCATGTCGATCTTGTCGAAAAGTCCTTCGTCATCTTGCGAGGATTTGCGATTGATTTTCATGTTTGAGGCCTGAATATCCAAAAATCAGAAGCAAATTCTGCCTCAAACCCGGAAGAATTGACGGCATGAGACTGCTCGACCTCCCCAACGACCTCGCCCTGACGCTGGATGCCGAAAATCTTTCGGACATCGGCGCGGCCACCGATCTGCCCCTCGATGCCGCGCTCGCCATCGACACCGCGCCGCGCGTGCGCAACGGCGCCGAGGCGCTGCTCGACACGCTGGTGGCCTGCGGCGTCGACACCCTCTTCGGCTACCCGGGCGGCGCCGCGCTGCCGCTGTACGACGCGCTGCACGGCGAGCCGCGGCTGCGCCACGTGCTGGTGCGCCACGAGCAGGCGGCCGTGCACGCGGCCGAGGGCTATGCGCGCACCACGGGCCGCGTGGGCGTGGTGCTGGTCACCTCGGGCCCGGGCGTGGGCAACACCATCTCGGGCCTGCTCGACGCGATCAGCGATTCGGTGCCGCTCCTGTGCATCAGCGGCCAGGTGTCGACCGCGGTGATCGGCACGCAGGCCTTCCAGGAAAGCGATGCGCTGGGCATGTCGCGCCCGGTGACCAAGTGGAACCACCAGGTGCGCACGCCCGACGAGGTGCCGACGATGGTGCGGCGCGCGCTCGAGATCGCGGCCGCGGGCCGGCCGGGCCCGGTGCTGCTCGACGTGCCGAAGGACGTGCAGCTCGCGCTGCCGGGGCAGGGCGCGCCGGTGCCCGTGCCGCGCCCGCTGCGCACGCACCGCTCGCCGGTGCCGCCGCGCGCCTGCATGCAGCGCGCGGCCGACCTGATCTCGACCGCGCGCCGGCCGGTGCTCTATGGCGGCGGCGGCCTCATCAATGCCGGCCCCGCGGCCTGCGAGGCCTTCACGCAGCTGGTGCGGCGGCTGCATGCGCCGTGCACGCTCACGCTGATGGGGCTGGGCGCGTTCCCGGCCTCGGACCCGGCCTTCCTCGGCATGCTCGGCATGCACGGCACGCTCGAGGCCAACCTCGCGATGCACGAGGCCGACCTCGTGGTCTGCGTGGGCGCGCGCTTCGACGACCGCGTGACCGGCAAGCTCGACCGCTTCTGCCCGCATGCACGCAAGATCCACATCGACATCGACCCGAGCAGCATCAACAAGGTGGTGCAGGTCGACGTGCCGATGGTGGGCGACTGCGCCGCCGTGCTCGAGGCGCTGCTCGCGCTGCTGCCCGAGCGCTTCGAGGCCGCGCGGCTCGCGCCCTGGTGGCAGCGCATCGAGCGCTGGCGCGCCGAGGACTGCCTGGGCTTCGCGCCGCGCGCCGACGCGATCCTGCCGCAACGCCTCATGGCCTCGCTGCAGCAGGCGATCGCCGACACGGGGCGCGACACCATCGTCTCGACCGACGTGGGCCAGCACCAGATGTGGGCCGCGCAGTACCTGCGCTTCGACCGGCCGCGCCGCTGGCTCACCTCGGGCGGCGCCGGCACCATGGGCTACGGCCTGCCCGCGGCGATCGGCGCGCAGGTGGCGCATCCCGAGGCGCTGGCCGTGTGCGTGAGCGGCGATGCCTCGGTGCTGATGAACATCCAGGAGCTCTCGACCGCGGTGCAGCACCGCGCGGCGGTCAAGCTGGTGCTGTGCAACAACGGCTACATGGGCATGGTGCGCCAGTGGCAGGAGCTCAACCACGGCAACCGCCTGAGCCACAGCTGGAACGAGGCGCTGCCCGATTTCGTGGCGCTGGCCAAGGCCTTCGGCTGGGGCGCGCGGCGCGTGAGCGATCCCGCCGAGCTGCCCGCGGCGCTGGCCGAATGCCTGGCGAGCGAGGGGCCGTTCTTCCTCGACGTGCAGGTGGCGGCGCAGGAGAACTGCTTTCCGATGATGCCGGCCGGCGCGGCGCACAACGAGGTGATGCTGGCCAAGGACCGTTGGTACGAACAGAAGGAGGCCTGAGCCCACGATCCTCCGCGCTGCGCTATCTTCCCCAACGCGCGCCGCTTACCCGCGGCGCGTGTTCCGCCCGCAGGCCGCTTACCGGTGGCCGAACGGGCATCTCTCGCGACTCTTACCGGAGCCTTCTCTCATGTCCCACGATCTCGCCAGCGTCTCGCTGGACGACAAGTACACCTCCACGTCCGGCCGCGTCTACCTGAGCGGCATCCAGGCGCTGGTGCGCCTCATGCTCGTGCAGCGATGGCGCGACCAGGCCAACGGCCTCAACACTGCAGGCTTCGTTTCCGGCTACCGCGGCTCGCCGCTCGGCGGGCTCGACGAGGCGCTGTGGAAGGCGCAGCCGCATCTCGATGCCAACCACGTCAAGTTCCTGCCCGGCGTGAACGAGGAACTGGCGGCCACCGCCGTCTGGGGCACGCAGCAGGTGCACCTGACCGGCGAGAGCGCGGTCGATGGCGTGTTCGCCATGTGGTACGGCAAGGCGCCCGGCGTGGACCGCTGCGGCGACGTCTTCAAGCACATGAGCCACGCGGGCACCTCGCCCCATGGCGGCGTGCTGCTGGTGGCGGGCGACGACCACGGCGCCTATTCGTCGACGCTGCCGAACCAGAGCGACCACCTGTTCGCGGCCTCGATGATCCCGATGCTCTATCCGCAGAGCGTGGAGGAGTACATCGAGCTGGGCCTGCACGGCTTCGCGATGTCGCGCTTCGCCGGGCTGCCCGTGGGCTTCAAGGCGCTGGCCGACACGGTGGAGTCGTCGGGCTCGATCCCGGCCGACGCGCAGAACGTGCGCACCCTGCTGCCCGAGGACTTCGTGGCGCCCGCGGGCGGCATGCATGCGCGGCTGTCGACCGACACGCTGGGCGTGCAGGCGCGCAAGCAGGAGGCGCTGATGCAGGACGCGAAGATCTACGCGGCCATCGCCTATGCGCGCGCCAACCGGCTCAACCGCGTGACCATCGACGCGCCCTCGGCGCGGCTGGGCATCGTGGCCTCGGGCAAGTCGTACCGCGACGCGCTGGAGGCGCTCGAGGAACTGGGCATCGACGCGGCCGAGGCGGCGCGCATCGGCATCCGCGTGTTCAAGGTGGCGATGCCCTGGCCGCTGGAGCCCGACTCGATCCGCGAGTTCGCCGACGGGCTCGACGAGATCCTGGTGATCGAGGAGAAGCGCCAGATCGTCGAGTACCAGCTCAAGGAGCATCTCTACAACTGGCGCGAGGACGTGCGCCCGCGCGTGATCGGCAAGTTCGACGAGCGCGGCGAATGGGGCGCGCATCCGCGCGGCCAGTGGCTGCTGCCGGCCACGGCCGACTTCTCGGTGGCGCAGATCGCGCGCGTGATCGCCGCGCGGGTGGCGCGCTTCCACACCAGCGACATGATCCGCACGCGGCTGGCGATCCTCGACGCCAAGGACGTGGTGCTCGGCAAGGCCGTGGCCACGCCGGCGCGGCAGGCCTGGTACTGCTCGGGCTGCCCGCACAACACCTCGACCAAGGTGCCCGAGGGCAGCCTGGCGCTGGCCGGCATCGGCTGCCACGTGATGGCGACCGCGATCTATCCCGAGCACAACCGCACGACGACCCACATGGGCGGCGAGGGCGCGCCCTGGCTCGGCCAGGCCTGGTTCTCGAAGCGCCACCACGTGTTCGCCAACCTCGGCGACGGCACCTACTACCACTCGGGCTCGATGGCGATCCGCGCCGCCGTGGCCGCGGGCGTGAACATCACCTACAAGATCCTCTACAACGACGCGGTGGCGATGACCGGCGGCCAGCCCGTCGACGGGCCGGTGAGCGTGCCGCGCATCGCGCACCAGGTGGCGGCCGAGGGCGTGCGCCGCATCGCGCTGGTGGCCGAGGACCCGACGCGCTGGCGCGACCGCTCGCCGCTGCCGGCCGATGGCGGCGGCTTCGTCCTCACCGTCCACCACCGCGACGAGATGGACGCGGTGCAGCGCACGCTGCGCGACTACGAGGGCGTGTCGGTGCTGATCTACGACCAGGTCTGCGCGGCCGAGAAGCGCCGGCGCCGCAAGAAGGGCGAGTTCCCGCAGGCCTCGCACCGGGTGTTCATCAACGAGGCCGTGTGCGAGGGCTGCGGCGACTGCGGCGAACAGTCGAACTGCACCTCGCTGCTGCCGCAGCCCACGCCCCATGGCCTGAAGCGCCGCGTGGACCAGAGCGCGTGCAACGCCGACTACTCGTGCGTCAAGGGCTTCTGCCCGAGCTTCGTGAGCGTGGAAGGCGTGAAGCCGCGGCGCATCGAGCCGGTGGCCGCGCGCGGCGCCGAGGCCGATGCGGCGCTGCCCGAGCCGCCCGTGCATGCGATCGAGGGCATGCACAACATCCTGATCACCGGCATCGGCGGCACCGGCGTCATCACCATCGGCGCGCTGATCGGCATGGCCGCGCACCTCGAGGGCCAGGCTGCGAGCGTGCTCGACATGACGGGCATGTCGCAGAAGAACGGCTCGGTGACCTCGCACGTGCGGCTGGCGCGCGACGCGGCGCAGCTCAAGGCGCAGCGCATTCCCACCGGCGAGGCCGACCTGGTGCTGGGCTGCGACATGCTGACCGCGGGCGCGCCCGACGCCATCGCCAAGATGCGCCCGGGCCGCAGCTATGCGCTGGTGAACACCTTCGAACAGCCGACCGGCCATTTCGCGCAGGACCCCGACTGGACCTTCCCGGCCGGCCAGGTGCGTGCGCTGATCGAGGAGTCGGTGGCCGGCAAGGCCGACTTCATCGACGCCACGGGCCTCGCGACCCGGCTCATGGGCGACGCCATCGCGGCCAACCTGTTCCTGTTGGGCTTCGCGTTCCAGAAGGGCTGCGTGCCGCTGAGTTCGGCCGCGCTGCTGCGCGCGATCGAGATCAACGGCGTGGCCGTGAAGGCCAACCAGCAGGCCTTCCACTGGGGCCGGCGCGCCGCGCTCGACCTCGCGGCCGTGGCGCGCGAGGCCTCGCCCGCGCAGCCGGTGGCGCTGCAGCTGCCGCAGGGGCTCGATGCCTTGCTCGCGGACCGCACGGCCTTCCTCACGGCCTACCAGGACGCGGCCTATGCGCGGCGCTTCTCGGACTTCGTGGCGCGGGTGCGTGCCGTGGAGCAGGCCCGCGGCCGCGGTGATCGCTTCACGCGCGCGGTGGCGGCCAACCTGTTCAAGCTGATGGCCTACAAGGACGAGTACGAGGTCGCGCGCCTGTACACCGACGGCGCCTTCATGAAGAAGCTGCAGCAGGAATTCGAGGGCACGCCCAAGCTGCGCTTCCACCTCGCGCCGCCGATCCTGGGCCAGCGCGATGCGCAGGCCCGGCCGGTCAAGCGCGCCTTCGGGCCGTGGATGCTGCAGGGCTTCCGCGTGCTGGCCGCGCTGCGCCGGCTGCGCGGCACGGCCTTCGATCCCTTCGGCCGCACCGAGGAGCGCCGGACGGAGCGCCGCCTGATCGAGGAGTACCGCGCGGGCATCGAGGACATCCTCGCGCGCTGGGACGAGGTCGATGCCGAGACGGCGCTGGCGCTCGCGAAGCTGCCCGAGCAGATCCGCGGCTACGGCCATGTGAAGGAGGCGAGCATCGCCGCCGCGCAGGTGAGGCGCGATGCGTTGCGTTCGCGCCTCGTGGCGCCGCGCGCCGAAGCGGACCCGGTGGCGCGCGAGGCGGTGCCGGCCTGAGGAGGAAGGGCGAGGGCGATTCCGGAATCACCTGTTTTGGACAGGGTGATCCGGAATCGCTAGACTCGCCCGCCATGGCCCGACCCAAAGCCTTCGACCGCAACGCCGCGCTGCAGGGCGCGATCGCCGTGTTCTGCGACCACGGCTACGACGGCACCTCGACCGAGATGCTGCTCGCCGCCATGGGCATCAGCCGCCAGAGCATGTACGACACCTTCGGCGACAAGCGCAGGCTCTATCTCGAGGCGCTGCAGCAGTACGCCGTGGGCCATGTGTCGCAGCACATCCGCGCGCTGCATGGCGCGGCCTCGCCGAGCGCGGGGCTAGCGGCCATGCTCGACGGCATGGCGACGCATTTCGGCGCGCAGGGCCAGCCGGGCTGCATGGGCATCGGCGCGGTCTGCGAATTCGGCCGCGGCGATGCCGAGGTGAGCCTGCTGACCGACACCGCGGGCCGCATGCTGCAGTCGGCCATCGAGGGCCGCATCGGCGAGGCCCAGACCGCGGGCGAGATCGATGCCGCGCTTGCGCCGCGCGCGGCCGCGCAGTTCCTGATGGCCACGCTGTCGGGGCTCAAGCTCTCGGGACGCGGCGGTGCTTCGGTCGAGGACCTGCGCGACATCGCGCGCATGGCGATGCGCGGCCTGCGTTGAATGCGTGTGTGCGCGCCCGGTTTCGGGTGCGCTTTTTTTGCTCTATTCTGGATCGATCGATCCGTTAAAAAAGGAAGTCGACATGACGAAATCTCTCTCCGGCAAGGCCGCCCTCGTGATCGGCGGCTCGCGCGGCATCGGTGCGGCCATCGTGCGGCGGCTCGTGAACGATGGCGCGGCCGTGGCCTTCACCTATGCGTCGTCGGACGCGGCGGCGCAGGCGCTCGTGGCCGAGATCGAAGGGCAGGGCGGCCGCGCGCTCGCGCTGCGCGCCGACAGCGCCGATGCACAGGCCGTGTGGCAGGCGGTCGACGCCGCGGCCGAGGCCTTCGGCGGACTGCACCTGCTGGTGAACAACGCCGGCATCCTGGTGGGCGGCATGGTCGAGGACTACGCGCTCGCCGACTTCGACCGCATGTTCGCGGTCAACGTGCGCTCGACCTTCGTGGCGGTGCAGGCGGCGCTCAAGCACATGGAGCGTGGCGCGCGCATCGTCATCACGGGCAGCGTGGTGGCCGATCGCGTGGGCTTCGCGGGTTCGTCGGTCTATGCGATGACCAAGGGCGCGGTGGCCTCGATGGCGCGCGGCCTCGCGCGCGACCTCGGGCCGCGTGGCATCACGGTGAACGTGGTGCAGCCCGGGCCGACCGATACCGACATGGCGCCGAAGTCGGCCTACGGCGAGCGGCTGGAGCCGCTGATGGCGCTGGGCCGCATGGGGCACGACAGCGAGATCGCGGGCATGGTGGCCTACCTCGCGGGGCCCGACGCCAGCTTCGTCACCGGCGCGGCGCTGACGGTGGACGGCGGCTACCTGGCCTGATCAGGCCGGCGGGCGGGTCGCGCGGTAGCCGCCCGGCGTGGTGCCGAAGCGGTCGCGGAAGGCGCGGCTGAAATGGCTGGGGTCGTTGAAGCCGTTGCGGAACGCGATCTCGGTCACGCTGAGCTGCGCCAGCCGCTCGTTGGCCAGTTCCTCGGCCGCGCGCTCGAGGCGGCGCTCGCGCAGGTAGGCGCCGTACTGCGTCTGCTGCGTGGCGAACAGGCGGTGCACCAGCCGCTTGGAGATGCACAGCTCGCGCGCGATCGCCTCGACCGAGAGCTCGGGGTCGCAGAGGTTGGCCTCGACATAGGCCGCGAGCCGCTGCCAGCGGTCGCGTTCGTGGCGTTTGGCCGCGCCCGCATCGCCGGCCTGCGGCGCGCCGGCCACCGCTTCGCAGTAGATGGCCGCGAGCAGCGAGACGAAGGATTGCTCCGAGAAATAGGCCAGCGCCGGATGCGGCTGCGCCTGCACCGCGAACAGGCGGTCGAGCTGCTGGCGCGCCGATTCGGCCAGCGTGGAGTCGGCCTGGGCCAGCGAAGGTTCGAAGTTGTCGCGCAGGTCGGCATAGATGCCGAAGAAGCGCCCGGCCGGCAGCCGCAGCTGCACCAGCCGGCCCGATTCGTCGAGCGCGCAGGTCGAGGGCAGACGCGTGGTGCGGAACACGATGTCGCCCTTGCGGAAGGGCAGCCGGCGGCCGGCCTGCTCGATCGTGCCCTGGCCGTCGACCGCGATCATCGCGAGCACCTCGCCCGCGCCGTCGTGGCCGGACTGGCCCGCCGCATGGCGCACCTGCATCGGCGTGGAATCGAAGCTGACCGCGATGCCGCCGCCCACGAGCCGGCAGGCCTCGAGGTTCATGCGCGGATGGCTGTGCTGCACGCTGAGTTCGCCAGGGTAGACCAGCGCGTCGAGCGTGGTCGAGTAGCCGCGCAGGTCGCCCGGGTAGAAGGGGCGCAGGTGCGGCGCGAAGCTCAGGTGCGGGGTCGGGTCGTGGTGCATGGTGGGGTGGGAGCCGGGCCGCGTGCATGGTTCGTGCCAAGGGCCCGCGCCCGCAGTCTGGAGGGGGCGCCGCGGCCGCACATCGAGACTTTCCACTAGCGGGCGGGATCGGGGTCCCATCGCATTGGCGCGCTGGATCAATGCGCGTGCGCGCAGGCGCAAGGCCCGGCGCGGCATCGCTTCCTACATTGGCGGCCATCGACCACCGATGAAGGAAAACCGCGTGAACCCCACCGTCACAGACGCCCCCTCCGCCGACGCGCCCCTGAAGCTCGACGGCCTCACCGTCGGCCACTGGAGCGATGCCGAGAAGCTCGCGCTGAGCTGCCGCATCCTCGCGAAGGAGGGCCATTCCGAAACCCTGGCCGGTCAGATCACGGTGCGCCAGGCCGACGGCAGCTTCCTCACCACGCCGCTGGCGCATGCGTTCGGCGAGATCCGCGCGGGCTCGGTGATGCGCATCGACGATTCGCTGCGCGTGCTCGAGGGCCGCGGCGTGCCCAACCCGGCCGTGCGCTTCCACCTCTGGGTGTACCGGCGCCGGCCCGACGTCCACTGCGTGATCCATACCCATCCGCCCTATGTGTCGGCGCTGTCGATGACCGGCGAGCCGCTGCAGGTCGCGCACATGGATGCCACGCCCTTCTTCGACGACTGCGCCTTCCTCGCCGAATGGCCGGGCCTGCCGATCGCCGACGTGGAGGGCGAGATCATCTCGGCCGCGCTCGGCGCCAAGCGCTGCGTGCTGCTGGCCAACCATGGCTTCCTGGCCGCCACCTCGAGCGTGGAGGAGTCGCTTTACCTCTCGGTGCTGATCGAGCGCGCCGCGCGCAACCAGTTGATCGCGCAGAGCGCCTACGGGCGGCTCAAGCTGGTCGATCCGGCGCTGGCACGCGAATCGCACGACTTCCTGCTGCAGCCGAGCATCGTGAAAGCCAGCTTCGCGATGTTCGCGCGGCAGGTCGAGGCCAAGGAGATCTGAGATGAGCGAGGACCTGCATTTCCTGGAACTGACCGAGGTGGCGCAGCGGCTGCGCGAGCGCGCGCTGTCGCCCATCGAGCTGACCGAGCGCATGCTGGCGCGCATCGAGGCTGTCGACCCCGCGCTGCATGCCTATGCGCGCACCATGCCCGAGAGCGCGCGCGCCGAGGCGCGCCGTGCCGAGGAGGAGATTACGCGCGGCGGCTGGCGCGGCCCGCTGCACGGCGTGCCAGTGGCGGTCAAGGACAACTGCCATGCGGCCGGCGTGGTCTGCGCCAACGGCACCGAGGTCTACGCCGACTTCAGGCCCGAGCGTGACTCGACCGTGGTGCGCAAGCTGCGCGAGGCCGGCGCGGTGATCCTCGGCAAGCTGCAGCACACCGAGGGCGCGTTCGCCGAGCACCACCGCAGCATCGTCGCGCCGGTCAATCCGTGGAACGCGGACCAGTGGCCCGGCGCCTCCTCGAGCGGCTCGGGCGTGGGCACGGCCGCGGGCCTGTGCTTCGGCTCGCTGGGCACCGACACGGGCGGATCGATCCGCTTTCCCTGCGCGGCCAACAACCTCACGGGGTTGAAGCCGAGCTGGGGCCGCGTGTCGCGCTTCGGCGTGTTCGAGAACTCGGCCTCGCTCGACCACGTGGGGCCGATGACGCGCAGCGCGGCCGATGCGGCGGCGATGCTCGCCGCGCTGGCCGGTGCCGACGAGGACGATCCCACGGCGCTGCCCGATGCCGTGCCCGACTACCTGGCGCTGTCGGCCCAGGGCGCGGCGGGGCTGCGCATCGGCATCGATGCCGACCACATCGCACGCGACGTCGATGCACCCACGCGCGCCGCGATGCAGGCGGCGCTGGCCACGCTCACCGGGTTGGGCGCCACCTTGCGCGAGGTGCGGCTGCCCGATCCGTCGGAGGTGATCGCAGGCTGGCTGCGCTTCTCGGCCGTGGAGATGGCGGCCGCGCACGAGGCCACGTACCCGGCGCAGAAGGAGCGCTACGGCCCGGTGCTCTCGGGCTTCATCGAGGTGGGCCGCGCGCAGTCGGGCATCGAGCTGCAGAAGCTGCTGATGCAGCGGCTGAACTTTCGCGGCGCGCTGGTCAAGCTGTTCGGCGACATCGACCTGCTCGCGATTCCCGTGACCTGCGACGCCGGCTTCAGCAATGCGCGCATGGCCACGCTGGGCACCGACGAGGGTGACCTGCTCAAGCTGCTGCGCTTCACCGCGCCCTACGACATGAGCGGCCATCCGACGCTGACCTTGCCCTGCGGCTTCACGCCCGAGGGCCATCCGATCGGCTTCCAGCTCGTGGCGGCGCACCTGCAGGAGGCCACGATGCTGCGCGCCGGCCGCGCCTACCAGGGCGCGACCGATTGGCACCGGCGCCATCCGGCATCGATTCAGGACCACAACGAGGAGCTCCCCGCATGAACACCATCGCCACACCGGTGGGCGCCGCCGCGCCCGCAGCCGCCAAGCCGCAGAGCGTCTGGAAGGTCGGCGCCGCCACCATGGCCGGCACCGCCATCGAGGGCTTCGACTTCCTGGCCTACGGCACGGCGGCCGCGCTGGTCTTCAACAAGCTGTTCTTTCCGAACTTCGATCCGGTGACCGGCACGCTGGCGGCCTTCGGCACCTTCGCGAGCGGCATGCTCGCGCGGCCGATCGGCGGCATCGTGTTCGGCCACTACGGCGACCGGCTGGGTCGCAAGGCCATGCTGACGCTGAGCCTCTTGATGATGGGCATCTGCACGGTGCTGATCGGCGTGCTGCCGACCTACGAGTCGATCGGGCTCTGGGCCGCGGTGCTGCTGGTGCTGCTGCGCATCGGCCAGGGGCTGTCCTTCGGCGGCGAACTCGGCGGCGCGATGCTGATGGCGGTCGAGCATGCGCCGCCGCGCTGGCGCTCGCTGGTGGGCAGCATGCCGCAGATGGGCGCGCCGATCGGCGTGCTGCTGTCGTCGGGTGCGTTCGCGCTGGTCACGCAGCTGCCCGAGGACGCCTTCCTGCACTGGGGCTGGCGGCTGCCGTTCCTGGCCAGCGCGCTCTTGATCGCGGTGGGCATCTTCATCCGCACGCGCATCGACGAGTCGCCCGAGTTCGAGGCCGTGAAGGCGCACCGCAAGACCGCCGCGCTGCCGGCGCGCGAAGTGGTGCTGGCGCACTGGCGGCCGCTGCTGCTGACCATCGGCGGCAAGCTGGCCGAGGTCACGCTGATCTACACCCTCCTGGTGTTCTCGATCTCCTACGCGGTCACGCGGCTGGGCTTCTCGCGCGGCGATGCGCTGCATGCGCTGGTGCTGGGTTCGTCGCTGATGGTGCTGACCATTCCGCTGTTCGGCTGGCTGGCCGACCGCGTCGGCGCGCGGCGGCTCTACGTGTTCGGCGGCGCGCTGCTGGCCTTGATGGCGCTGCCGTTGTTCCAGGCCATCGGCAGCGGCTCGCTCACGGCCTACACGGTGGCGATGGTGGTGGCGCTCGCGCTCAACTACCCGCTGATGTTCGCGCCGCAGTCGAACCTCTACGCGGCGCAGTTCCCGGCCGAGCTGCGCTACTCGGGCATCTCGATCGGCATCCAGATGGCGGCCGCGCTCGGCGGCGGGCTGGCGCCGATCATCGCGGCGACGCTGGTGGCGAAGTACGGCAGCATCGTGCCGGTGGGGGCGTATGTGGCGGTGCTGGGGGCGGTGGCGGCGCTGTCGGCGTGGAAGATGCGGCCGGCGGCGAACGAGGGGTGACTCCTTCCCCAACTCCTTCCCCCTCTGGGGGAAGGTCGGGATGGGGGCACCGGGCGGTCGACGGCGGCGGGGCGATGGATGCGCCCGGTGCCCCCACCCCGGCCCTCCCCCAGCGGGGGAGGGTGAAAGTCAGGAGTGGCCGTCCACCCGCATCTGGAACAGGAAGTAGGGCGGGATGCAGGCCCCGCGCCCTTCGGCCTGGCTCTCGGCCTGCGCGCAGATGTAGTCGTCGCGGCAGGGCGCGGTGGCCGAGCAGCTGCGCAGGTTGCCGGGGCGCGTGTGCTTCGCGAGGCATTCGCCGAAGGGCCGCCTGGCCGCGAGGCACTGGTTGAAGTCGCTGAGGATCGCGATGCCGCCACACGTGCCGTTCGGGTCCCTGGGATCGCAGGGGCCCGAGCACATGCCGCCCGGGAAGCCGACCGCGGTCTTCTCGCAGACCGAGGCGGCGCCTTCGCAGGCGGTGCGCGGCAGCTTCTCGGCGCGGTCGAGCCAGGGGTTGGCCGAGGCCGTGATGCGCGTGGGTTCGCAGCGCGCGCCGACGATCGCCGGCTCCGGTCGTGTGTTCGCATCGAGCGGCTCCGCGAGCGGCCGGAAGGGATCGGGCTTCGGCGTGGTCAGCGCGGCCTGCAGGTAGCGCGCACGGCGCGCGAGTTCGTCCTGCAGATGCGGCGAGTGCGGCACCGCGAGCGCATTGCCGGGCGTGAAGCTGCGCGAGGCACCGCGGCGATCGACGCCCAGCAGGTGGAAGCCCGCGACCGCACGGCTCTGGTGGCAGCCCATGCAACTGAGGTCGTCGAGCCGGCGCAGCAGGGCCCGCGGCGACTGCAGCGTGCGGCTGCCGGGCACGGCCTGCCATTCGCTTTCGGGGAAGAGCTGCTCGAACGGACGGTTGGCGAGGCGCTCGAGGCCGCGCGGCGCGACCGAGATGGCCTCGGTGGCGAGGAAGCGCTCGGGGATCCTGAGCGTGGCTTCGTCGAGCGCGCGCAGGTTCTCGGGCTGGCGGAGCCATTGCTTCAGCTCCTGGCGCAGCGGTGCGCTGGCCTTGAGCTTCGCGACATCGGGCGTGTTCTCGAGCGGGCCCACGTCGTAGCGCTTCGCGGCTGCATTCCAGCGGAAGGCACGCAGCATGTATTCGGCATGGCCGCCGAGGTCGGGCCGCACGGCCGAGGGCCAGCGCACGCTCTGCAGGTTCACCGTGAGCTGCGAGATGCGCGCGGGCGCGAGCCGCTGCGGCGCGAGCGGGCCGTCGGCGGACACCAGCCAGCGGCCCAGCGCCACGTCGGCCATCGCGGACTGCGGCGGCTGCCAGCGCTGCGCGGCCGAGGCGCAGCCGCCGTCGGCATCGTGCGCGTCGCCGCGCAGCTCGACGTTGACGGTCATCGGCAGCCGCGACTGCATCGCGCTCGTGCGGTAGGCGAGGCGGTACACGAGCCGGGTCTCGCCGCAGGCGCCGTCCTGGAACGGGCGCCGGTCCATGCGGTTGGCCACGCCCACCAGTTCGAAGAAGGCATCGGGGCTCGCGAGCCAGCGCGCGTCGAACAGGCGGTGCGGGTACTTCGCGATGCCGACGCCGGCCTGCTTGTCGCGGCGCTGGATGGCCGCGAGGCTGGCGCCGAGGGGCTCGGCGATCGAGCGCCAGGCCTTCGAGCGCATCAGCACCTGGTTGCTCGCGATGCCGTCGGCGGCCGGCGTGTCGGCCAGCCAGTGGGCGAAGTCGGCGCCGGACTTCTCGGCCGCCTGCAGCGCCGCGGGCGCGGTGACGAGCAGCAGCGGCTCGGTCGCGTGGGCGGTGGCGAAGAGGGAGGCCAGCGCGAGGCCGGCGAACAGGCGGTGAAGAAGCGGCACGCGGATCATTGTGCCGCGAGGCTTCAAGCGCTCGTGGTGGTCTCCAGCCGCTCGCGCATCATCCGCGCCACGGCCACGCCCTGCGGCTCGCCGAGCCGCTCGAGCGCGGCGATCACGCCGCGCCGGTCCTCCTCCGAGCGGTCCTGATTGAGCTTGAACTTGCCCTCGAGCGATTGCACGGGAATCTCCACCGCCGCGATCATGTCGAGCCGCGGCGCGACGAAGTCGAAGGGCATGGCGTCGAAGTCCCAGCGGCCCGCGCATTCGGCGCGCAGCGGCGTGTCGTAGACCGCGACGGTGCGGCGCAGCACGGCGTGGATCGCCATGCGCTCCTCGATCACGCGCGGCGTGCCGCGCGCATGGATCGCGCTGTAGTTCCAGGTCGGAAAGGTGCTCTGCTTGACGTACCAGCTCGGTGTGACGAAGGCATGCGGGCCCTGGAAGATCACCAGCGCCTCGCGGCCCGCGCGCAGGTCCTCGAGCTGCGGGTTCTTCCGCGCGAGATGGGTGGTGAGCAGGCCGGCCTCGCCCTCTTGCGCATCGAGCAGGAAGGGCAGGTGGGTGGCACTGGCGCCGGCCGGGCCGACCGTGACCAGTGTGGCGAAGCTCCAGGCGCGCATGCCTTCGTGCAGCGTCGCGAGCTCGGCCTCTACATAGGGCTTGGGCGTGTACATGCGGCGGCTCAGCGCGTGGCGAGGTCGCGCAGCCAGCGCACCGAATCGTCGAAGGCGCGGCCGGCCACGTCGGCGACCGAGACCGCCTCGAGGAAGCCGTGGATGGTGCCGGGGTAGAGCGTCTCGCTGACCACCACGCCGGCCTCGCGCAGCCGCGCGGCCATCAGCCGGTTGTCGTCGTACAGCGGGTCGCATTCGGTGACCACCATGCAGGCCGGCGGCAAATCTTCGAGCCGGGCCGAGAGGCTGTGCAGGCGCGGATCGGCGAAGTCGGCGGGCCCGCGCGCATAGAGGCCGTAGAACCACAGCATCATGTGCAGCGAGAGGCCGTACTCGCCCGCGCCGTAGCGCACCACCGATTCGCGGTAGAGCTCGGTGCTGTAGGCGCCGTAGTTCAGCAGCATGCCCAGCGGCAGCGCATCGCCCTCGTCGCGCAGCACCAGGCAGGCGCCGACCGAGAGGTTCGCGCCGGCCGAGTCGCCGCCGATGAAGAGCTGCGCGGGATCGATGTCGAGCGTGCCCGCATGGGCGGCCAGCCAGCGCATCACGTCCACGCATTCGTCGTGCGGCTGCGGAAAGCGCGCCTCGGGGGCGCGCGTGTAGTCGATGCCGATCACCGCGATGCCGGCGCGGCCCGCGTACTCGCGCATCACGCGGTCGTGGGTGTCGAGGCTGAACAGCACGAAGCCACCGCCGTGGATGTAGACCAGCGCACCCTGCAGCGCGCGCTGCGCGGGGTAGTGCACGCGGATGCGCACCTCGCCGTGGCGCGTGGGCACGCGGTGGTCGACGCTGCGCGCCATCTCGGGCCCGCCCTGCGTCCACGGCGCGCGCACCTTCTCGGCATTGGCGCGGCCCTCGGCGATGGGAATGGTGTGGCGCTTCGGATAGCGCGCGCCCTCGGCGCCCATGAGGCGCATGAACTCGACGATCTGCGGGTCGAGCGGCGGCGGGGCGCTGGGATGCTGCCAGCTGTAGGGCAAGGGGGAGGTCACGCGAAGGCTTTCTCGGGAACGGGTTGGATGTCGACGGCAGGCTCGGCCAGTTCGTGCAGCGGCCGCGGCGTGGCCGCCAGCAGCGCCTGGGTGTAGGCATGGCGCGGCTGGTCGAACACCGCGTCGCGCGCGCCTTGCTCCACGATGCGGCCGCGCTCCATCACGATCACGCGGTCGGCGATCTGCTCGACGGCCGCGAGGTCGTGGCTGATGAACAGGCAGGCGAAGCCGTGATGCTGCTGCAGGCTCTGGAACAGCCGCAGCACCTGGGCCTGGATCGTCATGTCGAGCGCGGACACCGGCTCGTCGGCCACCACGAAGGCCGGCCGGCGCACCAGCGCGCGCGCGATCGCCACGCGCTGGCGCTGGCCGCCCGAGAGCTCGTGCGGATAGCGCGCGCCCAGGCCGTCGAGGCCGACCTCGTCGAGCGTCTCGGCCACGCGCCGCAGGCGTGCCGCCGCATCGAGCTCGGGCAGGTGGCGCAGCGGCTCGGCCACGATCTCCTGCACGCGCATGCGCGGGTCGAGCGAGGAGAAGGGGTCCTGGAACACGAGCTGGCAGGCCAGCCGGAAGCGGTGCAGCGCGGCGCGGCCGGCGGTGCGCACGTCCTCGCCGCGGAACAGGATCTGCCCGGCGTTCGAGGGCGCGAGCCGCAGGATGGCGCGGCCCAACGTGGTCTTGCCCGAGCCGCTGCCGCCCACCAGCGCGACCATTTCGCCCGGGTGGATGTCGAGGTCGAGCGCATCGATGACGGGCACCGGCGGCTGGCGCTTGAAGAAGCCCAGGCGCGCGCCGGGATAGCTCACGCCGAGGCCGCGCACCTGCAGCAGCGGCTGGCGGGTTTCGGTGGCCGTCGGCTTGGCGGCCTGGCGGCGCGGCAGCGCGTCGACCAGCTTGCGCGTGTAGGCCTGCTTCGGCGCGACCAGGATCGAGGGCACGTCGCCGGTCTCGACCAGCCGGCCCTTCTCGAGCACGATCGCGCGCTGCGCATAGCGGCCCACCAGGCCGAGGTTGTGCGTGATCAGCAGCACGGCCGTGCCGTTGTCGCGCGCCAGTTCGACCATCAGGTCGAGCACCTCGCGCTGGCTCAGGGTGTCGAGCGCGGTGGTGGGCTCGTCGGCGATCAAGAGGCGCGGCTTCAGCAGCATCACGCTCGCGAGCATGATGCGCTGGCGCATGCCGCCCGAGAACTCGTGCGGATAGGCCTGCATGCAGCGCTCGGGGTCGGCGATCTGCACGCGGCGCAGCATCTCGAGGCTGCGCGCGCGGATCTCGGCGGCCGACAGCCGGTGGTGCATGCGCAGGCCCTCGGCCATCTGCTCGCCGATGCGGTGCACCGGGTTGAGCGAGACCATCGGCTCCTGGAACACCATGCCGATGCCCGGGCCGCGGATCGGCCGCATGGCCTGCGCGTCGTGCCGGCTCAGGTCCTGGCCGTCGAACACGATGCGCCCGCCGGTCTGCGCGATGCCGGGCGGCAGCAGCTGCAGGATGGCGCGCGCGGCCATGGTCTTGCCGCTGCCCGATTCGCCGACCACGGCGAGGAACTCGCCGGGCCGGACCTCGAACGAGAGGTCGTGCACCAGCGGCTGGGTGCCGTGGCGCAGCGCGATCCGCAGGTGCTCGACCGAAAGAACAGGAGAGGGGTTGGAAGGCGCGCTCATGACTTCTCCGTCCGCGGATCGAGCCGGTCGCGCAGCGATTCGCCCAGCAGGTTGATGCCCAGCAGCGTGAGCGCGATGCACAGGCCCGGCACCACGCACAGCCAGACGGCCGAGACCATGTAGGGGCGCGCGCTCGAGAGCATGTTGCCCCAGGTGGGCGCGGGCGGCGGCACGCCCAGGCCCAGGAAGCTCAGCGCGCTCTCCGACAGCAGCACCCAGCCGAACATGCTGGTGGCCAGCACGGCGACCGGCGCCACGCAGTTCGGCAGGATGTGGCGCCACATGGTGTAGATCTCGCCGTTGCCGATCATGCGCGAGGCCTCGACGTACTCGCGCTCGCGCAGCGACAGCACGGTGCCGCGCACCACGCGCACCACCGAGGGCGCATAGGCCAGGCTCAGCGCGAGCACGATGCCCCACTGGTTGGCGCCCACGATCACCATCACGGCCAGCGCCAGCAGCAGGCCCGGGAAGGCCAGCAGCGTGTCGTTGAAGGCCATCAGCACGCGGTCGGTCCAGCCGCGCACGAAGCCCGCGACCACGCCCACCACCAGCCCGATGGCGGTGGCCAGCGCGACCGTGAGCAGCGCCACCAGGCAGCTGGTGGAGGCGGCGCGCATGGCGCGGCTGGCCACGTCGCGGCCGAACTCGTCGGTGCCGAGCCAGTGCGCCATCGAGGGCGCCTGCAGCTTGGACTTGAGGTCGATGCCGACCGGGTTGTAGGGCGTCCAGACGGCCGCCACCACGGCCAGCACCAGCAGCGTGGCGATCAGCACGCCGCCCACCAGGGTATGGGTCTTGATCTTCATCACTGCACCGACACCCGCGGATCGAACAGGGGATAGCACATGTCCACGACCAGGTTGATGACCACGTAGATGCAGGCGGTGAACAGCAGGCAGCCCTGCAGCACCGGGTAGTCGCGCGCGAAGATCGAATCGATCATCAGGCGCCCGAGGCCGGGCAGGGTGAACACCGTCTCGAGCACCGCGATGCCGCTGAGCAGGTGGCCGAGGATCAGCCCGATCATGGTCAGCGTGGGATTGAAGGCATTGGGCAGCACGTGGCGGCGCAGCACCTGCGACTCGGGCACGCCCTTGGCGCGCGCATGCGTCACGTACTCGAGCCGCAGGATCTCGATGGTGCTGGCGCGCGACATGCGCGTGAGCACGCCGGTCTCGACCAGCACCAGCGTGACGATCGGCAGGATCACGTAGAGCACGCCCTGCGAGAAGCTCTCGGACAGCGGCACGTAGCCCACCACCGGCAGCCAGTGCAGGTACTGGCCGAAGAACATCAGGAGCAGCAGGCCGAGCCAGAAGCTCGGCACCGAGAGCATCAGCGTGGCCGCGCCGATGATGGCGAGGTCGGCGGGGCGGTCCTTGCGCCAGGCGGCGACCAGGCCGGCGGGCACGGCGATCAGCGAGGCCAGCGCCACCGCGACCAGCACGATGACGGCGCTGACCTGGAAGCGTTCCCAGATCAGCGGCAGCACCGGCAGGCCGTTGGTGGTCGAGACGCCGAGGTCGCCGCCCAGCGCCTGGCGCAGCCAGACCAGGTACTGCAGCGGCAGCGGCTGGTCCAGGCCCATCTGGCGGCGCATCGATTCGAGCTGGGCCGGGTCGGCCCCTTCGCCGAGCATCAGCAGCACCGGGTCGCCCGGGATCAGCCGCATCAGCGCGAAGACCGCGATGGAGACCAGCAGCAGCGTCGGGATCGTCATCGCGATCCGGCGCAGGAGGTAGGCGGGCATGAAGGCGCGGCCTCCGCTCAGCCGCCGGCGGCGGCCAGCCGCACGTTCCAGAAGCGCGGCTTGGCCGGCGCCCAGCCCTTGAAGCCGACCACGTTCTTGCGCATGGCGGTGGCGTCGCTGGCGTTGAACAGCACGATCATCGGCACGTCCTGCAGCATCTGCTGGTGCATCTCGTCGAACAGCACCTGGCGGCGCGCCTTGTCGCGCGAGACCATGGTCTCGGCCAGCCGGGTCTGGGCGAAGGCGCTGTCCCAGACCTTGCGCGGCTGCGCGGCCTTGTCGCCCGAGACCATCTCGTAGTTGAGCGCGGGATCGATGCGCGCCGAGTAGACGAAGGCCATGCTCTGGTACTGGCCCTTGGTGTAGCGGTCGAGCTGGGTGGCCCAGTCGAGCACCTCGAGCTCGATGTTGATGCCGGCCTCGGTCGCCATGGCCTGCACCAGCACGGCGGCCGAGTAGAGCGCCTCGTAGCGCTTGTTGGCGATCATGCGGATCGGCTGGCCGCGGTAGCCGGCCTCGGCCAGCAGCTTCTTGGCGGCGGCGATGTCGCGCTTGAAGCCGCCGGCCTGCGCCGCGTCGTAGTAGGGGCTGGTCGAGGGCACGACCGAGTTGTTGACGGCCGACAGGCCCTCGGTGACCGAGCGCGCGATCTCGGGCGTGTCGAGCGCCAGCGCCAGCGCGCGGCGGATGCGCACGTCCTTGAGCACCGGGTCGTTGGTCTGCAGCAGCAGCGCGACCATGGTCATCACGGGCGTGGTGTCCACGCGCACGTCGGCGCGGCCGCGCATCTCGATCACGTCCGACGGGCTGGGGCTGATGAAGGCGTCGATGCCGCCGCTGTAGAGCGCGGCCTTGGCCGCGGCCGAGTCGGGGATGACGACGAAGCGCAGGTTCTCGACCTCGGCCTTCTTGCCGCCCGTGAGGCCGTCGCGCGGCTCGGCGCGCGAGGTGTAGCCGTCGAAGCGGGTCAGCTCCACGTACTGGCCGCGCTTCCATTCCTTGAGCTTGTAGGGGCCGGTGCCCACCGGCTCCTTCCACTGGCCGTCGGCGCCGACCGAACTGCGGTGCAGGATGGCCGCGCCGCCGCAGTCGGGCCGCGCCATCATGGTGAGGAACAGCGCGCTCGCGCGGTCGAGCTTGAACACCACCGTCTTCGGGTTCGGCGCCTCCACCGAGAGCACCTTGGTCATGCCCTTGCCGTCGAACTCGCTGAGGCAACGCCAGCCGCTGCTGGGCTTGAGGTAGCGCTGCCAGCTCCAGACCACGTCGTCGGCCGTGAGCGTGGCGCCGTTCTGGAACTTCACGCCGTCGCGCAGCGTGAAGGTGTAGCTCAGGCCGTCGGCCGAGGTGTCGACCTTGCTCGCGAGCATGGGGCCGACCGAGGTGTCCTCGCGCAGCGCGACCAGGCCCTCGCCGATGTGCAGCAGCACGTTGTCGGTGTTGTCGTCGCGGTTGCCGCCGGGGTCGGTGCTGCGGATGTCCGAGTTGATCTGGATGCGCAGCGTCTGGCCGGCGCCGGGCGCGCCCTGGGCGAAGGCGGTGCCGGCGGCGAGGCCGAGCGCGAGCAGGGCGGCGGCGCGCGAGACGGAAGGCGGGCGGGCGGGGGGCACGGGTGGGTTCATGGCAAACACTCCTGGCGGGGGCTGGGCCGGTCGGGATCGGATCGGGAGGAACTCAGAGGGAATATTCGGTGAAGCGGTGGGCCTTGAAGGGCGCCGGCGCGATGCGCATCTTCCGTGCCGCCGGGTCCATCACGATGGTCGCCACGGTGGCCGAGGACGCGCCGCCCGGGCCCGCGCTCGGGCTGCGGCAGACGGCGCGCGGCGCGCCGAAGCGGTCCTGTAGCGCGTCGAGCACGTCCTGCTCGGTGAGGTCGCCGGCGCGCTTGCGCAGGGCCTCGGTCACGCGGCGGTCGCGGTAGAGCGAGTCGGGCGTGGTCTCGAGGCTGCGGTCGACCACGCGCGCCAGCGCGGCCGGCGTCTTGAAGTGGTTGGCATGCACCAGCACGCCGTCCTCGGGCTGCTGCCAGAACACCTGCTCGGGGCAGGTCTCGAGGCTCACGGCCTCGCCCTCGGCATGGGTGAGGATCATGTTGTTGGAGATCGAGCGCGCGCTGCGGCAGACCACGCCGAGCGCATTGGCGTAGAGCTCGGACTGCAGGATGCCGCGGCGGATCAACGCCAGCGGCACGCCCTGCTGGCGGCCGTCGCTGTCGGCCTTGATGAAGTTGCCGGTGACCGCGATGCCCGCGCTGTTGAGCCCGGCGCGCGCCAGCGTGCCCGCCTCGGCGAAGGTCAGGATGGCCGGGCCCTGGGCCGGCTGGATGCGCAGCACCACGCCGAGCTCGAGGCTCTCGACGCGCCAGTCCCAGTTCTGCGCGTGGATCAGCTTGCCGTCGCGCGCGGCCGAGGGCATGACGACCACGCCGGTGCAGCCGTCGGGCGGCTCGGTGGCCTCGAGCTGCTGGAAGGCATAGAGCATCTCGCTGCGCGCGTTGAGCGCCACGATGTCCTCGGCCGGCACGCCCGCGCCCTCGGCCACGCCCTCGATCTCGCGCAGCATGCCGGCGTCGAAGGCCTCGATCAGCGGCATGAAGCGGCGCGCCAGCGCGCGCGTGCGCTCCCAGTTCAGGCCCACGCGCTCGAAGGCGGCGCGGTAGGTGCGCAGGCTCAGGTCGATGCGGTCGCCGGCCGCGCGGCCGTACTGGCGGCCGCACTGGGCGGCGTCGCCCTCGATGTCGTAGAGGGGGAAGGATTCGATGTCCATGGGGTGCGGTCCTCGGGAATTCAGGCGGGCGTGTCGGTGGGCTGGGCGGTCTGGGCGATGGCCTGGCGCAGGCTGTCGACGATCTGGTCGACGTGGCGGCGCTCGAGCGTGAACGGCGGCGACAGCGCGATCGTGTCGCCGACCGAGCGCACCAGCACGCCGGCGTCGAGGCAGTGCTGCGCCACGGCCTGGGCGTGCGTGCCCGGGCCGGCGGCCCAGGGCTGCAGCTCGATGCCGGCCAGCAGGCCGACGTTGCGCACGTCGATCACGCCGGGCAGGCCGCGCAGCGCGTGCAGGCATTCCTCGAAATAGGGCGACAGCGCCGCGGCCTGGGCGATCAGGCCGTCGTGCACATAGGCGTCGAGCGTGGCCATGGCGGCCGCGCAGGCCAGCGGATGGCCCGAGTAGGTGTAGCCGTGCGAGAGCTCGACCGCGCTCACGCTGCCCTGCATGAAGGCGTCGTGCACCGCGTCGCGCATCAGCACCGCGCCCATCGGCACCGCGCCGTTGGTCAGGCCCTTGGCGGTGGTGATGAGGTCGGGCTTCACGCCGAACAGGTCGGCCGCGAAGTTGGTGCCCAGGCGGCCGAAGCCGGTGATGACCTCGTCGAAGATCAGCAGCACGCCGTGCCGGTCGCAGATCTCGCGCAGGCGTTTCAGGTAGCCGCGCGGTGGCGGCAGCACGCCGGTGGAGCCGGCCACCGGCTCGACGATGACGGCGGCCACGGTCGAGGCGTCGTGCAGCGAGATCAGCGCCTCGAGCGCGTCGGCCTTGTCGAGGCCGTGCGGCGGCTCGCCGCGCGAGAAGGCGTTGCGCGCCAGGTCGTGCGTGTGCGGCAGGTGGTCCACGCCGTTGAGCAGCGGCCCGAAGGTGCTGCGCTGGCGGCCGATGCCGCCGACCGAGATGCCGCCGAAGCCCACGCCGTGGTAGGCGCGCTCGCGGCCGATCAGCCGGTAGCGGCCGGCCTCGCCGCGCGCACGGTGGTAGGCCACCGCGATCTTCAGCGCGGTGTCGACCGACTCGGAGCCCGAGTTGGTGAAGAACACGTGGTTCATGCCCTCGGGCGCCATCCCGGCGAGCCGCTCGGCCAGCGTGAAGGCGGCCGGGTGGCCGATCTGGAAGTTCGAGGCGTAGTCGAGCACGTCGATCTGCGCCTTCAGCGCGGCGCTGATGCGCGGGTTGCGGTGGCCGGCGTTCACGCACCACAGGCCGGCGATGGCGTCGAGCACGCGGCGGCCGTCGGCGAGCTCGTAGTAGAGGCCTTCGCTGCCGACGATCAGGCGCGGCGATTGCTTGAACTTGCGGTTGGGGGTGAAGGGCATCCAGAACGCGTCGAGCGACGCGGGCAGGGCGGGCGACGCCGCGGCGGCGTCGGGGTTCGAAAGGGTGTCGGCTGCGGCCACGAGGGTTTTCTCCGTTGGGACGCGACCCGGCGCTCGGGTCGTCGTGGGCCGATCTTGGAGCGTGGATTGTATTTTTGTCGCAAGATGTACATGGTTTTTTGCGGTCAAAAATACAAAGCCGGCGCGATGATCGGCGCCGATCCCGCGATTCCTCCCCGGAGAACCTTGGATGGCCGAAGCACAGATGGACACGCCCCCGGCGCCGCCGATCGCGCCGCTCGCGCAGCGCGTGAGCCGCTACATCCTCGACCAGGCCCTGGCCGGCGGCTACGAGAACGGCCGGCACATGACCGAGGCCGATCTCGCGAGCCGGCTCGGCATCTCGCGTACGCCGGTGCGCGCGGCGCTGCGCTTCCTGCACGAGCGCGCCTTGCTGGCCCACGTGCCCAACCGCGGCTACACGCTGGTGGCCGACCGCGAGGCGCTGGGCCGCGCGCGGCGCGAGATGCCCGAGGACGAGGAGAAGACCCTCTACTACCGGCTGCTGCGCGACCGCCTCGCGGGCAAGCTGCCCACGCGCGTCAACGAGCTCGAGCTGGCGCAGGCGTACGACGCGCCGCGGCCCCTGCTGCGCACCGTGCTGACCACGCTGCTGCAGGACGGCGTGCTGCGCGGTCGCCACTACCAGCGCTGGGAGTTCACCGAGACCCTCGACTCGGTCGAGAGCGAGCGCGAGAGCTACCGCTTCCGCCTGATCGTGGAGTGCGCCGCGCTGCGCGAGCCGGGCTTCCGCATCGACCACGAGCGGCTGCTGGCCTGCCGCGAGCGCCAGCAGAGCCTGCTGGCCCAGGCCGCGCGCTACAACTGGATGGACTTCTTCGAGGCCAACGCGCAGTTCCACGAGCTGCTGGCCAGCTTCTCGGGCAACCGCTTCGTGCTCGACACCGTGCAGCAGCAGAACCGGCTGCGCCGCATGTCGGATCTCTCGGACTATCCGCTCGTGAACGTCGACCTGCTGCACAAGTCCTGCCGCGAGCACCTCGAGATCCTCGACGCGGTCGAGGACGGCGACCTGGCCCGCGCCGCCGAAGGCATGCGGCTGCACCTGAGCCGCGCCAGCGACCTGCTGGAACGGCGGGTGATGGGCGTGCTCGGCGACTGACCGCATCCGCAACCCACCCTTCCTCTTCTTTCTCTCCCTCTCTCTTCATGACGCAAGACAACACAGCGCTGGCCGCCGGCTGGCGCGACGGATTCCCCACGGCCGGCGCGCCCGTCACGAGGCCGCGCGAATGCCCGGTGTTCCAGCCGCCGCACAACCGCTGGGCCTTCTCGCACCTGCGCGAGCTGCAGCCCACGCGCAGGGTGGGGCGCGGCAACGCGCCGGTGGCCGAGCTGCCGCGCGCGATGCGGCCCGAGATCGATGCGCTGCCCTTCGCGCGCTTCGGCGACGGCGTGCCCACGACCTGGCTCGCGGCGCTCGAGGCCATCCATGCCGACGGCGCCGTGGTGCTGCACCGCGGGCGCATCGTCTACGAGCGCTACTTCGGCGCGCTCGACGCGCACGGCGAGCACATGGCGATGTCGGTCACCAAGTCGGTGGTGGGCACGCTCGGCGCCATGCTCGCGGCCGACGGCACGCTCGACGAGAACGCCTTCGTCACGCACTACATCCCCGAGCTGGGCGACAGCGCCTTCGGCAGCGCGACGGTGCGCCAGGTGATGGACATGACCACGGCCATCGACTATTCGGAGGAGTACGCCGACCCCGATGCGGGCGTGTGGAAGCATGCGCGCGCCGGCGAACTGCTGCCGCGCCCCGCGGGCTATGTGGGCGCCGAGGGCTACCGGCAGTTCCTGCAGAGCGTGGGCGCCGCGCGCGACGGCACCGTGCACGGCCAGGCCTTCGCCTACCGCACCGTCAACACCGACGTGCTGGGCTGGCTGATCGCGCGCGCTGCGGGGCAATCGGTGGCGAGCCTGCTGGGCGAACTGATCTGGTCGCGCCTGGGCGCCGAGCAGGACGCCAGCTTCGCGCTCGACGGCCAGGGCGCCGAGTTCGCGGGCGGCGGCTTGTGCACCGGCCTGCGCGACCTCGCGCGCTTCGGCGAGGCGATGCGGCTGGGCGGCTTCTACAACGGCGCGCAGATCGTGCCCGAAGCCGTGGTGACCGACATCCGCCGCGGCGCCGACCCGGCGCGCTTCGCGCTCGCGGGCTACACCCGGCTGGCCGGCTGGAGCTACCGCAACATGTGGTGGGTAGCGCACGACGCGCATGGCAGTTTCACCGCGCAGGGCATCCATGGCCAGGCGCTGCACATCGATCCGGTGGCCGAGATGGTGGTGGCGCGCTTCGCCTCGCATCCGCTGGCTGCCGATGCGCACCTGCCGACCTCGATGCCGGCCTTTCGCGCGCTGGCCGCGCACCTCATGGGCGAGGGTTGATCAGCCGGCGATCAGCGCGGCATCGACCACCCGCACGCGGTGGTCGATGTAGTAGCCGCCGAACTCGGTGTAGCGCAGCACCAGGCGCGCGCAGGCGCTGCAGCGGTAGACGTCGCAGCGGTTGTACGGAAAGTGCGCGACCGAGATCGGCGCCTCGGGCGAGTCGTAGCGCGTGCCGGCCAGATGGAACTCCTCGAACGTGGGTTCGTAGGCCTCGGGGTCGCGCAGCGTGCCGACCTGCTCCATCAGCGCCTTGGGCCAGCGTTCCTCGGTGATGCTTTCCCAGGCCCTGGCGTCCTGCAGGCGGCAGGCGCAGGTGGGGCGCGTGGGCGTGGCGGCTTCGGCGAGCCGGCGGAGGGCGGGGGTGTCGAGCAGGGTCATGCGCGAAGGGAGTCTAGTGCGCGCGCCATGTCCGAGCATGGCGCGGGCTCAAGGCGGGTCGTCGAGCAGCACCGCGCCCGGCCCCGTGGCGCCCAGCTTGTCGCCGGGATTGCGCAGCGGGCAGTCGGTCATCGACAGGCAGCCGCAGCCGATGCATTCGCCGAGGTCGTCGCGCAGCCGGGTCAGCACGCGGATGCGCGCGTCGAGCTCGTCGCGCCAGTGGGCGGACAGCGCCTTCCACTGCGCGGCGTTGAGGATCCGCCCCTCGGGCAGCCGCGACAGCGAATCGCGGATGGTCTCGAGCGGAATGCCCGTGCGCTGCGCCACGCGGATCACCGCGATGTGGCGCAGTACCTCGCGCGGATAGCGGCGCTGGTTGCCCTCGCTGCGCCAGCCCTTGATCAGCCCCTTCGATTCGTAGAAGTGCACCGTCGAGACGGCGACGCCGCTGCGCCGGGCGACCTCGCCGACGGTCAGGACCTTGGCGGGCTCGGCGGGATGGTTCTCTGGCATGGCGGAAAGGCTCGGAGTCGGATCGGCGTCTTATAGGCGATGTGGTGCTCAGCCGCCGAGCTGCCGCCGCAGGTGGCTCGCGATCGCCGCCGCGAGCAGCCCGCCGATGATGGAGACGTGCTCGAGCGCGAAGTACAGCGACAGCGTGGCGCGCGGCTCGGGCAGCGACCAGAAGCGATGCACGATCGCGATCGTGAGCAGCAGGAACACCGAGAGCGCGCCGGCGCCCAGCCACACGGCGCGGTCGACCAGCAGCAGCAGCGAGCCGGCCAGCAGCACGAAGATGGTGGCGACGTTGAAGGCCCAGGCCGGCTCGAGGCCCGCCGCGCGCATCTCGCCCACCCCGCCCGCGAAGTTCAGCGCCTTCGCAAGACCCGACGCGGCAAAGACCACGGCGAGCAGTATCCGGGCGGCCAGCCACAGCAGTTGGCTTTCCAACGCGGCATCGATCCACGACCTCATCAACATAGCTCCTGATTTCGGCGGGACATTCGTTGCCGCCATGGGTTCATCGGTGAAGCCCACGCGGTATTCGGGTGAGCGCGGCGGACTGTAAAACCTCAACCAAGCTTGAGGTCAAGCGTTGTCGGCAGGGATCGAAATGGCCGGGTGCGCTACGCTCGCGCCCTGCGCGCTTGCAACCGAGAGAAGCGGCGGCGCCCAAAGACATCGAATGACACCGAACGAGAACCCAGAAAACGCCGGGCCCGGGCCCGATCCAGTGCGAGGCCCTGAAGCGGCCCAGGCGCTCGACGCCATGCGCCTGTCCGTGGCGCCCATGATGGACTGGACCGACCGCCACTGCCGCTACCTGCACCGCCTGCTGAGCCGCCACGCGCTGCTCTACACGGAGATGGTGACGACTGGCGCGCTGGTGCATGGCGACGTGCCGCGGCACCTGCGCTTCAACGCCGAGGAGCATCCGCTGGCGCTGCAGCTCGGCGGCAGCGAGCCGGCCGATCTGGCGCATTGCGCAAAGCTCGGCGAGCAATGGGGCTACGACGAGATCAACCTCAACTGCGGCTGCCCGAGCGAGCGCGTGCAGCGCGGCGCCTTCGGTGCCTGCCTGATGAACGAACCGCAGCTGGTGGCCGATTGCGTGAAGGCGATGGTCGACGCGAGCAGCGTGCCGGTGACGGTGAAGCACCGCATCGGCATCGACAAGATCGAGAGCTACGAGTTCGTGCGCGACTTCGTGGGCCAGGTCAGCGAGGCCGGTTGCGACACCTTCATCGTGCATGCGCGCAATGCCTGGCTCAAGGGACTGAGCCCGAAGCAGAACCGCGAGATCCCGCCGCTGCGCTATGCGCTGGTGCACCGGCTCAAGCACGACTTTCCGGCGCTGAAGTTCTCGATCAACGGCGGCATCGCGCTCAATGCGCAGGTGCACGAGCACCTGCGGCTGCTCGACGGGGTGATGGTGGGGCGCGAGGCGTACCACAACCCCTGGTGGCTGGCCGAGTGGGACGCCGAGTTCTTCGGCGCGGCGCCCTCGGAACGCACGCGCGAGGAGGTCGAGACCCTGATGTGCGACTACATGGTGCGCGAGGCGGCCGAGCACGGCACGCCGTGGTCGAACATCGCGCGCCACATGCTGGGCCTGCGCAACGGGCTGCCGGGCGCGCGCCGCTGGCGCCAGGTGTGGAGCGACCACCGCATGAAGAGCAAATCGCCGCACGAGGTGATGGCGATCGCGCACGAGCCGGTGGCGCAGGCGGCCTGAGCCGCCTTCCTGCTTCTTCTCAGGCGGCCATCAGCGTGGCCTCGGGCACGTCCTCGATGGTGGTGCGGCGCAGCTCGCGGCGCTCGGCGATGTCGTAGCGCCGGCCGCGGTGCAGGGTGCTGCGGTTGTCCCACATCACGAGGTCGTGCACCTGCCATTCGTGGCGGTAGACGAACTCGCGCTGGGTCGCGTGCTCGAGCAGGTCCGACAGCCGCATGCGGGCCTCGGCCACGGGCCAGCCGACGATCTCGCGCGCATGCACGCCCACGAACAGCAGCTTGCGCCCCGAGCCCGGATGCGTCTGCACGAGCGGCCAGGTGGCCGGCGGGATGGTCTTCTTCTGCTCGTCGGTGTAGGCCTCGTCGCCCAGCAGGATGCGCGTGTGCAGCGCGTAGTGCTCGGCGCTCAGGCCCTCGAGTTCGGTCTTGTCGCGCTCGGGCAGGGCGTCGTAGGCGGCGCGCAGGTCGGTGAACTCGGTGTTGCCGCCCCAGCTCGGCAGCACCAGCGCATGCAGCATCGAATAGGCGGCGCGCGGGTTCTGGAACGAGCTGTCGCTGTGCCAGAGCTGGTTGGCGAAGTTCGAGAGGTTCTTCGGCGAATCGCGGCGCGCGACGTTGCCTTGCGCATCGACGTTCGAGATGTCGATCAGGCGCTCGTCCTCGAGCCGTTCGGGGCGCTTGAACACCTTCTTGAGGCCGAGGTCCAGCGGCCCGAAGGCCTTGGCGAAATCGATCTGCTGCTGGCCCGTGAGCGGCTGGCCGCGCCAGACCAGCACGGCGTAGCGGTTCATCGCGGCGTTGATCTGCTTGACCTCGTCGTTCGAGAGCGGCCGGGCGATGTCGATGCCGCGCGCTTCGGCGGCGAAATGCGGATGCAGGGGGGTGAGTGCTAGGGGCATGGGAAGGGTGTCCGGATGGAAGAGGGGCTCACTCGGGCTGGATGCCCGCGTCGGCGATGACGCGCGCCCAGCGCTTCATCTCCGACTGCACGTAGGCGTCGAACTGCGCGGGCGTGGAGGCGACCACCTCCATGCCCTGTTCCTCGACGCGCTTGCGCATCTCGGGGTCGAGCAGCACGCGGCGCGTGTCCGACTGGATCTTCTCGATGACGGCCGGCGGCGTGCCGTGCGGCGCGATGAAGCCCAGCAGCGCGTTGACGTGGAAGCCGGGCAGCGTCTGCGCGACGGTCGGATAGCTGAAGCCGGGCACCGGCTTGTCGCCGAGGGTGGCGATCAGCTTCATGCGGCCGGCCTTCACGAAGGGCAGCACCGAAAGGAAGGGGTCGACCACGAGGTCGATGCGACCGCCCATGAGTTCGGTGTGCGCGGGCGAACTGCCCTTGAAGGGCGCGTGCAGCATGTCGAAGCCGGCCTCGCGCTTGAGCAGCTCGGCCCCCAGGTGCGTGGTGCTGCCGGCGCCGGGCGTGCCGTAGGTCAGCTTGCCCGGGTTCTTCTTCGCATAGGCGATTAGCTCGGCCAGCGTGTTGAAGGGCGCGTCGGGCCGGGCCACGATGGCCAGCTGCAGGTTGGCGATCTGGGTGATGCCCGTGATGTCCTTGAGCGTGTCGTAGGGCAGGGTCTTGCGCAGCGAGGGATTCACCGCAAACGAGGAATTCACCATGCCGATGGTCAGCCCGTCGGGCGGGGCCTTGGCGACGAAGTCGGCACCGATGGCGGTGCCGGCGCCGGGCTTGTAGTCGACGATGACCGGCTGGCCCCAGCCCTCCTGCAGCTTCATGGCGATGAGCCGGCCGACGGTGTCGGTCGGCCCGCCGGGGGCGAACGGCACGATGAGCTTCACCGGTCCCTTGGGGAATGCGGCCGGCGCGGCGGCCCGCGCGAAACCCGGAAGGCCGGCGCCGGCCAGCAGGCCGAGGCCGGTGCCAAGGAGCTCGCGGCGGCGCGGCGACGGCGGGGAGAAGTGGGGGTTTTGTCTCGTCATCTCATTATTTTGAAACTGTGTTCCGAAATAATGATCTCCCAAAGTTCTCGCGTCAACCCGTTTTTGCTGAAAAATGGCAACAAAGATCAATCAGGGAAGCAAAGGTTTCTAAAAATGAATGACGCGATTGGCGGCAGGGAAGAGGTGAGCGCGCTCGCCAGGGGACTGGCCCTGCTGAAGGTGATCGGGATGGCGGCGGCGCCGATGGGCAATCGCGAACTGGCGGATGCGACGGGCATTCCCAAGGCGACGGTGTCGCGGCTCACGGCCACCCTGGTCGGGGCGGGCTACCTGCGGCAGTCGCAGGACAGCGAGCGTTTCAGCCTGGGGCCGGCGCTGCTCGACATGAGCAGCCGCTACCTGCGGCACTTCGACCTGCGCACGGTGGCGCGCCCGCATCTCGCGGCGCTGTCGGACTTCGCGGGCGCGAGCGTGCACATGGGCGTGCGCGACGAGCTCGACATGCTGATCATCGATTCGCTGCGCCCGCGCTCGGTGATGATCAGCTCGCGCATCGAGGTCGGTTCGCGCATGACGATCGCCACCTCGGCCGCCGGAAGGGCCTACCTGGCCTCGCTCGCGGCGCCCGAGCAGGAGGCGCTGCTGGCGCAGATCCGGCAGGAAAGCGGCGAGAACTGGCCGCGCATCGAGCCGGGGCTGATCGCCAGCATCGAGGAGTACGCGCGCGTGGGCTACTGCGGCTCGTTCGGCGAATGGCATCCGCACATCCACGCGCTGGGCTTCGCGCTGCGCGGTCCGCGCGGCGAGCGCTACGCGGTGAGCTGCGGCGGCCCGGCCTACCTGCTGCCCAAGGACACCATGCTCGCGCGTGTGGCGCCGCGGCTGCTCGAGACGGCGCAGCGCATCGCGGCCGAGGCGGGCACGGTCGATCTCGATTGAGTGAAGAGAAGCGGGCCGCCGCGCGGCCCCGCGGCGGACGCTAGGCGGCCGCTTCCAGCCCGTTGCTGAAGTGCTCGCGCATGCGCGCCATGGCGGCCTCGCCGTCGCGCGCCTCGATCGCGGCCATCACCGAGCGGTGCTCGGCCAGCGATTCCCCGATCCGCCCGGCCTTGAGCAGCGAGTTGTGGCGGTTGAGCTTCATCACCTTGCGCAGGTCGGCCACCATCTGGTCGCGCCACTTGTTGTTGGCGATCGCCAGCAGGCGCATGTGGAAGCGCTCGTTGACCGCGAAGAAATGCTCGCGGTCTTCGGGCGCGGCCGCGGCCTCGAGCTCGGCATGCAGCGCGCGCAGCTCGGCGAGCTGGGCCTCGGTGGCGCGCTCGGCCACCACGCCGGCGGCATCGCTCTCGAGCAATGACAGCAGGTGGTAGACGTCGGCCAGGTCCTGCTCCGACACCTCGGTCACATAGGCGCCACGGCGCACCTTCATCGTCACCAGGCCCTCGGCGGCCAGCACCTTCAGCGCCTCGCGCAGCGGCGTGCGGCTGATGCCGTACTCCTCGGCGAGCTTGAGTTCGTCGATCCAGCTGCCCGGTTCGAGCTCGCGGCGGAAGATCCGCTGGCGCAGCAGCTCGGCCACCTCTTCATAGAGGGCGCGCGGGGTGAGGGTGACGGCGGACATGGGCGGGACTGTACTTCAAAAATCGCGTTTGAATTAATAATTATGGATCGGTTAGACTCGCGGCCGGCCTGCAAATCCCTGCGGACCCCCAGCGATTCCAGCGAATCCTTTCCTCCAGCAGCACACCCCCTGCACGACACACTGCGAAGCGGCGCCTCCATGAGCAGCAAACCCGAACCCTCCTTCAAGCCCGCCACTCTCGAGGCCTGGGCCAAGGCCGCCGCCAAGTCGGCCCCCGGCGGCGACGTCGCCGCGCTGAACTGGATCACGCCCGACGGCATCAGCGTCAAGCCGCTGTACACCGCGGCCGACCTGCAGGGCCTGAAGTACACCGACACGCTGCCGGGCTTCGAGCCCTACCTGCGCGGCCCGCAGGCCACGATGTACGCGGTGCGCCCGTGGACCATCCGCCAGTACGCAGGCTTCTCGACCGCCGAGGAATCGAACGCCTTCTACCGCAAGGCGCTGGCCGCCGGCGGGCAGGGCGTGAGCGTGGCCTTCGACCTCGCCACCCACCGCGGCTACGACAGCGACCATCCGCGCGTGACCGGCGACGTGGGCAAGGCCGGCGTGGCGATCGATTCGGTCGAGGACATGAAGATCCTGTTCGATCAGATCCCGCTCGACAAGGTCAGCGTGTCGATGACCATGAACGGCGCGGTGCTGCCGGTGCTCGCGGGCTACGTGGTGGCGGCGGAAGAGCAGGGCGTGGCGCAGGACCAACTCAGCGGAACCATCCAGAACGACATCCTCAAGGAGTTCATGGTCCGCAACACCTACATCTTCCCGCCCGCGCCGAGCATGCGGATCATCGGCGACATCATCGAGTACACGGCGCAGAACATGCCCAAGTTCAACTCGATCTCGATCAGCGGCTACCACATGCAGGAAGCCGGCGCCAACCAGGCGCTGGAGCTGGCCTTCACGCTGGCCGACGGCAAGGAGTACGTGAAGACCGCGCTGGCCAAGGGCCTCGACGTCGACGGCTTCGCCGGGCGCCTGAGCTTCTTCTGGGCCATCGGCATGAACTTCTACCTCGAGGTGGCCAAGATGCGCGCCGCGCGCCTGCTGTGGTGCCGGATCATGAAGGAGTTCGAGCCCAAGAACCCCAAGAGCCTGATGCTGCGCACCCACTGCCAGACCTCGGGCTGGAGCCTGACCGAGCAGGACCCCTACAACAACGTGGTGCGCACCACCATCGAGGCGATGGCCGCGGTGTTCGGCGGCACGCAGAGCCTGCACACCAACGCGCTCGACGAAGCCATCGCGCTGCCGACCGAGTTCAGCGCCCGCATCGCGCGCAACACGCAGCTCATCATCCAGGAAGAGACGCACATCACGAACGTGATCGATCCCTGGGCCGGCAGCTACATGATGGAGAAGCTCACGCAGGACATGGCCGACGCGGCCTGGACCATCATCGAGGAGGTCGAGGCCATGGGCGGCATGACCAAGGCCGTGGACAGCGGCTGGGCCAAGCTCAAGATCGAGGCCGCGGCCGCCGAGAAGCAGGCGCGCATCGACTCGGGCAAGGACGTGATCGTCGGCGTCAACAAGTACAAGCTCAAGAACGAGGATGCGATCGAGAGCCTCTCGATCGACAACGTGAAGGTGCGCGACCAGCAGGTGGCGCGGCTGCAGAAGATCCGCGCCGCGCGCGACGGCGCCAAGGTGCAGGCCGCGCTCGACGCGCTCACCGAGGCGGCCGAGAACGGCACCGGCAACTTGCTCGCGCTGAGCATCGACGCGGTGCGCCTGCGCGCCACCGTCGGCGAGATCTCCGACGCGCTCGAGAAGTCCTTCGGCCGCCACCGCGCCGATACCCAGAAGGTGACCGGCGTCTATGCCGCCGCCTACGACTCCGCCGAGGGCTGGGAGAACCTCAAGACCGAGATCAACGCCTTCGCCGAGGAGCAGGGCCGCCGTCCGCGCGTGATGATCTCCAAGCTGGGCCAGGACGGCCACGACCGCGGCGCCAAGGTGGTGGCCACGGCCTTCGCCGACCTGGGCTTCGACGTCGACATGGGACCGCTGTTCCAGACGCCCGAGGAGTGCGCGCGCCAGGCGATCGAGAACGACGTGCATGCGGTGGGCGTGAGCACGCTCGCGGCCGGCCACAAGACGCTGGTGCCCGCGATCATCGCGGAGCTGCGCAAGCAGGGCGCGGACGACATCATCGTGTTCGTCGGCGGCGTGATCCCGCGCCAGGACTACGACTTCCTCTACGAGGCCGGCGTGAAGGGCATCTACGGACCGGGCACGCCGATCCCGGCGAGCGCGAAGGACGTGCTGGAGCAGATCCGCGCGGCGGTCGCGGCCTGAGCAGCGTCGTGGGCGATCTCCTGTCGCGGCTGTCGCTGCAGCCCGTGGAATCCAGCGATTTCGAGGACATGCTGGCGCTGCGCATCGACGCGATGCGACCGAGCCTCGAGCGTGTCGGCCGCTTCGACCTCGCGCGCTCGCGCGAGCGGCTCAGCGCCGGCTTCGTGATCCCTTTCATGCACCACATCGTGCTCGACGGCGACGGGCGCATCGGCTTCGTCACGCTCAAGCCCGAGGGCGCCGATGCGCTGCGGCTCGACCACCTGTACCTGCGCACCGGCTTCCAGGGCCTGGGCATCGGTGAATGGGTGATGCGCTGGGCCAAGGCGCAGGCGCGCGCGCAGCAGCGCGACATCAAGCTCACGGCGCTGGTGGAGAGCGATGCCAACCGCTTCTACCTGCGGCACGGCTTCGTGCTCGAGGGCGAGGAGGGCGTCGACCTGCACTACCGCTGGCGCCTGGCCGTGGAGGCCGCGTGCTGAACACGGCCCAGGCGCTGCAACGCGCGATCGCCGAGACGGACGGCATGGCGCAGCGCCGTGCCATCGCCAAGGCCATCACGCTGCTCGAATCCACCCGCGCCGACCACCGCGCGCAGGCCGACGAGCTGCTCACCGCGCTGCTGCCGCGCACCGGCCATTCGTTCCGGCTCGGCATCTCGGGCGTGCCGGGCGTGGGCAAGTCGACCTTCATCGAGACCCTGGGCCTGCTGCTGATCGACAAGGGCCACCGCGTCGCGGTGCTCACCATCGACCCCTCGTCCACCGTCTCGGGCGGCTCCATCCTCGGCGACAAGACGCGCATGGAACGGCTCTCGGTGCACGAGCGCGCCTACATCCGCCCCAGCCCCTCGAGCGGCACGCTCGGCGGCGTGGCCGAGAAGACGCGCGAGGCGATGCTGGTGTGCGAGGCCGCGGGCTATGACGTGGTGATCGTCGAGACCGTGGGCGTGGGCCAGAGCGAGACCGCGGTGTCGGGCATGACCGACATGTTCGTGCTGATGCAGCTGCCCAACGCCGGCGACGACCTGCAGGCGATCAAGAAGGGCGTGATGGAGATCGCCGACCTGGTCGTCATCAACAAGGCCGACATCGACAAGGACGCCGCCACGCGCGCGCAGGCGCAGATCACCTCGGCGTTGCGCCTGTTCGGCCAGCATGGCCATCCCGACCATGCACGCCACGACGAGAGCTTCTGGCATCCGCAGGCGATCCAGCTCAGCGCATTGCTGGGGCAGGGCGTCGACGCGTTCTGGACCCAGGTCGAGCGCTTTCGCGCGCTGCAGGGCGCCAACGGCCGGCTCATGGGCCGCCGCCAGCAGCAGGCCAAGTCGTGGATGTGGGACCGCATCGAAGCGGGCCTGCGCCATGCCTTCCGCCATCACCCGCGCGTGAAGGAGGAGCTGCCGGCGCTGCTCGGCCAGGTGGGCGCGCTCGAGCTGGCGCCGTCGACCGCGGCGCGTCGCCTGCTCGGCCTCTATGCAGGCGACGAAAGCGCATGGGCCAGCTGAACGACCACGGCTTCGCGCGCGGTTTCGACACCGCGGCGGGACGCTTTGCCTGGGGCACGACCTTCGAGCAGCTGGAGGCGCGCGGGCTGCGGCCCGCGCATGCGGCCGCGGGCGTCAACGTCTGGCATGTGGCGGGCGCGGACGTGCTCGGGCTGCGCAGCAGCCGCATGGAACTCATGGTGCCGCGGCCCGGACGCCCCGTGATGCAGGCGTGGCATCGGCTGGACCTGCCCGCGGGCGAGTCGCATGTCGACTTCGCGCTGCGCGCGCATGCGCAACTGGTCGAGCGGTTCGGCGCGCCTGATCGCGGCGACGCGCGGCCCGCGCGCTTCAAGGAAGAGAACGCCTGGAGCGTGGCTGTCAGCGCCGAGTGGCGCCTGGCCGGCGTGCGCGTGGGCGTCTCGTGGTACGGCGCGCCGCGCGACGACGAAGCGGCCGGGAAGACCAGCGGCATCCTGTTCGTCGACTGGGATGACGAGGTCGCGGCCGCCGCGCCATGGGCCGAGGCCTGGCAGCGCGAACAGTCGGCGCTCGACGCCATGCTGCGCGGGGCGCATGCGGTGGCGAGGCTCGAGGCCGGCCCCGCGCGCGAATTCGCGCGGAGTGCGTCGCAGCGCGTGCTGCGCATGCCCGCGTTGCACTTCACCGTGCCCGGCTTCGCGCTGCTGCAGGGCGATAGCGCCGCCAACCATCGGCTGGTGCTGTGGTCGTCGGCCTCCGGCGATGCCTGGGGCGTCTCCGATCTCCACGACACCGTCTTCTGCCGCCGCGGCGAAAGCCTCGCGGCGCAATGGGTGCAGGTGCTGCCGGCCAAGGGCGGCGGCAGCACCGATCTCTCGTTCGGCCCGCTCACCAACACGTCGCCCTATCGCCCGCGCGAGCGGTGCGGCGCGATCGCGCAATTCATGGACATCCTGGCCACCATGCCGGGAGCATCGTTCCAGTACAGCGAAACCTATGACTGCTGATTTTTCAAAGAGGCTTTTCTCATGCAAGAACTGATCGACGAACTCGAAAAGCGCCGTGCGCAGGCCCGCTTGGGCGGTGGACAGAAGCGCATCGACGCGCAGCATGCCAAGGGCAAGCTCACGGCGCGCGAACGCCTCGAGCTGCTGCTGGACGACGGCACCTTCGAGGAATGGGACATGTTCGTCGAGCACCGCTCGACTGACTTCGGCATGGCCGACAACAAGATCCCGGGCGACGGCGTGGTCACGGGCTACGGCATGATCAACGGCCGCCTGGTGTTCGTCTTCAGCCAGGACTTCACCGTCTTCGGCGGCGCGCTCAGCGAAGCGCATGCCGAGAAGATCTGCAAGGTGATGGACCAGGCGATGAAGGTCGGCGCCCCGGTGATCGGCCTCAACGACTCGGGCGGCGCGCGCATCCAGGAAGGCGTGGCCTCGCTCGGCGGCTATGCCGACGTGTTCCAGCGCAACGTGATGGCCTCGGGCGTGGTGCCGCAGATCAGCATGATCATGGGCCCGTGCGCGGGCGGCGCGGTGTACTCGCCCGCCATGACCGACTTCATCTTCATGGTGAAGGACTCGAGCTACATGTTCGTCACCGGCCCCGAGGTGGTGAAGACCGTGACGCACGAGAGCGTGACGGCCGAGGAGCTGGGCGGCGCCGTGACACACACCACGCGCAGCGGCGTGGCCGACATGGCGTTCGAGAACGACGTCGAGGCGCTGATGATGCTGCGGCGCCTCTACAACTACCTGCCGCTCAACAACCGCGAGAAGCCGCCGGTGCGCCTGGGCAACAACGGCCAGGGCGATCCGGCCGACCGGCCCGACTATTCGCTCGACACGCTGGTGCCCGAGAACGCGAACAAGCCCTACGACATGAAGGAGCTGATCTTCAAGGTCGCGGACGACGGCGACTTCTTCGAGCTGCAGCCCGACTACGCGAAGAACATCGTGATCGGCTTTGCGCGCATGGAAGGCCAGACCGTGGGCATCGTCGCCAACCAGCCGCTGGTGCTGGCGGGCTGCCTCGACATCAAGAGCAGCATCAAGGCCGCGCGCTTCGTGCGTTTCTGCGATGCCTTCAACATCTCGGTCGTGACCTTCGTCGACGTGCCCGGCTTCATGCCCGGCACCGGCCAGGAGTACGGCGGCATCATCAAGCACGGCGCCAAGCTGCTCTACGCCTATGCCGAGTGCACGGTGCCGAAGATCACCGTCATCACGCGCAAGGCCTACGGCGGCGCCTACGACGTGATGGCCTCCAAGCACCTGCGCGGCGACGTCAACCTGGCCTGGCCGCGCGCCGAGATCGCGGTGATGGGCGCCAAGGGCGCGGTCGAGATCATCTTCCGCGAGGACAAGAACGATCCGGCCAAGCTCGCGGCGCGCGAGGCCGAGTACAAGGCCCGCTTCGCCAACCCCTACGTGGCGAGCGCGCGCGGCTACATCGACGACGTGATCCTGCCGCACGAGACGCGCAAGCGCATCTGCCGCTCGCTGGTGATGCTGCGCGAGAAGAAGCTCGAGAACCCGTGGCGCAAGCACGGCAACATTCCGCTTTGAGCCGCACGGAGAAGAACATGTTCAAGAAGATCCTGATTGCGAACCGCGGCGAAAGCGGCCGCAAGGCCGCTTCGGCGAAGCCAAATTGCATGGCGCGCGTAGCGCGCGCAGGCGATTTCCACGCGGAGACCCAGAATGTTTAAGAAGATCCTGATTGCGAACCGCGGGGAAATCGCCTGCCGTGTGATCCAGACCGCCAAGAAGATGGGCATCCTCACGGTCGCCGTCTATTCCGACGCCGACAAGGAGGCCCGCCACGTCGAGCTGGCCGACGAGGCCGTGCACATCGGTGCCGCGCCCAGCCGCGAGAGCTACCTGCTGGCCGACCGCATCATCGAAGCCTGCAAGAAGACCGGTGCCGAGGCCGTGCATCCGGGCTACGGCTTCCTGTCGGAGAACGAAAGCTTCGCGAAGAGAGTCGAGGAAGAGGGCATCGCCTTCATCGGCCCCAAGCACTACTCGATCGCGGCCATGGGCGACAAGATCGCCTCGAAGAAGCTCGCCAACGAGGCTAAGGTCAACACCATCCCGGGCTGGAACGACGCCATCGAGACCGCCGAGCGCGCGGTCGAGATCGCGAAGGACATCGGCTATCCGGTGATGATCAAGGCCTCGGCCGGCGGCGGCGGCAAGGGCCTGCGCGTGGCCTTCAACGACAAGGAAGCCTTCGAGGGCTTCACCTCCTGCCGCAACGAGGCGCGCAACAGCTTCGGCGACGACCGGGTGTTCATCGAGAAGTTCGTCGAGGAGCCGCGCCACATCGAGATCCAGGTGCTCGGCGATTCGCACGGCCACGTGATCTACCTCAACGAGCGCGAATGCTCGATCCAGCGCCGCCACCAGAAGGTGATCGAGGAGGCGCCGTCGCCCTTCATCAGCGATGCCACGCGCAAGGCGATGGGCGAGCAGGCGGTGGCGCTGGCCAAGGCCGTGAACTACCAGAGCGCGGGCACGGTGGAGTTCGTGGTCGGCAAGGACCAGAGCTTCTACTTCCTCGAGATGAACACCCGCCTGCAGGTGGAGCATCCGGTGACCGAGTGCATCACGGGCCTCGACCTGGTGGAGCTGATGATCCGCGTGGCGGCCGGCGAGGAACTGCCGCTGACGCAGGAGCAGGTCAAGCGCGACGGCTGGGCCATCGAGTGCCGCATCAACGCCGAGGACCCGTTCCGCAATTTCCTGCCCTCGACCGGCCGGCTGGTGAAGTTCCAGCCGCCGGCCGAAACCATGTTCGCGAGCGACACAGAACACCTGCAGGGCGTGCGCGTCGACACCGGCGTGTACGAGGGCGGCGAGATCCCGATGTACTACGACTCGATGATCGCCAAGCTCATCGTGCACGGCAAGGACCGCAACCACGCGATCGCGCGCATGCGCGAAGCGCTCAACGGCTTCGTGATCCGCGGCATCAGCAGCAACATCCCGTTCCAGGCCGCGCTGCTCGCGCATCCGAAATTCGTGGCCGGCGACTTCAACACCGGCTTCATCGCCGAGCACTATGGCAAGGGCTTCCATGCCGAGGACGTGCCGCACAGCGAGCCCGATTTCCTGGTCGCGCTGGCGGCCTACGTGCACCGCCGCTACCGCGCGCGTGCCTCGGGCATCAGCGGCCAGCTCGAAGGCCACGGCGTGAAGGTGGGCGAGCAGTTCGTGGTGGTCGAGCTCGGCGCGCAGGGCGAGCACGTGCACCATCCGGTGACCGTGAGCGACTTCCACGGCAAGACCGGCGCGAGCGCGGTCACGGTCAACGGCAAGACCTACAAGATCGACAGCAGCCTCGCGCTGGGCGCGGTGCGCGTGCAGGGCATCGTGAACGACAAGCCCTTCACCGCGCAGGTGGAGCGCGGCGCCGGCAAGAATCCGCTGGCGCTGCGGGTGTCGAACGACGGCCGCCAGATCGAGGCCATGGTGCTGTCGCCGCTGGGCGCGCGCCTGCTCGCGCTGATGCCGCACAAGGCGCCGCCGGACCTCAGCAAGTTCCTGATGTCGCCGATGCCGGGCCTGCTGGTCGAGGTGGCGGTGCAGCCGGGCCAGCAGGTGCAGGCCGGCGAGAAGCTCGCGGTGATCGAGGCGATGAAGATGGAGAACGTGCTGTTCGCCGCGCAGGACGGCGTGGTCGGCAAGATTTCCGCGGCCAAGGGCGAGTCGCTCGCGGTCGACCAGATCATCCTGGAGTTCAACTGATGGGGGCCAGCGACCTGCAGGCGGTGGTGCTGCACCGGCCCGCGAAGCCGGTGGCGACGCCGACGCCCGAAGGCCGCTGGTCGGTCGAGGCGATCCAGGCGCTGCTCGACAAGCCGCTGATGGAACTGCTGTTCGAGGCCCAGACGGTGCATCGCCGGCATTTCCCCGAGGGCGACATCGAGCTGGCCACGCTGCTGTCGGTGAAGACCGGCGGCTGCCCCGAGAACTGCGGCTACTGTCCGCAGTCGGCCGAGTTCGACACCGGCGTGAAGGCGCAGAAGCTGATGGAGGTCGACGAGGTGCTGCGCGCCGCGCAGGCCGCCAAGGACGCGGGCGCCACGCGCTTCTGCATGGGCGCGGCCTGGCGCGCGCCCAAGGACCGCGATGTCGAGAAGGTGGCGGTGCTGGTCGAGGCCGTGAAGGGCCTGGGCCTGCAGACCTGCGCCACGCTCGGCATGCTCGAGCCGCACCATGCGCAGCAGCTCAAGGCCGCCGGCCTCGACTACTACAACCACAACCTCGACACCGCGCCCGAGTACTACACCGACATCGTCGACACCCGCAGCTACCAGGACCGCCTCGACACGCTGGCCCATGTGCGAGGTGCCGGCATCAGCGTGTGCTGCGGCGGCATCGTGGGCATGGGCGAGGCGCCGGTGCACCGCGCGGGGCTGATCGCGCAGCTGGCCAACCTCGATCCGTACCCCGAGTCGGTGCCGATCAACAGCCTGGTGCGCGTGCCCGGCACGCCGCTGGCCGATTCGGAACCGATCGATCCCTTCGACTTCGTGCGCATGATCGCGGTTGCGCGCATCACCATGCCGACCGCGCGCGTGCGCCTGTCGGCCGGCCGCCAGCAGATGGGCGAGGCGGTGCAGGCGCTGTGCTTCATGGCCGGCGCGAATTCGATCTTCTACGGCGACAAGCTGCTGGTCACGGGCAATCCCGATGTCGAGGCCGACGTGCAGCTGCTGCGCAAGCTGGGGCTGCGCTCGCACCGCGCCTCGACCGAAACGAACCCGGAGTCCTGCCAATGACGAGCGCCATCCAACGTCCCTTCCGCGTGCTGGGCATCCAGCAGATCGCGATCGGCGGTCCCGACAAGACCCGGCTGCAGAAGCTCTGGGTCGACATGCTGGGGCTCGAGGTCACGGGCACCTTCCGAAGCGAGCGCGAGAACGTCGACGAGGACATCTGCGCGATCGGCACCGGCCCGTTCAAGGTCGAGGTCGACCTGATGCAGCCGCTCGATCCCGAGAAGAAGCCCGCGGTGCACGCCACGCCGCTCAACCACGTGGGCCTGTGGATCGACGACCTGCCGACGGCCGTCGAATGGCTGACGTCGCAGGGGGTGCGCTTCGCGCCCGGCGGCATCCGCAAGGGCGCGGCGGGCTTCGACATCTGCTTCCTGCATCCGAAGGCGAACGACGAGTTCCCGATCGCGGGCGAGGGCGTGCTGATCGAGATGGTGCAGGCGCCGCCTGAGGTGGTGAAGGCCTTCGACGCGCTCGCCGGGCGCTGAGCCCGGGCGCCTTCAGGCGTTCACGACCTTCCTGATCGGCGGCTTCACGTCCGAGCGGTGCGGCGGCAGCATCGGCTGGTGCTCGCGCGCCGGGTTCAGGATGATCGAGGTCGCGGTCTCGGTGAGGATGCAGAACTTGGTGACCACCGCGTCGAGGTGGCTCACGTCGATGACCGCGATCTCGAGGATCCAGCTGTCCTCGCCGGTCACGTTGTAGGCATTCACGCATTCGGGCGTGTCCTGCACCAGCTTCACGACGCGGTCGTAGTCGGCGCGGCCGACGCGGATCATCGCGCGGATGCCGTAGCCCAGCTTGCCCAGGTTGACGGTGGCGCGGTAGCCGCTGATCACGCCCGCGGCCTCGAGCTTCTTCACGCGCTCGGTCACTGCCGGCTGGCTCAGGTGCACGCGGCGGCCGAGCTCGGCCATGGTGAGGCGCGCGTCCTTCTGCAGCTCGGCCAGGATGCGGGTGTCGTGGGCATCGAGCGTGGGGTTCAAGGTGGATTCCATCGAAGTCCTTCAAATCGACGGCCGCGAGCCGCCAGAACCGTGATTTGCGCATGGAAGCGCGGCGGCGGCCTTCATACCATGGAGCCGGCCAGGTTCACAACAACAGACACCCTCGACATGCTCTCGCTCGCCACTTCCACGCCGTCCGCGCGCGGCGGACTGCCGCCGATCATCTGGCTCTGCCTCGCCGCCACCTGGCTGGTCTGGGGCTCGACCTACCTCGCGATCAAGTACGCGCTGATCAGCTTCCAGCCCTTCCTGCAGATGGGCTCGCGCTTCCTGTTCGCGGGCCTCCTGCTCGCGGCCTGGATGCGCTGGCGCGGCGCACCCTGGCCGAACCGGCTGCAGTGGCGCAACGCGCTGGTGGTCGGCACGCTGATGCTCGGCGGCGGCATGGGCGGCACCGCGCATGCCGAGGTCTCGGTGGGCTCGGGCCTGGTCGTGGCCTTCATCGCGGTGGTGCCGCTGATCATCGCGCTGCTCAACCTGATCTGGGGCATCGTGCCGACGAAGCTCGAGGCGATCGGCATCGCGCTGGGCCTGGTCGGCGTGCTGATGCTGACCCAGGGCAGCGGCTTCCAGGCCTCGCCGGCCGGGCTGGCCGCGATCTCCATCGCCTGCGTCTGCTGGTCGGCCGGCAGCGTGCTGAGCCAGCGCGCGCTGCCGCTCGCGCCGGGTGCGATGGGCTTCGCGAGCGAGATGATCTGCGGCGGCGTGGTGCTGCTGGTGCTGGCGGCGGTCTCGGGCGAGAGCCTCGTGTGGCCGCCCGCGCCGCAGGCCACGGCGGCCTGGTTCTACCTGGTGGTGTTCGGCTCGCTGATCGCCTTCAACGCCTACATGCTGCTGCTGGCGCGCGCGCCGGCCGCGCTGGCGGCCAGCTACACCTTCGTCAATCCGGTGATCGCGATGCTGCTGGGCGTGTGGATCGCGGGCGAAACGGTCACGCGCTTCGAGTGGTACGCGGTGACGGTGATCCTGGCGGGCGTGCTGATGCTGCTGCTCAAGCGCTCGGCCAAGAAGAACTGAGCGGGCCCCTGGCTCAGGCGCCCGGGCGGCGCCACACCGCGAGCGTGGCCGCCAGCAGCCACATGCCCACGGCGCAGCCGCGATTCAGCGCCTTGAGGCCGCGCTTCGAGAGCCAGCGCACGGCCTGCGTGCCGGCGCCGGCATAGGCCAGCATCACGCAGGTGTCGAGCAGCACGAAGATGCCGCCCAGCAGCAGGTACTGCGGGCCCTGCGGCCGCGCGATGTCGACGAACTGCGGCAGGAAGGCCGCGAAGAACAGCAGCGACTTGGGGTTCGACAGCGCCACCGCGAGGCTGCGCAGCAGCGCGATGCGGCCATGCAGCCGGCTCTCGGGCGAGGACTTCGCGAGCGCGGCGCCGAGGTCGGTGGCGTCGCTGCGCCAGAGCTTGATGCCGAGCCACACGAGGTAGGCCACGCCCGCCACGCGGATCGCGTTGAACAGCCATTCCGAGGCCGCCAGCAGCGAGCCCAGGCCCAGCGCGACCACCGCGATCACGATGCTGCTGCCGAGCGACGCGCCGACGATGCCCCAGCTCGCGCGGCGCATGCCGCCGTCGATGCCGTTCGACAGCGCGAGCAGCATGGTCGGGCCCGGGATCACGGCGAGCGCGAGGGAGGCGAGCACGAAGACGAGCAGGGTGTCGAGGTTCATGGCTTGGGTGTGGAAGGACGTTGGGAGGCGGCACGGGCGCGCGCGAGCGCGGCCTCGACCACCGAGCGCTTGCGGGCCTCGGCGCTGGGCGCCGCGACCTCGGCTTCGGGGCGCTTCTTGCCCTGGCGCGCATCGGTGGGCCGATGCTGGCCGTGCAGGGCATAGCGCGCGCGGGCATGGGCCGCCTGCGCGGGCGACCAGGCCTGCCAGCCGGTGCGGCCCGGCGTGGCGTCCTCGAGCGAGATGCAGTCGACCGGGCAGACCGGGATGCAGAGTTCGCAGCCCGTGCAGTGCGCGTCGATCACGGTGTGCATGCGCTTGTTGATGCCGAGGATGGCGTCGGTCGGGCAGGCATCGAGGCACAGCGTGCAGCCGATGCACCAGGCCTCGTCGATCACCGCCAGCCTGCGCGGGCCCTCGGTGCCGAATGCCGGATCGAGCGCCTGCACGGGGCGGCCGGTGAGCTGCGCGAGCCGCTCGACGCCTTCGGCGCCGCCGGGCGGGCACTGGTTGATCTCGGCCTCGGCGCTGGCCACGGCCTGCGCATAGCCCTCGCAGTCGGGGTAGCCGCAACGGGTGCACTGCGTCTGGGGCAGTGCGTCGTGGATGCGTGCGGCCAGTCCGTTCACGGGAGGAGGAGGGCGCTCAGCGCGCCGCGGCGGCGGTCTTGCGCGCCACGGTCTTCTTCGGGGCGGGCGCGCGCTTCGCGGCCGGTGCCACCTTCTTGGCCGGCACCGCCTTCTTGGCGGGCGCCTTGGCGGTGGTGGCGGCCAGCTTGCGGCCGGGCTTGACCTTGTCCTCGGCCGGCAGGCTCTCGCGTTCACCGGCACGGCTTTGCGGCTGGTCGTTGGCGGCGATGAACTTCTGCATCTTGGGGTAGACCAGTTCGCGCCAGCGGCGGCCGCTGAAGATGCCGTAGTGGCCCGCGCCCTTGACCTCGTAGTGCTCGCGCTTCGCATCGGCGATGCCGGTGCACAGCTCGTGCGCGGCCTCGGTCTGGCCCGAGCCCGAGATGTCGTCGAGCTCGCCCTCGACCGTGAGCAGCGCGGTGGCGCGGATGTCCTGCGGGCGCACGCGCTCGACCTCGCCCGTGGGGCTCTTCACGTCCCAGGTGCCGTTGACCAGGTCGAATTCCTGGAACACGGTGCGGATCGTCTCGAGGTAGTAATCGGCGTCCATGTCGAGCACGGCGTTGTACTCGTCGTAGAACTTGCGGTGCGCCTCGGCGCTCGCGTCGTCGCCCTTGATCAGGTCCTTGAAGTAGTCGTAGTGGCTGCTGGCGTGGCGGTCGGGGTTCATCGCGACGAAGCCCGTGTGCTGCAGGAAGCCCGGGTAGACGCGCCGGCCCGCGCCCGGGAAGCCCTGCGGCACGCGGTAGATCACGTTGTTCTCGAACCACTCGAAGCTCTTGTTCATCGCGAGGTTGTTGACCGCCGTGGGCGACTTGCGGGCGTCGATCGGGCCGCCCATCATCGTCATGGTGAGCGGCAGCGCCTCGCCGCGGCTGGCCATCAGCGACACGGCGGCCAGCACCGGCACCGTGGGCTGGCACACGCTGACCACGTGGCAGTTGCCGTACTCGGCCTGCAGGCGGCGGATGAACTCCTGCACGTAGTTGATGTAGTCGTCGAGGTGGAACTCGCCGTCCGACAGCGGCACCAGGCGCGCGTTCTTCCAGTCGGTGATGTAGACCTTGTGGTCCTGCAAAAGGGTGCGCACCGTGTCGCGCAGCAGGGTGGCGTAGTGGCCCGACAGCGGCGCCACCACCAGCACCACGGGCTGGCTCTTGAGCGTCTTGAGGATGTGCGGTTCGTCGGTGAAGCGCTTGAAGCGGCGCAGCTGGCAGAACGGCTTTTCCAGCTCGATCACTTCCTGGATCACGACGTCGTCGCCGTCGACCTTGACCGACTTGATGTTGAACTCGGGCTTCTCGTAGTCCTTGCCGAGGCGGTAGAGCAGGTCGTAGCTCGCCGCCATGCGCTGCGCTCCGGGCAGCTGGCTCCAGACGGCGCCGGGGCTGTAGAGCTTGGAGGCGGCCTGGGCGAAGTCCGCGAACGGTTCCATGAGGGAACGCTGGGCTTCGTAGAGTTGGTAGAGCATCGCTGTGTCGAGTTGGAATGTTGCGGTGCAATATATCAGCGCATTTCGACACGCGCAGGGGGCCTAACCCTAGGCCCGGGAAGGCCCTCGGAGATGGCCGCGGGCTTCGTGAACAAGTTGTGTCGCGCAGGTGACTCGAGCGAGTCACCTGCGGCCGCAATCACTCACGCGCCCGCGGCGCGGGGCCTCAAATGACTTTGGCGATCGACGCGCAGACGTGATCGATGTTCTTGCTGTTGAGCGCGGCCACGCACATGCGGCCGGTGTCGGTGCCATAGACGCCGAACTCGTTGCGCAGGCGCACCATCTGGTCCTTGGTCAGGCCCGAGTAGCTGAACATGCCGATCTGGGTGGTGATGAAGCTCATGTCTTCCTTCACGCCGGCGGCCTTGAGGCCGTCGACCAGCTTCTGGCGCATGGCCTTGATGCGCACGCGCATCTCGCCCAGTTCCTTCTCCCACAGGGCGCGCAGCTCGGGGTTGCCGAGCACCGCGGCCACCACGGCGCCGCCGTGCGTGGGCGGGTTGCTGTAGTTGGTGCGGATCGCGATCTTGAGCTGCGACAGCACGCGCGCGGCTTCTTCCTTGTTCTCGCACAGCACCGACAGGGCGCCCACGCGTTCGCCGTAGAGGCTGAAGCTCTTGGAAAACGAGGTCGAGACGAAGAAGGTCAGGCCGGCGTCGACGAACTTGGCGACGGCCGCGCCGTCTTCCTGCAGGCCGTAGCCGAAGCCCTGGTAGGCCATGTCGAGGAAGGGCACCAGGCCCTTGGCCTTGACGGCGGCGACGACCTGGTCCCATTGCGCGGGCGTGATGTCGTAGCCGGTCGGGTTGTGGCAGCAGGCGTGCAGCACGACCACGGTGCCGGCCGGGGCGGCGTTGAGCGCGGCCAGCATGCCGTCGAAGTCGATGCCGCGCTTGGCGGCGTCGTAGTAGGGGTAGCTCTCGACCTCGAAACCGGCGTTGGTGAACAGCGCGCGGTGGTTTTCCCAGCTCGGGTCGCTGATCAGCACCTTGGCGGCGGGGTTGAGCTTCTTGAGGAAGTCGGCGCCGACCTTGAGGCCGCCGGTGCCGCCGATGGCCTGGATCGTGGCCACGCGGCCCGAGGTGACGGGTTCGCTGTCGGCGCCGAAGACCAGCACCTTGACGGCGTTGTCGTACGCCGCGATGCCGTCGATGGGCAGATAACCGCGCGCCGTGGGCGCTTTCATCATGTTCTGCTCGGCCGCCTGCACGCACTGGAGCAGGGGCAGCTTGCCGTTGTCGTCGTAGTAGACGCCGACGCCGAGATTGACCTTGCTGGGATTGGTATCGGCGGCAAATTGCTCGTTGAGGCCGAGGATCGGATCGCGCGGTGCCATCTCGACCGCGGTGAACATAGACATGGAAAGGTCCTTTGGGATGAAAGCTTCGCTGGCAACCGCTCGAGGCTTTAAGCTTTGCGGTTGCCTTGAATTTTACCGGCGCCACGCCACCTGACGGGTACAGCCATGCCAGAGATCAACGAAGCCATAGCAGACTCGAACAATGCCGAACCCGTGGGGCCGGCTCCCCAGGGCGAATTCATCAGCTTCCCGGGCTCGCCTTTCGAGCTGTACCAGCCCTATCCGCCGGCCGGCGACCAGCCGAAGGCCATCGACCAGCTGGTCGAGGGCGTGAGCGACGGCGAGGTGTTCCAGACCCTGCTGGGCGTGACCGGCTCGGGCAAGACCTTCACCATGGCCAACGTGATCGCCCGCACCGGGCGCCCGGCCATCGTGTTCGCGCCCAACAAGACCCTGGCGGCCCAGCTCTACAGCGAATTCCGCGAGTTCTTCCCGAAGAACGCCGTCGAGTACTTCGTCAGCTACTACGACTACTATCAGCCCGAGGCCTACGTGCCGCAGCGCGACCTGTTCATCGAGAAAGACTCCTCGATCAACGAGCACATCGAGCAGATGCGGCTGTCGGCCACCAAGAGCGTGCTGGAACGGCGCGACACCGTGATCGTGGCCACCGTGAGCGCGATCTACGGCATCGGCACGCCCGAGGACTACATGGAGATGCGGCTGATCGCGCGCGTGGGCGACAAGGTCGGCCAGCGCGACCTGATCGGCCAGCTGATCCGCATGCAGTACACGCGCAACGAGCAGGACTTCGCGCGCGGCACCTTCCGCGTGCGCGGCGACACCATCGACGTGTTCCCGGCCGAGCACAGCGAGCTCGCGATCCGCATCGAGCTGTTCGACGACGAGATCGAGTCGCTGCAGCTGTTCGACCCGCTGACCGGGCGCATCCGCCAGAAGGTGCCGCGCTTCACGGTCTACCCCTCGAGCCACTACGTGACGCCGCGCGACAAGGTGCTGGCCGCCGTGGAAACCATCAAGATCGAGCTCGACGGGCGGCTCAAGGAGCTCGTGGCCGCGGGCAAGCTGGTGGAGGCCCAGCGCCTCGAGCAGCGCACCCGCTTCGACCTCGAGATGCTGGCCGAGATTGGCCACTGCAAGGGCATCGAGAACTACACGCGCCACCTCTCGGGCGCGGCGCCTGGCGACCCGCCGCCCACGCTGACCGACTACCTGCCGAAGGACGCCCTGATGTTCCTCGACGAGAGCCATCAGATGATCGGCCAGCTCGGCGGCATGTACAACGGCGACCGGGCGCGCAAGACCACGCTGGTGGAGTACGGTTTCCGGCTGCCGAGCGCGCTCGACAACCGGCCGCTGAAGCTCGAGGAATTCGAGAAGCGCATGCGCCAGTGCATCTTCGTGTCGGCCACGCCGGCCGACTACGAGAAGCAGCACGCCGGCCAGGTGGTCGAGCAGCTGGTGCGGCCCACCGGCCTGATCGATCCCGAGGTGGAGGTCCGGCCGGCCACCCACCAGGTCGACGACGTGCTGCAGGAGATCCACGTGCGCGTCGAGAAGAACGAGCGCGTGCTGATCACCACCCTGACCAAGCGCATGGCCGAGCAGCTCACCGACTACCTGGGCGACAACGGCGTGAAGGTGCGCTACCTGCACAGCGACGTCGACACGGTCGAACGCGTGGAGATCCTGCGCGACCTGCGCCTGGGCACCTTCGACGTGCTGGTGGGCATCAACCTGCTGCGCGAGGGGCTGGACATTCCCGAGGTCTCGCTGGTGGCGATCCTCGATGCCGACAAGGAAGGCTTCCTGCGCGCCGAGCGCTCGCTGATCCAGACCATCGGCCGGGCGGCGCGCAACCTGAACGGCAAGGCCATCCTGTATGCCGACCGGATGACCGAATCGATGAAGCGCGCCATCGGCGAGACCGAGCGCCGGCGCGCGCGCCAGATCGCCCACAACGAAGCCAACGGCATCACGCCGCGCAGCATCGTGAAGCAGGTGCGCGACCTGATCGACGGCGTCTACAGCGAGAAGACCGGCAAGGAAATGGCCAAGCTGGACCTCGAGCGTGCCAAGGTCGAGGACATGAGCGAGAAGGACATCGCGCGCGAGATCAAGCGGCTCGAAAAGCAGATGCTCGAGCACGCCCGCAACCTCGAGTTCGAGAAGGCGGCGCGGGTGCGCGACCAGCTGGCGCTGCTGCGCGAGCAGGCCTTCGGCGCCGCGGGCAGCGACAACATCGCGATACCGCCGGCCAAGTAGGCAGAAGGTTTGCGCCGCCGGCGCCCCTGATCGCCCGGAATCGGGTTTACCCGAGCAAACCCGGGGGGCTTCTGATATACTTGAGCGAAACACTCAACAAAAAAGAAACTTCGCGATGAAGGACCGACTCACAACCACTGGCTCACCAGTGTCAAGAGTCGGGCAGGGCGGAGACGAGATCACCGTGGCTCCCGGGCAACGGTGTCATTTCAACGGTAAGCGCTAAAAAGGAGCTTGCGATGCGTCTCACTACCAAAGGCCGTTTTGCGGTCACAGCCATGATCGATCTGGCTCTGCGTCAGAACACCGGTCCGGTCACGCTGGCCGCGATCAGCCAGCGGCAGCAGATTTCGCTGTCGTACCTCGAACAACTCTTCGGCAAGCTGCGCCGTCACGAACTCGTCGAATCCACCCGGGGTCCGGGCGGTGGCTACAGCCTGGGCCGCAAGGCTGCCGACATCACCGTGGCCGACATCATCGTGTCGGTCGACGAACCGATCGACGCCACCCAGTGCGGCGGCAAGGAAAACTGCCTCGGCGAACAAGGCCGCTGCATGACCCACGAACTCTGGGCCTCGCTGAACCAGCGCATGGTCGAGTTCCTCGATTCGGTCACCCTGCAGAAGCTGGTCGACGACCAGATCGCCAAGGGCGTGCAGATCGAGAACAAGCCGGTCGTCAAGCGCGCCATTTCCGCGCAGCCGGTGGTCAAGCCGATCCGCGTCAATGCACCGAATTCGGTGTTTGCCCTGGGCAACGTCTTCGCCAAGTCCTGAGGACCGCGCGACGCCGAAGCTTCGAGCCTAGACCGACGCGGCGCCCACCGGGCGCCGCCAGCGAACGAACAGCGACCAAGAACAACCCCCACGCCAGCACGAGCCAGCCATGGACGTAACTCCTCATTTCCCGATCTATCTCGACTACGGCGCGACCACGCCGGTCGACCCGCGTGTGGTCGACGCCATGATTCCCTGGTTGCGTGAGCACTTCGGCAACCCGGCGTCGCGCAGCCACGCCTGGGGCTGGGAAGCGGAAGAGGCGGTCGAGAAGGCCCGCGGCTACGTGGCCGAACTGATCGGCGCCGATCCGCGCGAGATCGTCTGGACCTCGGGCGCCACCGAGTCGAACAACCTCGCGCTCAAGGGCGCGGCGCAGTTCTACAAGGGCAAGGGCAAGCACCTGATCACGGTGAAGACCGAGCACAAGGCCGTGCTCGACACCATGCGCGAGCTCGAGCGCCAGGGCTTCGAGGTCACCTACCTCGACGTGCAGGAAGACGGCCTGCTCGATCTCGATAAATTCAAGGCCGCGATCCGTCCCGACACGATCCTCGCGAGCGTGATGTTCGTGAACAACGAGATCGGCGTGGTGCAGGACGTGGTGGCGCTCGGCAACATCTGCCGCGAGAAGGGCGTGATCTTCCACGTCGACGCCGCGCAGGCCACCGGCAAGGTCGAGATCGACATCGCCAAGCTGCCGATCGACCTGATGAGCCTGGCGTCGCACAAGACCTACGGCCCCAAGGGCATCGGCGCGCTGTACGTGCGCCGCAAGCCGCGCGTGCGGCTCGAGGCCCAGATGCACGGTGGCGGCCATGAGCGCGGCATGCGCTCGGGCACGCTGCCCACGCACCAGATCGTGGGCATGGGCGAGGCCTTCCGCATCGCCAAGCTCGAGATGAAGGAAGACATCGCCAAGGCCGCTCGGCTGCAGAAGCGTCTGCTCGACGGCCTGAAGGACGTGGAACAGGTCTTCATCAACGGCGACCTCGAGCACCGCGTGCCGCACAACCTGAACATGAGCTTCAACTACGTCGAGGGCGAGTCGCTGATCATGGGCATCAAGGGCCTGGCGGTGTCGTCGGGTTCGGCCTGCACCTCGGCCAGCCTCGAGCCCAGCTACGTGCTGCGCGCCCTGGGCCGCAGCGACGAGCTCGCCCACAGCAGCCTGCGCATGACCATCGGCCGTTTCACGACCGAGGAAGAGATCGACTACGCCATCTCGACCATCAAGCACAACGTGGCCAAGCTGCGCGAATTGAGCCCCCTGTGGGAAATGTTCCAGGACGGCGTCGACATCAGCACGATCCAGTGGTCGGCGCACTGAGGCAGTGACGCGAGACCGCTCCGAAGCTCCACGATTGAACACAGTTTGAGAGGTACACCATGGCATATTCTTCCAAGGTCATCGACCACTACGAAAACCCGCGCAACGTCGGCTCCTTCGAAAAGGGCGACGATTCGGTCGGCACCGGCATGGTCGGCGCGCCGGCCTGCGGCGACGTGATGAAGCTGCAGATCAAGGTCAACCCCGAAACCGGCGTGATCGAAGACGCGCGCTTCAAGACCTACGGCTGCGGCTCGGCGATCGCCTCGTCGTCGCTCGTGACCGAATGGGTCAAGGGCAAGACGCTCGATGAAGCCGCCGCGCTCAAGAACGCGCAGATCGCCGAGGAACTGGCGCTGCCGCCGGTCAAGATCCACTGCTCGATCCTCGCCGAGGATGCGATCAAGGCGGCCGTGAGCGACTACAAGGCCAAGCACGGCGCGAAGAGCGCCGAAGCCGCGGCAGTGCACTGAGATGGCCGTCACGCTGACAGAAGCCGCCGCGCGCCATGTGAATCGCTACCTCGGCAAGCGAGGCAAGGGCGTGGGCGTGCGGCTGGGCGTGAAGACCACGGGCTGCTCGGGCCTGGCCTACAAGCTCGAGTACGTGGACGAATTGACGCCCGAGGACGTGGTGTTCGAGGACCACGGCGTGAAGGTGCTGGTGGACCCAAAGAGCCTGGCCTACATCGACGGCACGCAGCTGGACTTCGTGCGCGAGGGCCTCAACGAGGGCTTCAAGTTCAACAACCCGAACGAACGCGACCGCTGCGGTTGCGGGGAAAGCTTCCGCATCTGATGCGCAGTCGCTGACCGCGACAACAGCCGCCACCATGTCATGTGCTGGCGGTTTTTTCATGCCATGAACCTGAACGACACCGACTTCGAGCTGTTCGCCGTCCCCGCGACTTTCGCGCAGGACCGCGCGGCGCTGGACGCGCGCTGGAAAGAGCTGCAGCGCGAAGCCCATCCCGACCGTTTCGCGGCGCAGGGTGCAGCAGCCCAGCGCGTGGCCATGCAATGGTCGGTGCGCATCAACGAGGCCTACCAGCGGCTCAAGGATCCGGTGCGGCGCGCGAGCTACCTCTGCGAGCTGCACGGTGCTCCGGTCAATGCCGAGAACAACACGGCGATGCCGCCCGACTTCCTGATGCAGCAGATGGAATGGCGCGAGGCGCTCGACGAGGTCGAGGACATCGCCTCGCTCGATCGCCTGCAAGCCGAGGTCGACGCGGGCCGCGCCCGCGCGCTCTCGTCGCTCGACTGGCTGATCGACGAGAAGGGCGACTACCCCGCCGCCGCGCAACAGGTGAGAGCCCTCATGTTCATTGAGCGCTTCGGCCACGACGTCGAAGCCAAATCGGATCAATTGGGACAATAAGGGCATGGCTCTCCTCCAGATTTCAGAACCCGGCCAGGCCCCCGACCCGCACCAGCGCCGCATCGCCGTCGGCATCGACCTCGGCACCACGCATTCGCTGGTGGCCTCGGTGCGCAACGGCGTGGCCGAATGCCTGCCCGACGACCAGGGCCGCGTGCTGCTGCCCTCGGTGGTGCGCTACCTCGACAAAGAGCGCCGCCAGATCGGCTTCGACGCGGTCGCCGCGCGCGCGCAGGACCCCTCGAACACCATCACCTCGGTCAAGCGGCTCATGGGCCGCGGGCTGGCCGACGTGACCCACCGCGAAGCGATGTCCTACGCCATCGGCGGTGGCGACGGCGGCATGGTGCAGGTGCACACCGCGGCGGGCGACAAGTCGCCGGTCGAGATCAGCGCCGAGATCCTCGCGACGCTGCGCTACCGCGCCGAGGACACCTTTGACGACGAGCTCTACGGTGCGGTCATCACCGTGCCGGCCTACTTCGACGAGGGCCAGCGCCAGGCCACGAAGGACGCGGCGCAGCTGGCCGGCCTCAACGTGCTGCGTCTGATCAGCGAGCCCACCGCGGCCGCCATCGCCTACGGCCTCGACAACGCGAGCGAGGGCGTCTACGCGGTCTACGACCTGGGCGGCGGCACCTTCGACATCTCCATCCTGCGGCTCACGCAGGGCGTGTTCGAGGTCATCGCAACCGGCGGCGATTCGGCGCTCGGCGGCGACGACTACGACCATGCGCTGGCCGATTTCGTGCTGGCGCAAAGCGGTGTCCAGACCGCGAGCGAAACCGACAAGGCCGCCGTGCTCGTGGCGGCGCGCGCCGCCAAGGAAGCGCTGACCGATGCCGACACCGTGACCTTCGCCGCCGACGTGGGCGGCCAGCCGATTCGCTTCGCGCTGCAGCGCGCGCAGTTCGACGCGGCCACCAAGGCGCTCACCGACCGCACCCTGGCCGCCGTGCGCAAGGCGCTGCGCGATGCCAGGCTCAAGGCCGACGACCTGCAGGGCATCGTGCTGGTGGGCGGGTCGACGCGCATGCCGCAGGTTCGCGAGGCCGTTGCCGAGTTCTTCGGGCGCGAGCCGCTGGTCAACCTCAACCCCGACGAGGTCGTCGCGCTCGGCGCCGCGATCCAGGCGAACCAGCTGGCCGGCAACAACGGCGCGGGCGAGCTGCTGCTGCTCGACGTGATTCCGCTGTCGCTGGGTCTCGAGACCATGGGCGGGCTGGTCGAGCGCATCGTGCCGCGCAACCAGACCATCCCGACCGCGATGGCGCAGGACTTCACCACCTACCAGGACGGCCAGACCGCGCTGGCGCTGCACGTGGTGCAAGGCGAGCGCGACCTGGTGGCCGATTGCCGCAGCCTCGCGCGCTTCACCTTGCGCGGCATTCCGCCGATGACCGCGGGCGCCGCGCGCATCCGCGTGACCTTCACGGTCGACGCCGACGGCCTGCTGAGCGTGAGCGCCAAGGAGCAGATGAGCGGCGTCGAAGCCAGCGTCACCGTCAAGCCTTCCTACGGCCTGTCCGACGACCAGATCGCGACCATGCTGCAGGAGAGCTTCTCGACCGCGCAGCAGGACATGCAGGCGCGCGCGCTGGTCGAGGCCCGCGTCGATGCCGAACGCATGCTGCTCGCGACGAAGAGCGCGCTCGATACCGACGGCGACCTGCTCGACGCGCAGGAGCGCGCGGCCATCGATGCGTCGATGAGCGCGTTGCGCCTGAGCGCCCAGGGCAGCGACGCGGCCGCGATCGAGGCCGCGACCAAGGCGCTGGCCGAGATCACCGAACCCTTCGCCGCGCAGCGCATGAATGCCGGCATCGCCCGCGCGCTCTCGGGGCGCAAGGTCGAATCGCTTTAGTCCACGGTCCAGAACACCGCAAGAACGACAACGCAGCACTGCATGCCCACGATCAAGATTTATCCGCACCCCGAGTACTGCCCGCAAGGCGCCGAGATCACCGCGCCCGCGGGCACCTCGATCTGCGAGGCCCTGCTCGACAACGACATCAACATCGAGCACGCCTGCGAGATGAGCTGCGCCTGCACCACCTGCCACGTGATCGTGCGCGTGGGCGGCGGCTCGCTCAACGAGGCGGAGGAGGGCGAGGAAGACCTGCTCGACCGCGCCTGGGGCCTGGAGCCGCAATCGCGCCTGAGTTGCCAGGCGATCCTGGCGCAGGAAAATGTGACGATCGAGATTCCGAAGTACTCGATCAACCACGCGAAGGAAAACCACTGATGAGTCGTCTGATCGTTCTCGACACGGAAACCACGGGCCTGTCGGCCGAGAACGGCGACCGGGTCATCGAGCTGGGCTGCGTGGAGCTGTTCAACCGCAAGCTCACCGGCAACGACCTGCACATCTACTTCAACCCCGAGCGCGAGAGCCACGAGGACGCGCTCAAGGTGCACGGCCTGACGACCGACTTCCTGCGCGACAAGCCGAAGTTCGCCACCCTGGCCAACGACATCGTGGAGTACCTGCGCGGCGCCGAACTGATCATCCACAACGCGGCCTTCGACGTGGGCTTCCTCAACAAGGAATTCGAGCGCGCCGGCCTGCCGCCGCTCAAGACCTTCGTGAGCGAGGTGACCGACACGCTGGCCATGGCCAAGCAGGTGTACCCGGGCAAGCGCAACTCGCTCGATGCGCTGTGCGACCGCTTCGGCGTCGACCGTTCGAACCGCACCTTCCACGGCGCCAAGCTCGACGCCCAGCTGCTGGCCGACGTCTACATCAATCTCACGCGCGGCCAGGACGCGCTGCTGATCGACGTGGCCACCACCGAGCCCGAAGTGGGCACCACGATGATCGCCATCGACCTGCGCAGCATCGAGCTGCCGGTGCTGGTGGCAACCGAGCACGAACTCGCCGAGCACGACGCCGTGTTGTCCCAACTCGACAAATCGAGCAACGGTCGCACACTCTTTCGCCAAAACGCTTGAAAAGCTGTGGCATAATCTAAGGCTTCGCAGAACGCGATTCATCCAGGCGCTGAAGCCCATCGAAAAGATCGGGCAGAGGCGTCAGGGGCGGTTAGCTCAGGGGTAGAGCACAGCATTCACACTGCTGGGGTCGGAGGTTCGAAACCTCCACCGCCCACCAATTTCCCGGTTTCATTTCTCTTTTCCGTCGGCGCATCGGCCCCAACGGCATTGCCGTTGGCCTGTCGGTGCGCACCGACGCCAAGTGCCGTCGCGTGCCGCTGGTTTCTCGTGCCTTCGCGCCTAGAACCGATGGCACGACCACAACCCAGGAGAAAAGATCATGGCGACCGCACCCGATCTTCCGACGCCGATCACGCCCACGCCGGGCCTGCCCGTGGAGCCCGACGAGGGGCCGAACAAGGCGCCCGACGAGCCCACCGATCCCGAGCCGCCGCCGACCGCGACCTGATCTTCCCCGGCGCGGCGCTCGCGCTAAGCTCGCCGCATGGACGATCTCGATTGCGCCGTCATCGGCGGTGGTGTGGTGGGTTTGGCCGTGGCGCGCGCACTCGCGCTCGCGGGCCGTGAAGTGATGGTGCTCGAGGCCGAAGGCGCCATCGGCACCGGCACGAGTTCGCGCAACAGCGAAGTCATTCATGCGGGGATCTACTACCCGCAAGGCTCGCTGAAGGCGACGTTGTGCGTCGAGGGCAAGCAACTGCTGTATGCCTATGCTGAAGCGCGCGGCGTGCCGCACCGGCGCTGCGGCAAGCTGATCGTCGCGACCTCGACCGAACAGGTGGCGGAGCTCGAGGCGATCCGTCTCAAGGCCGCGGCCAATGGTGTCGACGACCTCGAACAGATTTCGGCGGCGCAGGCCGTCGCGCTCGAACCGCAACTGCGCTGCATGGCCGCGCTGGTCTCGCCGAGCACGGGCATCGTCGACAGCCATGCGCTGATGCTGAGCCTGCTCGGCGACCTCGAGAATGCGGGCGGCATGCTGGCGTTGAAGTCGGCCGTGACGCGGGCTGACCTGGAGGAGGGCGGCATCGTCTTGACGGCGCATGACGGCACGCGGTTGCGCTGCCGCAGTGTGGTCAACGCGGCCGGCCTGGGGGCCCCCGATCTGGCGCGCCACTTCGGAGGACTCGCCACCGAGACCGTGCCCACCGCCCATTTCGCGAAGGGCAACTACTTCACCCTGTCGGGCCGCGCGCCCTTCGGCCGGCTGGTCTATCCGGTGCCCGAGCCCGGTGGCCTCGGCGTGCACCTGACGATCGACCTCGGCGGGCAGGCCAAGTTCGGACCCGACGTGCAATGGGTGAGCTCGCCCGACGACCTGGTGGTGGACCCGGCGCGCGGCGATGCCTTCTATGCCGAGGTGCGCAAGTACTGGCCCGCGCTGCCCGATGGCGCATTGATCCCGGGCTATGCAGGCATGCGACCGAAGATCTCGGGCCCCGGCGATCCCGCGGCCGACTTCCGCATCGACGGACCGCGCGCGCATGGCGTGCGAGGCCTCGTCAACCTGTTCGGCATCGAATCGCCGGGGCTCACGAGCAGTCTCGCGATCGGCCGCCACGTGGTGGACCTGCTCGCGGCCGAGGACTGAATTCCGCGTCGATCGCGAACGATCTCTTGCAGAACTCTTTGTGGATGCAGGCCTGTGTGGCCGATGGAGCCTGTAACATGACAGCACGCCATTTGTAGGCGTGAAGCCGCCGGCGCGGTGCCGGTGTCATCACGGAGGAAGGTTTCCAATGAGTGCATCCAAGAATCTCGAGGCGGCAGCCGAGGACATCGCGAGCGACGTGCGTGGCGTGCTCGCCAGCAAGGACCTGGATTCGGTTCCCCACATCAAGGCGCTGCGCCAGCGCATCGACACCAAGCTCGCGATCGCCCGCGAACTCGCCGCCGAGAAGAGCCGCCTCGCCGCCAAGAAGGCCCGCGAAGCCGCCTCGGCCACCAACGCCTATGCCCACGACGAACCCTGGCAGATCGCCGCAGGCGCGCTGGCCGTCGGTGTGCTGGTGGGCCTGCTGCTTGGTCGCCGCTGATCGAACCATGATGACGGGGGGCTGCCGATGAGGTTGCTCTCCCTGCTCGGACTGGACCGGCGCCTGCGCCGGCTGCGCATTGCCGCAGCCGAGGGCGCGATGGCCGCCGAAGACCGTGTGCAGCTGCTGCGCATGGCCTGGGAGGAGGAGAAGCAGCGGCTCAAGCTGGTGCTGGTCCTCGCGATCGTGCTGCTGGGCCTGACGACGATCGCCGTCGCGCTGCTGTCCGTGGCCGTCGTGGTCCATTTCTGGGACACGCCGCAGCGCACCACCGCCGCATGGTCGGTGGCCGCGCTCTGGATCGTGCTGTGGCTCGCGGCGGCCTGGGGCTTGTGGACCCAGCTGCGCGGCGCCTCGAACAGCTTCACGCCGACCCGTGAGGAACTGGCGCGTGACTGGACCTGGGTGCAGGAGCGCTTCGGGCTCGGCGACGAGCCGGGTGAAGAGGACGAGCCGGCGCCCCGCCGCCCGGCCACGCGCGAGGAACTGATCGAACGCATCGAGCGCCAGCGCCTGCGCATCGCGACCTTGCAGGGTGGCGGTACCGCCGCCGCGCACGCTGTGGAGCAGTCTGCGCCTCCGCCGCCCGACGAAACCCCGACGGCCACGGCGCTGCGCATCGCGCGCGAGCATCCGGTTGCCACGGGTGTGGCCGTGGCTGCGGCGCTGGTGGTGGTCCGCCCGAAGCGCCTGCTGCGCTGGGCGACCTTCGTCGCGCCGATCCTCTGGCGCATGCGCTGAAACGGCCGGCGAGCCACGCTCGCCAGATGTCCCGCTGAAAAAACTCAGGCGCTGCCGCGATCCCGCTGCAGCGCCTGTGCCGTTTCATGGACCAGTGCCGGGCCGCGGTAGATCAGGCCGGTGTAGATCTGCACCACGTCCGCGCCCGCCGCGATCTTGGCCTTGGCATCGGCCGCGCCCAGGATGCCGCCCACGCCGACGATCGGGAAGTCCGCGCCCAATGCGGCGCGCAGCTGGGCGATCACGCGGTTGCTCGATTCGCGCACCGGTGCGCCCGAGAGGCCACCCGCTTCCTTCGCATGCTGCAACCCCTCGACCGCATCGCGCGCCAGCGTGGTGTTGGTGGCGATCACGCCATCCATGCCGTGGCGGCGCAGCGTGGCGGCGATCACCGCCACCTGGGCCTCGTCAAGGTCGGGCGCGATCTTCACGAACAGCGGCACGCGGCGCGGCGCACCGCCGAGGGGCTGGCGCGCCAGCGTCTCGCGCCGCTCGGCCACGGCGCCCAGCAGCGCGTCGAGCGCCTCGTCGCTCTGCAGGCTGCGCAGGTTGGCGGTGTTGGGGCTCGAGATGTTGATCGTCACGTAGTCGGCATGCGGGTACACGCCGTCGAGGCAGGCGATGTAGTCGTCCACCGCGCGCTCGATCGGCGTGGCGGCGTTCTTGCCGATGTTCAGGCCCAGCAGCATCGGCGCCTTCGCGCGGCCCGCGTTGCGGCGGAAGCGCGCCTTCTGCACGTTGGCCAGGAACGCGGCCAGCCCGTCGTTGTTGAAGCCGAGCCGGTTGATCAGCGCCTGGCGTTCGGGCAGGCGGAACATGCGCGGGCGCGGATTGCCGGGCTGGCCCTTGGGCGTGACGGTGCCGACCTCGACGAAGCCGAAGCCCATGGCGGCGAAGGCGTCGATGCAGCGCGCGTTCTTGTCGAGGCCGGCGGCGAGGCCGACGCGGTTCGGGAACTGCAGGCCGGCCAGGGTGACGGGATCGTCGACGCGCGGCGCCGAATAGGCGCAGGCCAGCGGCGTGTTCTGCGTGCGCGCGAGCCCGTCGAGCGTCAGTTCATGGGCATGCTCCGGGTCGAAACCGAACAGGAAAGGGCGGGCCAGGCCGTAGAGCGAGGAGGGCAGCAGGGACATCGTCGGATAATTCGGGGCTTCAATGAGCCCAGGATTCTCCGCGATGACCGCACCCCTTCCTTCTTCCGCCGCACCCGCCACCATCTCCCAGGACGAACTCAAGGCCCAGGTGGGCCGCGCCGCCCTGGCCTACGTGGTGAAGGGCGAGATCGTGGGCGTGGGCACCGGCTCGACGGTCAACAAGTTCATCGACGCGCTGGCCACGATCAAGGACCAGATCCGCGGCGCCGTCTCGAGCTCGATCGCCTCCACCGAGCGCCTGCGGGCGCTGGGCATCCAGGTGTTCGACAGCAACGAGGTCGAGGAGCTGGGCGTCTACATCGACGGTGCCGACGAGATCGACCCGCGGGGTTTCATGGTGAAGGGCGGCGGTGCCGCGCTCACGCGCGAGAAGATCATCGCGGCCCAGTCGCGCCGTTTCGTCTGCATCGCCGATGCCTCGAAGCTGGTCGACACGCTCGGTGCCTTTCCGCTGCCGGTCGAGGTGATCCCGATGGCGGCGCGCCGCGTGATGCGGCAGTTCGCGGCGCTCGGCGGCCAGGCCCAGGTGCGCGAGAAGGACGGCCTGCCGCTGGTCACCGACAACGGCCAGCACATCGTCGACGTGACGGGCCTGAAGATCGCCGATCCGCTGGCCTTCGAATCCGAGGTGAGCCAGTGGCCCGGCGTGGTCACCGTCGGCGTGTTCGCGCACCAGAAGGCGCATGTGTGCCTGCTCGGCACGCCCGAGGGCGTGCGGACGCTGGACTTCGCCTGATCAGAACTTGATGCCGGCCGGGTTCTCCGGCGTCGGACCGCTCGGCGGTGCCGCGGGCAGCGGCTGCTCGTCGGGCGCCGCGCGCGCGGCGGCGGGTGCGGGCGCCGGTGCGCGCGTGACCTGCGCGACCATCGGCTGTGCCGGCGGATTGCGGTAGCCGCTGGGCAGGCCGTTGCTTCTGGGATAGCCGGCCGCGTCGAGGTACTGCGCCCACTGCGTGTCGGAGAAGCCGGGCAACTGCTGCGTGCCGATGGTCAGCAGCGGCAGCGAGTTCTGGCCGCTGAGCTTCTGCAGCGCCTCCACGTCCTGGTTGCTGTTCACCGTGCGTTCCTGGAACGGGATGCCGCGCGTGACGAGCAGCGTGCGCGCCATCGAACAGGGACTGCAGTCGTCGCCGCTGTAGAGCGTCACGGGATAGCGCTGCGCGATCTGGCGCAGCTCGTAGGGCAGGCCCGCGTTGGCGCCCGCGCCGGGCGCCGGCTGCGCATTGGCGGCCGGTTCGGTGCTGGCGGTGGGCGCGCGGTCCGAGAAGGTAATCCGGCCGTTCTTGTCGACCTGCCGGTAGACCGGTTGCGCCACCGCGCCCGCGACGGCGAGCAGGAGGACGAAACCGGTCAGGCGACTTGGTGAGAATTTGTAAATCGGGCGCATGGCCCGAGTATCTCAAGCTTCAGCGCCGCATCAAGCCGGCTGCGGCTCGGCCATACCCTGGTGTCGCAGCAGCGCATCAAGCTGGGGTTCGCGGCCGCGGAAGGCCTTGAACGACTCCATCGCGCTGCGGCTGCCGCCGGCCTCGAGGATGGCCTGGCGGTACTTGCGGCCGGTCTCGATGCTCGGTTCGCCGTTGGCGCCCACGGTTTCCTCGAAGGCCGCGTAGGCGTCGGCGCTCAGCACCTCGGCCCACTTGTAGCTGTAGTAGCCGGCCGCGTAGCCGCCCGAGAAGATGTGGCTGAAGGTGTTCGGCGTGCGGCTGAACGGCGGCGAAGGCATCACGGCCACCTCGGCGCGCACCTGGGCCAGCAGCGCGAGCACGTCGCCGGGCTTCGCGGCCGCGGCGTGGTACTCGGTGTGCAGCAGCATGTCGAACAGCGAGAACTCGATCTGGCGCAGCGTCTGCAGGCCGCTCTGGAAGTTCTTGGCCGCGGTCATCTTGTCGAACAGCGCGCGCGGCAGCGGCTCGCCGGTGTCGACGTGGGCCGTCATGTGGCTCAGCACGTCCCACTCCCAGCAGAAGTTCTCCATGAACTGGCTCGGCAGCTCGACTGCGTCCCATTCGACGCCGCTGATGCCCGAGACGTCGCGCTCGTTCACCTGCGTGAGCATGTGGTGCAGGCCATGGCCGAATTCGTGGAACAGGGTGGTCACGTCGTCGTGCGTGAGCAGCGGCGGCTTGCCGCCCACGCCTTCGGCGAAATTGCAGACCAGTTGCGCGATCGGCGTCTGCAGCCGGCCGTCGTCGGGCCGCAGCCAGCGCGCGCGCACGTCGTCCATCCAGGCGCCGCCGCGCTTGGCGGCACGTGCGGAGGGGTCGAGGTAGAACTGGCCGACCTTCTGGCCGGCGCGCTCGATGCGGTAGAACTCGACGCTTGGATGCCAGGTCGGCGCGCTGTCGCGGCGGATCGAGACCTCGAACAGCGTCTCGACGATCTTGAACAGGCCCGCCATCACCTTGGGCGCCGGGAAGTACTGCTTGACCTCCTGCTCGCTGAAGGCGTAGCGCGCCTCCTTGAGCTTCTCGCCGACGTAGCTCCAGTCCCAGGGCTGCGGATCGGCCAGGCCCAGTTGAGTGGAGGCGAAAACGCGCAGGTCGGCGAGGTCGCGCTCGCCGTAGGGGCGGGCCTTGGCGGTCAGGTCGCGCAGGAACTTCACCACCTGCTCGGGCGACTCGGCCATCTTCGGCACCACCGAGAGCTCGCCGAAGTTGCGGTAGCCCAGCAGCTTGGCCTCTTCCTCGCGCAGCGCGAGGATCTCGCTGATCAGGGCCGTGTTGTCGAAGGCCGGGTCGCCGAGTTCGCTGGCGCGCGTGACGTAGGCGCGGTAGAGCGTCTCGCGCAGCGCGCTGCTCTTGGCGAACTGCATCACCGGCAGGTAGCAGGGCATCTTGAGCGTGAGCTTGTAGCCGTCCTTGGCCTCGGCTTCGGCCGCGGCGCGCGCGGCGTTGACCACGTCCTCGGGCACGCCCTCGAGCTCGCCGAACTGCGCGTAGTAGGCGAAGGCATCGGTCGCGTCGAGCGCGTTCTCGCTGAACTTCTGGCTCAGCTCGGCCTGGCGTTCCTGGATCTCGGCGAAGCGCTGCTTGGCCTCGCCCTGCAGCTCGGCGCCGCCGAGCACGAAGTTGCGCACCGCGTTGCGATGCGCCTGGCGCTGCTCGGCATCGAGCGTGGCGACGTCGATCGCCTTGTACTTCGCGTACAGGCGCTCGTCGGAGCCCAGGCGGGTCCAGAACGCGGTGACGCGCGGCATCGCCTCGTTGTAGGCGGCGCGCAGCTCGGGCGTGTCGGCCACGGCGTTGAGATGGCCGACCGCGCTCCAGGCGCGGCTGAAGCGTTCCGAGGCCACGTCGAGCACCTTGGAGATCGCGCTCCAGCTCGCGGGGAAGTCGGGGGCCGTCACCGTCTGCAGCGCGGTCTCGGCATCGGCGAGCAGCACGTCGACCGCGGGGGCGACGTGTTCGGGCCGGATGCGGTCGAACAGCGGGAGGTCGGTGAAATCGAGGAGGGGGTTGTTCGAGATGGCCATGGTGTTCACTTGGCGACGCGTTCGGCCGCTTCAAGGGTGTTGGCGAGCAGCATGGCGCGCGTCATCGGGCCGACGCCGCCGGGCACTGGCGTGATCCAGCCGGCGACTTCCTTCACGCCGTCGAAGTCGACGTCGCCCGCGAGCTTGCCGTCTTCCTTGCGGTTCATGCCGACGTCGATGACCACCGCGCCGGGCTTGACCATGTCGGCCGTGAGGAGGTTGAGCTTGCCCACGGCCGCGACGATCACGTCGGCCTGGCGCGTGATGGCGCCCAGGTCCTGCGTGGCGCTGTGGCAGATGGTCACGGTGGCGCTCTTGGCCAGCAGCATCATGGCCATCGGCTTGCCGACGATGTTGCTGCGGCCGATCACCACCGCGTGCTTGCCGCGCAGGTCGTAGCCGATGGACTCGAGCATTTTCATGCAGCCGAAGGGCGTGCAGGGCCAGAAGCCCGGCGCGCCGGTCATCAGCGCACCGGCGCTGGCGACGTGGAAGCCGTCGACGTCCTTCGCGGGCGAGATGGTCTCGATGACCTTCTGGCTGTCCATGTGCTTGGGCAGCGGCAGTTGCACCAGGATGCCGTGCACGGCCGGGTCGTCGTTGAGGACGCGGATGCGCGCGAGCAGGTCGGCCTCGCTCAGGTCGGCCGGGTAGGTCTCGAGCGTGGCCGAGAGACCGGTCTGCGTGCTGTCGTTGACCTTGTGCTTGGTATAGACCTGGCTGGCCGGGTCCTCGCCCACGAGGATGATGGAAAGGGCCGGGTTCACGCCGCGGGCCTTGAGCGCCGCGGTGCGGCCGGCGACTTCGGCGCGGATGGTTTTGGCGAGGGCGTTGCCGTCGATCAGTTGGGCGGTCATCGGTTTCGATTTTCCAAGTAAAAACGCCCGCTTGCGCAGGCGTGGGGGTCATGCATCGCTATCGAACAGATAGCCGGCGTCTAGGCCTTGGCAGCGGGCGCCGCCTGTCCGAGCGCGATCTTCAGCAGATCGGCCACGGTGTTGGCGTTGAGCTTCTCCATGATGTTGGCGCGATGCGCCTCGACGGTCTTGATGCTGATGCCGAGGTCGTCGGCGATCTGCTTGTTGAGGCGGCCGGCGACGATGCGCTCGAGCACCTGCGCCTCGCGGCCCGTGAGCTTGGACAGCAGCGCGTCGCGGCTGGCCGACTGCTGGTGCTGCGTGAAGGCGCCGCGCGCGTGTTCGAGCATGCGCTCGACCAGCGCGACGAGTTCCTCGTCGTTGAAGGGCTTCTGGATGAAATCCATCGCGCCCTTCTTCATGCTGTCGACGGCCATCGGCACGTCGCCGTGGCCGGTGATGACCACGATCGGCAGCGGCGAGCGGCGCTCGATCAACCGGTCCTGCAGCTCCAGACCCGTCATGCCACCCATGCGGATGTCGACGATCAGGCAGGCCACCTCGCGGGGGTCGTAGCGGGAGAGGAAGGACTCGGCGGAATCGAAACAGCGGACCCGGTAGTCCTTGCCTTCGAGCAGCCATTGGAGCGAATCGCGTACCGCTTCGTCGTCATCGACGACATACACAGTGCCCTTTTTCGGAATCAAACTCATGCAGGTACCTTTACCTCGTCACTTGCTAGGGAACTGATAGCGTCCAACACCGGAATCCAGAAGGAAAAACGGCATCCGATCACATCCGGGCCATTGTAGATGTTCTCCGCCTGCATCCGGCCGCGGTGCGACTCGACGATGGTGCGGCACAGGTTCAGGCCGATGCCCATGCCCTCGGGCTTGGTCGAGAAGAAGGCCTCGTAGAGCCGGTCCATGACCTCGGGCGCGAGGCCCTTGCCGGTGTCCTGCACCGAGAACTCGATCGCGTTGTGGCCCTCGATCACCTTCGGCAGCACGCGCAGTTCGACGCTGCGCCGCGCCAGCGGGCGCTCGGCGAGGTCGATCGACTCGGCCGCGTTCTTCAGCAGGTTGACCATCACCTGCTCGATCAGGATCGGGTCGACGCGCACCATCGGCAGCCGCGCCGCCACGTAGTGGTTCAGGCGCACGTTGCGCCGGCGCAGCTCGATGCCGGCCAGCTCGACCGCCTCGCTGACCATGGTCGCGACGTCGGCCGGCGTGCGGTTGGGTTCGCTGCGCTTCACGAAGGAACGGATGCGCTGGATGATCTGGCCCGCGCGCTGGGCCTGCTTCGAGGTCTTCTCGAGCGCGGCCAGCAGCGCATCGTTGTCGATCGATTGGCTCTTGATGCGCGACATCATCCCGTTGCAGTAGTTGCTGATCGCGGTCAGCGGCTGGTTCAGCTCATGCGCCACGCTCGAGGCCATCTCGCCCATGGTGATCAGCCGGCTCGCGGACTGCGCGCGGTCGGCTTGCGCCGCGGCCTGTTCCTCGGCGTCGCGGCGCGGCGTGATGTCGGTGGCGATCACCAGCTGCGCCAGGCGGCCGTCGACCCAGGTCAGGTAGCGCGAGCGCACCTCGAGCCACTTGCCGAGCTCGGGCACGAAGATCTCGTTGTTGGCCGCCTGCGCGGCGGTCAGCGTGTCGATCGGCAGGCCGGCGTAGGGGTCGACGTCGTCCAGTCCCTCGTCGTGCGCGTTCGAGGCCGGCACGCCGGCCTGCGCCACCATGCCCAGGTGGCCGACGGTGTCGGAGCCGAACCACAGGCGGTAGAGCTTGTTGGCGAACAGCAGCTCCTCGCTGCCGATCGGCGCCACCGACACCGCGGCGTCGAGCGCCTCGAGCACGGTGGTGAAGCGCTCGTACGAGGCCGAGAGCTGCTCGCGGATGCGCGTGGGCTCGGTGATGTCGGTCATCGAGGTCATCCAGCCGGTCTGGTGGCCGCGCGCGTCGATCAGCGGCGAGACGTACAGCCGCGCGTCGAACACGCTGCCGTTCTTGCGCTTCACGCGCACCTGGAAGCCGCCGGGCAGGGCGCGGCCGTGCAGTTCCTCCTCGAGCCGCTCGTTCATGATCTCGCGGTCGGACTCGAGCCAGTAGGGGAAGGGCGGTGTCTGGCCGACCAGCTCCTCCTCGGCCCAGCCGGTCATCGCGCAGAAGGCGGCGTTGACGTAGGTGATGCGGCCCTGCAGGTCGAGCACCCGCATGCCGGTCAGCATCGAGTTCTCCATCGCGCGGCGGAAGTTGGTCTCGGCCACCAGCCGCTGCTGCGCCTGCAGCCTGCGGCGCGTGTGGCGCCAGGTGCCGATCAGCATCCAGCTGGTGAGCACGCTGAGCGCGCAGACCAGCCAGAACAGCCCGTTGCCGACCACGCCCTGCGAGGTGCGGTAGGCCTGGGCGCGCAGCACCAGTGCGTTGCCCACGGGCGAGACCGGCACTTCGTATTCGTTGGTGCGTTCGCTCCAGGGCAGGAGGCGCGCGCCGGTCTCGCGCAGGTTGGCGGTGTTGCCCGCGATCACCTTGCCCTTGGCGTCGAGCAGCGACACCGCGTAGCGCGCCTGCACCTCGGAAGGCATGCCGTAGCGCAGCAGGCCATCGACCGAGAACTCGCCGAGCACCACGCCCGCGAACAGGCCCTGGTCGAACAGCGGGATGTGCAGCTGCAGCATGGCCGGCGGATCGCCGCCGGCCGCGGGCTGGGAGAACACCGGCTGGCGCAGCTCGCGCGCCAGCGCGTAGTTGCTCTCGATGTCGCCGGGGCGCAGCACGTCGCCGATCAGGTGCTGCTGCGCCGGATGCACGCTGGGCGCGGCATAGCCGGCCTTGAAGCGGCGGCGGTCGTCGATCCAGGTGATGGTCTGCAGCTCGGGGAACTGGCTGACCAGCGATTCGGCGCGGCTGGTGAACTCGATCGGGTCGATCTCGCGGTTGGAGGCATCGCGCGCGATGCGCATCAGCTGCTCCTGGCGTTCCAGCAACCGCAGCCGCAGGCGTTGCTGGGCGTATTCGACGTCGCGGCGCACCGATTCCTGCTCGCGCTCGACCTCCTCGGTGCGCAGGTACCAGAAGGCGGTGACGATCGCCGCGAGGAACAGCAGCACGGCGGCCATCGGGGCCAGCATCGCGACGGCGTCCTGCAGCACCGGGGTCTGGCGGCGCCACCAGCGGCGCCACCACGACAGCGGCGAGGCGTTGACGGCACTGCGGGCCACGGCCAGTGGGGAGGAGAAAGGCATTGCGGGAGTTTATTAGGTGGCGGGCTTCCCAAGGCCCGGGTTATCGACGGTGGCACGGGTCCCGGCACGGTCTAGGGCTGGCTCAAAATCGTCAAAATGTCACATTAAGAAATCTATGCGCACTATTTGAAATCTCATTATTTCTGTGCGACACTCCGCGCGCTCACACGCAGAGCGCCTAAATTACGCCCACAGCCCCAAAAGGAGAGACAAGCATGTCGGCAAATCCCGAGAAGCAATTCGGCCCGGCCGCGAACGACGCGGATTCCCAGGAAACGCGCGAGTGGATGGATGCCCTGTCCGCCGTGATCCAGAGCGAGGGCCCCGAGCGTGCGCACTTCCTGCTCGAACAGCTTCTGGAGCACGCCCGCCAGAACACGGTCGACATGCCGTTCTCTGCCAACACGGGCTATGTCAACACCATCGAAACCTCGCAGGAAGCCCGCAGTCCCGGCAACCTCGAGATCGAACAGCGCCTGCGCGCCTACATGCGCTGGAACGCGATGGCGATGGTGGTCAAGGCCAACCGCCACCACCCGGCCGAAGGCGGCGACCTCGGCGGCCACATCGGCTCCTTCGCCTCGCTGGCCAGCATGTTCGGCGCCGGCTTCAACCACTTCTGGCACGCCGAGAGCGAAAACCACGGCGGCGACCTGCTCTACATCCAGGGCCACGTCTCGCCCGGCATCTACGCCCGCGCCTACCTCGAAGGCCGCCTGACCGAGGAGCAACTGCTCAACTTCCGCCAGGAAGTCGACGGCAAGGGCCTGTCGAGCTATCCGCACCCCAAGCTGATGCCCGAGTTCTGGCAGTTCCCCACGGTGTCGATGGGCCTGGGCCCGCTGATGGCGATCTACCAGGCGCGCTTCCTCAAGTACCTGCATGCCCGCGGCATCGCCAACACCGAGAACCGCAAGGTCTGGGTGTTCTGCGGCGACGGCGAAATGGACGAGGTCGAATCGCTGGGCGCGATCGGCCTGGCGGCGCGCGAGAACCTCGACAACCTGATCTTCGTCATCAACTGCAACCTGCAGCGCCTCGACGGCCCGGTGCGCGGCAACGGCAAGATCATCCAGGAGCTCGAAGGCGAGTTCCGCGGCGCCAACTGGAACGTGGTCAAGCTGATCTGGGGCAAGGGCTGGGACGCGCTGCTCGAGAAGGACCATGACGGCGCGCTGCGCAAGATCATGATGGAGTGCAACGACGGCGACTACCAGTCGTTCAAGGCCAACGACGGCGCCTATGTGCGCAAGAACTTCTTCGGCCGCGATCCGCGCACCCTGAAGATGGTCGAGCACCTGAGCGACGACGAGGTCTGGAACCTGCAGCGCGGCGGCCACGACTCGCAGAAGGTCTACGCGGCCTTCCACTCGGCCCAGAACCACAAGGGCCAGCCCACGGTGCTGCTCGTCAAGACCGTCAAGGGCTTCGGCATGGGCAAGATCGGCGAGGGCAAGAACACGGTCCACCAGACCAAGAAGCTCAACGACGACGACATCCGCGCCTTCCGCGACCGCTTCAACATCCCGATCCCCGACAGCCAGATCGCCGAGCTGCCGTTCTACAAGCCGGCCGACGACACGCCGGAAATGCGCTACCTGCACGAGCGTCGCAAGGCGCTGGGCGGCTACCTGCCGCACCGCCGCGTCAAGGCCGAGGAGAGCTTCACCGTGCCCGCGCTCGACACCTTCAAGGCGGTGCTCGAACCCACGGCCGAAGGCCGCGAGATCTCGACCACGCAGGCGTACGTGCGCTTCCTCACGCAGCTGCTGCGCGACCAGGCCCTGGGCCCGCGCGTGGTGCCGATCCTCGTGGACGAGGCGCGCACCTTCGGCATGGAAGGCCTGTTCCGCCAGATCGGCATCTACAACCCGCACGGTCAGCAGTACACCCCGGTCGACAAGGACCAGGTCATGTACTACAAGGAAGACAAGGCCGGCCAGATCCTGCAGGAAGGCATCAACGAAGCCGGCGGCATGTCGAGCTGGATCGCGGCGGCGACCTCGTACAGCACCAACAACCGCATCATGGTGCCGTTCTACGTGTACTACTCGATGTTCGGCTTCCAGCGCATCGGCGACCTGGCCTGGGCGGCCGGCGACATGCAGGCGCGCGGCTTCCTGCTCGGCGGCACCTCGGGACGCACCACGCTGAACGGCGAAGGCCTGCAGCACGAGGACGGCCACAGCCACATCCTGGCCAACACCATCCCGAACTGCGTGAGCTACGACCCGACCTTCGCGCACGAAGTCGGCGTGATCCTGCACCATGGCTTGAAGCGCATGGTCGAGAAGCAGGACAACGTCTACTACTACATCACGCTGCTCAACGAGAACTACCCGATGCCCGGCCTGCAGCCTGGCACCGAGGAACAGATCATCAAGGGCATGTACCTGACGCGTCAGGGCCCCGCGATCAAGGCCGCCAAGGGCAAGGAAGCGCCGACCGTGCAACTGCTCGGCAGCGGCACCATCCTGCGCGAGAGCTTCTTCGCGCAGGAGCTGCTCGAACAGGACTGGGGCGTCTCGGCATCGGTGTGGAGCTGCCCGAGCTTCAACGAGCTGACGCGCGACGGCCAGGACGCCGACCGCTGGAACCTGCTGCACCCGACCGAGGAAGCCCGCGTGCCCTTCGTGGCGCAGCAGCTCGCAGCGAGCACCGGTCCGGTGGTCGCCTCGACCGACTACATGAAGGCCTACGCCGAGCAGATCCGTCCCTTCATCCCCAAGGGCCGCAACTACAAGGTGCTGGGCACCGACGGCTTCGGCCGCAGCGACTTCCGCAACAAGCTGCGCGAGCACTTCGAGGTCAACCGCCACTATATCGTGGTGGCCGCGCTCAAGGCCCTGGCCGAGGACGGCGTGCTGCCGGCCGCCAAGGTGGCCGAGGCGATCAAGAAGTACGGCATCAATGCCGACAAGGTGAACCCGCTCTACGCGTAATCACGATTCCCCACAACCAGGACGCGCCTTCCGGCGGGAGACAAACGATATGGCAGCAGTGGAAGTCAAGGTACCCGACATCGGCGATTTCGATGAAGTCGCGGTGATCGAGGTGTTGGTGAAAGTGGGCGACACGGTCAAGCCCGAGCAGTCGCTCATCACCGTGGAGTCGGACAAGGCCTCGATGGAGATTCCGTCGTCGTCCGCCGGCGTGGTCAAGGAACTCAAGGTCGAGGTCGGCAGCAAGGTGAAGGAAGGTTCGGTGGTGCTGGTGCTCGAGGCCGAAGGGGCCGGCCAGGCCGCCGCGCCGGCGCCCGCGGCCAGTGCTCCGGCACCCGCGGCCAGCGCGCCGGCACCGGCCGCTGCGGCACCCGCACCTGCTGCGGCGGCTGCACCGGCCGCCGCAGCGGGCCCGGTCGACGTGAAGGTGCCCGACATCGGCGACTTCAAGGACGTCGCGGTCATCGAAGTGCTGGTCAAGCCCGGCGACACCATCAAGGTCGAGCAGTCGCTGATCACGGTCGAATCGGACAAGGCCTCGATGGAGATCCCGTCGTCGGCCGCCGGCACGCTCAAGGAACTCAAGGTCAAGGTCGGCGACGTCGTCAACATCGGCGACCTGATCGCGGTGATCGAAGGCGCCGCCCCCGCTGCAGGCGCCGCGCCCGCACCGGCGCCGGCTCCCGCGGCTGCGGCCGCCGCCGCGCCCGCCACGGCTTCGGCCTCCGCGCCGGCTCCGGCTGCGGCCGCTCCCGCGCCGGCCGCCGCCGCGCCGCACGATCCGACCAGGAGCCCGTCGGCCGGCCTGCCGCATGCCTCGCCCTCGGTGCGCAAGTTCGCGCGCGAACTCGGCGTGCCGCTCGAGGAGGTCAAGGGTTCCGGTCCGAAGGGCCGGATCACGCAGGAAGACGTCCAGGGCTTCACCCAGGCCGTGATGAGCGGCCTGGCCACCACCAAGGCTTCCGCCGCGGCCAAGCCCGCGGGCGGTGGCGGTGCCGACGGCGCCGCGCTGGGTCTCTTGCCCTGGCCGAAGGTCGACTTCACGAAGTTCGGCACGGTCGAGCGCAAGGACCTGTCGCGCATCAAGAAGATCAGCGGCGCGAACTTGCACCGCAACTGGGTGATGATCCCGCACGTCACGAACAACGACGATGCCGACATCACCGAGCTCGAAGCCTTCCGCGTCGCCACCAACAAGGAGAACGAGAAGTCGGGCGTGAAGGTCACGATGCTGGCCTTCGTGATCAAGGCGGTGGTCTCGGCGCTCAGGAAGTTCCCCGAGTTCAACACCAGCCTCGACGGCGACACGCTGGTCTACAAGCAGTACTTCCACATCGGCTTCGCGGCCGACACGCCCAACGGCCTCGTGGTGCCGGTGCTGCGCGATGCCGACAAGAAGGGCATCCTGCAGATCAGCCAGGAGATGGGCGAGCTCGCCAAGAAGGCGCGCGACGGCAAGCTCGGCGCGGCCGACATGCAGGGCGGCTGCTTCTCGATCAGCTCGCTCGGCGGCATCGGCGGCACGCACTTCACCCCGATCATCAACGCTCCCGAAGTGGCCATCCTCGGCCTCTCGAAGAGCGCGATGAAGCCGGTGTGGGACGGCAAGCAGTTCGTGCCGCGCCTCACGCTGCCGCTGTCGCTGTCGTACGACCACCGCGTGATCGACGGTGCCTCGGCGGCGCGTTTCAACGCCTACCTGGGCCAGGTGCTCGCCGACTTCCGCCGCGTGCTGCTATGAGCGCCCAGGCTGCTTCGGCGGCCTCGGCGCCCCTGGCGAACCGGCGCGAGGCCCCATGACCACGGTCGTGGCCGTCCGCAAGAACGGCCAGGTCGCCATGGCGGCCGACGCGCTCGTGACCTTCGGGGACACGCGGCTCACGCACCGGCAGGAGGCGAACCAGAAGATCTTCTCGATCGAGGACGCCGTCGGCCACAGCCTGTTCGCGATGGCCGGCGCCGCGGCGCACTTCCTGGTGCTGCAGCATGCGCTGGCCGCGCAGCCGCGCGAGTCGCTGCTGTTCGGCAGCAAGCACGAGGTGTTCCGCACCTTCACGATGCTGCATCCGGTGCTCAAGAGTTCGTTCTTCATGGAGACCAAGGAAGACGACCACGAGCCCTACGAGTCGAGCCAGTTCACGATGCTGCTGGCCAACGCGAGCGGGATCTACGGCATCTACAGCTACCGCGAGGTGTTCGAGTTCAAGCAGTTCTGGAGCATCGGCTCGGGACGCAGCTTCGCGCTCGGCGCCATGCATGCGGTGTACGACCAGAAGTCGCGCTCGGCGCGTGACGTGGCGGAGGCGGGGATCGCCGCCGCCTGCGAATTCGATCGCAATTCGGCCGGACCGGTCGACTCTCTCACACTCAAACTGAAAGTGTCCAAATGAGCGAACAACAAATCAAGGTGCCCGACATCGGCGACTTCGACGAAGTGGCGGTGATCGAGGTGCTGGTGAAGGTGGGCGACACGGTGAAGGCCGAGCAATCGCTGATCACGGTCGAATCGGACAAGGCCTCGATGGAGATCCCGTCGTCCGCGGCCGGCGTGGTGAAGTCGCTGGCGGTGAAGGTAGGCGACAAGGTCAAGGAAGGCTCGGTGGTGCTGACGCTGGAGGCGGATGCCGCCGCCGCGCCGGCGCCCGCCGCTGCCGCCCCGGCGCCTGCAGCAGCGGCGCCCGCGCCCAAGGCTGCCGCGCCCGCACCGGTCGCCGCGCCCGCGGCCTCGAACTACGGCGGCAAGGTCGACGTCGAATGCGACGTCATCGTGCTCGGCGCCGGCCCCGGCGGCTACTCGGCCGCCTTCCGCGCCGCCGACCTCGGCCTGAAGGTCGTGCTGATCGAGCGCTACGCCACCCTCGGCGGCGTCTGCCTCAACGTCGGCTGCATCCCCTCGAAGGCGCTGCTGCACGTGGCCTCGGTGATGGACGAGGTCAAGCACTTCGCCGACCTCGGCGTGAGCTTCGCCGCGCCCACGGTCGACCGCGCCAAGCTGCTGGGCCACAAGAACAAGGTGGTGGGCAAGCTCACGAGCGGCCTCACCGCCATGGCCAAGATGCGCAAGGTCACGGTGCTGCGCGGCGTGGGCAACTTCGTCGACCCGCATCACCTCGAGGTCGAGGAGACCTCGGGCACCGGCTGGGACACCACCGGCAGCAAGCAGACCGTGAAGTTCCGCAGCGCCATCATCGCCGCCGGCTCGCAGGCCGTGAGCCTGCCCTTCATGCCGAAGGACCCGCGCGTGGTCGACTCCACCGGCGCGCTCGAGCTCGGCACCGATCCCAAGCGCATGCTGATCCTGGGCGGCGGCATCATCGGCCTCGAGATGGGCACGGTGTATTCCTCGCTGGGCGCGCGCCTGGACGTGGTCGAGATGCTCGACGGCCTGATGCAGGGCGCCGACCGCGACCTGGTGAAGGTCTGGCAGAAGATGAACGCGCCGCGCTTCGACAACCTCATGCTCAAGACCAAAACGGTCGGTGCCGAGGCGACGAAGGAGGGCATCAAGGTCACCTTCGAGGGCGAGAACGCGCCCAAGGAACCGCAGGTCTACGACCTGGTGCTGCAGGCCGTGGGCCGCAGCCCCAACGGCAAGAAGATCGGCGCCGAGAAGGCCGGCGTGGCCGTGGGCGAGCGCGGCTTCATCCCGGTCGACATCCAGATGCGCACCAACGTGCCGCACATCTTCGCCATCGGCGACATCGTCGGCCAGCCGATGCTGGCCCACAAGGCGGTGCACGAGGCGCACGTGGCGGCCGAGGTGATCGCGGGCGAGCTCAAGGGCGACAAGGAACTCGCGAGCGCGGCCTTCAATGCCCGCGTGATCCCGAGCGTGGCCTACACCGACCCCGAGGTGGCGTGGGTGGGCCTGACCGAGGACCAGGCCAAGGCCGAGGGCGTGAAGGTCAAGAAGGGCCTGTTCCCCTGGACCGCCTCGGGCCGCGCGATCGCCAACGGCCGCGACGAGGGCTTCACCAAGCTGCTGTTCGACGCCGAGACGCACCGCATCCTCGGTGGCGGCATCGTCGGCACCCATGCCGGCGACATGATCGGCGAGATCGCGCTGGCCATCGAGATGGGCGCCGACGAGATCGACATCGGCAAGACCATCCATCCGCACCCGACGCTGGGCGAGAGCATCGGCATGGCGGCGGAAGTGGCGCACGGCACCTGCACCGATTTGCCGCCGCAAAAGCGCTGAACGATGAAGGGCCGCCTCGCGGCCTTCGCCCCAAACAAAAAATCCCGCGGCTGCGGGATTTTTTTCGTCCCGGCCCCAGTGCGAAGTGGGCCGAAGCAGGGGAATTCAGTCGCCGGTGCGGGCCGACGCCGCGGCGGCGCGGATCTCGTCGTTCGATCCGCCGCCGAGGACGCGGCGGGCACCGTCGAAGCGGCGGCTCCAGTAGCTGCCGTTCATGTCTTCCACGCGCACCTGGGCGCCCGAGCGCGGCGAGTGGATGAACTTGCCTTCGCCGACGTAGATGCCGACATGGCTGAAGGCGCGGCGCATGGTGTTGAAGAACACGAGGTCGCCGGGCTTGAGCTCGCTGCGGTCGATCTTCTCGGTGGCGGCGGCCTGTTCTTCCGCGCGGCGCGGCAGCATGTGGCCGACCGTCTGGTTGTACATGGCGCGCACGAAGCCGCTGCAATCGAAGCCGGTGTCTTCCGAATTACCGCCGCGGCGGTACGGAACACCGAGGAAACCGATGGCAGTCATCACGAGGTCGGAGGTGCGCTCCGTGACGGTCTGGCGGACTTGCCTCAGTTGCCCCACCAGGCCCTTTTCGGCCAGCAGTTGGCCGACTTCGTCGGACCGGTCCGGTGGTTGGGGAGCTGCGTGGGCAGCGACGGCAATCAGGAGGGACGCGGGTAGGACGAAAAAACGCATGGCGCGTAGGATATTGATGACGGCGGGCACTGTCAATTTGATCTGAATTAGAGATTGTGCCGCCAACCCGTTGATTTACTTGAAAAATTTGAATCATCGGACAACTAAAATGTAACGGTCGACCGGTGATGCCGGATAAACAGTTCGGCCTCCAAGACCCTTCGAAGTCGACAACTGTCTTCATGTGGGTTTGAAAAACCGCCAAGATCATTCGTTTTGCGGGGAAAACACATGAAATCGCTGTCAGAGACTTCCCGGTGCGTCCTCGGCCGTGTTTTCGTCATGTCGGGTTTGATCTTTGGTGCGGCCGCCATGGCACAGGGGCGATCTGAGACGGTGGCCTCGGGGCTCGAGAGCCCCTGGGGCGTGGGCTTCCTGCCGGGCGATCGTTTCGTGGTGACCGAGAAGCCGGGGCGCATCCGCATCGTGGCGAAGGACGGCAGGCTGGGCGCGCCGCTGGCGGGCCTGCCGCCCATTGCGGCGGGCGGGCAGGGCGGCCTGCTCGACGTGCTCGTCGACACGGACTTCCGCAGCAACCGCACGCTGTACTTCTGCTTCTCGGAGCCCGATGCCGGCGGCAGCGCCAACAGCACGGCGCTCGCGCGGGCGCGGCTCTCGCCCGACGACACGCGGCTCGAGAACCTGCAGATCATCTTCAGCCAGAAGCCCAAGGTCGCGAGCCGCGCCCACTTCGGCTGCCGCATCGTCGACGGCGGCGACGGCACGCTCTACCTCACGCTCGGCGACCGCTTCAGCCGCAAGGAGGACGCGCAGCGGCTCGACAACCACCTCGGCAAGATCGTGCGCATCCGCAAGGACGGCAGCGTGCCCGACGACAACCCCTTCGCCGGCCGGCCCGGCCCGCTGCCCGAGATCTGGAGCTACGGCCACCGCAACGGGCAGGGCGCCACGCTCGGGCCCGATGGCCGCCTGTGGATGACCGAGCACGGCCCGCAGGGCGGCGACGAGATCAATGTCGTGCAGGCCGGCCGCAACTACGGCTGGCCCGTCATCACCTACGGCGAGAACTACGGTGGCGGCAAGATCGGCGACGGCATCACGGCCAAGGAAGGCATGGAGCAGCCGCTGCACTACTGGGTGCCGTCGATCGCGACCTCGGGCATGGCCTTCCTGACCAGCGATCGCTACGGCGCCGCGTGGAAGGGCAATCTCTTCGTCGGCTCGCTGAAGTTCGGCTACCTCGACCGCATCGAACTCAAGAACGGCAAGGTGGTGGCCGAGCACAAGCTGCTCGAGGACGGACGCGCGCGCATCCGCGACGTGAAGCAGGGGCCCGACGGCCTGCTCTACGTGCTGACCGACGAGTCGAACGGCAAGCTGCTGCGGCTGCGGCCGAACTGAGCGTCAGCCGGGGCAGCCGGGCAGCGACAGCGTCGGCAGCAGCCGCTGCCACAGGCGCCGCCATTCGGGCCAGTCGTGGCCGCCCTCGGTGGTGAAGACGCGCTGCGCCGGCAGTACGCCCGCCAGCAGCCGGTGGCTGAAGGCGAATCGGTCGTCGAGCCCGTAGCCCAGGTACAGCGGGGGACGAGCGCCCGCTGTCTGCGTGTAACCCGCGTAGCCGCGCAGCCATTGCCACAGCTGGGTTTCGTTCGGTGTGCGCGGGGGCGCGGTGGCCGTGTCGAGCGGCCCGTTCCATTTGGCGAGTCCGCCCGCGTTGGCGATGTCGGTGCTCAGCGTGCGTTCGCCCAGGTAGGGCGCGATCGCCACCACGCCGGCCAGCTCGCCCGGATGCGTCTGCGCATAGAGCAGGCCGCCGAAGCCGCCGAGCGAGATGCCGACGATCCAGATCTTGCGGTAGCCCTGGCGCCGCGCGGGCGCGATCACGTCGGCGTTCAGCCGCTCGAGCACGGTCCTGTCGTTGTAGTAGCCCAGGTGCGCGTCGACCAGCATCACGTCGACCGCGAGCCGGTTCTCGCGCACCGCCTCGACGAAGCCTTCGCGCTCGAACTCGTCGGGCGTCGAATAGGCGCCCGGCAACATCACGAGCAGGGTGTCGGCCTGGCGCGTGCAGCGCTGGGTCTCGAGCACGGTCGCCAGCGGCACGGTGCTCTTGCGCACGCCGCCGCAGCCGGCCAACAGCAGCGCGGCACCGACGCCGAGGGCCGCGAGGCAGAGCCGCTTCGTCGGGACTTTCATCCCGCCGAGTCTAGGCGGCGCGATGAGGCTTGGGCAGTTCGACCATCACCGGCTGCCCGGGCGTCGTGCACCCCGTGTCGCAGCACTTGCCGGGCTGGCGGTTGCGCGTGATCGCGCGCTGCGGATCGTGCGGCGCGGCCGCGGGCGAGCCATCGGCGGCGATGCCGCGCTCCAGCAGCCGCTCGACCAGTTCCACCTTCGATCCCACCGGGTAGTGGCGCCAGATCTCCTGCTTCATCGCCGCCGGCGAGCCGCCGCCGTGCAGGCTGATCACGCTGTACCAGCCGCCCTGGTAGCCGGCCGTCAGGTCCTCGATGAAGCGGGCCGCTTCGATGCGCTGCTCGTAGGGCACGGCCGGATTGGCGCGCAGCACGTCCGACAGCCGCGCCGCGGTCTCGGGGTTGTGGTCCTCGTCGGGGCCGGGCAGGGTGACGATCAGGCCGCCGCTCACGGTGTGGGCGATGCGGTGCATGTCGTAGATCTTGGTCGCCAGCAGCAGCTTGCCGATGTTGCTGAACACCGGGTCGGGCATGAAGACCGGGCAGTGCTCGTCGGCCTTGCCGTAGACGCTGGCCGCCACGCCGCAGGCGAAGAAGCCCTCGGTGATGCTGATGAGCTCGACCATCTGCTCGCGCAGGTGGCTCTCCTTGCCCGGGTCGAAGCCGTTGGCCTCGCACATCAGCGCGCCGGCGCCGATCAGCAGGTCGCCGAAGCCGGCGCGCGCGCCGATGCAGCTGTGGCGGTGGTGGGTGGCGTAGCTGTAGGTGAGGTGGCCCGAATGTTCCCAGCTGCCGTCGGAGCCGTCGTAGAACACGCGCTCCCAGGGCACCAGCACGCGGTCGAAGATGCACACGCCGGTGCTCTGGCCGTACTTGCGGCTGAACAGGGCGTCGCCATGCTCGAGCTTCTCGCCGGGCCGCCCGGCCGGGCGTGCCACGATGGTCAGGCCCGGCGCGTCCAGCGGCACCGCGCAGCAAACGGCGAAGTCGGCGTCCTCGCGGCCCATGTTGCGGCAGGGCATGACCAGCAGCTCGTGCACGTAGGGCGCGCCGGTCACGATGGCCTTGGTGCCCGAGATCACGATGCCGCGCGCGTTGCGCTCCACCACGTGCACGTAGCTGTCGACGTTGGCCTGTTCGTGCGGCCGGCGGCTGCGGTCGCCCTTGGCGTCGGTCATGGCCACGCCCAGGGTCAGGTCCTGGTCCTGGACGCGGTGCAGGTACTCGAGGAAGCGCGCCGTGTGCTCGCCGCCGCCGCGCGCGTCGTCGATGCGCGCCGACACCTGGGCGATCGCGTTGAGCGCGTCGTGCGTGAGGTAGCGCTGCGCGCAGCCGGTTTCCTGGCACACCAGCCGCACCGCCTCGAGCTTGTTGAGCAGGTCGCCGGCGCTGGTGTTGATGTGCGAGAGCCGGTTCACGCGCTTGCCGCTGGTGTGCTGCATCGCGGTCATCAGCGGCTCGTACTGCGTCTTCAGCGCATGGTCGTAGGTCAGGGCGATGGCGTTGATGCCGGGGCGGAACGCGGGCTCGTCGGCCACGCTCTCGACCCGCCGGCCGTCGACGTAGACGACGGGCTTGTAGCGGCGCAGCGATTCGCGGTAGTCGGCGCCGGACATCAGCGCGGCCGAGGGGAGCGGGGCGTTCATCGTGGGTGTCTCCGGTGGTTGTCGTGCGGGCCGGAATGGGCCGGCCTCGTGAAATTTAAACACTGTTCAAAAAATTGATCAATAGTTAAGAAAAATGAGCAACGCTTAAAAGAGGGGCTACAGTCCAGCCCATGCAGGCCAAGCTCCAACGACGACAGACCCTGAGCGACGCGCGCCGCGCGCTGGTGCTCGACGCGGCGCGGGCCGTGTTCTCCGAGGCCGGCATCGAGGGCGCGAGCATTCGCGAGATCGCGCGCCGCGCCGGCTACACGCCCGGCGCCATCTATTCGTACTTCGAGAGCAAGGAGGCGATCTATGCCGCGCTGCTCGACGAATCGCTGCTGCGCCTGTGCACCGCGGTGGCCGAGGCCGAGGCCTTCGCGGACCGGCCCGCGCTGACATTGGCGTCCAAGGCGCGGGCCTGGTTCGGCTTCTACGGGGCCCATCCGCGCGAGCTCGACCTCGGCTTCTACCTGGTGCACGGCATGCGGCCGCGCGGCTTGACCAGCGAGCTCGACCACGCGCTCAACGACCAGTTGAAGGAAGCGCTCAACCCCTGCGAGGAAGCGCTGCGCGCGATGGGGCTCGATGCCGCCGACGCGCTGCGCGAGAACACCGCGCTGTTCGCGCACGGCGTGGGCCTGCTGCTGATGCGGCACACCGGGCGCATCCGCATGTTCGGGCAGTCGGCCGATGCGCTGTTCGAGGCCTACATCGGGCAGCTCGTCGCCCGTGTCGGGGCGCCTGCCGCCTGAGCCGGTCCGCGCACCGGTGCTTTGGTGTTAGTTTCCAGGGTTTCGGGCGCACGGCCGCCCCGCAACCCTCGTCAGAAGAAAGAACCCCGCCCATGCTGCTCGACGCATCCCAATCCCAACTCGTGCTGGTCGACTATCAGGCCCGACTGATGCCGGCGATCTTCGAGTCGGAGGCGGTGGCGCAGAACGCGGTCCGCCTCGGCAAGATGGCCCGGCTGTTCGACGTGCCCGTCTTCGGCACCGAGCACAACCAGTCCAAGCTCGGAGAGAACCTGCCCGACATCCGCGCGCTGTGCCGCCGCACGCTGCCGAAGATGCACTTCAGTGGCGTCGAGGAAGGCCTGGGCGAATGGCTGCGCGTGCCGGCCAAGGCGCCGCAGGGCAATGCGCGCAGCCTGCCCAAGCACCTGCAGAAGCCGGTCGCGGCTGCCGAGGAGCGCAACACCATCGTCATCGCCGGCTGCGAAGCCCATGTCTGCCTGCTGCAGACGGCGCTCGACCTGCTGGAGGACGAGTTCGAGGTCTGGGTCGTCACCGATGCCTGCGGTTCGCGCACCGAGCGCAACCGCGACGCCGCCTTCGACCGCCTGGCCGGCGCGGGCGCCGAGCTGGTGACGACGGAGATGGTCGGCTTCGAATGGCTGCGCACGGCCGAGCATCCGGCCTTTCCGGAGCTGCTCGCGCTGGTGCGCTGAGAGGGCGGGGCACCGACCACCCCCGCCAGTAGAGAGGCCGCTCGCCGGCCGACCCCGGTCTCATCCGCTTGTGGCGCGTGTCAGCCTGCTGCAAGATCGGTCTCCATAATTATGAATTCAGTTTTGGCGTCGCCCTTTGCCGGGCGGTGCCGGACCGATTTCCCAAGATCAGGAGACAACACCGATGAGCCGCTACGAAGAATTCCACCGCCAGTCCATCGACGCGCCCGAGGCCTTCTGGGCCGAGCAGGCCCGGCTCATCGACTGGCAGAGCCCGCCGCAGCAGATCCTCGACGCCGGCCAGCCGCCGTTCGCGCGCTGGTTCGTCGGCGGCACCACCAACCTGTGCCACAACGCCGTCGACCGCCACCTCGCCGAGCGCGGCGACCAGCCGGCGCTGATCTTCGTCTCGACCGAGACCGGCACCGAGAAGAGCTACAGCTTCCGCGAGCTGCATGCCGAGGTGCAGCGCACCGCCGCCAGCCTGGTCGACCTGGGCGTGGGCCGCGGCGACCGCGTGCTGATCTACATGCCGATGATTCCCGAGGCCGCGTTCGCGATGCTGGCCTGCGCGCGCATCGGCGCCATCCACTGCGTGGTGTTCGGCGGTTTCGCGAGCGGCTCGCTGGCCACGCGCATCAAGGACGCCGAGCCGAAGGTGGTCGTGAGCGCCGACGCCGGCTCGCGCGGCGGCAAGGTGATCGCATACAAGCCGCTGCTCGACGAGGCGATCCGCCTGTCGAAGCACAAGCCCGGCGCGGTGCTGCTGACCGACCGCGGCCTAGCCCCCATGGCGCTGGTGGCGGGGCGCGACCACCTGGCGAGCGAGCTGCGACAGAAGCATCTCGACGCGCAGGTGCCCTGCACCTGGCTCGAGTCGACCGAGATCAGCTACACCATCTACACCAGCGGCACCACCGGCAAGCCCAAGGGCGTGCAGCGCGACGTGGGCGGCTACGCGGTGGCCCTGGCCGCGAGCATGAAGCACATCTTCGACGGCCGGCCCGGCGAGACCTACTTCTCCACCAGCGACATCGGCTGGGTCGTGGGCCACAGCTACATCGTCTACGGCCCGCTGATCGCCGGCATGGCGACGGTGATGTACGAGGGCCTGCCCACGCAGGGGCTCGACGGCCAGCCCGACGGCGGCATCTGGTGGCGGCTGGTCGAGAAGTACAAGGTGACGGTGATGTTCAGCGCGCCGACCGCGGTGCGCGTGCTCAAGAAGCAGGACCCGGCGCTGCTCAAGAAGTACGACCTCTCCACCTTGCGCGCGCTGTTCCTGGCCGGCGAGCCGCTCGACGAGCCCACGGGCCGCTGGATCGCCGAGGGCCTGGGCGTGCCGATCATCGACAACTACTGGCAGACCGAATCGGGCTGGCCGATCATCACCATCGCCAACGGCATCGAGAAGAAGCCCAGCAAGTTCGGCAGCCCGGGCGTGCCGATGTACGGCTACAAGGTGAAGATCCTGCACGAGTCGACCGGCGAGGAGCTCACGGCCCCGAACGAAAAGGGCGTGGTCGTGGTCGAGGGCCCGACGCCGCCGGGCTTCATGCAGACCATCTGGAAGGACGACGCGCGCTTCGTCAACACCTACTGGAAGAGCGTGCCCGGCAAGATGGTCTATTCGACCTTCGACTGGGGCATCCGCGACGAGGACGGCTATTTCTACATCCTCGGTCGCACCGACGACGTGATCAACGTGGCCGGCCACCGGCTCGGCACGCGCGAGATCGAGGAAAGCATCTCGGGCCACGCGGGCGTGGCCGAGGTGGCCGTGGTGGGCGTGGCCGATGCGCTCAAGGGCCAGGTCGCGATGGCCTTCGTGGTGCCCAAGGACGGGCAGGCCGTGAGCGACGAGGCGGTGGCGCTCAAGCTCGAGGGCGAGATCATGAAGACCGTGGCCGACCAGTTGGGCGCGCTGGCCCGGCCGGCACGGGTGCGTTTCGTGGGCGGGCTGCCCAAGACCCGCAGCGGCAAATTGCTGCGCCGCGCCATCCAGGCGGTCTGCGAGGGCCGCGATCCGGGCGACCTGACGACCATCGACGACCCCGCCACGCTGCAGCAGATCAAACTGTTACTCAAGCCGGCCTGAGCGCCACGCCTGGGGGGTTGTGCATCCGCTTTCAACCGTCATATGGTTGGCGTGGCACAATCGCCCGGTACTCAGGCCCTTCCCAGCCACAGTCGCATCCGCCAATCGGTTCAGCCGTGTCGCGGAAGGTTTCTTAAACCAGCTCGTGCTTCCCACAGGGAAGCGAAGGTCAGCGCAATATGAGCGATTCATCGACTCCATCGGTGTATGCCGCCTACCAAGGCAACACCTATCTCTTCGGCGGCAACGCGCCCTATGTCGAGGAGATGTACGAAAACTACCTCGCCAACCCCGGCAGCGTGCCCGACAACTGGCGCACCTACTTCGACGCGCTGCAGCACGTCCCCGCCGCCGACGGCACCAACACCCGCGACGTTCCGCACCAGCCGGTCATCAATGCGTTTGCCGAACTGGCGAAGCAGGGCACGACCAAGGTCGTGCAGGCCAGCGGCGCCGACTCCGAACTCGGCCGCAAGCGCACCGCCGTCCAGCAACTGATCGCCGCCTACCGCAACGTCGGCGCCCGCTGGGCCGACCTCGATCCGCTCAAGCGCGCCGAGCGTCCCGCCATTCCCGAACTCGAGCCCTCGTTCTACGGCTTCACCGACGCCGACCTCGAGACGGTGTTCAACACCAGCAACACCTTCTTCGGCAAGGACACCATGTCCTTGCGCGACCTGCTCAACGCACTGCGCGAAACGTACTGCGGCACCATGGGTGCCGAGTACATGTACACCACCGACCAGAATCACAAGCGCTGGTGGCAGCAGCGGCTCGAAAGCGCCCGCACCAACCCCAAGCTCAGCGCCGAGCAGAAGAAGCACGTGCTCAACCGCTTGACCGCGGCCGAGGGCCTCGAGCGCTTCCTGCACACCAAGTACGTCGGCCAGAAGCGCTTCTCGCTCGAAGGCGGCGAAAGCTTCATCGTCTCGATGGACGAGCTGATCAACCAGGCCGGCGCCAAGGGCGTGCAGGAAATCGTGATCGGCATGGCCCACCGCGGCCGCCTCAACGTGCTGGTCAACTCGCTCGGCAAGATGCCGGCCGACCTGTTCGCCGAGTTCGACCACACCGCGCCTGAAGACCTGCCCAGTGGCGACGTCAAGTACCACCAGGGCTTCAGCTCGGACGTGACCACCCCCGGCGGCCCGGTCCACCTGAGCCTCGCGTTCAACCCCTCGCACCTCGAGATCGTGAATCCCGTGGTCGAAGGCTCGGTGCGCGCGCGCATGGACCGCCGCGCCGACCCGCTGGGCAAGCAGGTGCTGCCCGTGATCGTGCACGGCGACGCCGCCTTCGCGGGCCAGGGTGTCGTGATGGAAACGCTGGCGCTGGCCGAAACCCGTGGCTACTCCACGGGCGGCACGGTGCACATCGTCATCAACAACCAGATCGGCTTCACCACCAGCGACCCGCGCGACAGCCGCTCGACGCTGTATTGCACCGACATCGTCAAGATGATCGAGGCGCCGGTGCTGCACGTGAACGGCGACGACCCCGAAGCCGTGGTGCTCGCCACCCAGATCGCGCTGGACTTCCGCATGGAATTCCAGAAGGACGTGGTCGTGGACATCATCTGCTTCCGCAAGCTGGGCCACAACGAGCAGGACACCCCCTCGCTGACCCAGCCGCTGATGTACAAGAAGATCGCCCAGCACCCCGGCACGCGCAAGCTGTACGCCGACAAGCTGGCCGCGCAGGGCCTGGGCGACACGCTCGGCGACGACATGGTCAAGGCGCAGCGCGCCGCCTTCGACGAAGGCAAGAACACGGTCGACCCGGTGCTGACCAACTTCAAGAGCAAGTACGCCGTCGACTGGAGCCCGTACCTCAACAAGAAGTGGACCGACGCCGGCGACACCGCGATTCCCTCGAGCGAGTGGAAGCGCCTGGCCGAGAAGATCACCACCGTGCCGCAAGGCTTCACGGTGCATCCGCTGGTCAAGAAGGTGCTCGACGACCGCGCCGCCATGGGCCGCGGCGACGTCAACGTCGACTGGGGCATGGGCGAGCACATGGCCTTCGCCTCGCTGGTGGCCAGCGGCTACCCGGTTCGCCTGTCGGGCGAGGACTCGGGCCGCGGCACGTTCACGCACCGCCACGCCGTGCTGCACGACCAGAACCGCGAGAAGTTCGACGAAGGCACCTACACGCCGCTGCAGAACGTGGCCGACAACCAGGCCCCGTTCGTCGTGATCGACTCGATCCTGTCGGAAGAAGCGGTGCTCGCGTTCGAATACGGCTATGCCTCGAACGACCCGAACACGCTGGTGATCTGGGAAGCCCAGTTCGGCGACTTCGTGAACGGCGCGCAGGTGGTGATCGACCAGTTCATCGCCTCGGGCGAAGTCAAGTGGGGCCGCGTCAACGGCCTCACGATGATGCTGCCGCACGGCTACGAAGGCCAGGGCCCCGAGCACAGCTCGGCGCGCCTCGAGCGCTTCATGCAGCTGAGCGCCGACACCAACATGCAGGTGGTGCAGCCGACCACGGCCAGCCAGATCTTCCACGTGCTGCGCCGCCAGATGGTGCGCAACCTGCGCAAGCCGCTGATCATCCTCACGCCCAAGTCGCTGCTGCGCAACAAGGACGCGACCTCGCCGCTGGCCGAGTTCACCAAGGGCAGCTTCCAGACCATCATTCCGGAAAGCAAGGCGCTCAAGGCCGAGAAGGTCAAGCGCCTGGTCGCCTGCTCGGGCAAGGTCTACTACGACCTGGCCAAGAAGCGCGAGGAACGCGGCGACGACGACGTGGCGATCATCCGCGTCGAACAGCTCTATCCGTTCCCGCACAAGGCCTTCGCGGCCGAGATCAAGAAGTACCCGAACCTCGTCGACGTGGTGTGGTGCCAGGACGAACCGCAGAACCAGGGCGCCTGGTTCTTCGTGCAGCACTACATCCACGAGAACATGCAGGAAGGCCAGAAGCTCGGCTACGCCGGCCGCGCGGCCTCGGCCTCGCCGGCCGTCGGCTACTCGCACCTGCACCAGGAACAGCAGAAGGCACTGGTCGATGCCGCCTTCGCCAAGCTCAAGGGCTTCGTGCTGACCAAGTAATAGAACGATCTCCTTTCAACACGAACAACCCGCTCGGGCGCATGTGGCACGGCCACATCGCCCGATCCCCCACGAGGGGCGGGCCGGGCGAACCCCGGCCCCAGGGGCACACACAAATCAAAGCGGAGCAAACTCCAAATGTCTATCGTAGAAGTCAAAGTCCCTCAGCTGTCCGAATCGGTGGCCGAAGCCACCATGCTCACCTGGAAGAAGAAGGCCGGCGAAGCCGTCGCCATCGATGAAATCCTGATCGAAATCGAGACCGACAAGGTCGTGCTCGAAGTGCCGGCGCCCGCCGCCGGCGTGCTGGCCGAGATCGTGCAAGGCGACGGCGCGACCGTCGTGGCCGAGCAACTGATCGCGAAGATCGACACCGAAGGCAAGGCCGGCGCCGCCGCTCCGGCCGCCGCGCCCGCCGCTGCCGCCCCGGCACCCGCCGCCGCCGCGCCCGCGGCAGCCGCTGCTGCTGCCACCGGTGGTGCCAAGTCCGACGTCGCGATGCCCGCCGCCGCCAAGCTGCTGGCCGACAACAACCTCAAGACCAGCGACGTCGCCGGCACCGGCAAGGACGGCCGCGTGACCAAGGGCGACGTGCTCGGCGCCGTGGCCTCGGGTGCCACCGCCAAGGCCGCGCCCGCCGCGATCCCCGCGCCGGCCGCCAAGCCCGCGCTGCCGCAGGTCGCCGCGCCCACCAGCGCGCCGGACCTGGGCGAGCGCCCTGAACAGCGCGTGCCGATGAGCCGCCTGCGCGCCCGCATCGCCGAGCGCCTGCTGCAATCGCAGTCGACCAACGCCATCCTCACGACCTTCAACGAGGTCAACATGGCGCCCGTCATGGAACTGCGCAAGCGCTTCCAGGACAGCTTCACCAAGGAACACGGCGTGAAGCTCGGCTTCATGAGCTTCTTCGTGAAGGCTGCGGTGCACGCGCTCAAGAAGTACCCGGTGATCAACGCCTCGGTCGACGGCAACGACATCCTGTACCACGGCTACTTCGACATCGGCATCGCCGTCGGTTCGCCGCGCGGCCTGGTGGTGCCGATCCTGCGCAATGCCGACCAGATGAGCTTCGCCGACATCGAGAAGAAGATCGCCGAGTACGGCAAGAAGGCACAGGACGGCAAGCTGGGCATCGAAGAGATGACCGGCGGCACCTTCTCGATCTCGAACGGCGGCACCTTCGGCTCGATGCTCTCGACCCCGATCATCAACCCGCCCCAGTCCGCGATCCTCGGCGTGCACGCCACCAAGGACCGCGCCGTGGTCGAGAACGGCCAGATCGTCATCCGCCCGATGAACTACCTGGCGATGAGCTACGACCACCGCATCATCGACGGCCGCGAAGCCGTGCTGGGCCTGGTCGCCATGAAGGAAGCGCTCGAGGATCCGTCGCGCCTGCTGTTCGACATCTAACCTGACCCACCCCCGTTGCTCGCTCACTTCGTGTAGCCGCCTCCCCCCTCAAGGGGGCGCACCCAGCGGCCCGGCAAAGCCGGTTCCGCGGGTGCTCCCGAACGGCCTTCGCTTCGCTTGCCATTGAGCGGAGCCGGCACACGAAATCATGAAGGAAATCATGTCCAAACAATTCGACGTCATCGTCATCGGCGGCGGCCCCGGCGGCTACATCGCCGCCATCCGCGCGGCGCAGCTCGGCTTCAACGTCGCCTGCATCGACGAGTGGAAGAACGGCAAGGGCGGCCCGGCACCGGGCGGCACCTGCACCAACGTCGGCTGCATTCCCTCAAAGGCACTGCTGCAGTCGTCGGAGCACTACGACCAGGCGAACCACCACTTCGCCGACCACGGCATCAAGGTCGAGGGCCTCGGCATCGACCTCGCCAAGATGCTGGCCCGCAAGGACCAGGTCGTGAAGCAGAACAACGACGGCATCCTGTACCTGTTCAAGAAGAACAAGATCAGCTTCTTCCACGGCCGTGGCGCGTTCGAGAAGGCCGGCGACGCCGGCTACGACATCAAGGTGGCCGGCGCCGCCGAGGAAACCATCACCGGCAAGCACATCATCGTCGCCACCGGCTCCAACGCCCGTGCACTGCCGGGCGCGGCCTTCGACGAGGAGAACATCCTCTCGAACGACGGCGCCCTGCGCATCGGCGCGGTGCCGAAGAAGCTGGGCCTGATCGGCTCGGGCGTCATCGGCCTCGAGATGGGCTCGGTGTGGCGCCGCCTCGGCGCCGAAGTCACCGTGCTCGAAGCGCTGCCGACCTTCCTCGGCGCGGTCGACGAGCAGATCGCCAAGGAAGCCAAGAAGGCCTTCGACAAGCAGGGCCTGAAGATCGAGCTCGGCGTGAAGGTCGGCGAGATCAAGTCGGGCAAGAACGGCGTGAGCGTGGCCTGGACCAACGCCAAGGGCGAAGCCCAGAAGCTCGAGGTCGACAAGCTGATCGTCTCGATCGGCCGCGTGCCCAACACCATCGGCCTGAACGCCGAAGCCGTGGGCCTGAAGCTCGACGAGCGCGGCGCCATCGCCGTGGACGACGACTGCAAGACCAGCCTGCCGAACGTGTGGGCGATCGGCGACGTGGTGCGCGGTCCGATGCTCGCGCACAAGGCGGAAGAAGAGGGCGTTGCCGTGGCCGAGCGCATTGCCGGCCAGCACGGGCACGTCAACTTCAACACCGTGCCGTGGGTGATCTACACCAGCCCCGAGATCGCATGGGTCGGCCAGACCGAGCAGCAGCTCAAGGCCTCGGGCCGCGCCTACAAGGCCGGCACCTTCCCGTTCCTGGCCAACGGCCGCGCGCGCGCGCTCGGCGACACGACCGGCCTGGTCAAGTTTCTGGCCGACGCGACCACGGACGAGATCCTGGGCGTGCACATCGTCGGCCCGCAGGCCAGCGAACTGATCTCCGAAGCCGTGGTGGCGATGGAGTTCAAGGCCAGCGCCGAGGACATCGCGCGCATCTGCCACGCGCACCCCTCGCTGTCGGAAGCCACCAAGGAAGCCGCCCTGGCGGTGGACAAGCGCACGCTGAACTTCTGATCCAGCGGCGACCACGCTGCGGGCGGCCATTCGCTGGCCGCCCGCAGCCCCCAACACCTAGCATTCCGATCCCTTGAGCGTCAAACAGGCCTACGAAGCGGAACTCGCGACACGCGGGTTCAAGAGCGATCCCGCGCAGCTGAGGGCCGTCGAGGCGCTCGATCGCTGCGCCACGGAATGGGCCGCGTACAAGTCGCAGCGTTCCAATGCGCTGAAGAAGCTCATCAACCGGCCCGAGCTGCCGCGCGGCGTCTACATGTACGGCGGGGTGGGGCGCGGGAAGAGCTTCCTGATGGACCTCTTCTTCAACGCCGTGCCGCTGCGGCGCAAGACGCGCCTGCACTTCCACGAGTTCATGCGCGAGGTGCACCGCGAACTGCGCGAGCTGCAGGGCACCGTCAACCCGCTCGACGAGCTGGGCCTGCGCATCTCGAAGCGCTACAAGCTGATCTGTTTCGACGAGTTCCACGTCGCCGACATCACCGACGCGATGATCCTGCATCGGCTGCTGATGGCGCTGTTCGAGAACGGCGTGGGCTTCGTCACCACTTCCAATTTCAAGCCCGACGACCTCTATCCCGGCGGGCTGCACCGCGACCGCATCCTGCCCGCCATCGAGCTGCTGAACCAGAAGCTCGAGGTGCTCAGCGTGGACAACGGCACCGACTACCGGCGCCGCACCATGGAGCAGCTGCGCATGTACCTGACGCCGAACGATGCCGGCGCCGAGAAGGAGATGCGCAAGGCTTTCGAGAAGCTGGCCGAGACGGCCGACGAGAACCCGGTGCTGCACATCGAGTCGCGCGAGATCCGCGCGCGCCGCAAGGCCGGTGGCGTCGTCTGGTTCGACTTCAAGACGCTGTGCGGCGGGCCGCGCTCGCAGAACGACTACCTCGAGATCGCGAGCCAGTTCCACACCGTGCTGCTGTCCGACGTGCCGCACATGCCGGTGCGCATGGCCTCGGAGGCGCGCCGCTTCACCTGGCTGGTCGACGTGCTGTACGACCGCCGCGTCAAGCTCATCATGTCGGCCGAGGTACCGGCCGAGGCGTTGTACACCGAGGGGCCGCTGGCGCACGAGTTTCCGCGCACGGTCTCGCGGCTCAACGAGATGCAGTCGGCCGAATTTCTCGCGCTGGAACGCCGCATCGTCGACACTCGCCTCACATGAAGAAAACCCTCGTCCTTGCCCTGTGGATGTCGTTGGCCGGCCTGCCGGCCTGGGCCCAGTCCAGCGCCGCTGCCGGCATCGCCGATCTCGAGGCCGAGCGCAACCGTCTGGCCAGCGAGCGCGCCGCCATCGAGGCGCGCTACGAGAACGAGCGCAAGGCCTGCTACGCCAAGTTCGCGGTCGAGGACTGCCTGCGCGACAGCCGCGCGCGCCGCCGCACCGAGAACGACCACATCAAGCGCCAGGAATCGTCGATCAACGACATCGAGCGCCAGCGCCGCGGCGCCGCCGAGCTGCGCAAGCTCGACGAGAAGAAGACCACCGAACGCCCGCAGGATTCCGCGCAGCAGCGCGAGCAGTCCCAGCAGAACCAGCGCGAACGCGAACAGCGTGCCGCCGACCATGCCGAAGGCCGTGCCGCGACGGCCGCGGAAGCGCCCGAGCGCCAGCGCCAGTTCGACCAGAAGCAGAGCAACCAGGCCGCCGAGCAGGCCAAGGCCGCGCAGCGCCGCGCCGAGGCGCCCGCGCAGGCCCAGCGCTACGAGGAAAAGCAGCGCAAGGCCGAGGAGCACCGCGCCAGCCGCGAGCGGCAGAACACCAACCGCACCAAGCCGCGTGGCGCGCCCCTGCCGCCCGCGGAGCCGGCTGCGAAGCCCTGACCGCCGCGCACGGCCCGCGCGGGCCGTGGAGATTTCAGGCCGCCGGCAGGGGCTCGAGCTTGAGCACCGCGATCGAGATGTTGTCGCCGGTGCCATGCGCCCGGCGGCGTGCTTCGCCCACCAGGATCTCGACCGCATCGCGCGGCGGCTGCGCATGCAGCACGCTCGCGAGTTCTTCGGGAGTGAAGTAGTGCCACAGGCCGTCGCTGCAGGCCATCAGCAGGTCGCCGGGCTGCATCCTCGGGACCTGGTCGGGTGCGATCGGCGGCGGCGTCGAGCGCATGCCCAGGCAGCCGAGCAGGATGTTGCCCTGCGGATGCACGTTGGCCTCGGCCTCGGTGATCTCGCCGCGGTCGATCAGCGTCTGCACGTACGAATGGTCGCGCGTGCGCTTGATCAGCCGGCCGTCGTGGAAGTGGTAGATGCGCGAATCGCCCGCATGGATCCAGGCGCAGTCGCCGGTCGGGTTCATGAGGAAGGCAGCCAGCGTGCTGTGCGGTTCCTGCTCGCTCGACACGGCCGTGAGCTTGATCACCGTGTGCGCGTCCTCGAGCAGCTGGCGCAGCAGCGCTTCGGCCTCGTCGCGCGCCGGGTTGTAGCGCGCGAAGAGCTGGCGCGCGGTCATCAGCACCTGGTCGGAGGCCTTGCGTCCGCCGCTGCGCCCGCCCATGCCATCGGCCACCACGGCGAGCACGCAGCCCGGCGTGCGCGGATGCGCGATCAGCAGCACCTGGTCCTGCTGGTAGGGGCGGTCGCCCTTGTGCAGGCCGGTGGCGGCAACGAGTCGAAAGCCTTGGGTCATGAGCGCGAATGCGCCGATGCAGCGCCGCCTGTCTTCTCTGGAGTTCGGATCACGACGTATTATCGAATGAACCCGAGCCCGAGCCGCGCAGAAGATGCGTCCGCTTCTCCCACGTTGGACTCCAATCTCCACTCCCTTTCCCGCCAGTTGATCGAGTTGCGCATCGAGCATGCGGACCTCGACGCGTCCATCGACAGCCTGAGCGAGGTCGCGCCGCAGGACGAGTTGCTGCTGCGCCGCCTCAAGAAGCGCCGCCTTGCGCTGCGCGACCAGATCGTGCGGCTCGAGAACGCGATCGATCCGAAGGAGCCGGCGTGAGCGGGGTGGGTATTGACGACACGCTCGCCTCGAAGGTGCTCGAGGCTTTTTCGGAAGGCGGCGTGCTCTCGCGCGCGGCCGAGCAGTTCCGCGAGCGCTCGGGCCAGACCGAGATGGCGATGGCCGTGGCGCGCACCATCGAGCAGGGCGGCATGCTGGTGGTCGAGGCCGGCACCGGCGTCGGCAAGACCTTCTCGTACCTGGTGCCCGCGCTGCTGAGCGGCGAGCGCGTGCTGCTCTCGACCGCCACCAAGGCGCTGCAGGACCAGCTCTTCGGCCGCGACCTGCCGCGACTCGTGGAAGCGCTGGGCCTGCCGGTGCGCACCGCGCTGCTCAAGGGCCGCGGCAGCTACCTTTGCCTGCACCGGCTCGACATCGCGCGCCACGATGCCTCGCTGCCCGAGCGCGGCAGCCTGCGCACGCTGGCGAAGATCGAGCAATGGTCCAAGGCCACGCGCACCGGCGATCTCGCCGAACTGCCGGGGCTCGACGAGCGCTCGCCGCTGATCCCGCTGGTGAGCTCGACGCGCGAGAACTGCCTGGGCGCGCAGTGCCCGCAGTTCAAGCCCTGCCACGTCAACCTGGCGCGGCGCGAGGCGCTGGCGGCCGACGTGGTGGTCATCAACCACCACCTGTTCTTCGCCGACCTCGCGGTGCGCGAGACCGGCATGGCCGAGCTGCTGCCGAGCGTCAGCGTGGTGGTGTTCGACGAGGCGCACCAGCTCAACGAGACCGGCGTGCAGTTCCTCGGCACCAACCTCGGCACCGGGCAGGCGCTCGACTTCGCGCGCGACGTGCTCGCGGCCGGCCTCACGCATGCGCGCGGCCTGGTCGACTGGCAGGGCATCGTGGCCGGGCTCGAACGCGCGGCGCGCGAGCTGCGGCTGGCGGTGGGCAAGCAATGGCCGGGCGCGAAGCTGCGCTGGGCCGGGCCCTCGCCCGAGGGCATCGGCGAGCACGAATGGCAGGGCGCGCTCGACACGCTGCAGATCGCCTTCGAGGAGGCGGCCGAAGGCCTCGACACGGTCAGCGAGCTGTCGCCCGATTTCGTGCGGCTGCTCGAGCGCGCGCGCGAACTCGCGAAGCGCGCGGCCAAGTTCGCGCGCGCCTGCGCGCCGGAATCCGTGCGCTGGGTCGACGTGGGCACGCAGTTGCGGCTGGTGGAGTCGCCGCTCGACATCGCCGAGGCGATGCGCACGCGCGTGCTCAAGATCGCCAAGGCGCCCGATGCGCAGTCGGACGCGCACGGCGACGAGACGCTGGGGCGCGGCGCCCGCGAGGCCGTCGACGAATACGACGCCTGGCTCGATGCGCAGGGCGGTGGCGATGACGATGACGAGCCACCGCGCGCGCAAGAGCAGCCCGAGGCCCCCGAGCGGCGCCGCCGCGCCTGGGTCTTCACCTCCGCCACCCTGGGCGACGATCCCACGCTGCGCTGGTTCACCGAACCCTGCGGCCTCGAGGACGCGGAGGTGCTGCGCGTGCGCAGCCCCTTCGACTACGCCGCGCAGGCCGCGCTCTACGTGCCGCGCGCCTTCCCCAAGCCCAACGAGCCCTCGCACAGCCTGCGCGTGGCGCAACTGGCCGCGCGCGGCGCCGGCGCGCTCGGCGGCCGCACGCTGGTGCTGACGACCACGTTGCGCGCGCTGCGTACCGTGGGCGACGAGATCCGCCAGCAGATCGAGCGCCTGGGCATCGAGCGGCGGCCCGAGGTGCTGGTGCAGGGCGAGCTGCCCAAGCGGGTGCTGATGGACCGCTTCCGCGAGGGCGACACGATGGGGCGCCCCGGCTGCGTGCTGGTCGCCTCGGCCTCGTTCTGGGAGGGCTTCGATGCGCCCGGCGATGCCTTGCAACTGGTGGTGATCGACAAGCTGCCGTTCCCGCCGCCCAACGATCCGCTGGTCGAGGCGCGTTCGCAGCGGCTCGAGGCGCAGGGCCGCAGCTCCTTCGGCGACTATTCGCTGCCCGAGGCCGCGGTGGCGCTCAAGCAGGGGGCGGGGCGGCTGATCCGGCGCGAGACCGACAGCGGCGTGCTGGTGATCTGCGACACGCGGCTGGTCGCGATGGGCTATGGCCGGCGCCTGCTCGGGGCGCTGCCGCCGATGCGGCGGCTCGAGACCGAGGCCGATCTCGACGCGGCGATCGCGGACCTGGCCGTGCCGGTGCAGGACTGAAGCGCGCGAGCCGCGGGCGATAAAAAAGCCCGAGGGCTCGCGCCGTCGGGCTTTCGTGTGGGGTCAGCCGAGCCGGCCGGCCGCCATCACCACATCTTCCACCAGGGATCGTCCTTGGTCTTGAAGCCTTGCGAGAGGTAGGTGCTCTGCGGGTAGTTGGAGGTCAGCACGCGCTGCGCGTCGTCGCGCAGGTCGTTCATGCCGAGCGCGTCGTACGAGCGCACGATGATGTAGAGCGCTTCCTCGACCGCGGGCACTTCGCGGTAGTCGGCGATCGCGCTCTGGGCGCGGTTGATGGCCGCCAGGTAGGCGCCGCGCGAGTAGTAGTAGCGCGCCACGTGAACCTCGTACTGGGCGAGCGAGTTCACAATGTAGTTCATGCGCTGGCGCGCATCGGGCGTGTAGCGCGAGTCGGGGAAGCGCGTGATCAGTTCCTTGAACGACTCGAACGACTCCTTGGCCGCCTTCTGGTCGCGCTCCGACAGGTCCTGGCGCGTGAGGAACGCGAACATGCCGAGGTCGTCGTTGAAGTTGACCACGCCCTTGAGGTACAGCGCATAGTCGAGCGCGGGGCTGGCGGGGTGCAGCTTCAGGAAGCGATCGATGGTGGAGACCGCGGCCGCCTTGTCGCCGCCCTTGTACTGGGCGTAGGCCTTCTCGAGCTGGGCCTGCTGGGCGAGGGGGGTGCCGGCGGCACGGCCCTCGAGCTTCTCGTACAGCGGCACGGCCTTGTCGTAGGCGCCGGAACCGGCTTCGTCCTTGGCTTCCGCGTAGATCCGGTTGGGGCTCCAGGTCGCGGTCTTGTCGTCCTTGGTGCTCGAACAGCCGGCGAGCAGCGCGAGGGCGCTGAGCGCCATCCAGGCTGGGACCGATAATTTGGCGCGAATCATCACATGCGGCTTTCGTGAAACAGTTGCCCTCAATTATATCGACCGACCCCCGCGACAACTCCCCGGAGGCGGCCGAGCTCGACGAGGGCGCCGATCCGTCCGAAGCCAGCGAGTGGCGGGATTTCGTCGTCGACCCCGCGCAGCACGGACTGCGGCTGGATCGCGCGCTGGCCGCATTGGTTCCCGAGTTCTCGCGCAGCTACCTGCAGCAGCTGATCGAGGCCGGCGCCGTCGAGCTGCAGGGCCGCGCCGCCACCAAGGCCTCGGCGGCCGTGCGGGCGGGGCAGGCCGGGCGGGTCGAACTGCGTCCCACGCCGCAGAGCCAGGCGTTCCGGCCCGAGCCGATGGAGATCGTCACCGTCTACGAGGACGAGCACCTGCGCGTGATCGACAAGCCGGCCGGCCTGGTGGTGCATCCCGCCCCGGGCCACTGGAGCGGCACGCTGCTCAACGGCCTGCTCGCGCTCGATCCCAAGGCGCTGCTGCTGCCGCGCGCGGGCATCGTGCACCGGCTCGACCGCGACACCAGCGGGCTGATGATGGTCGCGCGCACCCGCGCCGCCATGGACGCGCTGGTGGCGCTGATCGCCGCGCGCGAAGTCAAGCGCCAGTACCTGGCGCTGGGCCACAAGCCCTGGACCGGCGCGGCCGCGCGCCAGGTCGACGCGGCCATCGGCCGCGACCCGCGCAACCGGCTGCGCATGGCGGTGGTCGACCTGCAGCAGCACGCCGGCAAGACCGCCCGCACCCTGATCGAGCGCCTGGACAGCGAGGAGCGCGGCTGCGTGGTGCGCTGCACCCTCGAAACCGGCCGCACGCACCAGATCCGCGTGCACATGGCGTCGATCGGCCATCCGCTGGTGGGCGACACGCTCTATGGCGGCACGGCCGCCGCGGGCCTCGCGCGGCAGGCGCTGCATGCGTTCCGGCTGGCCTTCGTGCATCCGGTCACCAAGGCGCCGATCGCGCTGCATTCAGCCTTGCCGGCCGATCTCGCCGAGGCCTTGCGGGCCTGGGGGCTGGACTACAATCGCGCCTGACGGCCTCCAGGGCCGCCGCGCCGGCCGCTTGGTGCCGGCCCCGCGTTGCACTCGCCGCGTGCCGGCAACGCCTCCTTCCATCCTTCTGAACAAAAAAAGCGTCCCCCAAGGCGCCTTTTCCCGGACAACGCGAACCATGAATACGGCGGATGCCAAGCGCATTCTCGAAACCGCCTTGATCTGTTCGAGCCAGCCGCTGCCGGTGCGCGAATTGCGCGTGCTGTTCGACGACGCACTGGGCGTGGACACGATCAAGTCGCTGCTTCTCGAGCTGCAGGAAGACTGGACGCAGCGCGGCCTCGAACTGGTCAGCGTGGGCAGTGGCTGGCGCTTTCAGAGCCGGCCCGAGATGCGCGACCACCTCGACCGTTTGCACCCCGAGAAGCCGCCGCGCTACACCCGCGCGGCGCTCGAGACCCTGGCCATCATTGCCTATCGCCAGCCGGTCACGCGCGGCGACATGGAAGACATCCGCGGCGTCACCATCAACTCGCTGATCCTCAAGCAGCTCGAGGACCGCAACTGGGTCGAGGTGATCGGCCACCGCGAGACGGTCGGGCGCCCGGCGCTGTACGCGACCACGCGCCAGTTCCTCGACGACCTCGGCCTGGCCTCGCTCGACCAGCTGCCGGTGATCGAGACGCCGGCCCAGCAGGCGGCACTGGTCGACTCGCTCGAGCGCGCGGGCGGCGGCGACCAGCCGGCGCTGCCAATCGACGAGCCGCCGGCGGAGGCCGAGCCGGCGCCGGCCGCCGACGAGACGGCGGTTGCCGTCGCGGCGGAAGAGGCGCAGACTGGTGCACACCCCTCGGAACAACCCGAAGTCCAGCCGGCGATCGCGGACGATGCATCGCTGGCCGACGAAGCGATCGCCGACGAGATCGTGGCGACCGACAGCGCGTCGGCCGAGCCGGACATGGCTCCCGAGCCGGGCGATGTCGCCGCCCTCGACGAGCGAGGCGACGACGCCGAACAGCCAGCCCCCGCGGAAGCCCAGGCTTCCGCCGATACCGAACCCTCCGAAGAACCCCGCATCGATCCCGACGCTCCACCGCCGGACGCGACCGATCCTGACGCAGTCCTCCCCGGAAAGACCTCATGAGCTCATCCGACCCCGACCAAGCGGCGATCCTGCCGATCGACCCCTTGTCCAATGAAAACACGCCGGAAACGACCGGCCAGTCCGCGGGCGATGCTGCGAAAGCCGTAGCGACGGCGGAGGAGGGCGCGGCACCGAAGCGGCGTCCGCGGCGCAAGAAGGAGGCCGCGGAGGCCACCGAGGCGCCGGCAGCGGCCGAACCCGAAGCGGCCGTGGCCGTGGCCGCCGAGAGCGTCGAGGAGCCGGCCAAGCCCGCCAAGCCCAAGCGCCCGCGCAAGCCGAAGGCCGTGGTCGACGCGGCGCCCGAAGAGCCCGCAGCCGAATCCGAGCCGCCTGCGCTCGAAGCGACACCCGAGCCCGTCGCGGCACCGGTGCCCCAGCCGGAGCCCGAACCCGCGCGTGCCGAACCGGCGCGCCTGCCGCCCCGGGACGAGGAAGATTCGGACGACCGTTCCGAGGACGAAGAAGACGAGGAAGACCCCGACGACGAGGAGGACGACCTCGACCGTGCCCGCCGTGCCGCCGAGCGCGAGCAGCGCAATGCGCCGCCGCCCGAGCCGATCCGCTTCGCCGACGTCATCTCGGGCCAGTTCGACGCCGACGAGGACAGCCCCGAGGTGCCGCCGCTCAAGCGCGTGCTGCTGCCCGAGGCCGATTCGCCCAAGCTGCACAAGGTGCTCGCGCAGGCCGGGCTCGGCTCGCGCCTGGAGATGGAGCAACTGATCCTGCAGGGGCGCATCTCGGTCAACAACGAGCCGGCCCACATCGGCCAGCGCATCCAGTACGGCGACCAGGTCAAGATCAACGGCAAGCCGATCCGCTACCGGATCGCGCCGCCGCCGCCGCGCGTGATCGCCTATCACAAGCCCGTGGGCGAGGTCGTCACGCACGACGATCCGCAGAACCGCCCGACCGTGTTCCGCAAGCTGCCGCGCCTGCATCAGGGCAAGTGGCAGTCGGTCGGCCGGCTCGACCTGAACACCGAAGGCCTGCTGCTGTTCAGCAGCTCGGGCGACCTGGCCAACCAGCTGATGCATCCGCGCTTCGGCCTGGAGCGCGAATACGCGGTGCGCGTGCTCGGCGCGATCAGCAGCGAAGAACGGCAGAAGCTGCTCGACGGCGTGCGCCTCGACGACGGCATGGCGCAGTTCGGCACCATCGAGGACGGTGGCGGCGAAGGCTCCAACTGCTGGTATCGCGTCACGATTTCCGAAGGCCGCAACCGCGAGGTGCGCCGGCTGTTCGAGTCGGTGGGCCATGCGGTCAGCCGGCTGATCCGCATCCGCTACGGCGCGATGGTGCTGCCGCGCGGCCTCAAGCGCGGCGCCTGGATGGAGCTCGACGAGCGCGACATCCGCGCGTTGTTCCAGGCCTCGGGTGGCGCGCAGGCGCGTCCGGGTCCGCCGCAGCAGCGCGGCCAGGGGCCCGATGGCGGCGGTGGCGGCCGGAACGGGCGCAACAAGAAGCGCCGCGGCGGCCGCAACGGCGGTGGTGCCCAGGCGCGCGACGACAACCGCGAGCCGCCGATCCCCAGCCCGCTGGGCGACGGCCGGCCGCCGCGCGGCCCGCGCAACAACCGCGGCCCCGGCGGCGGCAACGGCGGTCCGCCGCAACAGCAGCAGGGCCGGCGCAACAACGGCAACAACAATGCCGGCAACCGCAACCGGCAGGGCGGCGACGACCGTCCGCCGAGCGGTGCCAACCAGCCCGATCCGATGAAGACCTCGCTGGGCTACATCGGCGCCGACAGCTTCACGCGCCAGCGCAAGGAACAGCGCCAGGGCGGTTCCGGCCGCCGTGGCGGTGGGGGCGGCGGGGGCGGTGGTGGAGGCGGCGGCTTTGGCGGGCAGGGCGGCGGCGGTGGCCGGCGCCGCGGCCGCTGAACAAAAACAGCCGCGCCCGCGCGGCCTTTCGCGGGGTTTTCACCAAGGTGGTGAATCCCGCCGGTTAAAATCGCGGGCTTTGTCGGGATACAGCGCAACAATATCGTTGCAGTTGTGACAAAAAACTTCAGAATCAAGCAAGCTCAGAAAGCACTTCCATGGCTATCGAACGTACCCTCTCCATCATCAAGCCCGACGCCGTCGCCAAGAACGTCATCGGCAAGATCGTTTCCCGCTTCGAGGCCGCCGGCCTGAAGATCGTGGCTGCCAAGCTGGTCCACCTCTCGCGCAACGAAGCCGAGCAGTTCTACGCCGTGCACAAGGAACGTCCCTTCTTCAAGGACCTGGTCGAGTTCATGATCTCGGGCCCGGTGTTCGTGCAAGTGCTCGAAGGCGAGAACGCGATCGCCAAGAACCGTGACCTGATGGGCGCCACCGACCCGAAGAAGGCCGCCGCCGGCACCATCCGCGCCGACTTCGCCGACAGCATCGACGCCAACGCCGTGCACGGTTCGGACGCTCCCGAAACCGCCGCCAACGAAGTGGCGTTCTTCTTCGCCGGCCTCAACGTCTACGCACGCTGAAGCCGCATCTCGACCGAATCCATGACCACGGCCAACCTGCTCGATTTCGATCTCGAGGGGTTGGCTGCGTTCTGCGAAAAACTCGGCGAGAAAAAATTCCGCGCCACGCAGCTGTTCCGCTGGATCCACCAGCGTGGCGCCAGCGACTTCTCCCAGATGACCGATCTGGCCAAGTCGCTGCGCGAGAAACTCGCGACGACCGCGCGCGTCGAGGCGCTGCCGGTCATCACCCAGCACGAATCCAAGGACGGCACGATCAAGTGGCTGTTCGACGTCGGTGACGGCAATGCCGTCGAAGCCGTCTTCATTCCCGAGGACGACCGCGGCACGCTGTGCGTGTCGTCCCAGGCCGGCTGCGCAGTCGGCTGCCGCTTCTGCTCGACCGGCCACCAGGGCTTCAGCCGCAACCTGAGCACGGGCGAGATCGTCGCCCAGCTCTGGTTCGCCGAGCACTTCCTGCGCAAGCACCTCAAGCGCGACGAGCGCGTCATCTCCAACGTGGTGATGATGGGCATGGGCGAGCCGCTGCAGAACTATTCGGCGCTGGTGCCCGCGCTGCGCACCATGCTCGACGACAACGGCTACGGCCTCTCGCGCCGCCGCGTCACGGTCTCGACCTCGGGCGTGGTGCCGATGATCGACCGCCTGGGTACCGACTGCGCGGTGGCGCTCGCCGTCTCGCTGCACGCACCCAACGATCCGCTGCGCGACGACCTGGTGCCGCTGAACCGCAAGTACCCGATCGCCGAGCTGCTCGAGGCCTGCAAGCGCTACCTCGCGCACGCGCCGCGCGACTTCATCACCTTCGAGTACTGCATGCTCGACGGCGTCAACGACCAGCCCGAGCATGCGCGCCAGCTGATCGAGCTGGTGCGCACGCACGGCGTGTCGTGCAAGTTCAACCTGATCCCGTTCAACCCCTTCCCGGCATCGGGCCTGCTGCGTTCGCCGCAGCCGCGCGTGCTGGCCTTCGCGAAGATGCTGAGCGAAGCCGGCCTGGTGACCACGGTGCGCAAGACGCGCGGCGACGACATCGACGCCGCCTGCGGCCAGCTGGCCGGCGACGTCAAGGACCGCACCCGCGCGGCCGAGCGCATGGCGCAGCGCCGCCTGGCGTCTTCTGCCTCGGGAACGGAGCGAACGGTCGTGTTGCATCCGGTCCGCAAGGCCGCTTCCACCGCCTCCCAGGAGCATTGAACCGATGAGCATGGCTTTTCCGACGGCGAGCGCCGGGCTGCAACGCGTGCTGGTGGCCAGCTTCGCGGGCCTCGCGGCGCTGCTGCTCTCGGGGTGCGTGAACACCCGCACCACGACCACCAGCCTCGATTCGGCCAGCTCGTCCTCGGGCCCGCAGCTCGTCACCGAGTCGGACGAGTCGAACGCCCGTCGCCGCGCCCGCCTGCGCATGGAACTCGCGGCCGGCTATTTCGAGCATGGCCAGAACACCGTCGCGCTCGACGAGATCAAGCAGGCGCTCAACGCCGATCCCAGCTATGCCGACGCCTTCGCGCTGCGCGGACTGGTCTACATGCGCATGGAAGACGCCGGCCTGGCCGAGGACAGCTTCCGCCGCGCGCTGGCGCTCAACCCGCGCGACGGCAACACGCGCCACAACTACGGCTGGCTGCTGTGCCAGCAGAACCGCTACCGCGACGCCGCCCAGCAGTTCACCGAGGCGCTGGCCACGCCGGCCTACACCGAGCGCGCCAAGACGCTGATGACGCAGGGCCTGTGCGAGATGCGCGCGGGCCAGCCCGTCGAGGCCGAGCGCTCGCTGCAGGCGGCCTACGAGATCGATGCCGGCAATCCGGTGGTCGGCTTCAACCTCGCCTCGCTGCTCGCGAAGCGCGGGGAATGGTCGCGCGCGCAGTTCTACGTGCGCCGCGTCAACAACGGTCCCTCGGCCAACGCCGAAACCCTGTGGCTGGGGATCAAGATCGAGCGCAGTCTCAACAACCGCGAGGCGGTCGCGCAGCTGGGCGGGCAGCTGCAGCGCCGCTTCCCGCAGTCGCGCGAAGCTTCGGCGTTCGAGCGCGGGAATTTCAATGACTGAACGGGTTTCCGAATTCGGCACTTCCGCGGTGATTCCGCTCGAGGAAGCCGACAACACGAACAAGTCCGCCGGCACCATGCTGCGCGAGGCGCGCGAAGCGCACGGCCTGCATATCGAAATGGTCGCGGCCGCGCTCAAGGTGCCGGCGCAGAAGCTGCTGGCGCTCGAGGCCGACGACATCGCCGCCTTGCCCGACCCGGTGTTCGCGCGCGCGCTGGCCAGCAGCGTCTGCCGTGCGCTGCGCGTCGATCCGGCGCCGGTGCTCGCCAAGCTGCCGGGCGCGCCCAAGGCCGCGGTGGCGGTGGCCGACCGCAATCTCAAGACCCACATCGTCTCGGGCACCTCGCGCTGGGGCAGCGGCCGTTCGGGCGGGCTGCCGTCGCGCGCGCTGCTGACCGTGGTCGCGCTGCTGCTGGTCGGCGCGGCCGCGATCTTCTGGCTGCCGCAGTCGGTGTTCGACCGCATCGGCAGCACGGTGTCGCGCATCACGGCGCGCGGCGCGGCCGAGATAGGACCGAACGCTGGCGAGGCGCCTGCCGCCCCCGGCGCCACGCCGGGCGTCGCGACCGAGAACGTGCCGGTTCCGGCCGCGGCCGTCGGCACCGCCGCGCCGGCGCCGGCCGTGGCGGCTGCACCGGCGACGCCGGCCGCGGCAACGCCCGCCGCCCCCGCAACGGCTACGCCGCCGGCCGCCGCCGACGCGAGCGGCCAGGCGCTGGTCTTCGTGGCGCGCGAGGAATGCTGGATCACCGTCACCGATTCGGCGGGCAAGCAGTTGCTGCGGCGCAGCCTGCTGGCCGGCGAAACGGTCGCGCTGTCGGGGGCGCTGCCGCTCTCGGTGGTGGTCGGGCGCGCATCGAGCGTCGATGTGCAGGTGCTCGGCAAGCCCTTCGATCTCAAACCCTTCACGCGCAATGGCGGCGTTGCGCGCTTCGAGGTGAAATCGTGAGCGAACCCCTGCCGATCGAATCCGCGGCGCCCAAGGCGCGCCGCTCGCGCCAGGCCCGCGTGGTCTGGGGCCCGCGCGTGGTCACGGTCGGCGGCGATGCGCCGGTGCGCGTGCAGTCGATGACCAACACCGACACCGTCGACGCGATCGGCACCGCGATCCAGGTCAAGGAACTGGCCCAGGCCGGCTCCGAGATGGTCCGCATCACGGTCAACACGCCCGAAGCCGCGGCGCAGGTGCCCTACATCCGCGAGCAGCTCGACCGCATGGGCATCGACGTGCCGCTGGTCGGCGACTTCCACTACAACGGCCACCGGCTGCTGACCGACTATCCGGCCTGCGCCGAGGCGCTGAGCAAGTACCGCATCAACCCCGGCAACGTGGGCAAGGGCGACAAGAAGGACCGTCAGTTCGGCCAGATGATCGACGCGGCCATGCGCTGGAACAAGCCGGTGCGCATCGGCGTGAACTGGGGCAGCCTCGACCAGGAGCTGCTGGCCAGCCTGATGGACACCAACAGCCTGCGCGCGCAGCCCTGGGATGCCAAGCAGGTCATGTACGAGGCGCTGATCACCTCGGCCATCGAATCCGCGAAGCTGGCCGAATCCATGGGCATGGCCGGCGAGCAGATCATCCTGTCGTGCAAGGTCAGCGGCGTGCAGGACCTGATCTCGGTCTACCGCGAACTCGCGCGGCGCTGCGACTACCCGCTGCACCTGGGCCTGACCGAGGCCGGCATGGGCACCAAGGGCACGGTGGCCTCGGCCACCGCGCTGTCGATCCTGCTGCAGGAAGGCATCGGCGACACCATCCGCGTGTCGCTCACGCCGCAGCCCGGAGAGTCGCGCACGCAGGAGGTGGTGATCGCCTCCGAGATCCTGCAGTCGCTGGGCCTGCGCATCTTCGTGCCGAGCGTCACCGCCTGCCCGGGGTGCGGCCGCACCACCAGCACCACCTTCCAGGAACTGGCCAAGCAGATCGACGACTACCTGCGTCTGCAGATGCCGGTCTGGCGCAAGAAATACCCGGGCGTCGAGACGATGAAGGTGGCCGTGATGGGCTGCATCGTCAACGGCCCCGGCGAGAGCAAGCACGCGGACATCGGCATCAGCCTGCCCGGCACCGGCGAGGCCCCCGCCGCGCCGGTCTTCATCGACGGCGAAAAGGCCCTCACGCTGCGCGGCGACAATATCGCCAACGAGTTCCACCAGCTCGTCGAAACCTACATCGAAAAGCGCTTCGGCCAGCCCCAGGCTGCCGACGTCGCCTGACCACTCCTCTCCCATGGCTGACAAGATCAATGCCGTCAAAGGCATGAACGACATATTGCCGGCGAGCGTGCCGCGCACCGACCGCCTGCCCGACTCGGCCCTGTGGTCGTGGTTCGAGCAGACGGTGCGCTCGCTGCTCGCGCGCTACGGCTACCAGTACATCGTGACGCCGGTGGTCGAACCCACGGCGCTGTTCGTGCGCGGCCTCGGCGAGGTGACCGACATCGTCGAGAAGGAGATGTACTCCTTCACCGACTCGATGAACGGCGACAAGCTCACGCTGCGCCCCGAGGCCACCGCCGGCATCGTGCGCGCGATGGTCGAGCACAACGCGCTCTACAACGGACCGCTGCGCCTGTGGACCATGGGCGCGATGTTCCGCCACGAGCGGCCGCAGAAGGGCCGCTACCGCCAGTTCCACCAGCTCGACGTCGAGGCGCTGGGTTTCGCCGGTCCGGACGTGGATGCCGAGCTGATCCTCATGGTGCGCGCGCTGTGGCGCGAGCTCGGACTGCTCGAGGGCCAGCACGTGCGGCTCGAGATCAACAGCCTGGGCCAGCCGGCCGAGCGCCAGGCGCATCGCGAGGCGCTGATCCGCCACTTCGAGGCGCATGCCGAGCTGCTCGACGCCGATGCGCAGCGCCGGCTGCACAGCAATCCGCTGCGCATCCTCGACACCAAGAATCCCGCCATGCAGGCGATGGTCGAGGCCGCGCCGCAGCTGATGGACTTCCTCGGCGAGGAGTCGCGCGCGCACTTCGCCGCGGTGCGCGCGGTGCTCGACGCCGCGGGCCTGGGCTACCGCGTCAACCCGCGCCTGGTGCGCGGCATGGACTACTACAACCTGACCGTGTTCGAGTGGGTCACCGACCAGCTCGGCTCGCAGGGCACCGTGTGCGGCGGCGGCCGCTACGACGGCCTGATCGGCCAGATGGGCGGCAAGCCCGCGCCGGCCGTGGGTTTCGGCCTGGGCATCGAGCGGCTGCTGCTGCTGATCCAGGAACTCGGCCTGCCGGTGCCCGGCAGCGAACCCGCGGCCTACGCCATCGTGCCCTCGGCCGCGGCGCTGCCGCAGGCGATGGTGGTGCTCGAGCAGTTGCGCGCGGCCGGCGTGGCCGTGGTGCAGCATGCGGGCGGCGGCGGCATGAAGGCGCAGTTCAAGAAGGCCGATGCGAGCGGGGCGCGCTTTGCGCTGATCTTCGGCGAGGACGAACTCGCGCGTGGCGAGGTCACCGTGAAATCCTTGCGCGATGGCAGCGGTTCGCAGGTGGCCCGCCCGCTCGCGGACGTGGCCGGCTGGGCCGCCACCCTACAATCGCCGGCTCCCGGGGAATCATCGGACCGTTCCTGAGTCTTTCAGCCTCACGGAGGCACAGAATGAAAACACACGGGCGCACCCGGCGCACCGCGGCCTCGAGTCCTTCCAACCACTGACAGCGCATGGCAACCCATCTCGATCTCGAAGAACAGGAACAGCTCGACCAGCTCAAGCATTTCTGGAACACCTACGGCACCCTGATCACCTGGGTCGTGCTGCTCGTCGCCGGCGCCTTCGTGGCCTGGAACGGCTGGCAGTATTTTCAGCGCACCAAGGCAGCCCAGGCAGCGGCGCTGTACGACGAAGTCGAGCGCAGTGCCCAGTCGGGCGATGCCGCCCGCATCGAGCGCGTGTTCAACGACATGAAGGAACGCTTCGCGGGCACCGCCTATGCGCAGCAGGCCGGCCTGCTGGCCGCCAAGACCCTCTACGACAAGGGCAATGCCGAAGCCTCGCGCGCCGCGCTCGGCTGGGTGGCCGACAAGGCCACCGACCCCGGCTACCAGGCCATCGCCAAGCTGCGCCTCGCGGCCGAACTGCTCGATGCCAAGTCCTACGACGACGCGATCAAGCAGCTCTCGGGCAACGTGCCGAAGGAATTCGAGCCGCTGGTGGCCGACCGCAAGGGCGACATCTACCTGGCCCAGGGCAAGCGCGACGAGGCGCAGGCCGAGTACCGCAAGGCCTGGACCGGCCTGGGTGCCGCTTCCGAATACCGCCGGCTGGTCGAATTCAAGCTCAATGCGGTCGGTGTCGACCCCAAGAGCCTGGCGCCCGCCATCACCGTCACCCCCGCAGTTCCTGCCAAATCCTGATCGCCAGCCATCATGAATTTCATGCGTTTCATGCCTGAATCGACCGCCGTGCGTGCGGGGTCTGCTCTTGTTTTGGTAGCGGTCCTGGCCGCCTGCTCGGGCACCTCCAAGCCGAAGCCGGCCGAACTGCCGACCAATGCCTCGCTGATCGGCGTGCGCCAGGCCTGGAGCGTGAAGATCCCGGCGGTCAAGTTCCCGCTCACCACCGACATCAGCGGCGACATCGTGACCGTGGCGGCCGCCGACGGCACCGTGGTCGGCATCGATGCCCGCGCGGGCCGCGAAACCTGGCGTGCCAGCGTCGGCGCACCGCTCACGGCGGGCGTGGGCAGCGACGGCAGCATCACCGCGGTGGTCACCACCAACAATGAACTGGTCGCGCTGCAGGGCGGCAAGGTGATCTGGAAGCAGCGCCTCACCGCGCAGGCCTTCACCGCGCCGCTGGTGGCCGGCCGCCGCGTCTTCGTGCAGACCGCCGACCGCAACATCAGCGCCTGGGACGGCGAGAGCGGTCGCCGCCTCTGGTCGCAGCAGCGCACCGGCGAGAACCTCGTGCTCAAGAAGCCGGGCGTGCTGCTCGCCGTGGGCGACACCCTGGTGGCCGGCATCGGCGGCCGCCTCGCGGGCATCAACCCGTCGAACGGCACCTCGCGCTGGGAATCGCCGATCGCGGCGCCGCGCGGCACCAACGACGTCGAGCGCCTGGTCGACCTGACCGGCAGCGTGAGCCGCGTGGGCGACACCGTCTGCGCGCGCGCCTACTACGCCAGCGTCGGCTGCGTCGACACGCTGCGCGGCACCCTGGTCTGGAGCAAGGCGGCCTCGGGCGCCGAAGGCCTGGGTGGCGACGATGGTTTCGTCTACGGCACCGAAGCCGATGGCAGCGTCACCGCCTGGCGCCGCGCCGACGGCGAACGCGCCTGGCAGAGCACCACCTTCAAGAACCGCACGCTGACCGCGCCGCTGGCCGTGGGCCGTTCGCTGGTCATCGGCGACAGCACCGGCCTGCTGCTGTTCGTCTCGCGCGAGAACGGCGGCCTGCTGAACCGCGTCACGCCCGATGGCTCGGCCATTGAAACCGCTCCGGTGGTCGTGGGCAACACGGTGGTGGTCGTCACGGCCAACGGCGGCGTCTTCGGCTACCGTCCCGACTGATCTTTTTTCCAGGGCATGGCCATGAATTGCGAATCCGCGAAGGAGCGGCCATGAAACCCGTCATGGCCCTGGTGGGCCGTCCCAACGTCGGCAAGTCGACCCTGTTCAACCGCCTGACCCAGACGCGCGATGCCATCGTGGCGGACTTCGCCGGGCTGACGCGCGACCGCCACTACGGCAACGGCCGCCTGGGCAAGCACGAGTTCATCGTCATCGACACCGGCGGCTTCGAGCCCGACGCGGGCAGCGGCATCTTCAAGGAGATGGCCAAGCAGACGCGCCAGGCCGTGGCCGAGGCCGACGTGGTGGTGTTCGTGGTCGATGCCCGCGAAGGGCTGTCGGCACAGGACCACGACATCGCCAACGAGCTGCGCCGCCTGGGCAAGCCCTGCGTGCTGGTGGCCAACAAGTCCGAGGGCATGCACGACGGCTCCAAGCTGGTCGACTTCTACGAGCTGGGCCTCGGCGAGGTGCATGGCGTGTCGGCCGCGCACGGGCAGGGCATCCGCGGCCTAGTCGAACTGGCGCTCGAATCGCTGAACCTGCCCGAGCCCGAAGAGGACGAGGACGGCGAGGACGACGTCAACAAGCCGATCAAGCTCGCGGTGGCGGGGCGCCCGAACGTCGGCAAGTCCACGCTGATCAACACCTGGCTCGGCGAAGAGCGTCTCGTGGCCTTCGACATGCCCGGCACCACGCGCGACGCGATCTCGGTGCCCTTCGAGCGCAACGGCCAGCGCTTCGAGCTGATCGACACCGCCGGATTGCGCCGCAAGGGCAGGGTGTTTGAGGCGATCGAGAAGTTCTCGGTGGTCAAGACGCTGCAGGCCATCGAATCCGCCAATGTCGTGCTGCTGCTGCTCGATGCCACGCAGGGCGTGACCGACCAGGACGCCCACATCGCGGGCTACATCCTCGAGAGCGGCCGCGCGGTGGTGATCGCCATCAACAAGTGGGACGCGGTCGACAGCTACCAGCGCGAGCAGATCCAGCGCCAGATCGAGACCCGGCTGGTGTTCCTCAAATTCGCCGCGCTGCATTTCATCTCGGCCATCAAGCGCCAGGGCCTGGGGCCGCTGTGGCAGGCGATCGCGCAGGCCCACAAGTCGGCCACCCGCAAGATGTCGACGCCGGTGCTGACCCGGCTCTTGCTCGAGGCGGTGCAATTCCAGACGCCCAAGCGCACCGGCATGTTCCGGCCCAAGCTGCGCTATGCGCACCAGGGCGGCATGAATCCGCCGCTGATCGTGATCCACGGCAATTCGCTCGAGCATGTGACCGACGCCTACAAGCGCTTTCTCGAGGGGCGGTTCCGCAAGGAATTCGACCTGGTGGGTACGCCATTGCGAATCGAATTCAAGAGCTCCCACAATCCCTACGCCGACAAGGACGAGTGAGTCTTGGGCACCGTTGGCGGCCGATGAGCGGCCGCCGGAACGGAAGTTCCGTCTTTTGAGAACCGTTATTTTTCAAAGGCTTTTGGCGCGGAATGCTGCAGCGCGGGAGGCCTGTGTTAAGGTCCCTTTTCCAACAACTACTCTTGAACACGGAGAATATCGTGAGCAATAAAGGGCAACTTCTACAAGACCCGTTTCTGAACACACTGCGTCGCGAGCATGTGCCGGTTTCCATTTATTTGGTGAACGGTATCAAGCTGCAGGGTCAGATCGAGTCTTTCGACCAGTACGTCGTGTTGCTTCGCAACACGGTGACACAGATGGTCTACAAGCACGCCATTTCCACCATCGTGCCGGGTCGTGCCGTCAACTTCTCGGCCAACGAGAACGACGACGCCGCAGCCTGATCGGCGCGGAGCGCGGCGGTGTCAAACCCGCCGCGCTTTTCCCCTTTTCTGATACCGCTTGTCTGAACTGAATTCCCGCCAGGAAGGCGCCGTCGTTCTCGTCGGCGTCGACTTCGGGCTGCCCCATTTCGACAGCGAACTCGAAGAACTCGGCCTGCTCGCGCAAACCGCGGGCCTCTCGCCCGTGGCGCGCCTCGTGTGCAAGCGCAAGGTGCCCGACGCGGCGCTTTTCGTCGGCAGCGGCAAGGCCGACGAGATCAAGGAGCTCGCCGCGATGCATCGCGCGAGCGAGGTCATCTTCGACCAGTCGCTGAGCCCGGCCCAGCAGCGCAACCTCGAGCGCCAGCTCGACGTCGCGGTGTACGACCGGACCTTCCTCATCCTCGAGATCTTCGCGCAGCGCGCGCGCTCGCACGAAGGCAAGCTGCAGGTCGAGCTCGCCCGCCTGCAGTACCTGAGCACGCGCCTCGTGCGCCGCTGGTCCCACCTGGAGCGCCAGACCGGCGGTGCCGGCGTGCGCGGCGGCCCGGGCGAGAAGCAGATCGAGCTCGACCGGCGGATGATCGCCGAGTCGATCAAGCGCACGCGCGAGCGCCTGGCCAAGGTGCAGAAGCAGCGCGGCACGCAGCGGCGCCAGCGCGAGCGCCGCGAGACCTTCAACATCTCGCTGGTGGGCTACACCAACGCGGGCAAGTCCTCGCTGTTCAATGCGCTCGTGAAGGCCCGTGCCTACGCGGCCGACCAGCTGTTCGCCACGCTCGACACCACCACGCGCAACCTCTACCTCGGCGATGCGCGCCGGCAGGTGTCGATCTCCGACACCGTGGGCTTCATCCGTGACCTGCCGCACGGCCTGGTCGACGCCTTCAAGGCCACCCTGCAGGAAGCGGTCGATGCCGACCTGCTGCTGCACGTGGTCGATGCCTCGAACCCGCACCATCCCGAGCAGATGGCCGAGGTGCAGACGGTGCTGCGCGAGATCGGCGCCGACACCGTGCCGCAATTGCTGGTCTTCAACAAGCTCGATGCCCTTGAAAGCACGCAACGTCCGCTGCATCTGCAGGACGACATGGACATCGACGGCGTGCAGGTTCCGCGCATCTTCCTGAGCGCCCGCAGCGGCGAGGGCTTGCCCCTGCTGCGCGCGGAGCTGGCCCGACTCTCGGGCTCGATCGCCGATACCATGACCCCTGAGGGTGACGCTGAATTGCACGGTGCCACCCATTGATTGGGCACAATCCCGCCACTGACAAGAGAACGACGCGAATGAATGCAAAGCCAGTGTGGAAAGGGTTCTTGGGCATGTTCAACCTGAACGATGGCCGATGGGGGCGTGGCGACGATTCGTCCTCCTCCAATGGCGATCGCCCTTCGGGCAACAGGCCTCCCGACGCCGATCCTCCGGGTGCCCCCACGCCCCCGCCTTCGGGCAACAACGGCAACAACAACCGCCCGCGTGGCCAGGGCCCGAACCAGGGGCCGCCGGACCTCGATGAACTCTGGCGCGATCTCAACCGCAAGCTCGGCGGCTTCTTCGGCGGTGGCCGAGGCAACAACAACCGTCCCAGCGGCGGCAACGGTGGCGGCAATGGCTACAAACCCGACATGAAGAACGCCGGCTTCGGCATCGGCCTGGTGGCCATCGTCGCCGTGCTGATCTGGCTCGGTACCGGCTTCTTCATCGTGAACGAAGGCCAGCAGGCCGTCATCACCCAGTTCGGCCGCTACAAGACCACCGTGGGCGCGGGCTTCAACTGGCGCCTGCCGTACCCGATCCAGCGCCACGAGACCGTGGTCGTCACGCAGATCCGCTCGACCGACGTGGGCCGCGACGCCATCGTGCGTTCCACCGGCCTGCGCGAATCGGCCATGCTGACCGAGGACGAGAACATCGTCGAGATCAAATTCGCCGTGCAGTACCGCCTGAGCGATGCGCGCGCCTGGCTCTACGAGAGCAAGACGCCCGCCGACACGGTGGTGCAGGTGGCCGAGACCGCCGTGCGCGAAGTCGTCGGCAAGATGAAGATGGACGCGGCCCTCGCCGAGGAACGCGACCAGATCGCGCCGCGCGTGCGCCAGCTGATGCAGAACATCCTCGACCGCTACCAGGTCGGTGTCGAAGTGGTCGGCATCAACCTTCAGCAGGGTGGCGTGCGTCCGCCCGAGCAGGTGCAGGCTGCCTTCGACGACGTGCTCAAGGCCGGCCAGGAACGCGAGCGCGCCAAGAACGAGGCGCAGGCCTATGCCAACAACGTGGTGCCGCTGGCCACCGGTACCGCTTCGCGCCTGAAGGAAGAGTCCGAAGCCTACAAGGCGCGCATCGTGGCCCAGGCCCAGGGTGACGCCGGCCGCTTCGCCTCGGTGCTGACCGAGTACCAGAAGGCGCCGCAGGTCACGCGTGACCGCATGTACATCGACGCCATGCAGCAGATCTACGCCAGCACGACCAAGGTGCTGGTCGACAGCAAGCAGGGGTCCAACCTGCTGTACCTGCCGCTCGACAAGCTGATCCAGCAGACCGGCAGCAACCAGTCCACCCCGGTCGATGCCGCCAGCCCGAGCGTCGCCGGCACCGCGCCGGTGCAGTCCTCGGTGATCCCGGTCGCGCCGACCAACGACATGCGTGCCCGCGACGGCCGCTCGCGTGACCGCGACGTGCGTTGAACCTGGAAGGCAACAAGAACATGAACAGAATCGGATTCATCGCCTCGTCGATCCTCGTGCTGCTGGTGCTGCTGAGCTCGACCCTCTTCGTGGTCGACCAGCGCCAGTTCGGCGTGGTCTACGCCCTGGGCCAGATCAAGCAGGTCATCACCGAGCCCGGCCTCAACTTCAAGCTGCCGCCGCCGTTCCAGAACGTGTCGTACATCGACAAGCGGCTGCTCACGCTGTCGAGCCTCGACACCGAGCCCATGCTCACGGCCGAGAAGCAGCGCGTGGTGATCGACTGGTACGTGCGCTGGCGCATCACCGACCCGCAGGCCTACATCCGCAACGTCGGCCTCGACGAAAACGCCGGTGCCATGCAGCTCAACCGCGTGGTGCGCAACGCGTTCCAGGAAAACATCAACAAGCGCACCGTGCGCGACCTGATCTCGGTGCGCCGCGAGGCCCTGATGGCCGACGTGCAGCGCGAAGTGCTGACCGTGGTGAAGGGCGCCAAGCCCTGGGGCGTGGACGTGGTGGACGTGCGCATCACGCGCGTCGACTACGTGGAAGCCATCACCGAATCGGTCTACCGCCGCATGGAAGCCGAGCGCAAGCGCGTGGCCAACGAGCTGCGTTCCACCGGCACGGCCGAAGGCGAGAAGATCCGCGCCGATGCCGACCGCCAGCGCGAAGTGATCGTTGCCAACGCCTACCGCGACGCGCAGAAGATCAAGGGCGAGGGCGATGCCCAGGCCGCTTCGGTCTACAGCGAGTCCTTCGGCCGCGATCCGCAGTTCGCGCAGTTCTATCGCAGCCTCGAGGCCTACAAGCAGAGCTTCAACAAGAAGAGCGACGTGATGGTGGTCGATCCCTCGTCGGACTTCTTCCGCGCGATGCAGGGCGCGGGTTCGTCGGCCGGCGCGCCGCGCCGTTGACGCCTGCGTTCGCAGCAGTTTCGGGAACGTGAGTTCCGACACCTTCTGGAGCGCGCTGGCGCTGGTGCTGGTGATCGAGGGCATCCTGCCCTTCGTGTCGCCCGGCGGCTGGCGCCGCGGCTTCGGCCAGCTGATGCAGCTGCGCGACGGGCAGCTGCGCTTCTTCGGCCTGTGCTGCATCGTGCTCGGGCTGTGCCTGCTCTGGCTGCTGGCCTGAGGCCGGCAGCGCCGCTTTTCGACCGCCTCGCCGCCCGCTTCGAGCGGGCACCGCCGGGGCGATTTTCGGCTGCCGGTAGAATTCCGGTTTAACCACGCCCCCGATCCCCATGTCCGCCTGGGTCCTCCCGGATCACATTGCCGATGTGCTGCCCTCCGAGGCGCGCCACATCGAAGAACTTCGCCGCCAGTTGCTCGACACCGCCCGCAGCTACGGCTACGAGCTGGTGATGCCGCCGCTGCTCGAGCATCTGGAGTCGCTGCTCTCGGGCACCGGCGAGGCGCTCGACCTGCAGACCTTCAAGCTGGTCGACCAGCTCTCGGGCCGCTCGATGGGTCTGCGGGCCGACACCACGCCGCAGGTCGCGCGCATCGATGCCCACCTGCTCAACCGCGATGGCGTGGCACGGCTGTGCTACTGCGGACCGGTGCTCCACACCCGTCCCGACCGGCCGCACGCCACGCGCGAGCCGCTGCAGTTCGGCGCCGAGATCTACGGCCACGCCGGCCTCGAGGCCGACACCGAAATCCTGCTGCTCGCGCTCGACTGCCTCGATGCGGCCGGCCTGCGCGAGGGCGTGATCGTCGACCTCGCCGATGCCCGCATCGTGCGCGCGCTGTTCGCCGGCGTGCCGGTCGATGCGGCCGTGCTGGCGCGCGTGCACGCGGCGCTGGCCGCCAAGGACGCGAGCGAACTGCGCGCGCTGACGCGCGATTTCCCCGCGGCTTCGCGCGAAGGCCTGCTGGCCCTGATCCAGCTCTACGGCGACGCCGCCGTGCTCGACGAGGCCGCCCAGGCGCTGCAGAGCACGCCAGCGGTGCGCGCGGCACTGTCCGACCTGAAGCTGCTGGCCGCCGGCCTCGAGGGCGTGGCGGGGCGCAAGATCAGCTTCGACCTGGCCGACCTGCGCGGCTATGCCTACTACAGCGGCATGCGCTTCGGCATCTACGTGCCGGGCGCGGCCGATTCGCTGGTGCGCGGCGGCCGCTACGACGAGGTGGGCGCCGTGTTCGGCCGCAACCGTCCGGCGGTCGGCTTCAGCCTCGACGTGCGCGAGCTGGTCGGCGTGCTGCCGAAGCGTCCGTTGCGCGCGGCGATCCGCGCGCCCTGGAGCGACGAAACCGGCCTGCGTCAGGCCATCGCCGGGCTGCGCAAGGCCGGCGAAACCGTGGTGTGCGTGCTGCCGGGCCATGGCAGCGAAATCGATGAGTTCCACTGCGACCGCGAGCTCGTCGAGCAGGCCGGCCAGTGGCAAGTCCGAACGATCTGAATTTTTAGCAATGGAACGAGCATGAGCGTAACCACCGGAAGAAACGTGGTCGTCGTCGGTACCCAATGGGGCGACGAGGGCAAAGGCAAGCTGGTCGACTGGCTGACCGAGAGCGCCCAGGGCGTGGTCCGCTTCCAGGGCGGCCACAACGCGGGCCACACGCTCGTGATCAACGGCGTGAAGACCGCGCTGCACCTGATCCCCAGCGGCATCATGCGTCCCGGCGTGAAGTGCTACATCGGCAACGGCGTGGTGCTGTCGGCGGCCAAGCTGTTCGAGGAGATCGAAGGGCTCGAGAAGGCCGGCGTGGAAGTGCGTTCGCGCCTGCGCATCAGCGAGGCCTGCCCGCTGATCCTGCCGTTTCACTCGGCGCTGGACATCGCGCGCGAGGCCTACCGCGAAAAGGGCGGCGTCGAGAAGATCGGCACCACCGGCCGCGGCATCGGCCCGGCCTACGAAGACAAGATCGCGCGCCGCGCGCTGCGCGTGCAGGACCTCAAGCACCCCGAGCGCTTCGCGGCCAAGCTGCGCGTGCTGCTCGACCTGCACAACCACGTGCTGACCGAGGTGCTGGGCTCGACCGCGATCGACTTCGACACCGTGTTCGACGAAGCCATGCGCCACGCCGCGCTGCTCAAGCCGATGATGGCCGACGTGTCGCGCGAACTGAACGACGCCCACCGCGACGGCGCCAACCTGCTGTTCGAAGGCGCGCAGGGCACGTTGCTCGACGTCGACCACGGCACCTACCCCTACGTCACCTCGAGCAACTGCGTGGCCGGCAACGCCGCCGCCGGTTCGGGCGTGGGCCCGGGCATGCTGCACTACATCCTCGGCATCACCAAGGCCTACTGCACGCGCGTGGGCGGCGGTCCGTTCCCGACCGAACTAGACTGGGCCACGCCCGGTACCCCCGGCTATCACATGAGCACCGTGGGCGCCGAAAAGGGCGTGACCACCGGCCGCAGCCGCCGTTGCGGCTGGTTCGATGCCGCGCTGCTCAAGCGCTCGGCGCAGGTCAACGGCCTGTCGGGCCTGTGCATCACCAAGCTCGACGTGCTCGACGGCCTGGAGAAGCTCGAGCTGTGCACCGGCTACGAGCTCGATGGCGAGACCACCGACATCCTGCCGATGGGCGCCGACGAGATCGAGCGCTGCACCCCGATCTACGAAACCCTCGAAGGCTGGAGCGAAAGCACGGTCGGCGTGACGCAGTACGACAAGCTGCCGGTCAACGCGCGCCTGTACCTGCAGCGCATCGAGCAGGTCACCGGCGTGCCGATCCACATGGTGTCGACCAGCCCCGACCGCGATCACACGATCATGATGCGCCACCCCTATCTGGCCGACTGATTTCCCGGCTCGACGACAACCCCAAAAAGAAGCCCCCTGCGCCCGCTGACCCGGGCGACATCCGCTATTCATCCAGGAGCCCATCCCCCATGTTGACCGAAGACGGCAAGCACCTCTACGTGAGCTACGACGAGTACCACAACCTGATCGAGAAGCTCGCGATCAAGGTGCACCAGTCGGGTTGGGAGTTCGACACCATCCTGTGCCTGGCCCGTGGCGGCATGCGCCCGGGCGACGTGCTGTCGCGCATCTTCGACAAGCCGCTGGCGATCATGTCGACCAGCTCCTACCGGGCTGATGCCGGCACTATCCAGGGCCATCTCGACATCGCGCGCTACATCACCACGCCCAAGGGCGAGATCGCCGGCAAGGTGCTTCTGGTCGACGACCTGGCCGACTCGGGCCACACGCTGCATGCGGTGATCAACATGCTGCGCAACAACTACGCGCCGATCACCGAGCTGCGCAGCGCGGTGCTGTGGACCAAGGCGCTGTCGACCTTCACGCCCGACTACTCGGTGGAGTTCCTGCAGACCAATCCGTGGATCCACCAGCCCTTCGAGGGCTACGACTCGCTGCGGCCCGAGAAGCTGATCGAGAAGTGGTCGGTCTGAGGCCCGTCTCCAGACGCGTCCGCTCGACCTCGACGCCCCGGCTTGCCGGGGCGTTTTTCATGGTGCGTCAGCAGGCGCCGCTGCCGTTCTCGAACATCGCCGTGTAGCGACGCTGCATCTCCTCGGGCGACAGCTTCTCGATGCTGTGGCCCACGTTCCAGCGGTGGCCGAAGGGATCGCGGAACACGCCCGAGCGCTCGCCGTAGAAGCGGTCCTCGGTCGGCATCTCGAGCGTGGCGCCGGCCGCCACCGCGCGCTCGACCACCGCGTCGGCATCGTCCACGTGCAGGTGCAGGGTGACCGCGCTGCCGCCCAGCGTCTTCGCGCTCGGGATGCCGTACTCGGGGTACTCGTCCGAGATCATCAGGATCGCGCCGTTGTGGAAGTCGAGCTCGACATGGCCGATGCGGCCGCTGGGCTCGACCAGCCGGAAGATCTCCTTGACCTGGAACACCTCGCAGTAGAAGTCGACCGCGGCCTTGGCATCGTGGACGCAGATGTAGGGGAAGAGCTCGTGGATCGCCATGGGGTGCCTCTCGTCGTGGTTCGTTGAAGAAATCGCGTGTCGGCGCCGATTCTGGAAGGCTTCAGCGCGGCCGTCTTGAACGAATTTGACCGGGGGCGGCGTTCGCGGGCACCGCCACGTGGCGCGGCGACGTGGCGCCCGTGCGCCGCCAGGCCTGGGGCGCCATGCCCGCGAGCGCCGAGAACTCGCGGCTCAGGTGCGCCTGGTCGGCATAGCCGGCCTCGAACGCGATCTCGGCCCAGGGCCGCGCCGGATCGGCCGCCAGCGCCAGCGCGCGGTCGAAGCGCATCACGCGCGCGTACTCCTTCGGCGTGAGCCCGATGGCGCCGCGGAACAGCGCGATGAAGCGCCGGTGGCTGTAGCCGCTGTCGGCCACCAGCGCGCCGATGGCCGGGTTCTCGCCCGCGAGCGGCCCGAGCGCCGCCGCGATCGCCGGATGCAGCCCGCGCAGGCCGGCGCGCAGCGCGAGCGCCAGCCGCGCCGACAGCATCGCTTCGAACAGCGCGAGCTGCCGCGCCAGGTCGGCCTCGGCATGCAGCCGCTCGAGCGCATCCGCCGCCTCGCGCGCGCCCCAGAGCGCGTCGAGCGGCGTGTGCTGGCCCGACAACGCGTCCTCGGGCGCGCCCAGCAGCGCGCGCGCCGCGCCGGGCTGCAGCTGGGCGCCGACCGAGCGCGTGGCCACCGAGACGTCGCGCAGGTAGAAGCTGCTGCGCGCGCCGCCGACGATCGCATGGCCGTAGGTCCGGCCCTCGGTGTCGGCCGCGTGGCCGAACAGCTTGAGCGGCGGCCCCGAGAGCCGGAACACCAGGTGCATGCCGCCCGTGGGCAGCACATGCTCGCGCGCGCCGGGGCGTTCGGCCCCAGTGCCCTCGGCGCCGGGTGCCCAGGCCCAGACCTGCCGCACGAAGGGCCGCAGGTGCGGCACGGGCGCGCGCGTCAGTTGCCGCATCTCAGGCCTGGGCATCCGCGTGCAGCGCGTAGACCGGGTCGGGCCAGCGCTCGGGCGCCATGCCGGCCAGTTGCGCCGCCAACTGTTCGACGAAGCGCATGTCGACATCGGGCGCGATGCCGGCCGGCCCGCGGCCGAAGGCCTCGCGCAGGCGGCGCACGGCATTGGCGGTGCCGCGCAGCACGCCTTCGGGCTGGCCGGACTGCTCGAAGACCAGCACGTTGGCCAGCAGGTGGAGGAACGAGGCCACCACGGTCGCCTCCGGGCGCTGCGTGCCGTCCAGCGCCGCCATCACCAGCTCGAGCCAGTCGACCACTTCCTGCGGAATGCCCTGGGCCGCCAGCGCGGCATAGGTGGTCGGCCAGGCGCTGGCCGGTGCCTTGCGCAGCCAGGCGCCGAGTGCGCGCGGCGTGCCCGCGGGGGCCATCGCCGCGGCCTCGGACGCCGAGTTCGCCTGCATCTTCATGAGGTGCCGGGGCGCGCCGCCGCCGGCTGCCGCCACCGGCAGGCCGCGCGTGCGCATCAGCATCGGCGCCGACGCCGGTGCAGCGAGCATGGCGTCGAACTGCACGGAGCCGGTGCCGCCCCAGCCGGCCGGCACCATCTGCGCGACCTTGCGCAGCTCGGGCAGGTCGGTCGCGCGCTCGCCCTCGGCGCGTTCGACCACGAGCAGGTAGTTGGTGAGGTCGGTCACGAGCTGGTGGGCCACGGCGATGCGGCGGGCTTCCGCCACGTCCTCCGCGCCGAGTTCGGCCACCCGCGCGTGCGCGGCGATCCGGCCGAGCGCGTCGATCGGCTCGGCCACGGCATTCACGCGCGCGCTGCCGATCGCTTCCTCGGCCGCGTCGCCCTCCGCGCGCACGCCGAGCAGCCGCACCTCGCCCACGGGCACCGCGTCGAACAGCGCGAACACGTTCACCGTGTCGGAGCCGAACACCGAGACCGGCAGCGCCGACGTCCATCGCGGCCGCGCGTCGCCCGGCCATTCGACGCGCAGCGCATCGAGCCGCGGCGAGCGCAGCCGCGCGAACATGCGCAGCACGGCCGGCTCGACCGCCTCGCCGGGCGCGACGAAGTCGCAGGCCCCGCCCGTGGCCTCGGCCAGGCGCCGCAGGTGGCTCTCGGCCGGGCTGCTGCCGATACCGACCACGAACACGCGATGCCCCGAGGCGCGGGCCGATTCGACGGTCGCGTCGATGGCGCTGATCTCGCCGTCGGTGACCACCAGCACGTCGCTCGACGCGCCGGTGCCCAGCGCGAAGGTCGAGGCCAGCGCGCTTTCCATCTCGGTGCCGCCCAGGTCGGCCTGCAGCGCACCGATCCAGCGCTGCGCGGCCAGGCGCGTGACCTCGGTGAGCTGCCACAGGCCGCGCGAGCGATGCTCGACCGTGCTGCCGAAGCGCGAGAGCGAGAAGCGGTCGCCCGCGCCCATCTGCGAAACGATCGATTGCAGCGCGCGCCGGGCGGCATCGATGCTGTCGCCGGCCATCGAGCCCGAGCAGTCGACGAGCAGCTGCACGTCGGTGGTGGCGGGGCCGCGCGCCGGCACCCGCGGGCAGAAGCTCGCGAGCGCGACGATGCCGCCGGGCGCGACGCCATCGGGCGCCGCCACGGCCATCGAGGCCTGCGCCAATTGGTCGATGACCAGCACGAAGTCGCGGTCGAGCGCGCCGCGGCGCGCCAGCGACACCTGCAGCAGCCCGCTGGCGGGCCGCATCGCCACGCCCACCGGATGGCTGGGCGAGGCCACGCGTGCTCGTGCCAGTTCGCCATGCAGGCGCAGTTCGATGTCGAAGGGGTAGGCCGCCACCGGGCTGTGCACGGGCGCCTGGTGCGGCTGCAGCCCGCCGTCGGCGACCGGGTCGCCGTAGCGTGGCGCGATCACCGTCGGGATCAGCAGGCGCAGGCCCTGCTGCTCGAAGGCCAGCGTCTGCGCATAGCGCAGGGTGACCACGCAGGCCTCCTGCGCCGCGAGGTTGCCGAGGTTCAGCGTGTAGCTGCGGTCGTGGTTCTTCTCCAGCATGATGGCCGCGTGGCCTTCGGCCAAAGCGCCTTCGTAGGCGGCCTCGGCCTCGGCCTTCTCGACCACCGTGCCGCACAGACGCCGCGCGCCGAGCTTCACGTCGACGCCCAGCAGCACCGCGCCCCACGGCAGCGGAAAGCCGTAGACCACCTCGACGTTCGAGGCGCTCGGGTTGCGGAAGCGCTGCTCGACCGTCATCTCGAGCAGCACGCCGCGCAGGTCGCCGCTGGCCTTCACGCCCTCGAGCAGCATGCTGTCGCCGTTCGCGGTCGTCATGCGTGCGTGTTCCTGATAGCTCATGGGATTGCCCTTTCCTGTGTCGTCAGTTCTTCTTCGGAACGTCGGCGGCGGGGCCGTCGACGGGGGAGGGGGCGCAAGCCGCGGCGAAGGCCGCCATCACGCCCTGGATGAAACCGCGCACCTGCTCCGGCGACAGCCCGGCCCGGCCGGGTTCGATCACCACCTCGACGCCGTCAGCCACCGTCAGGTGGCTGCGCACCTCCACCGAGCCGGCCATGCGCGGGCGCGCCGGCACCGGCGCCTCCTGGCCCTGCAGCAGCTCGCGGATGCGCTCGAGCGAGACGCCGGCCGCCGTCCACTTCCTGATCAGCAGCAGCTGCTCGAGGTGACGCGCGCCATAGCGCGCCGCGCGGGTCTCGCCCTCGGGCCGGTCGACGATGCCGATCTGCACGTAGTAGCGCACCGTGCGCGGCGGCAGGTCGGCCAGCACGCACAGGTCCGCGAGCGCATAGGAGGCCGCCGGGGAGGGTGGGTTCGATTTCATACACTTGATTTAAACACAAGAACTGTTTTTATAAAAGCGCACAAAAACCCGGCCCGCGGGGGCGCGCTAGCATCCAGCGCATGAGCAAGCCTTCCACGACCCTGATCCATCACCCCTACGTGCCGCCCGCCACCTTCGACGCGCCCCAGCCCGGCGTCTACAAGGCCTCGACGGTGTTCTTCGCCGACGTGGCCGCGATGCGCGCGCGCGACTGGAAGACCAAGGCCGGCTACACCTACGGCCTGCATGGCACGCCCACCACCTTCACGCTCGAGGAGCGCCTGGCCACCCTCGAGGGCGGCACCGAATGCCTGCTGGTGCCCAGCGGCCTGGCGGCGATCTCGCTCGTGGCCTTCGCCTTCCTCAAGACCGGCGACGAGGTGCTGATCCCCGACAACGCCTATGGCCCCAACAAGGCGCTGGCCACCGGCGAACTCGCCAACTTCGGCATCGCGTACCGCCTGTACGACGCCATGAACCCCGAGGACCTCGCGGCGAAGATCTCGCCGCGCACGAGGCTGGTGTGGCTCGAGGCCGCGGGCTCGGTGACGATGGAGTTCCCGGACCTGCCCGCGCTCGCGGCCGCCTGCCGCGCGCGCGGCGTGCTCAGCGCGCTCGACAACACCTGGGGTGCGGGCCTGGCCTTCGCGCCCTTCGACTTCAACGGCAGCGGGCAGGGTGTCGACATCTCGGTGCATGCGCTTACCAAGTACCCGAGCGGTGGCGGCGACGTGCTCATGGGCAGCGTGGTCACGCGCGACGAGCGGCTGCATCGCGCGCTCAAGCTCACCCACATGCGCATCGGCTTCGGCGTCGGCGTGGGCGATGTCGAGACGCTGCTGCGCTCGCTGCCGAGCATCGGGCTGCGCTACGCGGCGCACGACCGCGCGGCGCGCGAGCTCGCGCGCTGGCTCACCGACCGCGACGAGGTCGCGCAGGTGTTGCATCCGGCGATCGAGAGCTCGCCCGGCCACCGCCACTGGCGCGCGCTGTGCGGCGAGACCGACCTCGCGGCGGGCCTGTTCTCGATCGTCTTCGACGAGCGCTACGGCACCGAGCAGGTCGACCGCTTCTGCGACAGCCTGCAGCTGTTCCGCCTCGGCTACTCGTGGGGCGGGCCGATCAGCCTGGTGGTGCCCTACGACATCGGCCTGGTGCGCGACCCCGGCGTGGCGCCCTGGCCCTACAAGGGCACGCTGGTGCGCTTCTCGATCGGCCTGGAGGACGTGGACGACCTGCGCGCGGACCTGCAGCAGGCGCTCGCGCGGATGGCCTGACCGGCCTTCGCAGGAGGCGCTCCGGTTATCGCTTACAGTACCCCGACGCGCAGTCGTTCGACTGCTTCGCCTGAAGGAGAGATCAGTGGCAACACCGAATTACGGTTACGAGAAGCGGCAGAAAGAGCTGGCTCGCAAGAAGAAGAAGGAAGAAAAGCTCCGCGAAAAGGCGAACCGCAAGCTTTCCCCGAGCAGCGACGGCCTCGCGCCGGGCGATCCGGAAGACGACGTGGCCTCGCTCGAACGCGATCCGCCGACCGTTCCCGAACTGCCGACCAAGAACGGTTGAACGCTGCACCGTCCGGATTCTTTCCGTTCTGAATGACGAAGCCGCTGGGGGCCTGTCGGTCCCGCAGCGGCTTTTTGTTGGCGCGCGATCGGTGGAGGCCCGGCCCTTCGGTCCTACTTGGCGGCGAGCAGCTTGCGCAGTTCGGGCCAGACGTTGTCGAGCAGTTGCGGCTGCGCCGCCGCGGTCGGATGGATGCGGTCGGCCTGGAACAGCGACATCGCGTTCGGCGCGTCGGCCACGCCCTTGAGCAGGAAGGGCACCAGCGCGGACTTGGTGGTGGACGCCACCTTGGCGAACACCGCCTCGAAGCGCCGCGTGTAGTCGCCGCCATAGTTGGGCGGCACCTGGATGCCCACGATCAGCACCTTGGCGCCCGCGGCCTGCGCGGACTGCGTGATCTGCAGCAGGTTGGCCTCGGTGTCCGTGAGCGGCAGGCCGCGCAGCGCGTCGTTGGCGCCGAGCTCGAGCACCACGTGGCTGGGCTTGTGTTGCGCCAGCAGTGCCGCGAATCGCGCGCGTCCGCCCGAGCTGGTGTCGCCGCTGATGCTGGCGTTGACCACGGTGGCGTCGACCTTCTGCTGCGCGAGCCGCTTCTCGAGCAGCGGCACCCAGCCTTCGCCGCGCTTGAGGCCGTACTCGGCGCTCAGCGAATCGCCGAGCACCAGGATCACCGGCTTGCGCGCGGCGGCGTTCTGCGCCATCGCCCCACGCCATGCCCCGGAACTGCCGAGCGCGGCAGTGGTCAAGATAAAGTCACGTCGATTCAAAACCAAAGCCTTTCCATGTCCCAACCCCCGTCCCCAGCGATTGTCACCGTCGAGCATGTGTTCAAGTCCGTCACCGACTCGACCGGTACCCTGGACATTCTGCAGGACATCGATTTCACCCTCGGGGCACGGGAAACCGCGGCCATCGTGGGTGCCTCGGGGTCGGGCAAGAGCACCTTGCTGTCGATCGTCGCCGGGCTCGACACGCCCACGCGCGGCACGGTGAAGCTGGCCGGCGACGACATCTTCGCCATCGACGAGGACGACCGGGCCGCCTTGCGCGCGCAGCGCGTGGGCTTCGTGTTCCAGAGCTTCCAGCTGCTGGGCAACCTCAGCGCCCTCGAGAACGTGATGCTGCCGCTGGAACTGGCCAACCGCAAGGATGCCCGCAAGGCCGCGACCGAAATGCTGGGCCGCGTCGGCCTGGGCCAGCGGCTCAACCACTATCCCAAGGTGCTGTCGGGCGGCGAGCAGCAGCGCGTGGCGCTGGCGCGGGCCTTCGTGGTACAGCCCGCCTTGCTGCTGGCCGATGAACCCACGGGCAGCCTCGACTTCGCCACCGGCGAGCAGGTGATGCGGCTGATGTTCGACCTCAACCGCGAGCTCGGCACCACGCTCGTGCTGGTGACCCACGACCGCGGCATCGCGGCCCAGTGCGAGCGCCGCATCATGATCGAGGCCGGGCGCGTGATCCTCAACGAGAAGAACGCCGACGCGACGACCTGAGGGCTTCGGGTACAACCGGTCCTGCAGGAGGAGATTCAAGATGCAGGACGAGCTACCCCCCGATGCCCGACTCGCGCTGCAGCGCGGCAACCTGATCGAGGCCATCAAGATCGTGCGCGACCGCACCGGCCTCGGCCTCAAGGAGTCCAAGGAACTGGTCGAGCGGCACGCCAACGCGGTCGAGGGCGAACCCGCGCGCCAGACCGACGAATGGAACCGGCTGCTGAGCGGCGGCGCGCAGGGCCTGCCGGCCGAGGCGATCGCGGCGCTGGCGCAGGGCCGCAAGGTCGAGGCGGTGAAGATCGTGCGCGAGGCCACCGGCCTCGGCCTGGCCGAATCGCTGAAGCTGGTTGATGAGCACATGCATGGCGAGCGCGGCCAGTCGGCTCCGCACGGCGCCTTCGATCCGATGGCCGAGCCGGGTCGCGTACCTTCGGGCGGCGGCGCCAAGTGGCTGGCGATCGTGCTGGTGGTCGCCGTGGCGGCCGCGGTGTTCTTCTTCGTCAGCGCCTGAGCCCGATGATCGTTCCCCAGTTCTGGGCCGAAGGCCGCCTCCAGCAACGCATCGACGGCCGCCAGATCACGGTGCGCCGCTTCGGCTGGTCCGACGACAGCCCGGTGGCCGCGCAAGCCCATGCCGACCAGCGCACGCGCGAGGCCTTCGAGCGCATCGCCGGCGGCGAGAAGCTCGAGCGCCGCGAACGCAAGGTGGCCTACAACGGCGCCGACGGCATGCCGATCCGCGAGGAGATCGTCGAGCGCCACGGCGAGGACATCGTCACGCGCAACGGCTATGGCGCGCGCTGCCTCAACACACCCGACGTGCTGTTCGTCGACGTGGACTTCGAGGACGCCCAACGCGGCAATGCGCGCGGGCTCACCGTCATCGGCGCGGCGCTCATCGGCGCGCTGGTCGCGGGCTATGCCACCAAGTCGTGGCCGCTGGCCGTGGTGGCTGCCATCCTGGTGGCGGGCTTCGGCTTCTGGCGCGCGCGCACGGAGGGCCTGCGCCTGGCCGAACCCCAGGGCGATCCGCTGGCGGCGGTGCGCGCGCGCATTGAGCGCTTCATCCACCAGCATCCCGACTGGCACCTGCGGCTCTACCGCACGCCCGCGGGACTGCGCGCGCTTGCCATGCACGACGTCTTCGCGCCGTCCGATGCCGCGGTCGCCGACGTCTTCCAGACGCTGGGCGCCGACAAGGTCTACGCGCGCATGTGTCGCAACCAGAACTGCTTTCGCGCGCGCGTGAGCGCCAAGCCCTGGCGCATCGGCATCGGCGATCCGCTGCGGCCGCGTCCCGGCGTCTGGCCCGTGGCGCCCGAGCGGCTCGCGCAGCGCGAGGCCTGGGTGGCGCGCTACGAGCAGATGGCCGACCGCTTCGCGGCCTGCGAGTACCTCGAGAGCGTGGGCAACCTGCAGCGGGTGCATCCGCGCGCGCTCGCGGTGCAGACGCTGCATGACGAGCTGGCGCAGGCGCGCGGCGGCCTCCCGCTGGGCTGAGAGCGGGCGAGGGCGGGCTCCCTCGATAATCGCCGCATGTCTTCTCCCAAAGTGATCTTCGGCTTCCATGCCGTGGGCGTGCGTATCAAGACCGCGCCCAAGTCCGTGCTCGAGGTGCTGTTCGACGCCAGCCGGCGCGATGCGCGCATGAAACAGTTCATGGCGCGGGCCCAGGATGCCGGCGTGCGGCTGGTCGAGGCCGACGGCGCGCGGCTCGCCAAGCTCAGCGGCAGCCACGGCCACCAGGGCGTGGTGGCGCGCGTGGAGCCGGCCGCTCAGATCCATTCGCTCGACGAACTGCTCGAGGGCCTGGAGGAGGCGGGCACCGTGCCGCTCTTGCTCGTGCTCGACGGCGTGACCGATCCGCACAACCTCGGCGCCTGCCTGCGCGTGGCCGACGGCGCCGGGGCCCATGCGGTGATCGCGCCCAAGGACCATGCGGCCGGCATCAATGCCACCGTGGCCAAGGTGGCCAGCGGCGCGGCCGAGACGGTGCCCTATTTCATGGTGACCAACCTCGCGCGCACGCTCAACGAGCTCAAGGAGCGCAGCATCTGGTGCGTGGGTACCAGCGACGACGCGCCCGGCACCATCTACCAGAGCGACTTCAAGCGCCCGCTGGCGCTGGTGCTCGGTGCCGAGGGCGAGGGCATGCGCCAGCTCACGCGCAAGACCTGCGACGAGCTGGTCAGCATCCCGATGGCGGGCGCGGTCGAGAGCCTCAACGTCTCGGTCGCCAGCGGCGTGTGCCTCTACGAGGCGATGCGCCAGCGCGGCGCCTGAGCGCCGCGCCGCGGCCTCACTGCGACGGATCCTTGCCGCGGGTGCGGCCCACGGCGCTGAAGATGCCGATGCCCAGCAGGATCAGCGAGCCGATGCCGATGTAGAGCGTGGGCACGCCGGCCACCGAGGCGCCCCAGATCAGGCCGGCCATGAAAATCAGAAAACCGATCATGTAGAGCGCGAACGACATGCGTGTTCCTCCGAAGCTGTGATGTCTCGCAGTATCTGGAGCATGCTCGTCGCCCGCACCGGCCGGTGCCGCCTGCGGCTGTGGGAGCGGGCCTACCGCGGACGCAGGTCCTGGTCGGCCACCAGCAGGTAGCGGCAGCCGCCATCGCCGAGCGCCTGGAACACCAGCGCCCGGTCGACCCCGAAATCCAGGCAGTCGCCCGGTGCAAGCCGGAAGCGCTCCTCGCCGTAGTCGACCTGCAGTTCGCCTTCGAGCAGCCACAGGCATTGCCGGTATGGCTTGCCGCTCCAGCGCGGATAGGCGACCTGCGCCGCGCGCGGCAGCTCGACCTCGACCAGCTCGATGCCGCCAGCTGTGCCGCGCTCTAGCACCTGCCGCCGCAGATAGCCCGCGCCCGGATCGCGCCACACCGCCTGCGCGGCGCGGGGGCGCAGGCGCTGTGTGTCCCGGCCTTCGTCGTCCTGCGTCAGCAACTGCGCCAGCGGCACGCCCAGCCCCGCGGCCAGCCGCCCCAGCAGCACGGCCGTGGGGCTGCTCTGCGCGCGCTCGACCTTGGAGATCATCGCCTTGCTCACGCCCGAGCGCTCGGCCAGTTCCGCGAGGCTCAGGCCCTGCGCCTGCCGCAGCGCCGAGAGCCGCCGAGCGATCAGCGCGTCGATGGGCTCGCCGGTCTCAAGGTCCGAGGGGGATGCGTCGTTTCTCATAAGAGACTATTATTCTCCTATAGTGAACAACCGCGCAATGCTGCAAAGGAGCCCCATGCGCCTGATCCCCTGCACCGAGGAAGCCCACGCCGGCACCATCCTCGCGATCCTCAACGACGCCATCGTCACCTCGACCGCGCTCTACGACTACAAGCCGCGCACGCCCGAGCAGATGGCCGGCTGGTTCGCCACCAAGCGCGCCAACGGCTTCCCGGTGATCGGCGCGGTGGACGATGACGGCCGGCTCATGGGCTTCGCGAGCTACGGCACGTTCCGCGCCTTCCCGGCCTACAAGTACACGGTCGAGCACTCGGTGTACGTCGATGCGGCCGACCGCGGCAAGGGCCTGGGCCGCACGCTGCTCGAGGCGATCGTGGCCGAGGCGCAGGCGCGCGAGGTGCACGTGCTGGTCGGCGCGATCGACGCCCAGAATGCCGGCAGCATCGCGCTGCACGAGCGCCTGGGCTTCGAGCACGCGGGCACGGTGCGGCAGGCGGGCTTCAAGTTCGGCCGCTGGCTCGACGTGGCCTTCTACCAGCGCATCCTGGCCACGCCCGCCGAGCCGGTCGACGGCTGATCCTCAGTTCACGGCCCAGAAGCGCATCACCACCTGGGCCGGCCGGCGCACCCCGGCGCCGAGGAACAGCCGTTCGGCGATCCAGGCCAGCGCGGGCGAGGCGGTCTCGAAATGCGGCGTGCAGCGGAAATACACCTGCGCCGGATCGACCGGCTCGCCGCGCAGCAGCCGCGCCATGGTCTCGCGCGAGGCGCTGCGGATCGCGTGGTTCTGCACGTAGACGAGGTCGCCCGCATCGGTCTCGAGGCCATAGCGCGCATCGAGCACCGAGAGGGTCTCGCCCACGATCAGCTGGAAATCGCTGCCGCCCGGCAGCACGCGCGCGGTCCAGCCATGGCCCTGCGCCTGGCCGCCGGTGATCGTCACCACCCGGCGCAGGCCGCCCGGCCCCTGGCCCAGCACCTGGGGTTCGCCGACCTCCACGCGCAGGTCGGCGAAGTGCTCGAGCGAAGGCGCCGCGATGGCTTCGAAATCGCTCACGACCCGGTCCTCAGGCTGCCTTGCCTTCTTCCTCGCTCGCGCGGTCGAGCATCGCGATCGTGCCCGCGTCGAGCTTGAGCTGGGTGGCGGTCACCAGTTCGTCGAGCTGGGCGATCGATGTCGCGCTCGCGATCGGCGCGGTCACCGAGGGCCGCGCGATCTGCCAGGCGATCGCGACCTGGCCCGGCTTCGCGTTGTACTGCTGGGCCACCTTGTCGAGCGCCTCGAGGATGCGCAGCCCGCGCGGGTTGAGGTACTTCTTGGTGGTGCTCGCGCCGCGCGCGCTCTTGGCCGCGTCGGCCTCGGTGCGGTACTTGCCGGTGAGGAAGCCGGCGGCCAGCGCATAGAAGTTGATCACGCCGACCTCGCGCTTCAGGCACAGCGGCTCGAGGTCGTCCTCGAACACGGCGCGGTCGTAGAGGTTGTACAGCGGCTGCAGGCTCTCGTAGCGCGCGATGCCCAGGCGCTCGGAGACGTCGAGCGCCTCGGCCAGCCGTGGCGCGGTGAAGTTCGAGGCGCCGATGGCGCGCACCTTGCCGGCCTTCACGAGGTCGTCGAAGGCGCCCAGCGTGTCCTCGAGCGGCGTGTTGGCGTCGTCGTCGTGCGACTGGTAGAGGTCGATGTAGTCGGTCTGCAGGCGCTTGAGCGAAGCCTCGACCGCCTCGCGGATGTAGGCCGGCGAGAGCCCGACCTTGCCTTCGCCCATCGACTTGCCGAGCTTGGTGGCCAGCACCACGCGGCTGCGCTTGCCGCTCTGCTTGAGCCACTTGCCGATGATGGTCTCGGACTCGCCGCCGCTGTGGCCCGGCACCCAGTACGAGTAGACGTCGGCGGTGTCGACGAAGTTGAAGCCGGCGTCGAGCCAGGCATCGAGCAGCTTGAACGAGGCGGCCTCGTCGACGGTCCAGCCGAACACGTTGCCGCCGAAGGCGAGCGGGGACACCTGGAGGCCGGAGCGGCCGAGGGGGCGAAGTTGCGACATGGGAAAGCTCCTGAGGAAGGAAGAAGAGGGAGGAGGAAGGGGCGAAGGTCAGACGAAACCGATGGCGCCGAGCGCCGCGCCGGCGCCCAGCAGCCACAGCAGATGGATGCGCGTGCGCCAGACGACGAGCGCGGCCACGCCGGTCAGGAGCCACAGGTGCCAGGCCGGTGCGTTGCCCACGTGGTTGCCGGCGGCCAGCACCCAGCCGGTGGCGATCAACAGGCCCACCACCACGGGCGCCATGCCCTGCTTGAAGGCGCGCACGCCGCGCCGGCTGCGGTTGCGATGACCCCAGCGGGTGGCGAAGTAGGTGAGGGTGGTGCTCGGCAGCATGATGCCGACCATGGTCACGGCCAGCCCGAACAGGCCGAGCAGCCAGGCCGAGGGCCCGGCGCCGATGCCGCCGCCCGCGTTGAGGCCCACGTTCCAGCCCATCAGGCCGACGAACAGCACGTTGGGCCCGGGCGCGGCCTGCGCGATGGCCACCGAGGAGGTGAACTGCGCATCGGTGAGCCAGCCATGCTGCGCCACCAGGTAGCGATGCATGTCGGGCACGGTGGTGATGGCGCCGCTGATCGAGAGCATCGACAGCAGCATGTATTGGCCGAACAGCGCGAGCCAGTCGTGCCAGTGCATGACGATGGTCATTGAAGTACCTCCGTGCGTCGCACTGCGGTGCGAGCTTGCTTGGGGCGGCCCGGCGCGGCGCTCATGGCGCGATCTTCTTCCAGGTCCAGCCGCAGGCCACGCCGCCGAGCACCAGCAGCACCCAGCCCAGCGGGATGCGCGCCCAGGCGATGGCGCCGAACACCAGCGCCACGAACGCCAGGCAGGTGGCGAAGCCCAGCGGATGCTTGCGCAGTTGCGGGATCAGCTTGATGCCGGTGGCCGCGATCAGCCCGCCCGACACCGCGCCCATGCCGCGCAGCGCGCCCGCGACCTGCGGGTTGCCCGCGTAGTGCGCGTAGAGCACCGCGAGCGCGAGGATCACGAACAGCGGCACCGTGAGCATGCCGGCCACCGCGGCGAGCGCGCCGCGCAGCCCGAAGTAGCGGTCGCCGATCATCAGCGCGAGGTTGATCACGTTGGGCCCCGGCATCACCTGGGCCACGGCCCAGTCCTCGAGGAACTGCTCGGGCGTGAGCCACTTCTTCTTCTCGACCATCTCGCGCTGCACGATCGCCAGCACGCCGCCGAAGCCCTGCAGCGCCAGGAAGGTGAAGGACACGAAGAGGTCGCGCGGCGACTGCGGGTGTGAGGGCGCGGACGGCGCCGCCGCGCCGGAGGCTGGGGGAGACGGTTGCATGTTTCAGCGATTATCGTAGGCAGACGGCAAGATGCCGGGTGCCGCTCCGACAGGACGGTGCCGCCACCGACAGGAGACTTTCCGCCATGTATTTGCGACCCCTCTTCGATCTCTGCCGCCGCGCCGTGGCCTCCTGGTCGAACGACTACGCCCCGAGCATGGGCGCCGCGCTCGCCTACTACACCGTGTTCTCGATCGCGCCGCTGCTGCTGATCGTGATCGCCGTCGCCGGGCTGGTGTTCGGGCAGGAGGCCGCGCGCGGCGAGATCCTCGCGCAGCTCTCGGGACTGATGGGCGAGCAGGGCGCGGCCGCGGTGCAGAGCATGCTGCAGGCGGTCAACAAGCCGCGCGAGGGCATCGTCGCCACGCTGATCGGCATCGCGCTGCTGGTGGTCGGCGCCACCACCGTGTTCGGCGAACTGCAGGACGCGCTCGACCGCATCTGGCGCGCCCCCGCGCGCGCCAAGAGCAGCGGCATCTTCAACCTGCTGCGCGTGCGCCTGCTGTCCTTCAGCATGGTGATGGGCATCGGCTTCCTGCTGATGGTGTCGCTGGTGGCGAGCGCCGCGCTGGCCGCGCTCGGCAAGTGGTGGTCGCCGATGTTCGGCGCCTGGGAGACGCTGGCCCAGTGGGTCAACTTCGGCTTCAGCTTCGGCATGGTCACCGTGATCTTCGCGATGATCTACAAGATCATGCCGCGCGCGAAGGTGCAGTGGCGCGACGTGTGGGTGGGCGCGGCGGTGACGGCGCTGCTGTTCACCATCGGCAAGCACCTGATCGGCCTGTACATCGGCAAGAGCAGCGTGGCCTCGGGCTACGGCGCCGCGGGCTCGCTGGTGGTGGTGCTGGTGTGGGTCTACTACTCGGCGCAGATCTTCCTGCTGGGCGCCGAGTTCACCTGGGTCTATGCGCGCAGCTACGGCTCGCTCAAGCACTCCGACGTCGGCATCGGCGCCGGCAAGGACGACCACGTGCCGGCGCGCACGCGCTCGGGCGGCGATCTCTGAGCGCGCTCAGCCCTTGAAGCCGCCCTCGGCGAGAAATTTCTCCTCCTCGGGCGTGCTCGCGCGGCCCAGCATCCGGTTGCGGTGCGGAAAGCGGCCGAAGCGCGCCACGATGTCCCGGTGCAGCACCGCGAAGCGCTGGGTGTTGGCATCGAGCGCGCTGCAGTGCACGACCGAGCGTTCCTGCTCGGCCAGCACTTCGGAATGCATGAAGGGCATGTAGAAGAAAGGTCGCAGCACCTCCTCGAGCTGGCGGTCGAAGCCGGCGTCGACCGCATGGTGCGCGACGGCCAGCGCCTTGCCGTCGGTGGCCAGCATGTGGGCGTTGTCGCGCCAGGTGTTGCGCGGCAACTGGTCGAGCAGCACCAGCAGCGCGAGCGTGCCTTCGGCATCGTTCATCCAGGCATCGAGTTCGCCGCGCGCGGCGGCATGGTGGACCTCGACGAAGCGATGGGCGAACTCGGCATCGAAGGCCTCGTTCTTGGCGAACCAGCGCTTGGGGCCGGCCTCGCGCCAGAACTGCACCACATCGTGCGCCGAGGGCAGGGTGGAAGACGAAGAAGATTCGGTGGCGGAAATCATCGCGGCATTGTCTTCTTTCAATCGGCTTTCAATGGCGAGGCCGGCGCCGTGCGCACGGCGAATTCGGGGTGGTGGCCGACAAGGGATTGCGAATGCCCTGCCTATGCTGGTCTGCATTCATTCACGATCAGGAGACTTCCCATGAACCGATACGGCACCCTTTTGCGCGCCGCCCTCGTCGCCGGCGCGGCCAGCGCGGCGCTGGCCGGCTGCGGCATGATGTCCAAGGCCAATGTCGCGAGCTTCAGCGGCACCATGAACGCGGCCAGCGAGGTGCCACCGAACATGACGCGCGGCAGCGGCATGGCCGAGGCCTGGCTCAACCGCGACACCAACGTCCTCAAGTACAAGATCACCTACACGGGCCTCAGCGGTCCGGCCACCGCGGCCCACTTCCATGGCCCGGCACCGGCCGGCGCCAATGCCGGCGTGGTGCTGCCGTTTTCGAACGCGGCCAGCCCGATCGAGGGCGAGGCCACGCTCACGCCGGCGCAGGCGGCCGACCTCAGCGCGGGCAAGTGGTACGCCAACGTCCACACGGCCGCGAATCCGGGCGGCGAGATCCGCGGGCAATTGCTGCCGAAGATGTGAAACAGGTCCGCTGAACGCGGCTTCGAGTGCCCCCTGGTCAGTCGGGGGTCACGGGGCTGATGTCAAATGGCCGCATGACGACGTCCCCGAAGAAGCCCCGTTCCTCCTCTGTCTCGACTCCCTCCCGTTCCCCGTCTCCCCCCGCCCGCCGCAAGAGCCAGGCCGCTTCCGCGGCGCGCAAGCTCGAAGCCTTCGCGGCGCGGCGCGAGGACATGCGCTCCGCGCGCAAGGCGCTGGTGCTGCAGGGCGGCGGCGCGCTCGGTGCCTACCAGGCCGGGGTCTACGCGGCGCTCAGCGAGACCGAACTGCAGCCGCACTGGATCGCGGGCGTGTCGATCGGCGCGATCAATGCCGCGCTGATCGCGGGCAATGCGCCCGAGCATCGCGTCGACCGGCTGCGCGAGTTCTGGCATCTCGTGTCCTCGGGGCCCTCGCAGCGGCTGCCGTCGTGGTTCGGCGACCGCAGCACGCAGAACCAGTGGAGCGCGACCATGGCCTCGCTGGTGGGCATTCCCGGCTTCTTCGAGCCGCGCTATTCGCCGGCCCTGCTGCTCGGCGGCGCGGCGCCGCTCCTGAGCTACTACGACACCTCGCCGCTGAAGGCCACGCTCGAGCGCCTGGTCGACTTCGACCGCATCAACCACTGCGAGGCGCGCTTCAGCGTGGGCGCGGTCAACGTGCGCACCGGCAACTCGGTGTACTTCGACAACACGCGCCAGCGCATCGGCCCCGAGCACATCATGGCCAGCGGCGCGCTGCCGCCGGGCTTCGCGCCGGTGCACATCGACGGCGACGACTATTGGGACGGCGGCATCGTCTCGAACACGCCGCTGCAGTACGTGCTCGATCTGCATCCGCGCAGCGAGCCGCTGGTGGTGCTGCAGGTCGACCTGTTCAATGCGCGCGGCGAGATGCCGCACACGCTGTCGGGCGTGATGGAGCGGCAGAAGGACATCACCTATTCGAGCCGCACCCGCATGAACACCGACGCGCTCGCGGCCAACATGAACCTGCAGCAGGCGATCGCCGACCTGATCGAGAAGCTGCCGCCGCACCTGCGCCGCGACCCTGCGGTCGAGGCGGTGCAGGCCGAGCTCACGCACCACCCGATCGACATCTTCCACCTGATCTACCGCGACAAGCCCTACGAGCTCGAATCGAAGGACTACGAGTTCTCGCGCGCGGCGGTCGAGGAGCACTGGGAGTCGGGCGCGCGCGACATGCGCCGCGTGCTCGCGCATCCCGAGACCTTGCGCAGCGACGCCGCGGTCAACGGCGTCACCACCTTCGACCTCGGCGAGGGCGGCAGCGGTCGCGTGAAGCGGCCCGGTCTGTCACGCTGACGAGAAGAATCGCCCTCACGATTCAGCCCCGGCTAAGAAACCGGCACGAGACTGGTTGCCGGATTCAAGATGCTTCAAAGGAGGAATGTCGTGAACATTGAAGACGTGCGGCGCCAGGCTTTCGCCATGCCGCTGACCAGCCCCGCCTTTCCACCCGGACCGTACCGCTTCATGCGGCGCGAGTTCATGGTGATCACCTACCGCACCGACCTCGACGCATTGCGCGCCGTGGTGCCCGAGCCGCTCGAGGTGGTCGAGCCGCTCGTCAAGTACGAGTTCATCCGCATGCCCGACTCCACCGGCTTCGGCGACTACACCGAGTCGGGCCAGGTCATCCCGGTGCAGCTGCGCACCGCGCGCGGCCTCGAGCAGGGCGCCTACGTGCATGCGATGTACCTGAACGACCATCCGCCGATCGCGGGCGGGCGCGAGCTCTGGGGCTTTCCGAAGAAGCTGGCCTCGCCGCAGTTCGACTACGAGACCGACACCATCGTCGGCACCCTCGACTACGGCAAGCTGCGCGTGGCCAAGGCCACCATGGGCTTCAAGCACCGCGCGCTCGAGCCCGGCCCGATCCTTGCAGGCATCGCGCAGCCCAACTTCCTGCTCAAGATCATTCCGCACGTGGATGGCACGCCGCGCATCTGCGAGCTGGTGCGCTACCACATGGTCGACGTCACGCTGCACGGCGCGTGGACCGGCCCGGCCTCGCTCGAGCTGCATCCGCATGCGCTCGCCCCGGTGGCCGAGCTGCCGGTGCGCAAGGTCGAATCGGCCGTGCACTACATCGCCGACATGACGCTCGCGCTCGGCACGGTCGAGCTCGACTACCTCGCTGCTTCCTCTTCTTCGTCTTCTTCGCAACCCTAACCCAAGGAACCACCATGCAACTCAAGGACAAGGTCGCTTACATCACCGGCTCGGCCAGCGGCATCGGCAAGGAGATCGCGATCCTCTTCGCGCAGGAAGGCGCGAAGATCGTCATCGCCGACCTCAACAAGGAAGCGGCGGACGCCACCGCGGCCGAACTCAAGGCCACGGGCGCGCAGGCCATCGGCGTGGCGGTCGACGTGACCAACGAGGCGCAGGTCGACGCCTCGGTCGAAGAGGCCGCCAAGGCCTTCGGCGGCATCGACATCCTGGTGAGCAACGCCGGCATCCAGATCGTGCATCCGGTCGAGGAGTTCAGCTTCGCCGACTGGAAGAAGATGCTCGCGATCCACCTCGACGGCGCCTTCCTCACGACCAAGGCCTGCCTCAAGCACATGTATGCGCAGGGCCGTGGCGGCAGCGTGATCTACATGGGCTCGGTGCACTCGAAGGAAGCCTCGCTGCTCAAGGCCCCCTACGTGACGGCCAAGCACGGCCTGATCGGCCTCGCGAAGACGGTGGCCAAGGAAGGCGCCAAACACGGCGTGCGCGCCAACGTGATCTGCCCGGGCTTCGTGCGCACGCCGCTGGTCGAGAAGCAGATCCCCGAGCAGGCCAAGACCCTAGGCATCAGTGAGCAGGAAGTTATCAAGAACGTGATGCTCAAGGAAACGGTGGATGGCGAATTCACCACCACCGACGACGTGGCGCGCGTGGCGCTGCTGTTCGCGGCCTTCCCGACCAACGCGCTCACCGGCCAGTCGCTGGTGGTGAGCCACGGCTGGTACATGCAGTGAGTCTTTCTCCCTCCCCCGTTGGGGGAGGGCAGGGGTGGGGGCACGGGCGCTCGCAAGGCGCCGCGGCGGTGGAAACGCCCGGTGCCCCCATCCCGACCTTCCCCCAGAGGGGGAAGGAGCAAGGCAGGATCAGAGCTTCAGCGACCAGGTTTCGCCGACCAGTTGCTGGCCGAAGCCCTCGTAGGCTTCGGTCTTCTCGAGTTCGAAGCCGCGCTTGGCGTAGATCGCACGCGCGGCCGTGAGGCAGCTGTTGGTCCACAGCACCATCTTGCGATAGCCCTTGGCGCGCGCGAAGGCGATGCACTCGTCGGTGAGCCGGCTGCCCAGGCCCAGGCCGCGCGCGGCGGGCGTGAGCAACAGCAGCCGAAGCTGCGCGGTGGTGGCCGACTTGCGAACCACGAAGATCGCGCCCACGCGCTCGCCGTCGAGCTCGGCGATCCAGCCCTTTTCCCATTCGGGCTGGAACTTGCGGAGGTACTGCGCCACGATCTCCGCGACCAGCGCCTCGAACTCGCTGTTCCAGCCGTATTCGCGCGCATAGAGCTCGCCGTGCCGCTGCACCACCCAGCCCATGTCGCCGGGCTTGGGATCGCGCAGCACCACGGTGCGCGTGGGTGCGCGCGGTGCCGCGGGGTCGAGCAGGCGCTCGATCCGTCCCATGGCCTCGACCACCTGTTCGCGTTCGCGCGGCGGCAACGGCGCGAGCAGGGCGGCGGCTTCCTCGCGCGACTTCTGCTGCAGCGGCGCGAAGGCGGCATGGCCGGCCTCGGTCAGGGTCAGCAGGCTCTGGCGCGCATCGCGCGGGCTCGGCGAACGCACGATCCAGCCCTCGGTCTCGAAGCGCTTGAGGATGCGGCTCAGGTAGCCGCCGTCCAGGCCCAGTTCGCGCGCGAGATCGGTCGCGACCAGCGCGTCGCGGTGCGCGAGTTCGTAGAGCACGCGCACCTCGGTCAGCGGCAGCGCGCCGCCGAGGTAGGGCTCGAGCACGCCGGCCTGGCGCGTGAAGAAGCGGTTGAAACGGCGAACCGCCTTGACGGCTTCGACAGGAACAGCGGAAACGGCAGGGGATTCGGTGGTCGGCATGGCGCGACTATCCATCAATTGATTGACAAAAGCAAGCAATTGAATGACTTAGGCTTTCAATGCCGGCAGGGCGAAGCGGTGCCTTCCCTGGGCCGATGCCCCTAATCCCGAAGCCGCGCCACCGCTTTCACGGGACAGAAAGGGTGGAAAACCCTAAAATCGCGGGTTACCCATCGCAGCCGCATCTCTCGTTTCCGTTCGAGGCCGCCTGCCGCACCACCCCCATTTGATGAACGCCCCCGTCGACGTCTCCTTTTTCGCGCGCGCCGCCAAGCCGCTGACCAGCTACCGCAAGTACTGGGCAGCCCGCTTCGGCACGGCGAAGTTCCTGCCGACCACGCGCCAGGAGATGGAGGCGCTCGGCTGGGACAGCTGCGACATCGTGATCGTCACCGGCGATGCCTACGTCGACCATCCGAGCTTCGGCATGGCGGTGATCGGCCGCATGCTCGAGGCGCAGGGCTTTCGCGTGGGCATCATCGCCCAGCCCGACTGGCAGAGCGCCGAGCCCTTCAAGGCGCTCGGCAAGCCGAACCTGTTCTTCGGCGTGACCGCCGGCAACATGGATTCGATGATCAACCGCTACACCGCGGACCGCAAGATCCGCAGCGACGACGCCTACACGCCCGGCGACGTCGGCGGTTCGCGGCCCGATCGCGCGGCCATCGTCTATTCGCAGCGTTGCAAGGAAGCCTGGAACGACGTGCCGATCGTGCTCGGCGGCATCGAAGGCAGCCTGCGCCGCATCGCCCACTACGACTACTGGCAGGACAAGGTCCGCCGCTCGATCGTGGTCGATTCCAAGTGCGACCTGCTGCTGTACGGCAACGCCGAGCGCGCCATCGTCGAGATCGCGCATCGCCTCGCGGCGCGCGAGCCGGTGCACCAGATCGACGACGTGCGCGGCACCGCCTACGTGCGCCGCGAAACGCCCGAGGGCTGGTTCGAGATCGACTCCACCAGCGTGGACGAGCCGGGCCGCGTCGAGGCGCACGTCAATCCCTACCTGATGGTCTCGGACCAGGCCAAGGCCAACGGCGCGAGCTGCGCGCGCGAGGACGAGGCCGAGGCGGTCGCCAAGGCGGCCGAGGTCGCCGGTTCGCCGGCCGCCGCGGCAGCCGCCACCGCGGTGGTGAACCCCGCCATCAAGCCGCTGCAGTTCGTGCCCAACCCCGCGCTGCAGGGCCGCGGCAAGACCAAGGTGCCGCCGCGCGACCGCTCGGTGATCCGCCTGCCCTCGTACGAGCAGGTGCGCGCCGACCCGGTGCTCTATGCGCACGCCAACCGCGTGCTGCACCTCGAGACCAACCCCGGCAATGCGCGCGCGCTGGTGCAGGCGCATGGCGAGGGCACGACCGCGCGCGACGTCTGGATCAACCCGCCGCCGATCCCGCTGACCACGGCCGAGATGGACCACGTGTTCGATCTGCCGTATGCGCGCAGCCCGCATCCGCGCTATGCCGACGAGAACGGCAGCCACGACGGCGCGACCAAGATCCCGGCCTGGGAGATGATCCGCTTCAGCGTGAACATCATGCGCGGCTGCTTCGGCGGCTGCACCTTCTGCTCGATCACCGAGCACGAGGGCCGCATCATCCAGAGCCGTTCGGAAGACTCGATCATCAAGGAGGTCGAGGCCATCCGCGACAGCGTGAAGGGCTTCACCGGCACCATTTCCGACCTCGGCGGCCCCACGGCCAACATGTACCGCATCGGCTGCAAGTCGCCCGAGATCGAGGCCGCCTGCCGCAAGCCGAGCTGCGTGTATCCGGGCATCTGCCAGAACCTCAACACCAACCACGATCCGCTGATCAAGATCTACCGCCGCGCGCGCGCGCTGCGCGGCATCAAGAAGATCCTGATCGGCTCGGGCCTGCGCTACGACCTGGCCGTGCAGTCGCCCGAGTACGTGAAGGAGCTGGTGCAGCACCACGTGGGCGGCTACCTGAAGATCGCGCCCGAGCACACCGAGCAGGGCCCGCTCAGCAAGATGATGAAGCCCGGCATCGGCAGCTACGACAAGTTCAAGCAGATGTTCGAGAAGTACTCGGCCGAGGCGGGCAAGAAGCAGTACCTGATCCCGTACTTCATCGCCGCGCATCCGGGCACCAGCGACGAGGACATGATGAACCTCGCGATCTGGCTCAAGAAGAACGGTTTCCGCGCCGACCAGGTGCAGACCTTCTACCCGAGCCCGATGGCCACGGCCACGACGATGTACCACAGCAACCGCAACCCGCTGCGCAAGATCACGCGCGAGAGCGAGACGGTGGACATCGTGCGCGGCGAGAAGCGGCGCCGGCTGCACAAGGCCTTCCTGCGCTACCACGACGCCAACAACTGGCCGCTGCTGCGCGAGGCGCTCAAGGCCATGGGCCGCGCCGACCTGATCGGCAACGGCAAGCACCACCTGATCCCGACCTGGCAGCCGCTGACCGACGGCGGCTACACCAGCGCGCGCCGCAAGAACTCGACCAGCGCACCCGCGACGAAGACCGCCAAGGCCGCACCCTCGGTGAAGCTGCCGATGGTCAAGCCCTCGAAGGGCCGCATCCTCACGCAGCACACCGGGCTGCCGCCGCGCGACACCGGTTCGGGCCGCCCCTCGGCCAAGCCCGCCGGCGGCAAGCCCTCGGCGCGCAAGGTGCGCTGAAGCGGCGGGCGATCCAGCTCCGGCGATCGCCCCGGCCGCCATGGCACAGCAACGCATCCTCCTGGTCGCCGACCCGCGCTGGCGCGTCGAGCGCGTGCGTTCGCACGCGGCCGCGCCGCAATGGAGTCCCGTCTACACCGCGCCCTCGGGCCGGCTGGTGCTGCCCTTCGATGCCGCCGCAATGGAGTTCCGCGGCGACGACGGCCACGGTGCCTGGATCGATGCGCTGACGGCCCTGCGCGTCGCGCCCGCGCAGCGCTACCAGTTGCGCCCCCAGGCGCGCGAGCCGCGCTGCAGCGTGGTCGTGAGCGCCGCCGACGGCGTGGCCGATGCGCCTTGGACCGGCGACGGCGCCCAGCGCCTGCTGTCGCCGCGCGCCCTGTACCGGCTGCGCCTGCACTGGCGCCGCCTCGAAGCGGGGCTCGATGCCGTCGATGCCACGCCGCGACTGATCGCCGAGGCCCTCGCGGCCGGCGGCACCGCGCACAGCGAGGGCGCGGTGGGCCGTGCGCGGCGCTGCCTGGCGGCGGAGGCCGTCGACGGCCGTGCGCTGTCGCTGCACGAACTGGCCGAGGCGGCCAGCAGTTCGCCGTTCCATCTGGCGCGCAGCTTTCGCCGCCGCACCGGCCTGAGTCCGCACCAGTACCGGCTGCACCTGCGGCTGGCCGACGCGCTCGTGCAGCTCGATGCCGGCGAACGCGACCTCGCGGGCCTGGCGCACGCGCTCGGCTTCTGCAGCCAGAGCCACCTCGGCGCGCTGTTCCTGCGCGAGGTCGGCGTGACGCCCGGCGAGGCGCGCCGTGCGCTTCACGCCGCGTAAGTCCGCACGCAGCTGCGCAGGATCTTGATAGCGCCGCCAGGCGCGCGCGGCCAGACTGGCCGCATGAACCGATCCCTTCCCTGGACAGGCGTGCTCGCCGCGCTCGCCACCGCGCTGATCGGCAGCGGCTGGCAGATCGCCTCGCGCCACGGCGTCACCACCTCGCTCGGCCCGCTGGAGCTCGCGGTGCTGCGCTATGCGATTCCCGCGCTGGTGCTGCTGCCGGTGGCGTGGGCCTCGCGCGCGGCGCTGCGCGCGCTGCCGGCGCGGCAGGGCGCGCTGCTGGTGCTCGGCGGCGGCCTGCCGTTCGGGCTGGTGGTGATGGCCGGCGCGCAGTGGGCGCCGGCCGCCCACATGGGCGTGTTCGTGGCCGGCAGCGTGCCGCTGTTCACCGCGCTCGGCGGCTGGTGGCTCGATGGCGAGCGGCCCGCGCGCTCGCGCTGCCTCGGGCTGGCGCTGATGGCCGCGGGGCTCGCGGTGTCCGGCCTCGGCGGGCTGGCCGCGGCCGCCTCGGCATGGCGCGGCGACCTGCTGTTCCTGCTCGCCGCGCTGCTGTGGTCGGGCTACACCCTGGCGCTGCGCCGCAGCGGGCTCACGGCCTGGCAGGGCGCGGCCGCGATCAACCTCGGCTCGACGCTGTTGCTGCTGCCGTTGCTGTGGTTCGCGGGCGCGCCGAAGCTGCTGAGCGCGCCGCTGCGCGAGGTGGCGCTGCAGGCCGTGGGGCAGGGGCTGTTCGCGGGCCTGCTGGGGCTCGCGCTCTACGGCCTGGCCGTGGCGCGGCTGGGCGCGGCGCGCGCCTCGCTGTCGGGCGCGCTGGTGCCGCTGCTGACCGCCGTGGGCGCGGCCTGGCTGCTGCGCGAGCCGCTCACGGCCTCGACCTGGGTCGCGCTCGCGCTGGTGCTGCCGGGCGTGGCGCTCGCGGGCGGCGCCCGGGCTATGCGTACTGCATCTCTCCGTTCCCGAACGACCAGTTCTCCTTGACCACCTCGACCAGGCTGATGAACACGTCCTCGCGCCGGATGCCGAGCTGCTCGTGCAGCCCGTCGGCCACGCCCCGGTAGAAGGCCTTCTTCATCTCGATGCTGCGGCCCTGGTTCAGCGTGATCTGGATCAGCACGAAGCGCGCCGAATACTCGATGCCCAGGTAGCTGCGCGGATGCACGAGCTGCCCCGGCGGATGGCGCGCGATGACCTGGAACTTGTCGTCCTGCGGGACGTTGATGGTCTCGGTCATGACTTGGTAGATCAGGTCGCCGATGGCCGGGCCGAGCGTCTCGGGGGCGGTGTCGGGGAGGTCGATGCGGACGAGGGGCATGGTGTCTTCCTTGGCGAGCGGGAGGCGCTCGGCGCGATTGTGGGCGCGTCCGCGCTGGCGCGCATGGGGCAAGGGCGCGGGAAGCGCCCGAGCACGCGAAAGGCCGTGCCGTTGTATGGTGTGGTCCGATGAGCATTTCGTTCTACCGGCCGGGCCCCGGCATGTTCTCGCCAGCGCGGCACCTGTGGCGTGCCTGCGGCGCCGCCCTGTGCGGCTGGCTGCTGGCGGGCAGTCTCCAGGCCGGCGCCGCGCCCACGGCCAGCGAGCCGGCGGCCGGCGAAGCGCCCGCGCAGGCGCTGCGCGCCCGGCACAAGCAGATCAAGGACAAGCTCGAGCGCAGCAGCTTCGGCCGTCCCATACAGCTCGATTCGATCGAGACGCCCGACGGGCTGCAGGGCGACGTCTACGCGGTGGTCGAGCATCCGCTGTCGGAGGTCGGCAGCGCGCTCAAGGGCTCGGCCAACTGGTGCGAGCTGATGCTGCTGCACGTCAACAACCGGCGCTGCCGCGTGAGCGGCGCACCGGGCCGCGAGACGCTCACGCTCTACGTGGTGCGGCGCTACGACAAGCCGGTCGACCAGGCCTTCGAGCTGCCGTTCGCCTACCGCGTGGCGAGCGCGACGCCCGAGCACCTGATGATCGACCTGTCGGCCGCCAGCGGCCCGTTCGGCACCAGCAACTACCACGTCACGCTGGAGGCGGTGGCGCTCGACGAGCACAAGAGCTTCCTGCACTTCAGCTACAGCTACGACCACAGCATGATGGTGAAGCTCGCCACCCAGGCCTACCTCGCGACCTTCGGGCGCGACAAGGTCGGCTTCACGGTGGTGGGGCAGGCGCCCGACGGCAAGCCCGAGTACATCCGCGGCATGCGCGGGCTGGTGGAGCGCAATGCGATGCGCTACTTCCTCACGCTCGATGCCTACCTCGCGGCCGATGCCAAGGGCCAGTCCGAGCAGCGGCAGCGCCACTGGTTCGCGGCCGCCGAGCAGTTCCCGCGCCAGCTGCACGAGATCGACCTCGACACCTACCTCGCGCTCAAGCGCGAGGACCGGCAGCGCGAGGGGCTGGGCCGCTGACGGCCTGGCCCACGCTTTCACTTTCCTGTCACACGCGCCGGGGCTAATCGCCCGGCCCGCGCGCAACCCGCGCGCGGCCATGACACGGAGATGAAAAACTCATGACGAACAAGATGCAGAGGGGGGCCGCGCGGCCGGGGATCGGATGGCTGGCGCTCGCGGGCGCGAGCGCCTTGCTCGCGGCCTGCGGTGGCGGCAGCGGAGGCGGCGGGGGCTTCGTGTTCCAGCCGGGCGGCGGTGGCGGCAACAACCCGCCCGCCGCGCAATCGAAAACCGGCACCTTCCTCGACGCCGCCGTCGAGGGCCTGGACTACGTGGCCGGCGGCGGCGCCAAGGCCGCGACCAACGCCAACGGCGAATTCACATGCAAGGACGGCGAGACCGTGAGCTTCTCGGTCGGCGCGCTCGCCATCGGCAGCGCCGCCTGCGGCAGCACGGTCACGCCGCTGAACCTCGTGGGCGGCAGCGACGTCAAGGCCGATGCGGTGGTCAACCGCCTGCTCGCGCTGCAGAGCTTCGACGAGGACCTCGATCCCTCCAACGGCATCCGCCTCGCGCCCGCGCTGAAGGCCGCGCTCAAGGCCGGCTCGCTCGATTTCTCGGCCTCGGCCGAGGCCTTCAACACCGCGCTCAACGCCGTGCTGGCCGGATTGCCCGCGCCCTACGCGAGCCGCAGCGTCGATGCCGCGCGCCGCATGCTCGCGCGCGAGCACTTCGAGAACACGCTGGCCGCGCGCCTCAACGCACCCGTGACCGAGGCCTTCACCCAGTCGAACGCGCTCGGCAGCATCGGCGCCAGCGTCACGCGCTACCAGCTGCAGGCCGACGAGAAGTTCAACGTTCCCTACGAGGGCGCGAACCCGAAGGTGCAGGCCGATTTCCCCAAGGGCTTCCTGCCGGCCTACGGCTCGGGCCTGGCCTTCAAGGGCAAGGCCGACGACGGCGCGCTCGAGTTCTATGCCATCACCGACCGCGGCCCGAACGGCGACGGCCCGAACGCGCCGATCCCCGGCAGCGACACGCTCAGCATCAGCAAGGTGTTCCCGGCGCCGTCGTTCGCGCCCAGCTTCGGCCTGATCCGCATCGGCAAGACCGGCGCGGTGCTGAGCTCGAGCGTGCCCCTCAAGATCGACGCCAACCGCAAGATCACCGGCCTGCCGCCGCGCTCGGGCATCGGCTCGACCGGCGAGACGCCGCTGACCGACCGCTACGTGTTCGACGAGGCCAAGGCCGGCTACGACGCCAACGGCCTCGACCCCGAGACGCTGGTGCTCGACAAGGCGCGCAACGTGCTGTGGACCAGCGACGAGTACGGCCCCTTCATCGCGCGCCTGAACATCGCCACCGGCGTGATCGAGAAGAAGTACGCGCCCGGCGCCTCGGCGCACGACCTGCCGCTGGTGCTGGCCAAGCGCCGTCCCAACCGCGGCATGGAAGGCCTGACGCTCGATGCCGCCAGCGGCCGGCTGCACGGTTTCCTGCAGAGCCCGATCGATCCGCGCGACGAGAGCGGCAAGTCGATCAAGGCCAAGCCGCCCGGCGGCAGCAACACCGACGTGCGCCACATCGCGAAGTTCACGCGCTGGCTCGAGTTCGATCCGGCGACCGAGACCTCGAAGCTCTACGCCTACCCGATCGACGGCAGCCAGTACGACAAGGACCGCACCGGCAACGCCAAGCTCGGCGACGTGGTGAGCCTGGGCAACGGCCGCTTCATCGTGATCGAGCAGGGCGCGCGCAAGAGCGACGCCAAGGTGGTCAACAAGCTGATGCTGGTGGAGCTGCCGGCCAACGCGACCGACATCGCGGCGCAAGGGCATGAGCTCGAGATCAGCAGCATCACGCAGGCGCCCTCGGGCACGGCCGACTATTCGAAGGTCGTGACGATGCGCAAGACCGAGCTGCTCGACCTCAATGCGCTGGGCTGGCTGGCCGAGAAGGCGGAAGGCCTGACCATCGTGGACGACCAGACGCTGGCGCTGGTCAACGACGACGACTTCGGCCTGCGCACCATCCTGCTCGACGCCAACGGCAACACCGTGGCCGGCAGCGTCGAGGACTGCACCGTGAACGCGGCCGGCGCGATCGTGAGCGGCTGCCCCGAGGGCGTGACCGGTGCGCGCCTCACGCGCGGCACCGACCTCGAGCGGCCCACGCGGCTGTGGCTGATCAAGCTCGATAAGAAGCTCGGGGCGCTGCGGCTGCCTTCCTGAGTTCCGGCGCCGGCGGCATCCGCAGATGCCGCGTGGCGCCGGCCGTGCGCATCACGGCCGACAGCAGCGAGCGGAACCACACGTGGCCCGGCGCGCGCTGGTGGCGCGCATGCCAGAGCTGGTAGAAGCGCATCGGCGGGAAGTCGAGCGGCGCCGGCACGATCGCCAGCGGCAGCAGCGCGGCATAGTGCTGCGCGAAGTGCCGGCTGGTGGTGAAGATCAGGTCGGTGCCGGGCAGGAGCTGCGGCGCCATCGAGAAGTAGGGCACCGTCACGGTCGGCGTGCGCGCCAGGCGCAGCGTGGCGAGGTGGCTCTCGACCACGCCGCGCTGCAGGGTGCTGTAGAGCTGCGGTACCACGTGGGCGCCGTGCAGGTAGTCGCTCAACGCGAGGCCCTGCGCGCCCGGGTGGTCGCGGTCGACCAGGCAGACGATCTCGTCCTCCATCAGCAAGGTTGTGTGCAGGTGCTCGGGCGGCTGCGGCCAGTTGCCCACCACCACGTCGAGCGAGCCGTCGGCCAGCGCGGCCTCGACATCGAACTCGGGCCCGAGCGGATGCATGAACAGGCGCGCGCCCGGCGCGGTGCCGCGCAGGTACTGCACCACCGCGGCCATCAGCGGCGGCGCCAGGTAGTCGGGCGTGCCGAGGTGGAAGGTCAGCCGCGTGGTCGCGGGATCGAAGCTGTCGGCCGGCGCGAGCAGGGCGTCGATCTCGCCGAGCACCACGCGCACCGAGGCTTCGAGCCGCAGCGCGCGCTCGGTCGGCACCATGCGCTGCTTGTCCTTCACCAGCAGCGGGTCGCCGAAGATCTCGCGCAGCCGCTTGAGCGCGGTGCTCACGGCCGGCTGCGACTGGTTGAGGCGGGTGGCGGCGCGCGAGACGCTGCGCTCGGCCAGCAGCACGGCGAAGACGCGCAGCAGGTAGGTGTCGAAAGGATCGTTGGCGCGGGACATGGAGGGAAGGGCGCTGCACAGCTTTGGTGCCAAGCCATCGTGCAGGCCCGGCGCTTTGCTATGCCGCGCATAAGGCGCTAGCGATTGGCGTGCCATGGGCGCGTTCCTAGAGTGCGGGCATTGCTCTTGCTGGACCGCGCCATGACTTCCACCACCCCCTCCCTCGTCCGTCCCACGCGCCGCGGCGCGCTGCAACTGCTGGCGGCCGGCGCCGCCGCGCTCGCGCTGCCGGCCTTCGCGCAGTGGCCCGACCGGCCGATCAGGATCGTCGTGACCTTCCCGCCGGGCGGCTCCAGCGACATCCTGGCGCGCGTGATGGGCGAGCAGCTCGCGCGCCGGCTCGGTCAGGCGGTGGTGATCGACAACAAGCCCGGCGCGGGCGGCACCATCGGCGGCGCCCAGGTGGCGGCCGCGGCGCCCGACGGCTACACGCTGATGCTCGCGAACACCACGCCGATCGCGCTCGGCCCGTTCACGCTCGACAAGCAGCCCTACGACCCGGTCGCGGCCTTCAGCCACATCGCCGCGCTGGGCTCGGCGCCGCTGGTGGTGATGGCCAGCAAGGGCTCGGGCATCGCGAGCTTCGCCCACCTGGAAGCCCGCGCGCGCAAGGACGGCCGGCTCGATTTCGGTTCGGGCGGCCCGGGCTCGATCGGCCATATCCACGGCGAGCTGATCCGCCGCGTGACCGGGCTGCACCTGGAGCATGTGCCCTACCGCGGCGGCGCGCCGATGACCACCGACCTGATCGCCAACACCATCCCCGTGGGGATCGACGTGATCACCGCCTACGTGCCGTACTTCAAGAGCGGCCAGCTGGTGCCGCTGGCGGTCACGGGCAGCGCGCGCTCGCCGCTGATGCCCGAGGTGCCGGCCATCGCCGAAGTCGGGCAGCCCAAGCTGGTGCTCGAGAACTTCTTCGGCCTGAGCGGCCCCGCGAAGCTGCCGCCCGAGGTGGTAGCGCGCCTCCATGCCGCCTGCAACGAGGTGCTGGCCATGTCCGAGGTGCAGAAGAAGCTGATCGAGCTGGGCATCGTCGCCAAGCCCGAGACGACGGCCCGCTTCGAGGGCATCGTGAAGGAGCAGGTGGCGGTGCTGGGGCCGACGGTGAAGGCGGCGGGCATCAAGCTCTGAGGCCCGCCGGACCGGCGGCCTTCAGTCCGCCAGCGTGAGCAGCGGCACGTCGCGCTCGCGGGCCATCGCCTCGAGTTCGGCGCGGCTGCGCTGCGCGATCCAGGCCGCCACGCCCTCGTGCGTGGCCGGCGCCATCATGTCGCGCGAGGCCAGGCCCGCGGCCTCGCACAGCCGGGCGGCGAAATGCGGCTCGAGCGCGGCCACCGCCACGCGGCCGTCGGCGCAGGGATAGACGCGGTAGCCCGCATGCGCGCCGCCGACCGCGCCCTGCGGCTGCGTCAGGCCCCAGGTGCGCGGCAGCGCGAGCCAGTCGGCCGAGACATTGAGCGCGACCTCGAGGTACACGCCCTCGGCCGCGGCGCCGCGCGCGCGCAGCAGCAGGGCCTTGAGCACCGCCTCGCTCGCGAGCAGCGCGCCGCCCATGTCGGCGAACAGCGTGGCCGGCAGCGCGGTGCCGGTGACCAGGCCGCTCTCGGCGAGGTAGGTCAGGTCGTGGCCGGGCTCCTCGGCGCGCTCGCCGTGGGCGCCGACGATCGCCACCTGCGACAGCGCCGGATGGCGCGCATGCAGCGCGTTCCAGTCCAGCCCGAGCTTGGCCAGCGCCGAGGGACGGAACGAGGTCAGCAGCACGTCGGTGCGCGCGAGCGCCTCGTGCAGCGCGCGCTGGCCGGCCTCGCTCTTGAGGTCGGCCGCCTCGATGGCGATGCCCTCGTGCAGCGCGGCATAGGCAGGCTTGTTGTAGAGCGCCATCGGGTCGCCTGCGGGCGGTTCGAGCTTCAGGCAATCGGCGCCCATGCGACGGCAGCGCAGCAGCGCGGCCGGGCCGGGCAGGTTGAGCGCGAGGCTCAGGATGCGCACGCCGGCGAGCGGCTGCGAGGAGGCGTCGATAGGGGCGTCGATGGAGTCGGGCATGGCGCCATTCTCGCCCCAGCCCCGCGTCGCGCCCGCGACCCGGCCCCCGATGCGCGCGGCGCCCGCCGCGCGTAGCATGGCCGCCGTCAGGCAAACCTCCAGGAGACGACGCATGTTCCAACCTTCCCTCATGAGCGGCCAGCGCATCCTCGTGACCGGCGGCGGCACCGGGCTCGGCCGCGCGATGGCCGAGCGCTTCCTCGGCCTGGGCGCCGACATCGCGATCTGCGGCCGGCGCCAGTCGGTCTGCGAGGAGACCGCGGCCGAGTGGCGCCAGCAGTTTCCCGAACGGCGCATCGACACCTTCGGCGTCGACATCCGCGTCGCCCAGAGCGTGGACGAGATGGTCGAGAGCCTCTGGCAAAGCGGCGGCCTCACCGGCCTGGTGAACAACGCGGCCGGCAACTTCGTCTCGCCGACCGAGAGCCTCTCGCCGCGCGCCTTCGACGCGATCGCGAACATCGTCTTCCACGGCAGCTTCTACGTCACGCAGGCCGTGGGCAAGCGCTGGGTGGCCGAGGCCAAGTCGGGCCAGTGGAAGGCCGGCGATGCCTTCCGCAGCGTGATGAGCATCATCGTGACCTGGGTCGACAACGGCAGCCCCTACGTGGTGCCCTCGGCGATGAGCAAGGCCGGCATCGAGGTGATGACCAAGTCGCTCGCGGTGGAATGGGCGCGCTACGGCGTGCGGCTCAATGCCGTGGGCCCGGGCGAGATTCCGACCGAAGGCATGAGCAAGCGCCTGAACCCCGGCGAGGAGCCCGGCGCGCGCACCATCGCGATGAGCCCGATGGCGCGCACCGGCCGCATGAGCGAGCTGCAGAACCTCGCGGCCTTCCTGATGTCGCCGGGCCAGTGCGACTGGCTCACGGGCCAGAGCATCATGATGGACGGCGCCAACGCGCTGGCCAACGGCGGCAACTTCTACGAGCTGCGCCAGTGGAGCGACGGCGACTGGCTGGCCGCGCGCGAGCGCATCGAGGCGCAGAACCAGAAGGACAAGACGCAGCGCTGAGCCTGCGCGCTACTTCCTCGGCGGCTTCGCCGCGTGCACGGTGACGTGCTTGTTCACGGGGCTCGACAGCACCAGCGAGGTGGTGACCGCGCCGTCGACCGCGAGCGCGTCCACCACGCGCTCGAGGTCGGCCGGCTCGGCGATCGCGCAGCGCACGATGAAGCAGTCCTCGCCGGTCACGCGGTCGGCGCTCAGCACCTCGGGCATCTGCTCGAACAGCTTCAGGTAGCGCGCGATGCCCGCGTGCGTGGTGTCGATGCGGATGATGGCCTGCAGCCCCACGCCGAGCGCGCGCAGGTTGACGCGCGCGCCGTAGCCCTCGATCACGCCCGCGTCTTCGAGCTTGCGCACGCGCTCGCTCATGGCCGGCTGCGACAGGCCGATGCGCTTGCCCAGCGCCGCGAGGCTCTGGCGCGCGTCGGCCTGCAGGGCTTCGAGGATCAGGCGGTCTTTCTTGTCGATGTCCATGCGCGATGAGCGGAAGGGTTCGCCGATGGTCCATCGGCCGGGAGCGCCGATTTTCGATGAATGCCCGTGGCCCGCGCGCGCAGGCGCCGCTAAGGTCGTGGCTTCGTTCAAGACCCAAGGAGGAACCTTCGATGCAACTCGTCGGCATGCTCGACTCGCCCTATGTTCGCCGCGCGGCCATCTCGCTGCGGCTGCTTGGCATTGCCTTCGAACACCGTTCGCTCTCGGTGTTCAGCACCTTCGAGCAGTTCCGCGCGATCAACCCGGTGGTCAAGGCGCCGACGCTGGTGCTCGACGACGGCGCGGTGCTGATGGATTCGACCTTGATCGTCGAGTACGCCGAGTTCCTCGCCGGCCGCAGCCTGTGGCCGGCCGAAGCGGCGGCGCGGCTGCGCGCGCTGCGTCTCACGGGGCTCGCGCTCGCGGCCTGCGAGAAGACGGTGCAGATCGTCTACGAGCGCAAGCTGCGTCCGGCCGAGAAGCTGCACCAGCCCTGGGTGGACCGGGTGCTGGGCCAATTGCTGGCGGCCTATGACGAACTCGAGCGCGAGGTGGCGGCGGCGCCATGGACCGCCGAAGAAGCGGCGCTGACGCAGGACGCCGTCTCGGCGGCCGTGGCCTGGTCGTTCACGCAGCTGATGCTGCCCGAGCTGGTGCCGCCCGCGCGTTGCCCGGCACTGGCGGCCCATGCCGCGCGCGCCGAGGCCCTGCCGGTGTTCGCGGCACTGCCGCAGCTCTGATCAGGCCGCGATGTCGGCGCCGCGCTCGGCCAGCAGGCCGCGCAGCAGCGAGCGGTGGCAGCGCGACTCGTCCTCGCAGTAGCAGCCCACGGCCAGCGCGGTCTGGTGCGAGAGCGCCGCGAGCAGGTCGAGGCTGCGGCTCGCGTCGGCCTCGGCCATCTCGGCCTTGTACTTGCGCATGAACACATTCCACTCGGCCGGCGTCTGCGCGGCCTGACCCAGCTTCATGGTCTCGGTCGAGGGCGCGAGGTTCGGGTACCAGACGTCGTACCAGTCCTGCGACGCGAATTCGCTCTTGGGCACGCCGCGCGGCGGGCGCCGCACGGTGCCCACGCGCAGGCCTTCGCCGAGGCTGCGCGGCGTGCCGAGTCGAACGATGCGGATGCTCATGGGGGTCTCCTCTAGGTACCGACGATGCCGCCGTCGCGCCGCCGGATCACCAGCGTGGCCGAGCGCGGCCGCGCGCTGCCCGGTGCGGTGCCGTCGGGCCAGGCGCTGTTGTGCGTGGCGCTGCCGTCGTCGCGCGACTCGCCCGGATGCTGGACGTTGACGAACAGCACGCGGCGGTCGGGCGCGACCACGCAGCCCGTGATCTCGCAGCCGCTGGGTCCGGTCAGGAAGCGCTTGATGCGGCCCGTGGCCGGGTCGGCCACCAGCATCTGGTTGTTGCCCAGGGCGGTATAGGGCGGCTTGCCGATCAGCTGGCCGCTCATGTCGGTCTGGATCCACAGCAGGCCGCCGCTGTCGAAGTGCAGGCCGTCGGGGCTGCCGAACAGGTCGGCATCGGCGCTCGGGTAGCGCGCGCCGCTGCCGGGCTGCGCGGTGTCGCCCGCGAGCACGAAATGCTCCCAGGCGAAGCCCGCGCTCGCCGCGTCGCCGTCGTCCTCGCGCCAGCGCAGGATGCCGCCGAACAGGTTGTCTGCGCGCGGGTTCGCGGCATCGGGGCCGGGCTTGCCGAGGTCGCCGCGCTGGCTGTTGTTGGTGAGCGTGACGTAGACCTCACCGCCGGGGCTGATCGCGATCCACTCGGGGCGGTCCATCTTCGTGCCGCCCACCACGTCGGCCGCGAGCCGCGCATGGACCAGCACCTCCGCCTGGTCGGCGAAGCCGGCCGTGGCATCGAGCCCGTGGCGGCCGTGCACGAGCTCGATCCAGCGGCCGCGGCCGTCGGCGTCGAAGCGCGCCACGTACAGCGTGCCCTCGTCGAGCAGCCGCGCATTGGCCGCCGCGCGCGAGCCCGCGGCGGCGGGCGCGATGCGGTCGGTGCTCAGGTACTTGTAGATGTATTCGAAGCGCGCGTCGTCGCCCATGTAGACCGCCACGCGGCCGTCCCTGGTCACGGTGCAGGTCGCGCTCTCCTGGCGCTTGCGGCCCAGCGCGGTGCGCTTGACGGGCTTCGCGGCGGGATCGAAGGGGTCGATCTCGACCACCCAGCCGAAGCGGTGCGGCTCGTTGGGATGGCGGCTCAGGTCGAAGCGCTCGTCGAAGCGCCAGTACTCGACCCACTGCGAGCCCGCCACCGTGCCGTAGCGGCGCTGCGCGGGCGTGGCGTCCTTGGCCGCCTCCTTCGGACCGCCGAAGTAGCCGTGGAAGTTCTCCTCGCAGGTCAGGTAGGTGCCCCAGGGCGTGACGCCCATCGCGCAGTTGGCGAAGGTGCCGAGCACTTCGGTGCCGGCGGGATCGAGCGCGGTGCGCAGGCGCGGCGAACCCACGGCCGGGCCGGCGATGCGCATCGGCGTGTTGCCATGCACGCGGCGGGCATAGGGCGAGGGCAGCACCTGGCGCCAGCCGCCCTCGGGCGTGCGCGCGATCTCGATCACCGACACGCCCATCGCATGCAGCGACTTGCGCACCTTCTGCGCATTCCATTCCTTCGCGCCGTCGGCATGCAGCAGCTGCTCGTCGGTGTACTCGTGGTTCATCACGAGCAGCGCGCGCCCGGGCGTGGCGAGGGGAAAGAAATGCATGCCGTCGTGATGCATGCCGGCCTGCAGCGCCTGGTCGGCGGCGCTGTTGCCGCCGTCGGGCGCGAAGGCGGGCATCGGCTGGCCGGCGATGCCGGTGGGCGTGCCCCAGGGATAGAGCAGCTGCCATTCGTACTCGGGCGGCACCACCACCGCATCGCGCAGCGAGGCCGGCACGGCCGTGAAGCCCAGTGCTCCGCCAGCCTCGCCGGACACCGTGGGCTTGGTGGCCCCGGCGGGATGCTGGGCCAGCAGCGCCACCACGGCGGCGGTGCCCGATTGCAGGAAGCGGCGGCGGTCGAGGGACATGGACGGCGGTGCGGGTGTTGGGTCGGCGACAGCCGCCATCATCGCCGAGCACCGCGGCGCGCGATACTTTGCCCACGACCCCAGGAGACACACCGCATGACCGAACGCATCGAAACGATCCGCCACCCCGACGGCGTGGTGGAACTGCAGCTGGACCGCGCCGACAAGATGAACGCGCTCGACCCCGCGATGTTCGATGCGCTGATCGCCGCCGGCGAATCGTTGCGCGCCGACGCCATGGTGCGCGCGGTGGTGATCGCCGGGCGCGGCAAGGCCTTCTGCGCGGGGCTGGACATGGCCTCGTTCCAGCGCATGGAGCAGGGCGCGGCCGGCGAGGTGCTGGGCCAGTCGGCCGGCGGCGCCGGGCTGGTGGCGCGTACGCACGGCCTGGCCAACGCCGCGCAGCAGGTCGCGATGGTGTGGCGCGAGGTGCCGGTGCCGGTGATCGCCGCGGTGCACGGCGTGGCCTTCGGCGGCGGCCTGCAGGTGGCGCTGGGCGCGGACATCCGCATCGTCGCGCCCGACACCAGGCTGTCGGTGATGGAGATCAAGTGGGGCCTGGTGCCCGACATGGGCGGCATGGTGCTGATGCGCGAGCTGGCGCGCAGCGACCTGGTGCGCGAGCTCACCTACACCGGCCGCGTGTTCTCGGGCGAGGAGGCGCTGCAGCTCGGTTTCGCCACGCGCCTCGCGGCCGATCCGCTGGCCGAGGCGCTCGCGATGGCGCACGAGATCGCTGGCAAGAGCCCCGATGCGATCCGCGCCGGCAAGCGGCTGCTCAATGCCTCGCTGGCGCACAGCGCGGCCGAGCTCTTGATCGCCGAGTCGGTGGAGCAGCAGGCGCTGATCGGCAGCCCGAACCAGGTCGAGGCCGTGCGCGCCAACATCGAGCGGCGCGCGCCGCGTTTCACCGCGCCCGACTGAGCGGCGCCGGCCCCAGGCGCCGACAGCGCACGTCCGCCTCGCGCGGCGCGCGGCTCCGCACGCCCGCGGCCGCCGTCGAGCCCTTCCGCGCGCGCAGCAGCATCGCCATTGCAGGTACATGCCGAGGCCGCCCCGTGGCGGCGCGGTCGCGCCGGTGCGTCCTGGCGCGTGATGACAAGGTCATGAAACGTGCATGCGTCACATCTTTACGAATGAATTAAGTAACAAATGGACGCCTTTGCGACACAAAGATTTACGAACATGTAAAATGTAAGTATTCGTTTTGCATGCGACGGGGCTGTTTGGGACGGTTTGTGTGCAGAAGGTCACGGCTGGATGCCGTGAACTCTGCCGCCATGGGAAATCCTTCGCATCACACTTATCAATTATTAAGAAGCCTTGCCACGGCAGCGATCCTGCATGTCGACGACCACGTTTTTCTGCAACCTCAACGTCCCCATCCTGGTGGGCGAGGATCGCTACAAGTACGTCCCGATCGTGGGGGTGTTCCGCACCATCGCGATGGACGACGTCGATGCCTGGGTGATGCATGCCGACGGCCGTCCGCGCAGCGATCGCGAGCTCGCGGCCGAGGTGCTGGTCGAGATCCGCAAGCCGCTGGGCGCCACCGGCCGCACCGCGCCGCATGCCTTCGACGTGGCCGACATCCTGCAGCTCGACCGCGCGGCCGCGATCGTGGTGTCGACCTACCTGGCCGCCTTGCCGCGCGTCTGAGCGGCCTTCTTCCTCTTCTTCCTCAGCGCTTCCCGCGCGCATCCACCGGCCAGATGGCGACCAGCGTGTCGTCCTCGACCACGTGGTAGACGTCGTGCAGGTTCACGGTCGGGTCGCAGTGCGGCGTCACGAACTCGACACGCGCGCCCAGCGCCGGGCGCTCGTCGGCCGGCACCAGCAGCTTGCCGTGCTCGTCGCCGAAGAAGGCATAGCGGCTGCCCGTGCCGGCGCCGCGCGCGACCAGCGGAACGCCGCTGTCGGTGGCGAAGCACTTGCTGCCGCCGTCCACCGTCACCCAGTCGGCCGCCTGCGTGCTGACCACCGCGGTCTGCACGAACAGCGAGACCTCGAATTCCTGACCGGGCGCATTGCCGGCCAGCACCTGCGCGTACTCGGCATCCATGAACACGTACGAGCCGGCCTGCAGCTCGGTGAAACCGTCGCCCTGCGCATCGAGGTCGTGGGTGCCGGTGCCGGCGCCGGTCACGATCTCGAAGCGGATGCCTTGGCTTTCGGCCGCGGCCACGATCCGTGCCACCGTCCGGCGCAGGCCCGCGGCCGAGGCGCTGCGATGTTCGCGCTCCACGATGTGCTGCAGGTTGCCCGCATAGGCTTGCAGTCCGCGCAGCCGCAGCCGCGGCTCGGCCGCGATCGTCGCCGCCAGTGCCAGCACCTGGGCCTCGGTGGCGGCGCCGGTGCGGTTGTAGCCCGCGCCGTAGTCGACCAGCACGTCGAGCGGATGGGGCAGGGCGGCGGCCGCGCGCGCGAGCTCGGCGGCATTGCGCGGATCGTCGATCACCACCATCAGTCCGCCGGGGCCGGCCTGGCGCGCGAGCTTGAGCACGCGCGCGATCTTGCTCGGCGTGACCGCGGGCGAGGTCAGCAGCACGCCCGGGATGCCGCCGGCGACCATCACCTCGGCCTCGCCCACCGTCACGCAGCTCACGCCGATGGCGCCGGCCGCGACCTGCATGCGCGCGATCGCCACCGACTTGTGCGTCTTCACGTGCGGCCGCAGGCCCACGCCGCGCGAGCGCGCGAAGGCGGCCATGCGCTCGATGTTGCGCGTCATCGCGCTCAGGTCGATCAGCAGCGCCGGGGTGTCGAGCTGCTGGCGGCCGCCGGGCACGCCGATCAGCGGCGCATTGACGGGGGAGTGGGTTTCGAGGGACACGGGATGTCTCTTTCTGTGGAGGGTCGATGTGCCGCGCCGGAACACGCGGGCGAATGCCTTGTGAAATGATCGCATCGAAATGAGCGCGCCTTCCATCGTCCCCACCGATCCCCCAGCCTTCGACGGGCGCGCGCCATGAAGGCGCTCGACATCGAGGCCGTGCAGGCCTTCGTGCTGGTGGCCGACCTGCGCAGCTTCACGCGCGCGGCCGAGGCGCTCGACGGCACCCAGTCGGCCGTGAGCCTGCGCATCAAGCGGCTCGAGGACGGCCTGGGCCGCCGGCTGCTCGAGCGGACGCCGCGCCGCGTGCGGCTGTCGGCCGAGGGCGATGCCTTCCTGCCCTTTGCGCGCAACCTGCTGGCCGCGCACAGCGGCGCGCTCGATGCCTTCGCGGCGCCGCGCCGCAGGCTGGTGGTGGGCCTGAGCCACCACATCGTCGGCGCCGAGCTGCCGCTGCTGCTGCGCCGCGTGAAGCAGGCCGAGCCCGGCGTGGTGATGGAGGTGCGCATCTCCACCTCGCGCGAACTGCTCGAGGCCTTCGATCGCGGCACGCTCGATGCCGTGCTGGTGCTGCGCCACGACAGCCGCCGGCTCGACGGCGAGGTGCTGTTCGAGGAGCCCTTCGGCTGGATGGCCGCGCCCGACTTCATCCACCGCTCGGGCGAGCCGCTGCCGCTGGCGACGCAGGCCGAGCCCTGCAGCGTGCGGCAGATGGCCGTCACGGCGCTGGCGCAGGGTGGCGTGCCGTGGTCCGAGGTGTTCGTGGGCGGCGGCATCCTCACGGTGGGCGCGGCCGTCTCGGCCGGACTCGCGGTGGCCGCGCTCGGGCGCCGCGTGGCGCCGGCCGGCACGATCGAGGTCGGCCCGGTGCTGGGCCTGCCGCCGCTGCCCGCGCGCGACGTGGTGCTGCATGCGGGCGTGTCCGATGCGCCGGCGCGGCGCGCCCTGAAGTCGCTGTCGGACGCGATGCGCGCGACGGCCGGCGGCCTCACGCGCTGAGCGCGCGCAGGGCGATGGCCGCCACGGCGGTGGCCATCGCCAGCACGGCGGCGCTCGAGAGCACGGCCAGCAGATGGCCCGCGAGCAGGTCGAACGCGGTGCTCATGGCAGCGTCTCCAGGCCCGGCTGCGCGAGGTGCAGCACTTCGTAGATCGCGTCGCCATCGCCTGCATCAGGCGCCTCGGGCGCGTCCGTCAGCAGCGTGAAGCGCACGATCCGCCAGGCGGCCAGGTCGAGCGCGCTCCAGGTCGCGACCACGCCCGCCTCTGGCTCGCGGGCCTGCGCGGCGAACACCGCCGCGCGATCGGCATCGGCATCGAGCGCGCGCTCGCTGCGCCGCAGCCAGGCCGCGCGTTCGGTGCGCGCCGCGCCGGCGCGCGCATCGAGCGGCAGCCAGCTCTCCACGCGCGGCCGGCCGAAGCTGTCGATCACGTTCTGGAAGCGCTCGCCCATCAGGAACGAAGCCGCGGCCGCCGGCTCGCGCCACAGGTAGACCGAGGCGTAGAGGTGGCCGACGGCACGGTGCCGGCCGCGCTCCTGCGCGACGAAGGCCTTGAAGACCAGGCCCTCGGTGTGGTCCCACAGCGGGCCGCGCTGCGCCGCGCGGCGGCGGATGGCTTCCATGTCGTGGCCGGCCGGCAGCCGGTGCGAGTACTGCATCGCGAACATCGTGTCGCTCCTTGCATGCTTTGTTGAAGATGCAGCGAGCTTGCGATGCCGGGCGGGCCGGTTGAAGGGGCCGCGCGATATAGCTGTGATGTGGCGGCGCAATCGCCGCGGGGCTAGGCGCGGCGCTTCGCCGCCTTCGGCGCCTGCGCGCGCAGGCCCTCGACCAGCAGGCGCCCCGTGGTCTGCAGATGCTCGGTGATCAGCGTCTGCGCGGCCTGCACGTCCTTGCCGAGCACCGCGTCGACCAGCGCCTGGTGCTCGCCGCGCACGTCGCGCCGGTCGCCACCCAGCGGCGCCGACAGCTGCCGGTAGCGCTCGCTCTGCTGGTAGAGCATCAGGTGCATGCGCAGCAGCCAGCCGTTGGGGCAGCCGCTCACCAGCGCATGGTGGAACTCGGCATGGGCGGCGGTCCAGTCCTCGCTCAGCAGCGTCTGCGGCAGCTCGTGCTGCAGCTCGGCCAGCCGCGACAGCCGGTGGTGGGCCGACACCACGCGGCCCTCCCATTCGAGGCCGCCATGGCGGATCGCCTCGGCCAGGCAGAGCTTCTCGATCTCGATGCGCGCCTGCACCAGGTCCTCGAGCTCGGGCTCGGAGATCGGGCTGACCCGGAAGCCGCGCGCGGGCTCCGACACCACCAGCGATTCGGCCTCGAGCATGGCCAGCCCCTCGCGCACCGCGCCCGCGCTCACGTCGAGCTCCTCGGCCAGCGCGGCGATGTTGAGCTTGGCGTCGGGCAGCAGGCGGCCGCCGACGATCGCGGCGCGCAGGTGGGTGAACACCAGCCGGGTCTGGCTCATGCCCTTGGTCTTCTCGTTCATCGCGTCCTTTCGCGCCGTGGCGTTGCGTTGGCCCAGATCATACTTGGCAGGCTTTTAAATCTATGATTCAATAAATAATATATTCTTCGAACAAGAAACCACGGATCCACCCGTCCACCGGAGACAAGCCGCCATGACCGCTTCCTCGCTTCGCACCGTCAAGAACCCGCCGCGCGCCGCGCTGCAGGCCGTGCATTCGCTCGACCGCTTCGTGTTCACCGTGCCCGACCTCGCCGAGGCCGAGCGCTTCTATGCCGCCTTCGGCCTCGATCCGCGCCGCGATGGCGGCCGGCTCGACCTCCACACCGTCGGCCATCCGCAGGCCTGGGGTTCGCTCCACGAAGCGCCGGGCCAGCCCAAGAAGCTGCAGTACCTGCGCTTCGGCTGCTTCGCGGAGGACTTCGACGGCATCGCCGCGCGCGCGCAGCAGCTGGGCCTGCCGCGCTGCGAGGCCCATCCGCTGAGCGCGGAGCAGGGCGGCGAGGCCGGTCTCTGGCTGCTGCATCCCGACGGCTTCCCGGTGCAGGTCGTGGTGGCCGCCAAGAGCTCGCCCGAGGCCGCGGGCGAACGCGTGCTCGCGCCGCGTCCGCCGCCGGGCGTGGGCGCGTCACTCAACCGCGCGCGCATCCCGAAGGTGCACCCGCGCCGGCTCTCGCACGTGCTGCTGTTCAGCGCCAAGGTGCCCGAGGCGGTGCGCTTCTTCGAGGAGGCGCTGGGCCTGCGCGTCTCCGATCGCTCGGGCGACCTGATCGTGTTCATGCACGGCGTGCACGGCAGCGACCACCACCTGGTCGCGATGGCCAAGTCGGGCGGGCCCGGCCTGCACCACCTGAGCTGGGACGTGGCCGACATCGACGAGGTCGGCCGCGGCATGGAGCAGATGCTGGCCGCCGGCCATGTGCGCGGCTGGGGCGTGGGGCGCCACGTGCTGGGCTCGAACTACTTCCACTACGTGCGCGATCCCTGGGGCAGCTATTCGGAATATTCGTACGACATCGACTTCGTGCCCGGCGACTTCGACTGGCCCGCCGCCGACCATCCGCCCGAAGACTCCTTCTATGCCTGGGGCCCGCGCGTGCCCGAGGACTTCGTCACCAACTTCGAGATCGAGCCCGCGCCGCCGGCCGCCGATCCCGCCGCCTGATCGTTTCGCGTTTCTCTTCCTCTTTCACCCACCACAAGGAACTCCCATGCGCCTCCTGGCCTTTCAAAGCAGCGGCAAGCCCGCCCTCGGTCTTCGTCTTGGCGACGAAGTCGTGAACCTCAGCGCCGAAGGCCTGCCCGCCACGCTCGACGAGCTGCTGCGCGCCGGCCCCGAGGGCCTGGCCGCCGCGCGCCGCGCCGGCGAGAGCGCGCGCAGCCGGCTGCCGCTGGCCGGCCTCGACTGGCTGCCGCCCGTGCAGTCGCCCGCCAAGGCGATCGCGGTCGGCCTCAACTACATCGACCATGCGGCCGAGAGCAAGTTCGACCCGCCGACCTACCCGGTGCTGTTCCATCGCTTCGCCTCCTCGTGGGTCGGCCACGGCAAGGCGCTCGAGCGCCCGCACGTCTCGACCCAGTTCGACTACGAGGGCGAGCTGGTCATCGTGATCGGCAAGGCCGGTCGCTACATCGCCAAGGACCAGGCGCTCGACCACGTGGCCGGCTACTCGGTGTTCAACGACGGCTCGATCCGCGACTACCAGTTCAAGTCGGCGCAATGGATGATGGGCAAGAACTTCGACCGCTCGGGCTCGTTCGGCCCCGAGTTCGTGACCGCCGACGAGCTGCCCGCGGGCGCCGCCGGCCTGAAGCTGCAGACCCGGCTCAACGGCCAGGTGCTGCAGGACGCCAACACGCGCGACATGATCTTCGACGTGGCGACGCTGGTGTCGGTGTGCTCCGAGCCCTTCGCGCTGCAGCCCGGCGACATCATCATCGCGGGCACGCCCTCGGGCGTGGGCCTGGCGCGCAAGCCGCAGGTCTTCATGAAGGCCGGCGACGTCTGCGAGGTCGAGATCGAGGGCGTGGGCCTGCTGTCGAACCCGGTGGTCGACGGCGCCTGAGCCAGGCCCGGGCGCGCTACACCGAGCAGTAGCGCTCCTGGATCTCGCGGTCGGCCAGCAGCTCGGCCGCGCCCGCGTGGTGCGCGATGCAGCCCTGGTCGACGATGTAGGCGCGGTCCGCGATCGACAGCGCCAGCTCGACGTTCTGCTCCACCAGCAGCAGCGTCTTGCCGGCGCGCTTCCAGGCCGCGAACAGCGCGAACATCTCGTCCACCAGCACCGGCATGATCCCCTCGCTGGGCTCGTCGAGCATCACCAGCTTGGGGTGCGCCACCATCGCGCGCGCGATCGCCAGCATCTGCTGCTCGCCGCCCGACATCGTGACCGCCACCTGCGCGAGCCGCTCCTTGAGGCGCGGAAAGGTCTGCGCCACCTCGTCGATCAGTTCCTGCTCGCGCGCGTGCCGGCCCGAGGCCAGGATGCCCAGGCGCAGGTTCTCGAGCACCGTGAGCCCGGGCACGATGCGGCGCTCCTCGAACACGTAGGCCAGCCCCTGGTGGAAGCGCCGGTGCGGCGGCAGGCCCAGAAGCGACACGCCGTCGAACAGCACGCTGCCGCGCGTGCGGCCCATCAGGCCCATGATGCTGCGCATGATCGTGGTCTTGCCCGCGCCGTTGCGCCCGATCAGGCAGACGATCTCGCCCGCGTGCACCTCGAGGTCGATGCCCTGCAGGATGTGGCTGCGGCCGTACCAGGCCTCGAGCTTCTGCACCGCGAGCAGCGGCGGTTGCGATGGGGTCATCGGTGTTGCCCTCCGTGGCCGAGGTAGACGCGCTGCACGTCCTCGTTGGCGCGGATCTCCGTGGGACTGCCCTGGGCCAGCAGGCGGCCCTGGTGCAGCACCACGATGCGGTCGCTCACGCCCATGATCAGTTTCATCTTGTGCTCCACCAGCGCCACCGTGCGTTCGGCCACCAGCGCGAGGATCAGGTCCATCACCGAGCGCGTCTCCTCGGGGCTCATGCCGGCCGTGGGCTCGTCGAGCAGCAGCAGCTTCGGGTCGCTCGCGAGCGCCACCGCGATCTCGAGCGCGCGCTGCTCGCCGTGCGAGAGCCGCTCGGCGCGAAAGCCGCGCTTGTCCTGCAGCTGCACCCGCTCGAGCAGCCGCTCGGCCTTCTCGATCCAGTCGCGGCGCGCGGCGCGCGGGCGCCAGCAGTCGAAGCCGCTGTCGAGTGCCTGCACCGCCACGCGCACGTTCTCCAGCACCGTGAGGTCGGGGAACAGGTTGGTCACCTGGAAGGACTTGGCGATGCCCAGGTGCGCGAAGCGGTGCTGGGCCAGCCCGGTGATGTCGCGGCCGTCGAAGCGGATCTCGCCCGCGCTCGGCGCGAAGGCGCCCGAGACCATGTTGAAGAAGGTCGACTTGCCCGCGCCGTTGGGACCGATGATCGCGGTGAGCTGCCCGCGCGGGAAGCTCACGCCGATGTCCTCGTTGGCGGTGAACTGGCCGAAGCGCTTGGTGAGGCCGCGCGTCTCGAGGATGGCGTCCCGATGCGTGGTCGTCATCGTTCCATCCTCGCGAGCAGCGTGCCCCAGATGCCCTTCGGGAAGAACAGCACCAGCGCGATGAAGATCACCCCGACGATCAGCTGCCAGCGCTCGGTCACGGCCGTCAACGCATGCTCCATCGCGAGGAACACGCCGGCGCCCACGAAGGGCCCGAAGAAGGTGCCCATGCCGCCGAGCAGCGTGACCATCATCACCTGGCCCGAGGTGTGGTACGACAGGGTGTCGATGCCCACGGTCGCGAGGTTGATCGCCGTCAGCGCGCCGGCCAGCCCGCAGAACAGGCCCGAGATCACGAACGACAGCAGCTTGGCGCGCTCCACGTCGAAGCCCGAGGCGCGGGCGCGCTGCTCGTTCTCGCGCACCGCCTCGAGCACCGCGCCGAACGGCGACTGCAGGATGCGCGACAGCAGCCACACGGCCAGCGCCACGAAGCAGAGCATGAAGTAGTAGCGGTTCAGCGGCTGCAGCAGGTCGACCTGCCAGCCGCCGAGGCGCAGCGTGGGCACGTTCACGCCGCGCAGGCCGTTGTCGCCGCCGGTCAGCGAGGTCGCGTGGAAGGCCGCGAAGTACACGCACTGCGCGAGCGACAGCGTGACCATCGCGAAGTAGATGCCGCGCGTGCGGATCGCGAGCGCGCCGATGGCCAGCGCCACCAGCCCGCCGAGCGCGATGCCCGCCGCCACGGCCAGCGGCCAGGGCAGGCCGTGGCTGGCGATCAGGATGCCGCAGGCATAGGCGCCGCTGCCGTAGAAGGCCGCGTGGCCGAACGACAGCTTGCCGGTGTAGCCGAAGGTCAGGTTGTAGCCCGCGGCGAACAGGCCGAACAGCAGGATGTTGATCGCCATCGCGTGGAAGGGAACGACCAGCGGGAACAGCGCGAGCACCGCGATGCTCAGCGGCACGCGGTGGCGCGTGGCCGCCTCGCGCAGCCGTCGCGCGCCCGGGGCCGCGGCGGCTTCGGCGCGCGGCGCGCGCAGTGGGGGCGGGGAGGAGGAAGTGGTGGTGGACATGGTCTGGAAAGCGTTGGAAGCGAAGGGCGCGCCTTCAGTCGCGCGCGCCGAACAGCCCGTTGGGCCGCAGGATCAGCACCGCGGCCATCAGCGCGAAGATGGCGAGTTCGGCGAGCTCGGGCTGGAACAGCGTGGTCATCGCCACCACCACGCCCACCAGCAGGCCGGCCACGATGGCGCCGACCAGCGAGCCCATGCCGCCGATCACGGTGACCACGAAGGCTTCGATCAGCACCGAGCCGCCCATCTCGGGATTCACCCCGCGCAGCGGCGCCGCCAGCAGCCCGGCCAGGCCCGCGAGCGCGGTGCCGAGGCCGAAGATCAGGAGCCACACGCGGCCCACGTCGATGCCCAGCACCTTGAGCACCAGCGGATCGCGCGCGCCGGCGCGGATCACCAGGCCCAGGCGCGTCTTCTCGATGAACAGCCACAGCGCCAGCAGCAGCGCCGCGCACAGGCCGAGCAGGAACAGCCGGTAGAGCGGGAACACGCCGAAGCCCAGGTCGACCGCGCCGCGCAGCGCCTCGGGCGTGGCGAAGGCCTCGCCCTCCACGCCCCAGACCATGCGCACGCCGTCGACCAGCACGTAGGCCAGGCCGAAGGTCAGCAGCAGCGGGTAGTCGACGCCGCGGCCGTACAGCGGCCGGATCAGCCAGCGCTCGGCCACCAGCCCCAGCAGGCCGACCGCGAGCGGCACCAGCAGCAGGCACCACCAGAAGCTGCCGGTGAGGCCGTAGGCGTAGACCGCCACGTAGGCGCCCAGCATGTAGAAGGCGCCGTGCGCGAAGTTGACCACGCCCAGCAGCCCGAAGATGAGCGACAGGCCGACGGCCACCAGCACGTAGATGGCACCGAGCGCCAGGCCCACGAAGAGCTGCTGGAGCAGCAGGGAGACGGAGAGTTCCACGGCGAGGCTCTCAGGCGTGGCCCAGCTCGGCGCAGCTGCGCATGCGCGCCTCGTCGGGTGCCTCGGTGGCGACGATGCGGAAGATGTCGTCCTTGCCCTTGGCCTGCGCGGCGGGCTTCGACTCCACGATCAGCACCGACTGCACCGACTGGTGGTCGCAGGCGCGGTAATAGGTCGGCCCCTTGTAGGCGTCGCTCCTGAGGGCCTGCAGCGCCTCGGCCACGCGGTCGCTGTCGGTGCTGTTGGCCTGCCTGGCCGCGGCCAGCAGGTTGCGCACGCCCGCATAGCCCAGGCCCGCGTAGTCGGTCGGCGCGGTGCCGCCGTTGGCCGCGCGAAACGCCGTGTTGAAGGCGCGCGCCGAGGGCGTGCTCTCCTCCATGCCCCAGTAGTAGCCGGTGCCGCCGATGATGTCGGCATACACCTCGTGGCCGTCGACCATGCGGCCCGAGTGCATCAGGAGCGGCGCGATGATCTTCGACTTCTGCTTGACGCCGAAGTCGCCGGCCTGGCGGAAGGCGATCGACTGGTCGCGGCCGAAGTTGCAGACCACCAGCACGTCGGGCTTGAGCGCGAGGATGCGCGGGAAGTAGCTCGAGAAGTCGGTCTGGCCCAGCGGATGGCGGATGTCGGCCAGCACCTCGATGCCGAAGGCCTTGCCGGCCGCGAGGAAGCCGCGCGACATCTCGTGGCCGTAGGCGTAGTCGGCCGTGAGGAAGACCACGCGCTTGCCCATCTTCGGGAAGGCGTAGCGCGCCACCGCGCCCGCGGTCATGTGCGGGTTCAGGCACTCGTGGAAGGTGTACTTGCTGAAGTCCTTGGCCTCGTTGATCGAGTCGGACTGGCTCACCGAGTTGTAGATGATCTTGCGCTGCCTGGTCGCGTTGTTGACCGACAGCTGCACCGCCGCCGACACCGAGCCCACGATGAAGTGCGCGCGGTCCTTCTCGATCAGCTCGACCGTGCGCGTGACGGCCTCCTGCGGGTTGAGCTTGTCGTCGCGCACCAGCAGCTCGGCGCGCCGGCCGCCGGCCGCGTTGAACTCCTTGACCGCGAGTTCGGCGCCCTGCTGCACCGCGCGCGCCTCGGCCGCGAAGGGCCCGGTCAGCGGGATCGGCAGGCCGACGCGGAACGGTTCGTTCTGCGCCAGCGCGCGCAGCGGCAGCGCGGCACCCGAGGCCAGCAGGGCGCCGCCGGCGGCCTGCAGCACGGTGCGCCGGCGCAGCGAGGGGGAGGGAAGGTCGAGGGGCGAGGTCATGGCGTGTCTCCTTGTCGTTCGGGTCAATGCAAGCGATGAAGGCGCGGGCCCGGGGGCGACCGCGCGGCCGGAAATCAGATGCGCCCGAGGGCGCGCAGCACTTTCTCGGGGGTCACGGGCTGTTCCGACACGTGGGCGCCGAAGGGCCGCAGCGCATCGTTGATCGCGTTGAGCACGGCGGCCGGCGCACCCGCCGTGCCGGCCTCGCCCGCGCCCTTGGCGCCGAGTTGCGAGGTGCGCGTGGGGGTCTCGATGTGGGCCACCTCGATGTCGGGCATCTCGAAGGCCATCGGCACCAGGTAGTCGGCCATGCTGCCGTTGCGCATCAGGCCGTGGTCGTCGTAGAGGCATTCCTCGTACAGCACGCCGCCGATGCCCTGCACCACGGCGCCGCGGATCTGTTCGTCGACCAGCATCGGGTTGAGCACGCGCCCGCAGTCCTCCACCACCCAGTGGCGCAGCAGCCGCACGAAGCCGGTGTCGACGTCGACCTCGACATACGAGGCCTGCACGCCGTTGGTGAAGACGAAGGGATAGTCGCGCTGCGCATAGTGGCGCGTGACCACCAGCTCGGGCTGGAAGCCCGCGGGCAGCAGGTCGGGGCGGAAGTGCGCGAGCCGGCCGAGCTCGGCCAGGTCGGACAGCGTGTCGCCCGTGGCCAGGCAGCGCACCTCGCCGTGCGCGATCGTCAGGCCCTCGGCCGGCCGCTTGAGGTGCGCGGCCGCGAGCGCCAGGATGTGGCGGCGCAGGTCGCGGCTCGCGAGCAGCACGGCCTCGCCGCCGATGCCCGCGCCGCGCGAGGCCCAGGTGCCGCCGCCGTAGGGCGTGGCCGCGGTGTCGCCGGTCAGCACGCGCACCGAGGCCATCGGCAGGCCCAGCGTGTCGGCCACGATCTGCGCGAAGATGGTCTCGGTGCCCTGGCCCTGTTCGCCCACGCCGGTGGCGCAGTGCACCACGCCGGTGGGGTCGAGCCGCACGGTCGCGCCATCCTGCGCCGCGATGCGCGCGCCGCCCACGCCGTAGAAGGCCGGGCCGGGATTGGTCAGCTCGATCAGCGCCGCCAGGCCGATGCCGCGGTGCACGCCGCGCTCGCGCAGCGCGGCCTGCTCGCGGCGCAGCGCGCCGTAGTCCATCAGCGTCTCGATGCGGTCCAGGCAGGCCTGGTGCGACAGCCCCTCGAGCAGGATGCCCGAGGCACCCTGGCGCGGATAGCTGCCGTCCTCCATCACGTTGCGGCGGCGCAGTTCGAGCGGGTCGATGCCCAGCTTCGCCGCGGCGAGGTCGACCAGCCCCTCGGTCACGGTGCAGGCGATCGGATGGCCGACGCCGCGGTACTGGCTGGTCTGCACCTTGTTGAGGAAGGCGACATCGAGCGTGGCCTTGTAGTGCGCGTGCTTGTACGGGCCACCCGTGATGTTGATGACCTGGTTGCCCTCGATCGCGCTGGTGCGCGGGAACATCGAGAACGGGCCGATGCCCGTGAGGTCGTCGATCTGGAACGCCAGCATGCGGCCGTCGCGCGCCAGCGCGAGCCGCGCCTTCACGCGGTGCTCGCGCGCATGCACGTCGGTGACGAAGGACTCGAGCCGGTCGGCGACGAACTTGACGGGCCGCCCCAGCAGCACCGACAGCGCCACCGTCGCGAAGTCGTCGGCATAGGCATGCACCTTGATGCCGAAGGAACCGCCGACGTCGCGGCAGACCACGCGCACGTCGGCCTCCTGCAGGCCGAGCTGGCGCGCATAGAGGTCGGCCATCATGTGCGGCGCCTGGTGCGAGTGGTGCACCACGAGGCGCCGGCCGGTGGGCGTGAAGTCGGCCAGCACGGCGCGCGGCTCCAGCGTCACGCCGGTGTGGCGGCCGAAGCGGAACTCGTCCTCGACCACCACGTCGGCGCCCTCGAACACCGCTTCCACGCCGCCGGTGTCGATCTCGCGGTGGAAGCACAGGTTGCTGCCGAGCTCGGGATGGATCACCGGCGTGGCGGCATCGAGCGCGGTGTCCATGTGCACCGCGGCGGGCAGCGGCTCCCATTCGACCTGGACCGCGTCGAGCGCGTCCTCGGCCAGCGCCCGGGTGCGGCCGAGGATGGCGAGCACCGCCTCGCCCTGCCAGGTTGCGCGCTCGATCGCCAGCGCATGCTGCGGCGGCGAGCGCATGCCCGCCAGGTGCTTGAGCGTGCCGACCCAGGGCGCGCAGACCGCCGCGAGCTGGCGGCCGTCGACGATGGCCGCGATGCCCGGCATGCGGCGCGCCGCCTCGGCATCGATGCGCACGATGCGCGCATGCGCATGCGGGCTGCGCAGGTAGACCACGTGCAGCATGCGCGGCAGTTCGAGGTCGTCGACGTAGTTCGCGCGGCCCTGCGTGAGCCGCTGCATGTTGGGTCGCTCGATCGACTGGCCGATGTAGCGCTGCGCCTCGATCTCGCGCACCGGCGCGGGGAGGGTGAGGTCGTTCATGCCGCGCTCCCCGCGGCGCCGGTACAGCCGCCGCATCGTGCCTGCCGTTCCTGCCCGGCCAGCGCGATCGCGTCGACGATCGCGTGGTAGCCCGTGCAGCGGCAGTAGTTGCCCGAGATCTGTTCGCGGATCGTTTCGCGGCCCGGGCAGGGCGTGCGTTCGAGCAGCGCATGCGCGGTCAGCAGCATGCCCGAGGTGCAGGCGCCGCACTGCGCGGCATTGCGCGCCGAGAAGCTGCGCTGCAGGTCGGCGAGCGTGCCGGCGTCGGACAGGCCCTCGATGGTCTCGATGCGCCGGCCGTCGGCCTGCACCGCGAGCACCAGGCAGCCGCGCGCGATCTCGCCGTCGATCAGCACCGTGCAGGCGCCGCACACGCCGTGCTCGCAGCCCACGCGCGTGCCCTTGAGGCCGATCTCGTCGCGCAGCCAGTCGACCAGGTGCTGGCGCGGCTCCACGCGGCAGGCGTGCACCTCGCCGTTGACCTCGATGCGCACCGCGAGCTGGAGGTCGTGGGTGTCGGTGGTGTCCATCACTGGGCGGTCTCCGGTTGCAGCACGCGCTCGACCGCGCGCCGCAGCAGCACGCCGGCCAGGTGGCGCTTGGCCGCGGCGCTGCTGTGCAGGTCGGCATCGGGCTGCATGTCCTCGTCGAGGCTCAGCACGGCGGCCTCGAGCGTGCTTTCGTCGGCCTGCGTGCCGGCCAGCCGGGTCTCGGCGCCGAGCGCGCGCATCGGCGTGTTGCCCATGCCGAAGAAGGCGATGCGCAGGTCGGACAGCCGGCCCTCGTGCACGTCGGCGGCCAGCGCGATGCCCACGATGGCGTAGTCGCCATGGCGCCGCGCCAGTTCGGCGAAGGCGAAGCGGCGCGCCGGGCCAGGCAGCGGGAACTCGAGCGCCACCAGCACCTCGTGCGCGCGCAGGTCGGTCTGGTAGAGGTCGATGAAGAAGTCGCCGGCCATCACGCGGCGCTCGCGCTGGCCGTCGCTCACGATCAGCTCCGCATCGGCCGCGAGCGCGCAGGCCGGCCATTCGGCCGCGGGATCGGCGAAGGCGATCGAGCCGCCGAGCGTGCCGCGGTTGCGGATCGCCGCATGCGCCACGTGCGGCGCGGCCTGCGACAGCAGCGGCAGCCGCTGCGCGATCAGTTCCGAGCATTCGATGTCGACGTGCCGCACCAGCGCGCCGATGCGCAGGAACTCGCCGCGCAGTTCGATGCCGCGCAGCTCGGGCAGGGCGGCGATGTCGATCAGCAGTTGCGGCTTCGACAGCCGCATGTTGAGCGTGGCCAGCAGGGTCTGGCCGCCGGCCAGCACGCGGGCCGCGTCGCCGTGCTCGCGCAGCAGGGCCGAGGTCTGGGCCAGGCTCTGCGCGCGCAGGTAGGAGAAGGCGGGGGCTTTCATCGCGGGCTTTCCTGGCTCAGAACGCGCGGCTCGCGAGCCAGCCGATGCCGCTGCCGATCGCGAGCCACAGCAGGCGCTGCAGTTCGCCGGACCAGGGGCCGAAGCCGGCCGATGCGGTGGCGGCGCGCACGGGTGCCGCCAACGTGGGGGCCGGTTCGCGCCGTGCCTCGGGCCTGTCCGCCGCGGCTTCGAGCACCTGCGCCGCGGGCTTGGGCGCGAGCTGCTCGTTGAGCGCGAGAAAGAACTCGTCGGCCATCTTGCGTGCCGAGGCATTCACCAGCCGGCCGCCGATCTGCCCGAGCTTGCCGCCGACGGACGCCTCGACCGTGTAGGTCAGCCGCGTGCCGTTGCCCTCGGAGGCGAGCGTGACGCGCGATTCGCCCTTGGCCATGCCGGCCGCGCCGCCGCTGCCCTCGAAGGCGATGCGGCAGCTCTGCGGCTCGACCACGTCGAGCCGGCGGATGCGGCCGCTGAAATGCGCGCGCACCGGGCCGATCTTGGCGAACAGCCGCGCCTCCATCTCGTTCTCGCCGAGCCGGCGGATCTCCTCGCAGCCGGGCACGCAGCGCGCCAGCAGCTCGGGATCGTCGAGGGCGCGCCAGACCGTCTCGCGGCCCGCGGGAATCCACTGTTCGCCTTGCAGTTCCATCCGTCGTCTCTTTCTTCGGTGGCGCACCGGGAGCCGGTGCCGTTCGCATGGGCCGGAGTATTTAACGATTGGTCAATAAGATCATTGGTACTTACCATGAGGTAAATTGCGACCCTCCAACGACAACACCGAAGACAACAGCCGTTTCATGAAAGACGCATCCGAAGACCCGAAGAACGTGGCCGTCAAGCCCGCGCGCCAGCGGCTCTCGACCGAGGACCGCGAGCGCCAGATCCTCGACGGCGCGATCGCCTTCTTCTCGGAGCGCGGCCTCGACGGCCAGACGCGCGAGCTGGCGCAGCAGATCGGCATCACGCATCCGCTGCTCTATCACTACTTCCCGAACAAGCGCGCGCTGATCGAGCGCGTGTACGAGGAGGTCTACCTCGAGCGCTGGCAGCAGGAGTGGGAGGAGTGGCTGTCCGACCGTTCCACGCCGCTCGAGGCGCGGCTGGTGCGCTTCTACGGCGCCTATGCGCGCGCGATCCTCACCAAGGAGTGGGTGCGCATCCTGGTGTTCTCGGGGCTGTCCGACGGCTACGTGCCGGGGCAGTACATGGAACTGCTCAAGGAACGGCTGTTCCCGCACATCTGGCGCGAGATGCGCCACGAGCTCGGCCTCACGGGGCGCGCCAGGCCCACCGAGCGCGAGCGCGAGCTGATGTGGGGCATGCACGGCGGGATCTTCTACATCGGCGTGCGGCGCTGGATCTACGCCGAGGCCATGCCCGAGGACCTCGACGCGGTGCTGGCCGACCGCGTGCGCGCCTTCATGCTGGTGGCGCCCGAGGTGTTCGGCCGCAAGGGCGCGAAGCCCTCGGCCTGATCGCGCCGAAGCGGCTGCCGCTTTCAGATGCATTGGTCATAGCCATATCGCAAACGCTTCGTTGGTGAGCGCGCGGCGACTCCCTAAAGTGCGGCCTGCACTTTTCACAAGGAGTTACGCATGTCGATCCTGAGCCGCTGGTGGCGAGCCGCCTCCCTTGCCACGCTGACCTTCATCGCGAGCGCCCCCGTGGCCGTCGCCCAATCCACGGCCGAAGCCGGCGAGGCGCTGGTGTCGACCGAGTGGCTCGAGAAGAACCTCAGGAACGCCAAGGTGCGCGTGATCGAGGTCAGCGTGAACCCCGGCCTCTACGAGCGCGGCCACATCCCCGGCGCGGTCAACTTCTCGTGGCACAACGACCTCAACGACCGCGTGCGCCGCGACATCGTGAGCCAGGCCCAGTTCGAGAAGCTGCTGTCGGCCGCAGGTGTCGACAAGGACACCACCATCGTGCTGTACGGCGACAACAACAACTGGTTTGCGGCCTGGGGTGCCTGGGTGTTCGAGCAGTACGGGTTGAACAACGTCAAGCTGCTCGACGGCGGCCGCAAGAAGTGGGAGGCCGAGAACCGCACGCTCGAGAACCGCACGCCCGAGTACGCCGCCACCGCCTTCAAGGCGAGCCGGCCCGATCCGGCGCTGCGCGCGCGCCTGACCGACGTGGTGGCGGTGGCCGACGGCAAGTCGGACACGCGCCTGGTCGACATCCGCTCGGCCGACGAATACAGCGGCAAGATCTTCGCGCCGCCGGGCGCGGCCGAACTCGCGGTGCGCGCGGGCCACATCCCCGGCGCGGCCAACGTGCCCTGGGGCCGCGCGGTCAACGAGGACGGCACCTTCAAGTCGCCGGCCGAGCTGAAGGCGCTGTACGCCGCCGCCGGCATCGACGGCAGCAAGCCGGTCATCACCTACTGCCGCATCGGCGAGCGCTCGAGCCACACCTGGTTCGCGCTGCACCGCATCCTCGGCTACAAGAACGTGCGCAACTACGACGGCTCGTGGACCGAGTACGGCAACGCCGTCGGCGTGCCGGTGAGCAACCCGAGCGGCACCGTCTGGGCATCGAAGTGAATCGAGGAGAGAAGAAGAACGAGGAGGGTGCGTGAGTCATCACGAGTTGGGTGGCCGTCCGCAGCAAGCGCGGACGGCATTGGGCGAGCCTTCGGGCTCGTTTTTTTTGGATGGCACGGGTGCGGCGCGCTGGCCCGCGCTGGCCACGGCGTCGGTCGTGCTGGTGCTGCTCGCGGCCGGCGTGCACCTGCTCGGCGAGCGCAGCGGCGGTCGCGCGCTGGCCTTCGCGCTCGGCATCGGCGCGGTGCTCGGCATCGTGCTGCAGCGCTCGCGCTTCTGCTTCTATTGCCATGCGCGCGACTACTTCGAGCGCGGCGACGCGCGCGGCCTGCTCGCGATCGTCGCGGCGCTCGCGGTGGGCACGCTCGGCATGCACGTGGTGATGAGCGGTTGGCTGCCGGTGCCGCAGCCGGGCCGGCTGCCGCCCGATGCCCACATCGGCCCGGTGAGCTGGGCACTGGTGCTCGCGGGCCTGGCCTTCGGTGCGGGCATGGTGGTGTCGGGCTCGTGCATCAGCGCGCACTGGTACCGGCTCGGCGAGGGCTCGCCCACCGCGCCGTTCGCGCTCGCGGGCGCGGCGCTGGGCTTCGTGCTCGGCTTCAACACCTGGAACCCGCTCTACAGCGCGACCATCGCCACCGCGCCCGTGCCCTGGCTGCCGCATCACCTCGGCTATGCGGGCTCGGCCGCGCTGCAGCTCGCGGTGCTGGCGTGCGCGAGCGCGCTGCTGTGGCGACGCCTGCCCCCCGCGCGGAACGCTGCGGTGCCCGCGAGCTTCGGCGCCGCGCTGCGCGCGCTGCTGCGAGGACGCTGGCCCTACGTCTGGGGCGGCCTCGCGGTGGGCGCCATCGCCGTGATCGTGGTGCTGCGGCTGCGGCCGCTGGGCGTGACGGCCGCGCTCGGCAGCGCGGCGCGCGCGGCCGGCGAAGGGCAGGGCCTGCTGCCGCAGCGGCTCGAGGGCCTCGACGGCTTCGCGGGCTGCGTCACGGCCGTGGCGCAGAGCCTGTGGCAGACGCCGAACGCGCTGCTGGTCGGCGGCCTCGTCGCCGGCGCCTTCGCGGCCGCGCTCGCGAGCGGGCAGTTCAGGCCCGCGTGGCCGCGGCCGGCGCAGATCGCGCGCGGGCTCGGCGGCGGCCTGCTGCTCGGCTGGGGCGCGATGACCGGCCTGGGCTGCACCGTCGGCAACCTGCTGTCGGGCACCATGGCCGGCGCGCTCTCGGGCTGGGTCTTCGGCGCGGCCGTGCTGCTGGCGGTCTGGGCCGGCCTCAAGCTGCGCTGGGGCAACTGAGCGGCATTCCAGGGCCGCGCATATCGAAGCACGCATTCCTTCTTTGTGCCGCGCCCGCGCCGTTGATACGGTCGGTCCTCTTTTCTTTCTTTGCAGCAGAGGACACGCGACATGGGCGCCAGGGATTTCGAGCGGCAGCTTCTTTCGGGCGCCGATGGCGGCACGCGCCACGAGGCCGACGTGCTGGTGATCGGCGGCGGCCCGGCCGGTGCCTGGGCCGCGGTGAGCGCGGCCGCGCGCGGCGCGCGCGTGCTGCTGGCCGACAAGGGCTTCTGCGGCACCTCGGGCGCCACCGCGCCTTCGGGCACCGGCCTGTGGCACGTGCCGGCCGAAGGCACGGCGCGCGAGGAGGCCAAGGCCAGCCGCTTCGCGATGGGCGGCCAGCTGGCCGAGCACGCCTGGATGGACCGCGTGCTCGAACAGACCTGGACCAACGTCGAGACGCTCAAGGAATGGGGCTATCCGTTCCCGGTCGACGACCAGGGCGCGCTGCGCTGCACCTCGCTGCAGGGCCCCGAGTACATGCGGCTGATGCGCAAGCGCGTGAAGGCCGCGGGCGCGCGCATCCTCGACCACAGCCCGGTGCTCGAGCTGCTGGTGGACGAGCACGGCACCGTCTGCGGCGCCACCGGCGTGAACCGGCAGACCGGCGAAAGCTGGGTGGCGCGCGCCGGCGCCGTGGTCATCGCCACCGGCGGCTGCGCCTTCCTGAGCCGCGCGCTCGGCTGCAACGTGCTGACCGGCGACGGCCAGCTGATGGCGGCCGAGGTCGGCGCGGCCCTGTCGGGCATGGAGTTCTCCAATGCCTACGGGCTCGGGCCGGCCTTCTCGTCGGTCACCAAGTCGCTGTTCTACAACTGGGCCACCTTCTACGCGGCCGACGGCGTGGCGATCGAGGGCGCGGGCTCGTCCAAGGGCCGCGGCGTGATCGCGCAGACGCTGCAGGCGCAGCCCGTCTACGCCTGCCTCGACCGCGCCGACGCGCAGATCCGCGCCTGGATGCGCACCGCGCAGCCGAACTTCTTCGTCTCCTTCGATCGCCAGGGCATCGACCCCTTCACGCAGCACTTCCCGGTCACGCTGCGGCTCGAGGGCACCGTGCGCGGCACCGGCGGCCTGCACCTGGTGGACGACAGTTGCGCCACCACCGTGGCCGGCCTCTATGCCGCGGGCGACGCGGCCACGCGCGAGCTGATCTGCGGCGGCTTCACCGGCGGCGGCAGCCACAACGCGGCCTGGGCGCTGTCCTCGGGTTTCTGGGCCGGTGCCGGCGCCGCCGACTTCGGGCGCGATGCGCGCGCGCGTTCGCAACGCGCGGCCCTGCGCGCCGGCGGCGTCGCGCTGTCCACGCGCGGCGCGCAGGCCTGGGACAGCCAGGCCGTGGTGCGCGCAGTGCAGGCCGAGGTCTTCCCCTACGAACGCAACTGGTTCCGCGAAGGCGACGCGCTGCGCGATTCGCTCGCGCGGCTCGACGCCCTGTGGGAGCGCCTGCGCCAGGGCGCGCCCGCGGCCAGCGCCGCAGACGCGGTGCGCGCGCGCGAAGCGGCCGCCATGCTGGCCACCTCGCGCTGGATGTACCGCAGCGCGCTGCAGCGCACCGAGACGCGCGGCATGCACCGCCGGCGCGAGCATTCGGCCATCGACCCGACCCAGCGCCATCGCCTCTTGAGCGGCGGGCTCGACGAGGTCTGGGTGCAACGCCACGCCGTGCAACGGCGCGCCGAGGAAGAGGTGGCCGTATGATCGAACTCATCAGCGCCGAACGCTGCACCGCCTGCAACATCTGCGTGAGCGCCTGCCCGACCAACGTGTTCGAGGCCGTGCCCGGCGGCCTGCCGCGCATCGCGCGCCAGGACGACTGCCAGACCTGCTTCATGTGCGAGCTCTACTGCCCCGAGGACGCGCTCTACGTCGCGCCGATCGCAGACCGCGGCGCCACCGCCGAGGAGCGCGACGTGGCCGCCCAGGCGCTGATGGGCAGCTACCGCCGCGACATCGGCTGGGGGCGCGGCCGCCAGTCGACGGCCTCGGCCGACGCCAGCTTCGAACTGCTGCGGCGCGCGCACTGATGGCGGCGCCTGTCGATACCGGCCGCCGGCGGCTGCTGCGCGGCGCCGTCGCCGCAACCGCCGCCACGCTGCCGCTGTTCTCGATCGCGCAGGGCGCGCCCGGCGCGGGCGTGCTGCGCCTGGGCTACATCGGTCCGGGCAGGAAGCCCGCGGCCGCCACCGGCTGGGCGCTGCGCCAGGGCCTGTTGCAGCGCGAGCTCGCGCCGCTGGGCTTCAAGGAGGTGGTCACGCGCAACTTCCCGAACGGACCCGACCTCAACGAAGCCTTCATCTCGGGCGTGCTCGACGTCGGCATCTACGGCGACACGCCCGCCGTGGTCGCGCGCTCGCGCGGCCTCGATGCGCGGCTGATCGGCTTCGACACCGTGGGCATGAACGTCTGGCTGCTCACGCCGCGCGACGGCGTGCGCAGCGTGCGCGAGCTCGAGGGCCAGGCCATCGGCGTGGCGCGCGGTTCCTACATGCACCGCTACGTGCTGGGCCTGCTCAAGGAACATGGCCTGCAGAAGTCGGTGAAGGTGATCCACATGTTCCCGCGCGACGGCGAGGCCGCGCTCGACCAGCGCTCGATCGCCGCCTTCGCGGCCCAGATCGACGTCGGGCCGCTGCTCGCATCGCGCGGCTACCCCGTGATCGACGAGGCCGACCGCCATCCCACCCTGCGCGGCACCTCGGTGATCGTCGCTTCGTCGAAGCTGCTCGCCACCGCGCCCGGCCTGCCGGCCGCCTGGACCCGCGCGCGCCGCGTCGCCATTGCCGAGATGCGCGCCGACAGCGTGGCCTACTACGCCTTCCATGCCGAGGTCAGCGGCTTTCCGCTCGAGGCGGTCAAGGCCTCGCATCCGCTGAGCCAGTACCCCGAGGCGGCCTATCCCGCCGCGGGGCTGGGGCTGATCGAGGAGGTGAAGAAGTTCCTGCTGGCGGAGAAACTGGTGACGCAGGACTTCGCGTTGGGGCAGTGGCAGTGGGCGGGTGAGGGCTAGTGGTGCGGTCGTAGATCCTCGGGTGCGGCCACGCGCAGGCTGGTCCGGAATCTGGTGGCCCAGGCATCGCCCGACAGGATGGGATTGCCCACGATGCCGACGAGCAGGTCGGGCGACAGTTGCACGATGGACCCCTGCTGCGCATTCGTGCCGCCGTACACGTGCTCGTACCGGCTGGTCCTGCCGCGATTCCATTCGCCCTTGTAAACGAACTCCCCCTTCAGGGCGGACTTGCCCGCCAGTTGCGTCGGGTCCATGCGCGTGATGCTTCCGGAGACAGCGTCGGGCAGGTGCCAGCCGTCTTCGTCGGAGAAAAAATCTCCCAGGTCACGTTGGCCCGTGTCGTTCAACCGGCCGTGGCCGACGACGACGGTGCCCACCGCGCCCAGGGGCACGGGGCCGAACGCAAGATACCAATCGCAGACCTCGTACGGCGGCGCGGAGGCATATCCGTCCGTGTGGCACTCGTAGAGATCGCTGTTCTTCGGTTTCGCGATCCAGACGGTGACCTGGCACTCGTCCCCGCCGGATGGGTTCTCGGGATAGTCCGGCCTGCCTATCTGGTAGTGGGGCGCGGGTCCATGTTTGCTGTCGGCTCGTTCGGGCCGGCCGATCCGGTACTTCGCGGAGAGTTCGAAGGCGACGCCGCAGGAGACTACGGTGTTCACCGGAAAGCCGTCGGCTTGCCCAGTGGCCGGTGCATTGGGAGCCGCGTTGGCTGCAAGCGGGACCAGGATCGCAACGGCGAGGGCCCAGAGGATGGAAATGGCGGTACGCAGGGAAGGCATCGGGGCTTCTTCGGATGGGCGATGGTGGCCGCCGCATGGCCGGGGCAGGCAACCGCCCGACCATAGCGCGCCGGATCGCTGTCTTCATGAAGCTCGCGTGACACGAACGAGGCTGAAGCAACGGGCCTGTTCCCCCGCTGACGCGCCATTCAAGAGTGGCAGACCAACCCATCCTTGAGCAAGGTGATCTCGAACTGCAGATTCCCCGCACGCGCCCCACGCGCCTGCGCGAGCGTGCCATCGGCGCGCCAGCGCCGCAGCGCGGCCGCGATGTAGTCGCGCGACGCCGTGTCGCCCGCCGCGAGCCGCACGGCCGCGTCGGCCGGGGCGCGCAGGTCCTGCGCCACCGGCTTGTAGAAGCGCCATTCCTCGTTGCCCATCAGCCGCTCGAGCACCTGCGCGTCTTCGGCCAGCGCCGCGCATTCGCCGGCCATGAAGGCCGAGGCCGCATGCACCGTCGAGGGATAGTTGCGCGGCTGGGCCCCATAGCGCAGCGCCACCGCGCCCGCATAGCCCGAGCCTTCGCCCACGCAGACCGAGGCGCCGCGCAGCGCCTCCTCGTCCTGCACGCGGCCGCGGCGCAGCGCGACCACCTGGCCGCGGCCGGTGTCGTAGCTGCCAGGCGCGGCATCGATGCCGGCGCCGCCTTCGTCGGTGCGCGCGCCCTGGCCCTGCGTGGGCACGCCGGCCACCAGCAGGTCGACGCGGCCGTCGCGCAGCGCCTCGTCGCGCTCGTCGGGTGCGAGGCCGACCAGCACGGCCTTCACGCCCAGCGAGGCCGCGAGTTCGCGTGCCAGGGTGGCGTCGAAGGCATCGGGCTCGGGCGGCGTGGGCGAGCCGGGCGGGGCAGGGCGCGGATAGCGCCGTACGCCGACGACCAGTTCGCCGCGCGCGATCGCGCGTGCGAGCACCGGGCCCTTGGGCAGTTGATTCAGCGGCGTGGCCAGCGCGGGCACGGCCAGCGGCGGCAGCCATGCGAGCCAGGTCGCGGGGCCCGACAGGCCACGCTCGCGCGGCGCGTTGTCGGCATTCGACCAGGCACCGCCGGCGGCGGCCAGCGCGGCGACCACCGCGAGCACCGGCCCGGCCGCGACCAGGCTGGGCCAGCGGCGGATGCCGTCGAGCAGGCCGGCCACGGCGGAGGAAGGACGCTGGTTCTCACTCATCGAGACTCAACCCGCGCCGCCAGCGCAGCAGCCGGCGCTCGAGCAGCGCCAGCAGGTAGTTCAGCAGCAGCCCGAGCACCGCCAGCAGCAGGATGCCGGCGTACATGGTCGGGATCTGGAAGGTCTCCTGCGAGTTGAGCGTGAGGAAGCCCAGCCCCGAGTGCGCGCCGATCATCTCGGCCGCCACCAGCGCCGTGATGCTGTAGGCGCCCGCGAGCCGCACGCCCGTGAAGATCGAGGGCAGCGAGGCCGGCAGCACCACCTTGAAGAAGACGAAGCGGCGCGAGGCGCCCATCGACAGCGCGGAGTTCACGAGCAGCCGGTCGACCTGCTTCACGCCGCTCACGGTGCTCAGCAGCACCGGCCAGAACGAGGCCCAGAAGATGATCGCCACCTTCGACAGCTCGCCGATGCCGAGGAACAGGATGAAGACCGGGAACAGCGCGAAGGCCGAGGTCTGGCGGAACAGCTGCAGCACCGGGTCGACGATGGCCGCGAGCCGGCGGAAGCCGCCGACCAGCAAGCCCAGCAGCACGCCCGCGCTGCTCGCGAGCACCAGGCCCCAGAGCGAGCGCTGCAGGCTCGCGGCGACGTGCTTCCAGAGCTGGCCGTTGTCGAGCAGCTGGCCGATGCTCGCGAGCACGGCCGAGGGCGGGCTCAGGTAGGCGTCGCTCACGATGCCCAGGCGCGGCAGCGCTTCCCACAGCGCGAGGAACAGCACGATGCCGGCGGCGCGCTCGGCGAAGCGGCCCGCGAACCGGGCGAAGCGCGCCAGCGTGCGGCGCGGCGCGGGCGCGGCGGGCGCGCCTTCGAGCACGGCGCTCACGAGACCATTCCTTCGAGCGAACGCGGCTTCAGCCCGATCTGCACCTCGTCCTTCAGCACCTCCCAGGCGCGCTGGCGCAGGGCCGCGAACTCGCTCGAATGGCGCAGCTCGGCCGAGCGCGGCCGCGCCAGCGGGATGTCGATGATCGCCTTGATGCGGCCGGGCCGTTGCGTCATCACGGCCACGCGGTCGGACAGGTAGACCGCCTCCTCGAGGCTGTGCGTGATGAAGACGATGGTCTTGCGGTACTGCTCCCAGATGCGCAGCAGCTCGCCCTGCAGGATCTCGCGCGTCTGCGCGTCGAGCGCGGCGAAGGGCTCGTCCATCAGCAGCACGTCGGGCCGGTAGGCCAGCGAGCGCGCGATCGCCACGCGCTGCTTCATGCCGCCCGAGATCTCGTGCGGATAGCGTTCGCCGAAGCCGTGCAGGCCCACGAGCTCGAGGTACTCCTGCGCGGTGCGGCGGCGCGCGGCCTTGCCGATGCCGCGGATCTCGAGGCCCACCGCGATGTTGTCGAGCACCGTGAGCCACGGGAACAGCGCATAGCCCTGGAACACCACGCCCTGGTTGCGGTGCACGCCCGCGACCGGCTGGCTGTCGATGGCGATGCGACCGCCGGTGCGCTCGGTGAGCCCGGCCAGGATGCCGAGGAAGGTCGACTTGCCGCAGCCCGAGGGGCCGAGCACCGAGAGGAACTCGCCCTCCCGCACGTCGAGGTCGAAGCCCTCGAGCACGCGCACGCGCTCGCTCGCGCCGCGCGCCGCGTAGTCCATGCGCACGTCGCGCGCCGAGATCTTGATGCCGCTCATGCGCGCGCCGCTCAGGTCTTCGCCGCGGCGGGCTGCGAGGGCACCTGCGCGTAGGGGTTGAACTCGTTGGTGTAGACGTCCTTCACCGCCACCTTGCCGGCCGGGATCTTGCCCTCGGACTGCAGGATGTCGACGTAGTACTCGATCGGCGGCTCGGTCACCACCAGGTCCTCGACGTAGGCGTAGCGGTCCACGTTCTGCAGGTCCATGTTGATGCGCTTGGCGACCAGCTTGCGCGCTTCCTCGGGATTCGCGTTGACCCAGTTGCCGGCCTTGGCCAGCGCCGTCACCACGTCGCGCACCGCCTCGGGATGCTCGCGGATGAAGCGGCCGTGCGCGCTGTAGGGCGCCATGCCGCCGAGGCCGCCGTCGAGGTCGAAGTCGCTCCACAGCCGCACCAGCGCGTCGGCATGGTCGGCGCGGCCCGAGAAGGGCGCGTGGATGATCGCGAGGTCGGTGTTGCGCGTGACCAGCGTCTGCTCGGCCTGCTCGTCGGGCACCACCACGAAGTTGATCTTGTTCACGTCCACGCCATGCTGGCGCAGGTACTTCTTGGTCACGAACTCGGCGCAGGCGCCGAAGCTGTTGAAGCCGATGGTCTTGCCCTCGAGGTCCTTGGGCTTGAGGATGCCCGAGTCCTTGCGCACGAAGTACTTCATGTGCGGCGCTTCCTGCAGCGTCTTGCCGCCGGCCGCCACCACCTTGAGGTCGGCGCCCGAGGCGATGGCCGAGATCACCAGCGGCACCATGCGGCTGCCGAAGTCGATCTCGCCGGTGCCCACGAGCGGAATGATCTGCGGCGCCGCGATCTTGCCCACGTACTGCGGCCGCGTGTTCGTGCCCTCGAAGTAGCCGAGCTGGTCGGCCAGGTAGATCAGGTCGAACGAGGGGTTGTCGGGGTACTTGAACGCGACCTTGTCGCCGGCCTTCTTGACGATGGCCGGCGCGTTGGCCGAAGCGGACTTCGACTCGTCGCGCGAGCAGCCGACGAGCGCGGCCGCGCCGAGCCCGCCGAGGCTGCCCACCGTGCCCAGCGAGACGAGGGTTTGCAGCAAGCCGCGGCGCGAGGGCGCGCGCAGCGCGACGGTTGCGGATTCGCGGGAGGGGGAGAGTTTCTCGATGGACATGGCGACCGGCAGCGGAACTGCCTCTGAACAGGGATGGCCGATGCTAGGAAGCGGCCGGTGCCGGACCAACGAAGAAATCCATGCATGGATATGCGGGGAGTGGGGAAAGCGGGGACGCCGGGCGGCATCGCATGGAGGTATGGTGCGCGGCATGCGCGTCTTCCTGCTCGCCCTCGTCCTCTTCTGTCAGCTCGCCATGGCCGCTCCACCTTCGACTTCCACGCCGCCGGGTCCCCAGGCCTGGGCGCTGTCCGCGTTCATCGCCAAGAAGAAGTTCCTGCCGGAAGCCCTGTACCCGGGCGCGATGAACGAGCCGGCGCGCCTGCGCTTCGAGGCCACCATCAATGCGCTGGCCATGCAGCTGCAGCCGCTCGCGGACCGGCCGAATCCCAAGGAGAAGCTCATGGCCGCGTTCAAGGCCGCCTATCCCGCCTGGGAGAACGAGGACACGGAGGAACGCGAGCGCGCGGTGGGCTACTTCGAGGAGCTGATGGCATTCTGGGCGTGGAGAGTTCGAACGGCGTGCTGAACCGCCTGCTCTACGGATTCGATCCGGGGCAGTCGCCGGCGGCGAGGAATGCGCAGGCCCTGGCGGCGATGACGGCCGAGGAGCGGGGCTTCGCGGCGAAGCTCGAGGCGCTGCGCGTCGAGAACGCCGAGGCTTTTCTCGTGGCCGCCCTCGGCCCGCCGACGACCGTGGCGGGTGGCATGCAACTGTGGATGAAGCCGGGCGATCCGGGGTTCATGCTGTCGTTGACGAGGCCGCCGAAGGGGGCGATCGTCTGGATGGTGAAGGATCGCTTTCTCTATACGAAGGCCTTGTGAAATCCGAGCGCTGGGATGCTCGGCGCGGCTGCTTCCTTCCGCGCCGGCGGTCGCTTCGCATTGCTTGCGAAAATGCGGCATGCACAGCCTCCTCGCTTCCGACCCGGCAGCCGCTTCTTCCGCCCCCGACCCCCTCGCACTCCAGACGCTGCTCGAGCAACGCGGCTCGACCCGCGGCTTTACCGACCAGGCCCTGCCCGAGGGCTGCCTCGAACAGCTCCTGATCCAGGCGCGCCGCGCCCCGAGCGGCGCGAACCTGCAGCCCGGCGAGTTCATCTCGCTCGAGGGCGAGGCCCGCGCGCGGCTGAGCGCGGCACTGGTGGGCGCATTCCGCAACGGCGAGCAGGAAGCCGAGGACTACAGTTACTTTCCGCGCCCCATGCCCCACAGCCTGCGCCGGCGCCAGGTCGCGGCGGCGCAGGCGCTCTATGGCGCGCTGGGGGCGGCACGCGAGGACCGGGCGGCGCGCGATGCGCAGTTCGAGCGCAACTTCCGCTTCTTCGATGCGCCCGTGGCGCTGCTGGTGGTGATCGATGCGCGCATGGGCAGCGGCTGCTACATGGACCTGGGGATGTGCCTGTTCGCGCTGATGATGGCCGCGAACGCCCAGGGCATCGGCAGTTGCGCGATCGGCGCGATCGCATCCTATCCGGGCCTGGTGCGTTCGACGCTGGGGCTGGGCGATGAGCACCACGTCGTCTGCGGCCTGGCGCTGGGCTATGCCGATCCGCAGGCGCCCGAGAACGCGGTGCGGACCGCGCGGCGGCCGCTCGACGACTTCTTCCGCGTGATTCGCTAGCTGCTGGAGCCTAGAGCCGCTGCACCAGCCCCGCCGCGCCCAGGCCGCCCGCGCCGGCAATCGCCGCGAGGCCGTGCGCGCCCGACGGGGCATCGTGCTGCATGTCGGCGAGCAGGCGCACCAGGCTGACCGCGCCCGAGGCGCCGATCGGATGCCCGCGGCCCAGGCCGCCGCCGCCACGGTTCAGGCGCGAGGGCTGCAAGCCCAATGCCTGGATGAAAGACAGCGCCTGCACGGCAAAGGCCTCGTGCAGCTCCGCGCCCCAGAGCGCGTCCGCATCGAGGCCGGCACGGCGCAGCAGCGCTTCGGCGGCGGTGGAGGCGCCGAGCATCGGCATCTCCGGCGCCACGCCGATCGAGGTGCCGCCCAGCCAATGGAAGCGCGGCGCGATCTTCAACGCAGCCGCGGCCTGCGGCGTGGCGAGCAGCACGAAGGCGGCGCCGTCGGCGCGCGGGGCGATCGCGAGGCGGCTGACGGCCATCTGTAGCGCAACGACCGGGTCGGACAGCGTGTCGGCGACCGCCTCGATCGGCATGCGCGCCATGCGCGAGGCCGTGAGTTCGCGCGCATAGCTGTCGTGCGTGGCATCGCCGATGGGCACGATCTCCTGCGACATGCGTTCGCGCCATGCGAGCGCCTTCGCATGGCTTTGGGCCGCGAAGTCATCCTGCTGCGCGCGGCCGATCGAATGCAGCGCGGCATGGCGCGCGGCGGCGAGCAGCAGGTCGGGATCGCGCGCCGGATCGGGCGCGAAGGCGGGGCGGTCGTAGGGCACGGGCGCCTCGCCGGCATCGCGCGGGCGATGCTGGCGGATCGGTGCGCGGCTCCAGGCCTCGACGCCGCCGGCGATCGTGATGGCGGCATTGCCGCTGGCCAGCAGGCCGGCGGCCAGGGTCAGGGCATCGAGGCCGGCGCAGCACTGGGTGTCGACAGACAGCGCGGCGACGTGGTCCGGCAGGCCGGCGGCCAGCGCGACCATGCGCGCGGGATTGCCGCCCGCGCCCAGCGCGTTGCCGGCGACGACCGCATCGACCGCTTGCGCGGGAACGCCCGAACGCGCCAGCAAGGCCTGCAGCACCGGTGCGCCGATCTCGTGCGCCGCCAGCGCGCCGAGCGCACCGCCGACCGGCACCACCGCGCTGCGGGCCCAGCCGAGGATCACGGGCGGACTCACAGCCGGCTCCATGGCGCCGCGGACGCATCGGCCAACTGTCGCGCGAGCGCGGCGTGATCCGTCTTGCCGCTCGGCGTGCGAGGCCAGTCATCGACGCGGTAGAAGCGCCGCGGCAGCTTGAAGGGCTCGAGCCGGTCACGGCACCAGGCCTGCAGTTCCTCGCGCGAGAGCGGTGCCGACAGCGCGAGCAAGGCCACGGCCTCCATGCCGCGCAGCGGATGCGGCAGCCCCTGGATCGACGCGGCCGCGATCGCCGGATGCCCGGCCAGCACGTTCTCGACTTCCTCGGGGAACAGGTTCTTGCCCTGCACGAGCAGCATGCGCTGCTGCCGGCCGACCAGGTGCAGGAAACCGTCCTCGTCGACATGGCCCATGTCGCGCACCGAGAGCCAGTCGCCGTCGCGCAGCACGGCGGTGCCGTCTTCCTCGGCCGTCAGCGTCACGTAGTCGCTGAACACCATCGGGCTGCGCACGTAGATCAGTCCGGGCAGGGGTGGCTCGATCCTGAGCTCGACATTGGCGAAGGGCCGGCCGACCACGTCGTCGGGCAGCGCCTCGTCGCTGTCGGCCCAGGCGATGAACGAGGTTTCCGAGGCGCCATAGAACTCGACGATGCGTGCCTCGGGAAACAGCGCGCGCAGCGCCGCGGTGCGCGCGCGCGGCCACGGGGCGCCGCTGATCATCACGAGGCGCGTGCCGGTCACGGGCGGCAGGCCATGGCGCTGCGCATGCTCGAGCATCAGCAGCAGCTGGCTGGGCACGGCGACCAGGCTGCCCGCGAGGCCCCGCTGCAGCGTCTCGAGCGCGGTGGCTGCAGAAAACTGGCGCTGCAGGCGCATGCCGGCGCCGGTCCACAGGCCCAGCAGCGCGCCGAACAGGAACAGCGAATGCGAGAGCCGACCCGGCACCAGCACGGTGGTGCCGGTGGCGGGGCCGAAGCTCCGGACGCAAATCTCGAAGCTGTGGGTCCACGATCCGTGCCTGCGCCGGAAGCCCTTGGGCACGCCGGTGCTGCCCGAGGTGAAGCCGATGTAGAAGGGCGTGTTCGCGTCCGCTTTTCTGATGTCGGCGGCCGCGCCCAGGTGCTGCGCCATGCGCGCCTGCACCTTGTCCCTGATGGGCTGCGGCCAGTCGGGATCGCCGACGGCCGCGGTGCGGTTGCTCGCGAGGATCGCGAGGAAGCTCGCGAGCTGGTCGGCCGGCGATGCGCTCGCGCTGGCCCAGGCGACCGTCGGCGTGGCCGCGGCGTCGAGCGCGGCGGCCTCCGTCGCGACGCGTGCCGCGAGCGCGGCGAAACTCAGTTGCGTTTGGCCATCGTCGAGCGCGAGCGCATCGGGCGTGTGCCGCGCCCACCAGGCGAGCGGCGCGTGAACGGTCCGGAAATCGGGCGCCGGGCCGGTCATCAGTCGCGATCGAGACGCCAGCTCGGAAGGCCGCGTGCCACCGTCTGCACCACCAGCGCGCAGACCACGCACTTGACGAGGTCGCCCGGCACGAAGACCAGGCTCGCGAGCGCCGCCTTCTGCAGCGGCAGGTGGGCCACCAGCGACAGCCCTGCGATGCCGAACAGGTAGACCACGACGATGCCGCCGATGAACGAGGCGGCCAGCGCCGCGGCGAACAGCGCGCGTCCGCGCGCGGCGGCGAAGCGCCGCATGATCCAGCCGCAGGCGAAGGCGCCGAACAGCCAGCCCACGAGGAAGCCGGCCGAGGGCGTCACGAACGCGCCCGGGCCACCGCGGCCGCCGGACAGCAGCGGCAGGCCGAGCGCCACGCCCACGAGCAGCAGCGCCACCGCGAGAAAGCCGCGGCGCGGTCCGAGCAGGCAGCCCGCGAGCATCACGCCGAGGGTCTGCAGCGTGATCGGCACGCCCAGCGCCAGGTCGATGCGCGGGACGGCGCCGAGCGCGGCGATCAGCGCGGCGAACAGCGCGACGTAGGACAGCGTGCGGGAGGAGGTGATCGGGGTGGAGGTGGACATGGCAATGGAATGTCGGGGAAGGTTGCGCTGCAGGCCGTGGCCTTGGCTTCCTTGCGTGGCGGACGGGCCGCGGGTGGCTGGGCCTCCACTGCCTGCGCGGGGCGGGCAGGAGGGCGCCCGAGAGCGTAACACCGTCGCCGCCAGGCCCGCGCTGGTACGCTATCCGTCCGATTTCGAACCCAGGCGCGAGGAGGCGCCGCCCCATGAAACAACAGATCTCGCGACTCTCACCGCATCAGAACGGCAAGGTGTTCGGCGTCATGATGGCGGTCACCTCGCTGGTGTTCCTCGTGCCCTTCGCGCTGCTGTTCGCGCTGGTGCAGCCGGCCGGCAAGAGCGGGCCGTCGCTGCTGCTCCTGCTGCTCGCGCCGCTCATGTACCTGGTCTTCGCCTACTGCGCGGTGGCCATCGGCTGCCTGATCTACAACTTCCTGCAGAAGTTCGTCGGCGGCATCGAGTTCGAGACCTCGACCCCCGCGAACTCGCAGTAGGCGCAGGCCCGAGCCAGGGCCCGGCGACCGAACGAAGGCCTCAGGCCTTGTCGGCTTCCGACTTCTTGTCGATCGCCGCCTGCAGTTCCCGGGCATAGGCCAGCAGCTGGTCGCGCATGGCATCGGCGCCCTGCAGCAGCGCGTCCGACGTGGGCTGGCCCAGCAGGATGCCCGCCTGCTGGTTGCCGAATCGTTCCATCCGGTCGAACAGCAGCTTGGGATTGGGGTGCGAGGACATCAGGGCCAGGCAGAAGCTCTTGAGCGCGGCCACTTGTCCCTGGAGGTAGTCGAGGCGTTCTTTGTCGGTCATGGGAGAGGAATGCGGTTGCAAAGGAGCCGTGGTGGACTCGGGCAGGGACCCCGGGGTTCCGGGTCCGGCGACGGGCCGCATTATGAGCCGCCGGCCGGCGTGGCCGGATGACGGGCGCGCCGCCTACGCGCGGCTGCGCCAAGTGCTGCCGCACGCGGGCACGGGGGACACGGAGACTTTGCCGTCCCTTCCCGCAACCCCTCAGCCCGATCACCCACACGCCATGGCCGACACCCCTCACGTTCCGACCCCCCTGACGGTGCTCGAAGGCACCGCGCACCCGCTCGGCGCCAGCTTCAACGGCGACGGCGTCAACTTCGCCGTGTTCTCGGCGCATGCCACGCGGGTCGACGTCTGCATCTTCGACGAGGCCGGCACCACGCAGGTCGGCTGCGTCACCCTGCCCGAGTACACCGACGAGATCTGGCACGGCTTCGTGCCCGGCCTGCAACCCGGCGCGCGCTACGGCCTGCGCGTGCACGGTCCCTACGAGCCCGAGAAGGGCCACCGCTTCAACCACCACAAGCTGCTGCTCGACCCCTATGCCAAGGCCTACATGGGCACGCTGAAGTGGGGCCCCGAGCTGTTCGGCTACACCGTGGGCCATGCCGACGGCGACCTGAGCTTCGACGAGCGCGACAGCGCGCCGCTGGTGCCCAAGTGCGTGGTGGTCGACTCGCGCTTCGAGTGGACGCAGACCGATGCGCTGCGCGTGCCCTGGCCCGAGACCGTGTTCTACGAGACCCATGTGCGCGGCTTCACCATGCAGCATCCGCAGGTGCCCGAGCAGTTCCGCGGCACCTTCGCGGGCATGGCGCGCGACGAGGTGCTGGCGCCGATCCGCGCGCTCGGCGTGACCAGCGTGGAGCTGCTGCCGGTGCAGATGTTCCTGAACCAGTCCTCGCTGCTCGAGAAGGGCCTGACCAACTTCTGGGGTTACGACACCATCGGCTTCTTCGCGCTCGATCCGCGCTACATGGACGGGCCGCAGATCGACGAGTTCAAGCACATGGTCGACCGCTTCCATGCGCACGGCCTCGAGGTGATCCTCGACGTGGTCTACAACCACACGCCCGAGGGCAACGAGCTCGGCCCGACGATCTCGTTCAAGGGCATCGACAACGCGAGCTACTACCGGCTGCTGCCCGACACGCCGCGCTACTACATCAACGACACCGGCACCGGCAACACCGTGAACCTCAGCCATCCGCGCGTGCTGCAGATGGTGACCGACAGCCTGCGCTACTGGGTGACCGAGATGCGCGTGGACGGCTTCCGCTTCGACCTCGCGACCATCCTCGCACGCGAGCCGCATGGCTTCGACGAAGGCGGCGGCTTCCTCAAGAGCTGCCGGCAGGACCCGGTGCTCTCGAGCGTGAAGCTGATCGCCGAGCCCTGGGACATCGGCCCGGGCGGCTACCAGGTCGGCGGCTTCCCGCCCGGCTGGGCCGAGTGGAACGACCAGTTCCGCGACACCGTGCGCGCCTGGTGGAAGGGCGAGGAGGGCACCGCGGGCAAGCTCGCGCAGTGCCTCACCGCGAGCGGTGAGCGCTTCAACCACCGCGGGCGCCGGCCCTGGGCCAGCGTCAACTTCATCAGCGCGCACGATGGCTTCACGCTGGCCGATACCGTGAGCTACAACGACAAGCACAACGAGGCCAACGGCGAGGACAACCGCGACGGCCATTCGGACAACCGCTCGTGGAACTGCGGCGTCGAGGGCCCGACCGACGACGAGGCCGTGCTCGCGCTGCGCGCGCGCCAGCAGCGCAACCTGCTGGCCACGCTGCTGCTGTCGCAAGGCACGCCGATGCTGCTGGCCGGCGACGAGTTCGGCCGCACGCAGCAGGGCAACAACAATGCCTACTGCCAGGACAACGAGATCTCGTGGGTGGACTGGGCCGCGGCCGGTGGCGACGCAGGGCGCGCACTGAGCGACTTCTCGGCCCGCCTGCTCGCGCTGCGAAAGGAATTCCCGGTGCTGCGGCGCAACCGCTTCCTGGCCGGCGCCTGGTTCGAGGACATCGGCGCCAAGGATTCGACCTGGTTCACGCCGGCCGGTGAGGAGATGCAGCCCTCGCACTGGGACGATCCGCAGACGCGTTCGTTCGCGCTGCTGCTCGACGGCCGCGCGCCGGTGTCGGCGATTCCGGTCGCGGCGCACGACGCGAGCGTGCTGCTGGTGTTCAACGCCTGGCACGAGGCCGTGCCTTTCACGCTGCCGGCCGCGCCGGCCGGTGCGTGGACGCTGGTGCTCGACAGCGCCGACCCGGCACTGGGCGTGGGCGATGACGCGGCGCGCGGCGACTATCTGGCGACGGGGCGCTCGGTGCTCGTGTTCACGAGCCGCTGAGTTCGTGACGTTTCGGTGACGGAAGGAAGGGCCGCGCGCGCCCTCGCGGGAACGCGCGCGTAGCACTTCCACGGCTGCGCTGCGCGGTGAAAACCCTCGGTAAAAAAAGCACATCCGGTTGAACCTTCGGTTCGTACTCATCCAGAGCCGACGTTTTCGTCGGACGAGTCGTGCCCGCACATCCACCATTTACACCGAGGTGACGCCGATGAGATTCTCCCTACCCCCCGCAAGGGCCTGTGTCTTCGTGCTCAGTGCCGTGACCGCCGTGGGTGCCATCGCATCCAGCCACCGAGAGGCGCCGTCGATCGCGGGCATGCCCAAGCTCGATGCCACCGACTTCTACATGTTCCGCAGCTACGAAGCTGGTCGCCAGGACTTCGTGACGCTGATCGCCAACTACCAGCCCGACCAGAGCCCGTACGGCGGTCCCAACTACTTCACCATGGACCCGAACGGCCTGTACGAGATCCACCTCGACACCGACGGCAACGCGGTCGAGGACATCACGTTCCAGTTCAGGTTCAAGAACACGCTGCGCGACATCCAGCTGCCGATCGCGGGCAAGCAGGTGTCGATCCCGCTGGTGCAGGCTGGCGGCATCAGCGGGCCGAACCAGGCCACCAGCAACCTGCGCGAGACCTACACGCTGAACATCGTGCGCGGCGATCGCCGCAAGGGCAAGGTCGAGGCCGTGTCCAAGGCGGGCGGCGGCACCGAGTTCGACAAGCCCACCGACAACATCGGCGACAAGACCTTCGGCGGCCCGACCGGCTATGCCACCTATGCGAACCAGCATCTCTACACGGTCAACATCCCGGGCTGCGCCACGCAGGGCCGCGTGTTCGTCGGCCAGCGCAAGGATCCGTTCACCGTGGCCCTGGGCCAGGTGTTCGACCTGATCAACCTCAATCCGCTGGGCTCGAGCTCGGCCAACCCCGACGCGCTGGCCGACAAGAACGTGACGACGATGGCGCTCGAGGTGCCGATCTCGTGCATCACCACCGCCGGCCATCCGATCGTGGGCGGCTGGACCACGGCCAGCGTGCGCCAGGGTCGCCTGATCGCCAGCCCGCCCAAGAGCGGCCATGGCACCACCGCGATCAACGGCGGCGCCTGGGCCCAGGTCTCGCGTCTGGGCATGCCGCTGGTCAACGAGGTGGTGATCGGCCTGAAGGACAAGGACCGCTTCAACAGCTCCAAGCCGCAGGACGACGCGCAGTTCGCCGACTACGTGACCAACCCGACCTTGCCGGCGCTGGTGCAGACGCTGTTCTCGGCGCCCGCGCCCACCAACTTCCCGCGCACCGACCTGGTCGCGGCCTTCCTCACGGGCGTGGAGGGCGTGAACAAGCCGGCCAACGTCAAGGCGTCGGAAATGCTGCGGCTGAACACGTCCATCGCGCCAACGGTGAAGGCGAACCAGAGCAACCTCGGCGTGCTCGGCGGCGACAACGCGGGCTTCCCGAACGGACGCCGGCCGGGCGACGACGTGGTCGATGCCGAGTTGCGCGTGGCCATGGGCGTGCTGTGCGTGGCCACCGGTGCCAGCGACACGCTCAAGGTCGGCTGCAAGCCGGCCGACGCGCCCGCGGGCAGCGCCGCGCTGACCGATGGTGCCGCGCAGAGCCCCACGCAGTTCCCCGATGCCTTCCCGTACCTCAACACGCCGCTGCCGGGTTCGACCTCGGCCTCGGCCGCGCGCTGAGGAGGATGCCGGCATGAACCGCAACATCCCTCGCATCGCCGGCCTGCTGCTGGTGACCGCCTTCCTCGCCGGCTGCGGCGGGGGCGGCGGCGGTGGCGCCGTGTTCTACCCGTTCCCGCCGGTGAGCGGCAACCCGCCGGAGAACCCGCCGCCGCAAGCCGACGCCTACGACAGCTTCATTGCCTACGTGCAGTCGCTGGTCGCCTCGGTGCTCGACACGGCGGAGCCGGCCAACGTGGCCGCCTTCGATCCGGCGCCGACGTCGGAGACCAAGGACCCCGTCGCCACGCAATGAAGCAGGCGCAGCGTGCCGCGCGGCGGGCCGCGAACCGGCTGGCCCGCGCGGCGGCGCTGTTGTTGTTGCTGGGTACGGCCGGGGTGGTGCTCGCGGCGCCGCGGGTGCCGGCCAGCGACGACGAGGTGGTCGAGAAACTGCCCGTGATCGCCGGCTGGCTCGATGCGCAGCGCAAGCTGCGCCGCGAGCTGGCCCAGCGGCCCGGCGACGAGGCCACCGCGATCGAGGCCGCGACCACCTACCTCGACCTCGCGCGCTCGCAGGGCGATGCGCGCTATGCCGGCCAGGCCGCGGCCGCGCTGCAGGCCTGGGAGGCCACGCCCATCGCCCAGACACCGCCCGCGGTGCTGGTGATGCGCGCCACCGTAGCCCAGTTTCTGCACGATTTCGATGGCGCCGAAACCCTGTTGAAGGCGGCGCTGGCACGCCGGCCCGCCGATCCCCAGGGCTGGATCACGCTCGCGACCGTGCTGCGCGTGCGCGGGCGTTACGACGAATCCGATGCCGCCTGCCGTGCGCTGGGCCGCGTGGGGCCGGCGCTCTATGGCGTGGCCTGCCTGGCGGAGAACGCGGGCCTGCGCGGCAACCATGCCACCGCGCGCGATGCGCTGCGAGGCCTGCTGGCCGACCCCGCGCTGGCCGGTGCGCCGCAGGCCGGAACGCGGCAGTGGCTGTGGACCTCGATCGCCGAGATCGAGGAACTCGCGGGCCGGCCCGCCGAGGCGGATGCCGCGTACCGCAAGGCGCTCGCGGCCGAGCGGTCGGGTTATCTGCTGCTGGCGTACAGCGACTTCCTGCAGCGTGCGGGTCGTGCTGGCGAGATCCCTTCGTTGCTCGCGAAGGAAGCGCGCAGCGATGCTGTGCTGCTGCGGCTGGCCATTGCACACACGCAGGCGGGAAAACCGCAGGCACCGCGCACCGTGGTCCCCGAAGCCGAGGAACTGCGCGAGCGCTTCGAGGCCGCCGCGCTGCGGCCCGGCACCACCGCGCAGCATGCACGCGAGGAGGCGATGTTCGCACTCGATGTGCAAGGCGATGCGAAGCGCGCCGTCGAGCTGGCCCGCCTCAATGTGCGCCTGCAGCGCGAGCCGATCGATCTGCTGGTGTTCGCGCGCGCGGCCTCGGCCGCCGGCGATGCGGCCGCGCGCGATGAGGCGAGGGCGCTGATGCGCGAGATCGGACTGAAGGATGCACGTGTCGATGCCATTCCCTGAACGACGTCGCATCGGGCTGGCCACCGCCTTGCTGTTCGTGCTGGCGCTGCTCCTGGCGCTCGCGCCGGGCGCCGCGCGCGCCCACAAGGCCAGCGATGCCTACCTGCAGATCCAGCGCGATGCCGAGGGCCTCGACCTGCGCTGGGACATCGCGCTGCGCGATCTCGACGCGACGCTCGAGCTCGACCGCGATGGCGACCGCCAGCTGCGCTGGGGCGAGGTGCGAGCGCGGCTCGACGACATCCGCGCCTATGCACTCGCGCGGCTCCAGTTGCAGCAGGGTCGCTGCGCGCTGGCCGAGACCCGGCCGCCGGCGGTCGAGGACCGCGTCGATGGCGCCTATCTCGTGCTGCAACTGCACGCGCGATGCGATAGGGGGTCCACGCTCGAGATCGACTACCGGCTGTTTCGCGAGATCGATCCGACGCATCGCGGTTTGCTGCGGCTCGCTTCGGACGGTGGTGCTTCGCCGGCAGTCCACTCGCTCGATCCCGCGGCCGGCAGCGTGACGTTGCCATGGCCGGGCGCGGCGGCGGGTCCTTCCACGCCCGCCGCGAACGCCGAGAGCGACAGCCCCGGCTTCTTCCGCGACGGCATCCACCACATCCTGATCGGCTACGACCACATCCTGTTCCTGCTGTGCCTGCTGTTGCCCGCGGTGCTGCTGCGGCGCGGCGATGGCGGCTGGACACCGGTGAGGAATTGGCGCGACGCGATCTGGCCGATGCTCGGCATCGTCACCATGTTCACCATCGCGCACTCCATCACGCTGGCGCTGGCCGGGCTGAAGATCGTGAGCCTCTCGCCGCGCATCGTCGAGCCGGGCATCGCGATCACGATCATCCTCGCGGCCGTGGACAACCTGCGGCCGCTGCTGCGCGGCCGGCGCAAGCTCTTCAGCTTCCTGTTCGGCCTGATCCATGGCTTCGGCTTCGCGGGCGCGCTCGGCGAACTCGACCTGCCGCTGCGCGGCTTCGTGCTCGCGCTGCTGCAGTTCAACCTCGGCGTCGAAGCGGGCCAGCTCATGGTGGTGGCCGTGGCACTGGTCGTGCTGCTGTCGTTGCGCGGCTGGCGCGGCTATGCGCCGGTGGTGCTGCGCGGCGGCTCCGTCGTGGCCGTGGCGGTGGCGGCCATCTGGTTCTGCGAGCGCGTGTTCGACGTGAAGATCCTGCCGTTCGCCTGAGCGGGAGGCTGCCGCACGGCGGGAAAGAAAAAAGCCCCGATCGATGTCGGGGCCCGGAGCGTTTCGAACAGCCCGCGCAGTTCGCGCGGGCGGGTGCGCGATGGATTACTTGGGCAGCAGCACCTTGTCGACGACATGGATCACGCCGTTCGACTGGTACACGTCGGCGATGGTCACGGTCGCGGAGCCGCCTTTCTCGTCGGTGATCATGACCTTGCCGCCGCTGGACTTGGCCGTGAGGTTGCCGCCGGCCACGGTCTTGAGCGTCGCCGAGCCCTTGCCGTCCATGATCATCTTGGTCAGCGCGGCTGCATCGATCTTTCCGGGCACGACGTGGTAGGTCAGGATGCCCGTCAGCATCGTCTTGTTCTCGGGCTTCAGCAGCGTATCGACGGTGCCCGCGGGCAGGGCGGCGAAGGCTGCGTTCGTCGGCGCGAACACGGTGAACGGGCCCGGGCCCTTGAGCGTCTCGACCAGGCCCGCTGCCTTGACGGCCGCCACGAGCGTGGTGTGGTCCTTCGAATTCACCGCGTTGTCGATGATGTCCTTGGTGGCATACATCGGCGCACCGCCGACGGTGACCTGCGCGAGCGCGGCGAACGAGCCCAAGCTCAGCGAGACTGCCAAGGCGACCGTGGCCATGCGATTGAATCTGTTCTTCATGCGAGTACTCCTGGTGAGGATGCCGGCGCGAATTGCGCATCGACTGCTGCAACTACGGGCCGGGCCACGATGCAGATTCAATCTCGAGGCAAGGCGCGCGCTTTCTTTCGTTCAGAAGGTCCAGCGTGCGCTGACCCGCGCGCTGCGCGGCTCCATCGGATGGATGTGGCGCCCGTCGATGCCGTCGCCGCAGGCACCGCGCGCTACTTCGCCCGCGCTGCACGAGGCATAGAAGTACTCGATGTCGTTGCCCTTGCGGCCCGCGAGGTTGAACACGTCGAGGCCCAAGGTGAGCTGCTTGTTCACTGCGTATCGTGCGCCGAAGTTCAGCAGCGTGGTCGCGCGCGAGCGCACCGTGTTCAAGGTGTCGAGTGCGCGCGGGCCCATGTAGCGCAGGCGAAGCGAGGCCGTCAGAGGTCCTTCGGTATAGATCACGCCCGCGGCGAACACGCGCTCCACCGCGTTGTCGATGTAGTTGCCTTCGCCTTCAGGTGCGAGGCCCCGGAAGCGCGCGCGCGAGATCGCCGCATCGGCCTCGAAGCGCCAGCGCGAACCGAGCTTCCAGCGCAACGTGGCCTCGATGCCGCGGCGGCTGCTGGCGCGGCCGGGCTCGGTGGTGCCGGCGTCGCCGACATAGACCAGCTCCGAGTCGAGCCGCAGCTGCCACAGCGCCGTGGTGAGGCTGAAGTCCTCGCTGGGCTGGAAGCGCCAGCCGATCTCGGCACCGCGCCCCTTCACGAGCGCGGGCACGCGCTCGGCGGGCAGGCCGCTCGTCGGATCGACATTGATCGTCGCGCCGCGCACGTCGTTGCTGTGGAAGCCCGTGCCCACGTTGAGGTAGAGCTCATGGGTCGGCGTCACGGTGAAGGCCAGGCCGGCTTTCGGGCTCACGAGCGAGTCGTGGCCGCGTCCGCTATTGACCGGGCCATAGAGCGGCTCGCGCCCTTGCACGTCGTAGCGCAGCAGGTCGCCGCGCAGGCCCACGTACCCACGCCAGCGCTCGCTGAAGTTCACGAGCTGCTGGGCGTGAACGGAGAACAGGTCCTGCTGCACCTTGTCGTTGCGGACCGTCGAGATCCGTTCGCGGGCCACGGTGTTGTACAGGCCCACCTCGCCGATGCGGTCACCGCGCCAGCTGCCCCCGAAGCTCAAGACGCCATCCAGTCCCCCGATCTGATTCGGCCGGCTGTGCGTGCCCTGCAGCCCGAAGACCCGGCGGCGGTCGGTCTGCTCGAACTGGTCGCCTTGCTCGGGGTTGTTGAGGAAATAGGTGAAATCGGAGAACAGATCGAAGCGGTAGTCGATGACATAGCCGCTCAGTTGCGTCTGCCCCTCGGGGCTGTTGTCGAACCACTTGCCCGACAGGCTGAGGCGCCGTGTCTTGCCGCCGTCGGTGGTGTTGAGGGAGCCGAAGCGCGAGAGCTCGCCGCTGTCGACCAGTCGCTCGGGGATCTGGTCGGTGGAGTTCCAGCGGCTCTGGTAGGCCATGGCGGTGATGCTGAGGCCGCGCACCGGCGAGCCTTGCGAGTAGCGCAGCACCGCATTGGCCTTGCGCAGGCGTTCGGGCGTGTCCCAGGGCCCGTTGTTGCCCTCGAGTTCGATCGCACCGAGCCAGGTCTGGTCCTGCACGGTGCGCGAACCCGCTGCGAGCAGCCGGCGGAAGTTGTTCGCGCCCAGCGTGACTTCGGCAAAGGGCGCATCGAGCGCGCTCACGTAGTCGAGCGAGGCCGTGCCCGCGAGTGCGAAGTCGCCGCCGTCGGCGAAGTAGGGCCCCTTGCGATAGCGCACGCCCGAGACCAGGTCGGGGATCAGGAAGTTGAGGTCCGCGAAGCCCTGGCCGTGGCCGTGCGAGGGCATGTTGACGGGCATGCCGTCGACCGTGACCGCGAAGTCGGTGCCATGGTCGAGATTGAAGCCGCGCAGGAAGTACTGGTTGGCCTTGCCGTCGCCCGAGTGCTGGGTGGCGACCACGCCGGGCACGGCCTCGACGATGTCGCCGGGGCGCAGCTTGGGGCGGGCCTGGAACGAGGCTTTTTCCACCGCGCCTTCGCTCGCGCTGTCGGCCGTGCCGATGGCCGCATCGCGCGGGCCGCTGACTTCGATCGGGGGCAAGTGGACGGGTTGGGCACAGGCTGCAGCGCTGCCGAGCAGGGCGCCGAACATCCAGGGTTGGCGCGCGAGGCGAATCGAAGCTTTCATGGGTCTCCCGCGTCTTCGATGTCCGCGCGGAGCGGGAATGCTCGTTGCCATGACGCGCCATTGATACGCGCGCAAGCCCGTTTCGGATTCGGCGCGCTGTCAGGGCTTTCGAGGCTGCAGCAAGCCCGAGTAGCACGCGGGAATCTTTTCGTCGCCCTGCACGCAGTCGGAGTGCCTGTACAAGGCCTCGATCTCGATCACAGGCACCGGCTTGCCCAGGAACATCCGCTGCCCGGCCACGCGGCCGTCGAAGCTCACCAGCGTGTATAGGGCCACGAGGTCCCGGTCGTAGTCCCCCGCGCCGCAGGCGATGAACTGCTGCTCGTCGCGGGGCCACTGCAGCACGTTCTGTGCATCGAAGGTGGCGTGCAGCAGGGTGAAGCACTGGCGAGAACCTTCCTGTGGCTCGATGGCGTTGATGCCGCCGCTCCAGTGGATGCGTTTGCCTTGGGCTTGCGGGGTCAGGGCCTGGGCGGGGGAGAGGGTGGTGGTTTGGGGTTTCGTTGTGCGCGCAGGTGGATCAGGTTCGTGATCGGCGGGAGTGCTGCAGGCGCTCACGAGGGCCGCGGCACACAGCAGGAAGGTAGCGTGTCGTTTTAGGTGATCGGGCATCGGGTCATCGTAGCGTGGCTCCACGCTTCATCCCGGAAGGGGAGCAACCAGATCGCGCCGACCATCGCGCACGAGATAGACATCGACTTAGACCAGGGCATGCCATGAACACAGCGCGCCGCTCCAACGCACCGTCTTTCAGCGCCGCAGCCAAAGCTGTTCGACGTGGACATGGCGCGCGAGCCGAGCGTGAACGTGCTCGTGCCGCCGGAGCCTGCCGTTGGCCGAATCGTACGCATGGCGGCGCTCAACGACACTGACTTCACGAGGCTGTGGCGGAAGACGAAGAAGCTGAGGAACCGCACGCTGCTCAACATGGCGCGCGGCCAGCGCTGCCTGCTGCTGGTTCACCGGCCTGACGCTCAGCGTGATCGACGACCGCATCGGTACGCTGGTCGACCGCGGCGACATCCTGCGCGTGCAGCGCGGGGTGTACGTGCCGGCCGTCCAACACCCGCCGGCGCGCGCCATGTCGAAGACGCTGCTGCCCGACGGCTGGGTGAAGATCGAGATCGGCGACATGGTGATCCCGCTGACGCCGCGCGAAGACCGCATGCTGGCGACGCTTCAAGCCGGCGCGGCCGCTCAGGCCATCGCGATCGAGACCGGGCGCAACACCGCGCTACTGGCCGCAAACGGCGGACAATTCCAGAGCGCGGTCAGCGCGTAGGCGTTGGGAAAGGATATCGCTGGAGGCCTTCGATCGACCGCTTGCTGAGGAGCAGCGCAGAGGCGTTCTCTGCGAGCTTGGCGCTCAACATTTGGCGCGCGGTGTGAAGGTTGGCGTGGCGCGACCTGGCTTCCTTGCTGATCGCGACCATCCCAGTTAGCCGGTGAGTGAGCCGCACCGCGCTGTCCGTGTGGCGAATCATGTAGCCGTCGTGGTCTGGACGGGGATTGAAGTACTCGATGGAGAGCTCGTCGTCGGCGAGCGCAAGTTCGTTCGGGCGGCCGCTGCGGTAGCAAACAAGGCTAAGAAGAGGGGAATCGGCTGTCGTGCTGAGTTCCCGAAATGCATCTAGAAGGCGGTCGAACTGATGTTCATCCGGCACGGCCATCGTCAAGCCCACGTCGCTGTGCAAAAAATTGTCCCATTCCATTGAAACGATTTGTGGATTGTCAGCGTGATCCAAAATGAATTTGGTCACCGGGTGCAGAGCTTTGCAGTTCTCGCGATCCCGTATCGTCACGAACATTTCGAAGTAGCCCGCCATTGCTCCTCCTCCGTTGTTTGCCTGTCCCGAGTTCGGTGAGCTTGCCACATCCCCCTGTAGGGCGGGCGTGCCTGCGGCGAACACCTCACACTTCGACCGCGCGGTGTAGCTCAGCCAGGTAGAGCGCCAGGTTCATACCCTGTATGTCGTCGGTTCGAAGCCGACCACCGCAACCAGACACTTTGTGAAGCGAGACCGCCGGACCTACCTGCATTGAGCCCGGGGCAACGGGTGAAGGGACGGAGGAAGGGATTGGGAAAGCTGTGGCGAGCAGGCGCCAGCCCCATGGACACAGTTCAGAATACGTTTGCCGAAGCCATGGGGTTCTCATGTGCGCTCGCCTGTTTAGCGACGCGCCGCCGGTTCAACTCCGGCCTTCGGCGCCCCGGCGACACTGGCGCAGTGAAGATCAAGATATCCGAACTCGCCGGCCAGGATCTCGAATCCCTGGTGACCAGTGCCCTGGACGAGCAGCGCTGAGGCTCAGCGCTCTCTGCGCTCGAGCAGGCGGGCATGCGAGGTTCCTTCACCAGATGCCTCGTGGAACTCGATGTATCCGACCGAACGCCAGTCTCGAAACAACCGGGCAAGCGTGGGACCGTCTTCGAGGCTGCCATAGCCTCCGCCTCCAGAACCGACCCACATCATCCGATGCCCATTGCGATTGGCGTCGATCGTAGTCACGCCCTGCTTGAGGATTTCGGCGAGCGCCTCGTTCGAGAACAGTGCGAAGAGGTCGTAGTCCGTCACGGCCAGATGACCCAACCGTTCGATCACGAAATCGAGCAGCACATCGATCGGAAAATCGTACTCACGCCACACCCTCTCCTTCTCGTTGGCATCCGCTTCGAGTTGTACGTCCATGGCTGAAGTCTATTCGCGAGCTCCCCCTGTAGGGATTCGCCTTGCGCCCTTCGCGCTCGAAGATTCAGTCCACGGGCGACCGGACCCCGAACACGGCGCTAGCCTTGGTGCTGGAGTGGGGGTAAATCACTCCGGATTTTTCCTCCTGCTTGTCCCAGGGGTTGCAGAGTGGGACGAGAACCGCACGGTCCAGCGCGCGAGCAGCGCGTAAGTCGGATGGACCGAACCCCCGGCGCTATGCCGGCCAGTTGTCTCCTCGGGCGGCTTCGGTCGCACGTTTGCCCGTCAGGAAATTCCCTGGCGGGCTCTTTTCTCCGTTGCAAACGATGGTTTACATTCAGATTTCAGAGAATCTGAGATCTGAAGCGAGGAACCATGACCGTCTGTGTTGCCGCGATCTGTGAGACGAGCGGATCTGTGATCGGAGCGTCGGACCGCATGCTGACTGCTGGAAATGTCCAATTCCAGCCGCCGGTTTCAAAATGCTATGAGCTTACGAGTTCAGCAGTGTTGATGGTCGCCGGCGAGATGACGATTCAGGCCGAGATCGTCGCCCGGATGAGAGACCGAATCAATCGGATGCTTAGTGTGGAGCCGCCACCTGATTGGCTCCGCATAAGCGAAGTCGCCGCAATGTATTCCCATGTTCATAGCGAACTGCGCGCAAACCGCGCTGCAAGCGAGTTTCTAGGGCCGCTTGGCCTGACGCTGGAGACGTTCATCGCACGCCAAGCTGAATTGTCGCCACAGCTGGTGTCGAGTCTTGCCACAGAAATGATCACAAAGACGTTCCCCCGGGTGGAGGCGATCATCGCTGGCGTTGATCGTACAGGCGCGCACATCTACGTGGCGGATGGAGCAACGATTTCGTGTCATGACGCAGCGGGCTTCGTCGCGATAGGGAATGGTTGGTATCACGCAAACTCGCATTTGATGTTCTTAAGACATGGGAAAAACGCGGGTTTCACCAAGACTTTGTGGCTGACCTTCAGCGCCAAGAAGAGAGCAGAGGTGGCTCCCGGTGTTGGAGAAGACACCGACATGTTCGCGGTGCGCGGGTTGGGTCAACACTTCGAGATCGGCGATCACGTATTGGCCGAGTTCGATACCGTGTACCGGCAGACGGTCGATCTTCACGCGCAAGCCGACGCAGAGTCAGAAAGGAAGGCAGATGAAAGTCTTGCAGAGCTTCTTGCGGCAAGAGCCGCTGTTGGGGCCGAAGAGCAACAAGCTGTTGACACAGCGCCGCCCGCTGACGGGACAGCAGTCCCAAGCGAAGGCGATCAAGAAGGTCCAAATCGAGGAAGCTGAGCGAAACGCCGCAGGCATGCCCTCGCTGTTCGGGCAGGTGTCGAATTTGGCCGCTGGCGCATCGGAGATTCCAGCTGGGGAAGCCACTGTTACGCGATCTAAGCGCTGATGAGTCGCGGAGCCCTTTAAGCCCCCTCTAGAGTTCGACCAGGTGTGAGACGTGCGGAACACTCCCGCGCATGGCAGCACCCAAGCCGGCCACGAAGCAGGCGCCCGCACCGAAGAAGACCGCCACCGAGCCCGCAGCCCCCAAGAAGGCCGCGGGCTCGCCTGCGCGCAAGAGGGCCCCGGCCGCCAAGGCGAAGAAGCCACGCCGCCCAGCAGCCACAGAGCCGGCCCCAGCTCGGCCTCACCGACGCAGCAGCGCTTCGTCGACGAGTACCTAGTCGACCTGAACGGAACGCAGGCAGCGATCCGCGCCGGTTACAGCCCGGACAGCGCGCGGCAGATGGCGTCCGAGAGCCTGTCAAAACCGTACATCCAGACCGCGATCGCAGACGCCCGGAAGGCGCAGCAGGAACGCACGCAGGTGGATGCCGACCGCGTGGTGACGGAAGTCTGGAACAGCATGCTGGCCGACCCGCGCGAGCTGGTGCAGGTGAAGGTCGGCTGCTACCGGCACTGCTGGGGCGAGGGCTTCAGGTACCAGCGCACGGTCGGCGAGTTCAACCACGATCGAGAGCAGCGCGCCCTGAAAAACGCGGCGCCAGCTGAGTTCGACGAGAAGGGCGGCATCGGCTTCGACCCGCTCAAGCCGCCGCACCCGGCCTGCCCGAACTGTGGCGGCGACGGCCAGCCGCGCACGGTGCTGGCCGACACGCGCCGCCTGTCGCCCCGGGCGGTCGCGCTCTACGCCAGCGCCAAGATGACGAAGTACGGCATCGAGATCTCCATGCACGACAAGGGCGCGGCGATGGAGAAGCTGTTCAAGCACTTGGGCCTCTACGAGAAGGACAACCAGCAGAAGACCGATCCGCTGGCGGCCCTGCTACACAGCATCGCGAACGGCGATGGCAACGGGTTCCGGCCCGTGGCCAACGATCCCGAGGCGCCCGAGGCTCCGGCCGGCACCAGCGGCTTCATGTCGCGCCAGGACGTGGACGATGGCGCTCCCGGCTAAGGCTGCGGCGCGCCCCGCGGAACCAACTGCCCAGGGACGCGGCCGAGCTCGAGCGCTGCCTGCGTGACCCGGAATGGCGGTTGTTCAGTGGCTGCCTCTACCGGATCATCGCCAAGGGCGAGTCACCCAAGAACGAGGACGGCAAGGTCATCGACGAGGGCGATGTGTTCGTCATAACTTTCAATCCCAACCGGGCCCAGCGGCGATTCATCATTCGTCTCTGGCTCCACAACGTCATCCTGAAGGCCCGGCACCACGCTGATCGCCATCCTCTGGCTGGGTCATGCGCTCTTCAACGGGAGTCAGAACCGCCAGGCGGCTGAGGCCATCTCCATCATGAGCGGACGTTTCGTCGTCTGCGCATCGGATTGGATGCCTCGTGGCACCATGCCGCGCTTCTCAAATAGGACTTGAGCGTGTCGCGATGTTCGACTCCTTCGGCCTCGGTCTCAAAGATGGAGAAGTTGTGGCGATCAAGCCGCTTGTGCTCGATGCGAAGTCGGTAGCGCCCGTCGCCTGCTTGGATGTTCTGCGCTATGGCAGATGCGTACGAGAACGGGCGAGTAGTGCCGCTACCTTTCGGGGTAGCGGTGGGTCGTTCTGAGTCGCTTTGGGAGGTTCAGCTTTTCGCGGTGTGTCGGAAAAACCCAGGGAAATCAACAACGGAGTTGGCCTGCCCGGAGGGGATCGAACCCCCGACAACCTGCTTAGAAGGCAGGTGCTCTATCCAACTGAGCTACGGGCAGATTCCAGGCGGAACAGAAAGCAAAGCAGGAAAGAAGATTCTTGGTCGGGGCGAAAGGATTCGAACCTTCGACCCTCTGGTCCCAAACCAGATGCGCTACCAGGCTGCGCTACACCCCGACAAGCCTTCTATTCTAGCCCGAATATGAGGCGGTCTCAGCGCTTCTCGTACTGGGTCTTGCCGAAAAGCACTTCGCGCGCCTTGTCGTCGGTGATGGGCTTGCGCAGGTCGGCCAGCACCTTCACGCCGCGCTGCACGGCGGGGCGCTCGGCGATGCCGTCGAACCAGTCCTTCAGGCGCGGGTAGTCCTCGAGGGTGATGCCCTGGTTCTGCCAGCTGCGCAGCCACGGGAAGATGGCGATGTCGGCGATGCTGTAGTCGGGGCCGGCGATGAAACTGTGCTTCGACAGCTGCTTGTCGATCACGCCGTAGAGGCGCTTGGCCTCGTTGGTGTAGCGGTCGATGGCATAGGCGATCTTCTCGGGCGCGTAGAGGCGGAAGTGATGCGCCTGGCCGAGCATGGGGCCGACGCCGCCCATCTGGAACATCAGCCACTGCAGCACGTCGTAGCGCGCGCGGTCGCCCTGGGGCAGGAACTGGCCGGTCTTGCCGGCCAGGTAGACGAGGATGGCGCCCGATTCGAACAGCGAGATGGGCGCGCCGTCCGGACCGTCGGGGTCGGTGATGGCGGGGATCTTGTTGTTGGGGCTGATCTGCAGGAAGTCGGGCGCGAACTGGTCGCCCTTGCCGATGTCGATGGGGTGCGCGCGGTAGGGCAGGCCGCACTCCTCGAGCATGATGTGGATCTTGTGGCCGTTGGGCGTGGGCCAGGAATAGACCTCGATGGTCTTCGGTTCGGGCATGTTGTCGAGTCTCCGGTCTGGATGGGGGCGGCGAAGAGGGGCTCCTCGACGCGGCAGCCAGCATATACAGGCGGCCACGCGGGCGTGCGCCGCACGGCCAATGACCGGCGCGCGCCTCAGCCCACCTGCCGCTCGTGCGCGTTGCACCACATCCAGTCCTCGCCGGGTTCGAGCGACTGGATCACGGCATGGCCCTCGGCCTGCGAGTGGCGCGTGGCATGCCGGTTCTTCGACGAATCGCAGCAGCCGACGTGGCCGCAGTGCACGCACAGGCGCAGGTGCACCCAGCTGTCGCCGGTCTTGAGGCATTCCTCGCAGCCGCGCAGGGTGTGGGGCGCGGCGATCTCCGCGGGGACGTGTTCGCAGGGCTTGATGCGCATGCGTGGGTTCTCCTGGATGAATGGTGGAGGGATCGGGACTCAGGCGACTGCCGAGTTCGAGGCCAGGTGCTGGTGGATCAGTGCGACCACCGCCGCACCTTCGCCGATCGCGCCGCCCACGCGCTTGACCGAGCCCGAGCGCACGTCGCCGACCGCGAAGACGCCGGGCACGCTGGTCTCGAGCGCGGTGGCCGGGCGCGCGGGAAAGCCCGCGCTGGCGTCGGGACCGGTCTGCACGAAGCCGTGCTTGTCGACCGCGACGCCGCAGCCCGCGAGCCAGTCGGTCTCGGGTTCGGCGCCGACGAACAGGAAGATGTTGCGCGCGGGGCAGTCATGCTCGGCGCCCGTGCTGTGGCAGCGCCAGGTGGCGCCGGTGAGGCCGTCGTCGGGATCGCCGTGCAGCCGCACGAGTTCGGTATGCGGCTGCAGCGAGATGTTGGGCGTGGCCTCGATGCGGTCGATCAGATAGCGCGACATGCTGGCTGCGAGCGAGGGGCCGCGCACCAGCACGTTGACCTTGGCCGCATGGTGCGAGAGGAACACGGCGGCCTGGCCGGCCGAGTTGCCGCCGCCGACCAGCGCGACCTCCTGCTGCGCGCAGAGCTTGGCCTCGATGGCCGAGGCCCAGTACCAGATGCCGCGGCCCTCGAATTCGTGCAGCCTGGGCACGCCGGGCCGGCGGTAGCGCGCGCCGCTGGCGACGACGACGGTGCGCGCCGAAATGCGGCGGCCGTCGGCCAGCGCGATCGCGAGGCTGCCGTCGGCGTTGGTGCGCGCGCAGTCGAGCGAGGCCACCTTGGCCGGGATCAGCATCTCGACGCCGAACTTCTGCGCCTGCACGAAGGCCCGGCCGGCCAGCGCCTGGCCCGAGATGCCGGTGGGAAAGCCCAGGTAGTTCTCGATGCGCGCGCTGGCGCCGGCCTGGCCGCCGAAGGCGCGGCAGTCGAGCACGATCACGCGCAGCCCCTCGGAGGCGGCATAGACGGCGGTCGCGAGGCCGGCCGGGCCGGCGCCGACCACGGCGACGTCGTAGAGCTCGTCGTGCGCCGCTGCATCGACCATGCCCAGGCACAGCGCCAGCGCGTCCTCGGCCGGGTTCACCAGCACCGAGCCGTTGGGGCACACGGCCAGCAGCTGGTGGCCGCCGTACTGCGCCAGCAGCGCGGCGGCGTCGGGGTCCTGGTCGGCATCGACCAGGTGATAGGGATGGCCGTTGCGGCGCAGGAAGTTCTCGAGCCGCGCCATGTCGGGCGACTGCGGCTGGCCGATCAGCACCGGGCCGGCGGCGCCCGATTCGATCAGCGCCACGCGCCGCAGGATCAGCGCGCGGGTGATGCGCTCGCCGAGGTCGGCCTCGGCCACCAGCAGGGCGCGCAGTTGCGCGGGCGGCAGCACCAGCGCCTCGACGTCCTCCTCGGCATGGCCGTCGACCAGGGCGGGGCGGCCGCTGAGCTGGCCGACCTCGGCCAGGAATTCGCCCGGCCCCTGGCGCACGATCGGCACCACGTGGCCCAGGCCATCGCGCTGGGTGACCGAGACCACGCCCTTGAGCAGCACGAACATGCCGGCGCCGACCTCGCCGGCGGTGAACAGCCGGCTGCCGCGCGCGAAGTGCTGCACGCTGCCGAAACGCGCGATGCGCGCGATCTCGCTGTCGTTGAGCACCGGAAAGGTCTGCAACTGTCGGTTACCGCCGGCGGGAGTCGGTGCGGCGGTGGAAGCGTCGGTGAGGGCCATCGGGCGAGGACTCCAGGTCGGTGCGGGTTCGGCGATGAAAGCCATTAGACGTCAAAGAAGCGGCGGCGGAGCACCCCCGAAAGGAAGGCCGGCGGCCCGTCACATCGTCATGCAATTGCCACGGCCATGACACGCGCTTTTCACCACGGGTGCCGAGACTCGCCCAGCAGAAAGGGTTTCCACATGAAAGAACTGCCCAACCCGACATTTCCGCTGTCGCAGATCGGGCTCCGCGCAGCCCTCTGGCCCGCGCCCGTTGTCGCCGGCACCGCCGCCGCCGTCACCGCGACGCCCAAGGTCCCCGCTGCCGTCAGCCCCGCGGTCGTCGTGCCGGCCCCCGTCATCGAGGCCAAGCAGGGCATCACCGTCGGTTGGGCCCGTCACCAGGACGATGTGCGCGCGGCCCAGCGCCTGCGCTATGAAGTGTTCGTCGGCGAGATGGGTGCCCGCATCTCCACCTCGCTGCCCGGCCACGACGTGGACCTGTTCGACGATTTCTGCGAGCACCTGCTGGTGCGCGACGAACTGACGCAGCAGGTGATCGGCACCTACCGTGTGCTGACGCCGGCCCAGGCGCGCCGCGTGGGCAGCACCTACAGCGACACCGAATTCGACCTGACCCGCCTGCGCGACCTGCGCGAGCGCATGGTCGAGCTGGGCCGCAGCTGCGTGCACCCCGAGCACCGCCAGGGCGGCGTGATCCTGGCGCTGTGGGGCGCGCTGGCCGGTTTCATGCACCGCAACAAGCTCGACACCATGATCGGCTGCGCCAGCATCCCGATGTCGCACAACGGCGTGACCTGCGGCGACGCGGCCGCCAGCATCTGGCGCCAGCTGTCGGCCAGCCACATGGCGCCGATCCAGTACCAGGTGCAGCCGCGGCTCGCGCTGCCGGTCGAGCGCCTCGACGGCAGTCTCGACGTGGAACCGCCCGCGCTGATCAAGGGCTACCTGCGCCTGGGCGCCAAGGTGCTCGGCGCGCCGGCCTGGGATCCGGACTTCAACACCGCCGACCTGCCGATGCTGATGCGCATCGACGACCTGCCGGCGCGCTACCGCAAGCATTTCCTGGGCGCATGAAACCAGCGGTCGTCCGACCCGCGAACGGGTCGTCCGTCCTGCCGCCGGACGGGGAAGAGCAGTCGAAAGTAGGCATGTCGACGGCGTCACGGGAAAGTCATGCAAATGTCACAAACCCGCATGACACTGTCACATTCCCTTTATCGAGCACGGCCATGGTGCCGCTTGTTCCAGAATCCGTGTCCATGCCTTCCGATCCGGCCGATTCGCTGCCTTCCGTGGCCGAGACGCCGAAATTCACCTTGCTTGACCGCGACCACAGCATCCTGTCGTTCAACGAGCGGGTGCTCGACTGGGCGCACCGCCCCGAGGTGCCGCTGATCGAGCGCCTGCGCTACCTGTGCATCGTCTCGTCGAACCTCGACGAGTTCTTCGAGGTCCGCGCCGCGCCACACCTGATCGCGGGCAGCGCCGACGACCACAAGGGCACCTACACGGTCGAATCCTTCCGCCGGCTGGCCGAGGCGGTCCACACGCTGGTGGCGCGCCAGTACGCGCTCTACAACGACGAGCTGATGCCGACCTTCGGCACGCACGGCATCCACATCATTTCGCACGGCGAGCGCAACCCCGCGCAGCGCAAGTGGGTGGCCGAGTATTTCGAGCGCGAGGTGCGCCCGCTGCTGCTGCCCGTGGGGCTCGACCCCTCGCATCCGTTCCCGCAGGTCGCGAACAAGTCGCTCAACTTCATCGTGCGCCTGGGTGGCAAGGACGCCTTCGGTCGCGAGAACCCGATCCAGATCGTGAAGGTGCCGCGCGTGCTGCCGCGGCTGATCAAGATGCCGGCCAAGGTGTCGGACGGCAAGACGCTGTTCGTGGCGCTGTCGAGCGTGGTGCGCGCGCACCTGTCCTCGATGTTCACGGGGCGCGAGGTCGGCGACTTCTCGCAGTTCCGCGTCACGCGCCATTCCGACCTCGCGGTGGACGAGGAGGACGTGAAGAACCTGCGCACCGCGCTGCGCCAGGGCCTGCAGCACCGGCACTTCGGCCAGGCGGTGCGCCTGGAGGTGTCGGCCAGCTGCGCCGAGTCGCTCGCGAGCTTCCTGCTCGAGCAGTTCAACCTGCCGCCCGAGGCGCTGTACCGCGTGCACGGCCCGGTCAACCTGGCGCGCTTCACGCAGCTGGCCGACCTGCTCGACGAGCCGAAGCTGCGCTTCAAGCCCTACCAGGCCTCCTACCCGATCACGCTGTCGCCCGCGCAGTCCTTCTTCGAGCGGCTGCAGCGCGGCGACGTGCTGATCCACCAGCCCTTCGAGAGCTTCGAGGGCGTGCTGGCCTTCCTGCGCGAGGCGGTGCACGACCCGCAGGTGCTGGCGATCAAGCAGACCATCTACCGCACCGGCGCCGACTCCGAGCTGATGGAGCTGCTGCGCGAGGCGGTGCGCCGCGGCAAGGAAGTCACCGTGGTGGTGGAGCTCAAGGCGCGCTTCGACGAAGAGGCCAACATCAACTGGGCCGAGATGCTCGAGTCGATCGGCGCCCAGGTGGTGTACGGCGTGGTGGGACTGAAGACCCACGCCAAGATGCTGCTGGTGACGCGCCGCGAGGGCAAGCAGATGCGCCGCTACGGCCACCTGTCGACCGGCAACTACAACCCGCGCACCGCGCGCCTGTACACCGACATCAGCCACCTCACGGCCGACCCGCTGCTGACCGCCGACATGGAAGCAGTGTTCGTGCACCTCGCGAGCCAGAGCAAGCTGCCCAAGCTCAACCGCGTGTGGCTCGCGCCCTTCGACCTGCACAGCAACATCCGCGCGCAGATCGCCACGCTGGCCGCGGCGGCCGAGCGCGGCGAGCCAACGCGCATCGTCGCCAAGATGAATGCGCTGACCGACGAGGAACTGGTCGCGGCACTGGTGCATGCGGGGCAGAAGGGCGTGAAGATCGACCTGATCGTGCGCGGTGCCTGCACGCTGCCGGCCCAGGTGCCGGGGCTGACCGACAACATCCGCGTGCGCTCGGTGATCGGCCGCTTCCTCGAGCATTCGCGGGTGTTCTATTTCCGCCATGGCGAGGACGAGTCGCTCTATCTCTCGAGCGCCGACTGGATGAACCGCAACATGATGCGGCGCATCGAGCTCGCCTGGCCCGTGACCGACCCGGTGCTGCGCCAGCGCCTCATCGACGAGTGCCTGGTCGCCTACCTGCACGACGGCCGCGATGCCTGGGATCTCGGCGCCGATGGCGTCTACACCCGCATCGACCACGACACGCACCCGGGCGAAGCCGGTGCGTCGCGTGCGATCGAGGCGCACGGCGCGCAGGCCGCCCTGATGAACCGCTACGCAGCGCGAGGGCCCCGTGACGTCGCATCCGGCGAATGAAGCCGAAGTTCGAAAGACGATGACCATGGACCTGATCTTCTGGCGCCATGCGGAAGCCGATGACTGGACCGAGGGCTGCGACGACATGCAGCGCTCGCTCACCGCGCGCGGCGAGAAGCAGGCCAAGCGCATGGCCAGCTGGCTCGACCGCCAGCTGCCCGACGGCACGCGCATCATCAGCAGCCCCGCGCGGCGCTGCGAACAGACCGCGCTGGCGCTCGGGCGCAAGTACAAGCTGCGCAGCGAACTGGCACCCGACACCACCGCCGATGCGCTGCTGGCCTCGGCCGGCTGGCCCAACGGCAAGTCGGTGGTGCTGATGATCGGCCACCAGCCCTCGCTGGGGCAGGCGATCTCGCTGCTGCTGGGCTTGAAGCAGGACAGCTGCCCGGTGCGCAAGGGCGCGCTGTGGTGGATCCGCACGCGCGAGCGCGATGGCGACGTGCAGACCGTCGTGGTGACGGTGCAGTCGCCCGAACTGCTCTGAGGCTGCGCGCGGCCATGCCGCGCCCGCCGTGTCGACGCCGAGCGCGGCGGAGCCGGCTGTTCGCCGGTCACTCGGCCGGGCGGCTCAGCAGCCCGCCAGGTCCACGCGCCAGGTACTGATCTTCTGCCAGGCCAGCACCTCCTCGCGCAGCAGGTGGGCCGACTGCGGAAAGGCCTCGGCCCAGTCGGGCGCGCAGGCGATCGAGAAGGTACGGGTGCCGAGCGGCGACAGGTGCAGGGCGTCGGGCGCGGGATCGCGCCGTGCGTGGCACAGGATCACCGCGAGCCGCAGCGCCAGCAGCTGCATCACGAAGGTCTCGTCGTCGAGCGAGCCCTCGAGCTTGCGCAGCTTGCCGCGCTGGCCCAGCACCAGCTGGGCGAGGGTGTGCAGCTCGTTGACCGCGAAGCCGGGCGCGTCGGTGTTGTCGAGGATGTAGGCGCCGTGCTTGTGGTAGTCGCTGTGCGAGACCAGCGCGCCGATCTCGTGCAGTTGCGCGGCCCAGCCGAGCTTGCGCAGCGCGCGGCCGGCGCGGCTGGTGGTGCTGCCGCCGCGCGCGGCCGGCGCCAGCTGCACGAACAGGGCGGCGGCCGTGTCGCCCACGCGGCGGGCCTGGACCGGGTCGACCGCGAAACGGGTGGCCAGGCGCGCGACCGTGGTGGTGCGCATGTCGGCCACGCTCTCGTCGCGTTCCAGCAGTTCGTAGAGCACGCCGTGGCGCAGCGCGCCCTGGGCCACCTTCATCTCCTCGATGCCCAGCAGGTCGAACACCGCGCGCAGCACGCTGAGGCCGCCGCCGATGACCGCCTTGCGGTCCTCGCGCATGCCCTCGATGCGCAGCTTGTCGGCGCCGCCGGCCTTGAGCAGCCGGTCGAGCAGCCAGTCGAGGCCCTCGCGCTTGACCACGCCGGGCTCGCCGCCGGCCGCGGCCAGCACGTCGCCGACCGCGCCGATCGTGCCCGAGGCGCCATAGGCCACGTCCCACTGGTCGCGCGTGTAGCTGCCGAGCGCGTCGTCGAGCACCGCCTTGGCCGCGACTTCGGCGGCCCGGAAGGCGGCGGCGGTGAACTGGCCCTCGGGGAAGTGCTTCATCGACCAGGCGACGCTGCCGACGCGGTACGACTCCATCAGCTCGGCCTCGAGGGCGCGGCCGATGATCATTTCGGTGGAGCGCCCACCGATGTCGATCACCAGCCGGCGTTCGCGGTCCGAGGCGTCGTTGTGGGGCAGCATGTGCGCCACGCCTTGATAGATCAGGCGGGCTTCCTCGCGCCCCGGGATCACGTCGATGCCGAAGCCCAGGATGGTGCGCGCGCGCAGCAGGAATTCCTCGCGGTTGCGCGCCTCGCGCAGCGTCTGGGTGGCGACGGCCCGCACCTGCGAGCGCTTGAAGCCGGCCAGCCGCTCGCCGAAGCGGGCGAGGGCGTCCCAGCCGCGCTGCATGGCTTCGGGCGTGAGATTGCGTGCGCTGTCCAGGCCGTTGCCCTGGCGCACGGTCTCCTTCAGGTATTCGGTGCGGTGGATCTGGCCGTGATCGACCTGGCCGATTTCGAGCCGGAAGCTGTTGGAACCGAGATCGACCGCTGCGAGGCGGGTGCCGTTTTGCATGTTGTAGTAAAGAAGGCGGAGCCTGATTCGTATGTCGTTGACGGTTTCCCCACCGCCCCGAACCCCACCGCAGCGAGGTTCGAGAGGCTAGTTCGGGCGCATGACGGTTGTGTGACAGCGTCACAGAGCCGGAGGGCTCCGCGGCCCCATTTTCCCTCGACAGAGGGGTGTCACATCGATGTCACACAAGCTTTCTAGAGTCCGTCGCAAGCCCGAAAGGGGACTACTTCTTACTTCTAAAGGAAGCTTCATGAAAACGACGTTCAAATTTGCAACCGCCGGCCTCGTCGCCGCGGTTTTCGCTCTTCCCGCGTTCGCCCAGGACGTGACCGGTGCCGGCGCCAGCTTCCCCGCACCGCTGTATGCCAAGTGGGCTTCGGACTTCAACAAGGCCACCGGTGTCAAGATCAACTACCAGTCGGTTGGTTCGGGCGCCGGCCTGAAGCAGATCGAAGCCAAGACCGTCGACTTCGGCGCGTCGGACGCTCCCCTGAAGGACGACGAACTCCAGGCCAAGGGCCTGATGCAGTTCCCCACCGTCATCGGCGGCGTGATCCCGGTCGTGAACATCCAGGGCATCAAGCCCGGCGAACTCAAGCTCAGCGGCCAGGTGCTGGGCGACATCTACCTCGGCAAGATCACGAAGTGGAACGACCCCGCGATCAAGGCCCTGAACGGTTCGCTGAACCTGCCCGACGCTGCCATCGCCCCGGTTCGCCGCGCCGACGGTTCGGGCACCAGCTTCCTGTTCACCAACTACCTGTCGAAGGTCAACGCCGAGTGGAAGAGCAAGGTCGGCGAAGGCACGGCCGTGAACTGGCCCACCGGCGCGGGTGGCAAGGGCAATGAAGGCGTCGCCGCCTTCGTGGGCCGCCTGCCGAACTCGATCGGCTACGTGGAATACGCCTACGTCAAGCAGAACAAGATGACGTACGCCCAGATGCAGAACGCCGCCGGTAACTTCGTCTCGCCCGACGACACCGCCTTCAAGGCCGCCGCCGCCGGTGCCGACTGGAACAAGAGCTTCTACCAGGTGCTGACGAACCAGGCCGACAAGGGTGCATGGCCGATCACCGGCGCCACCTTCATCCTACTGCACAAGACGCAGGACAAGCCGGCCAATGCCACCACCGTGCTGAAGTTCTTCGACTGGGCCTACAAGAGCGGCGACAAGACGGCCGACGAACTGGACTACGTGCCGATGCCCGACGCCGTGAAGGCCACGATCGCCAAGGCCTGGGGTGAGGTCAAGGACGCTTCGGGCAAGCCCGTTGCCTTCAAGTAAGCCTTTCTCTTCCCGATAGAAAAAGAAAACACGGCGCGCCAATGAGCAGCAATCCGCTCGATGGCGCGCCGCTTTCGTCCTTGCCGGAGCGACACGTGTCATCCACTTTCCCCGCCGCCGCCACCGCGCTCGATCTTTCCGCCGAGCAGGGCCGCACCACCGCACCGCCGCCGATGAAGGCATCGCGCTCCGGTCCCATGGTCGATCGCCTGTTCGGCCTGGCCGCCAAGGGTGCCGCACTGCTGACGCTGGCGATGCTGATCGGCATCCTGCTGTCGCTGATCGTCGGCGCCTGGCCCGCCATCACCAAGTACGGCCTCGGCTTCCTCACGAGCAGCGTGTGGGACCCGGTCCAGAACGAATACGGCGGCCTCGTGATGATCTACGGCACGCTGGCCACCTCGGCCATCGCCCTGGTGATCGCGGTGCCCGTGAGCTTCGGCATCGCGCTCTTCCTCACCGAACTCTCGCCCGGCTGGCTCAAGCGCCCGCTGGGTACCGCCATCGAACTGCTGGCTGCCGTGCCGTCGATCGTCTACGGCATGTGGGGCCTGCTGGTGTTCGGCCCCATCCTCTCGAGCTGGGTCCAGCAGCCGCTGCAGAAGCTGCTGGCCGGCGTGCCCTACCTCGGCGCGCTGGTGTCCGGTCCCCCGGTGGGCATCGGCATTCTCTCGGCCGGCATCATCCTCGCGATCATGATCATCCCGTTCATCGCCTCGGTGATGCGCGACGTGTTCGAGGTCACGCCCCCGCTGCTCAAGGAATCGGCCTACGGCCTCGGTTCCACCACCTGGGAGGTCGTCTCCAAGGTCGTGCTGCCCTACACCAAGGCCGGCGTCATCGGCGGCATCATGCTCGGCCTGGGCCGCGCGCTCGGCGAGACCATGGCCGTCACCTTCGTGATCGGCAACATGAACCAGCTGAACTCGCTCTCGGTGTTCGAGGCGGCCAACAGCATCACCTCGGCGCTTGCCAACGAATTCGCCGAAGCCGGCGCCGGCCTGCACCAGGCCGCGCTGATGTACCTGGGCCTCGTGCTGTTCTTCATCACCTTCGTCGTGCTGTCGCTGTCGAAGGTGCTGCTGGCGCAGATGAAGAAGAGCGAAGGAAAGAAGTCGTGAGCACAAGCCAATCCCTCATCAACGCCAAGACCCTGGCCGAAACCCGCCAGGCCCGGTTCGCCTCGCGCAACCGCGTCAACAAGATCGCCCTCACGCTGTCGCTCGCCGCGATGGTGTTCGGCGTGTTCTGGCTCGTCTGGATCCTCTGGGAGACCCTGCGCCTGGGCATCGGCGGCCTGTCGATCATGGCCTTCACCGAGATGACCCCGCCGCCGAACGAGCCGGGCGGCATCCTCAACGCCATCTTCGGCTCCTTCGTGATGGTGCTGCTGGCGACCTTCGTCGGCACGCCGATCGGCATCATGGCCGGCATCTACCTGGCCGAATACAACCCCAAGGGCATGCTGTCCTCGGTCACGCGCTTCGTCAACGACATCCTGCTGTCGGCACCGTCGATCGTGATCGGCCTGTTCGTCTACGCGGTGGTGGTGGCCTACTTCAAGAACTTCTCGGGCCTGGCCGGTGCGCTGTCGCTCGCGCTGATCGTGATTCCGGTCGTGATCCGCACCACCGAGAACATGCTGCAGCTGGTGCCCCCTGGCCTGCGCGAAGCCGCCTACGCCCTCGGCACGCCGAAGTGGAAGGTGATCCTGAGCATCACGCTGCGCGCCGCGCGCGCCGGTGTCGTGACCGGCATCCTGCTGGCCGTGGCCCGTATCGCCGGCGAGACCGCGCCGCTGCTGTTCACGGCCCTGAACAACCAGTTCTGGACCGCCGACGTGACGCAGCCGATGGCCAGCCTGCCGGTGACGATCTTCAAGTTCGCCATGAGCCCCTACGAGAACTGGCAACAGCTCGCCTGGGCCGGCGTGTTCCTGATCACCGTCGCGGTGCTCGTCCTCAACATCCTGGCGCGGGTCCTCACGCGCTCCAAGCACTGAACCCGAAGCGGCTTCCACGCAACCCGCACAGAACGAACAAGAGAAACGCAACATGGCACCCATCACCGCTCCCACCGCCGCCGCAGCGCCCGCGAAGATCTCGGTCAAGAACCTGAACTTCTACTACGGCAAGTTCCACGCGCTCAAGGGCATCAACCTCGAGATCCCCGAGAACAAGGTCACGGCCTTCATCGGCCCCTCGGGCTGCGGCAAGTCGACCTTGCTGCGCACCTTCAACCGCATGTTCGAGCTCTATCCCGAGCAGCGCGCCGAAGGCGCCATCGAGCTCGACGGCGAGAACCTGCTGACCAGCAAGCAGGACGTGGCGCTGATCCGCGCCAAGGTCGGCATGGTGTTCCAGAAGCCGACGCCGTTCCCGATGTCGATCTACGACAACATCGCCTTCGGCGTGAAGCTGTTCGAGAATCTCTCGGCCAGCGACATGGACGACCGCGTCGAATGGGCGCTGAAGAAGGCGGCCCTGTGGACCGAAGTGCGCGACAAGCTGCAGCAAAGCGGCTCGGGCCTCTCGGGCGGCCAGCAACAGCGCCTGTGCATCGCGCGCGGTATCGCGATCAAGCCCGAAGTGCTGCTGCTCGACGAGCCCTGCTCGGCCCTGGACCCGATCTCGACCGCCAAGATCGAGGAACTGATCGCCGAGCTGAAGAACGAATACACGGTGGTCATCGTGACCCACAACATGCAGCAGGCGGCCCGCTGCAGCGACTACACCGCCTACATGTACCTGGGCGACCTGATCGAGTTCGGTGCCACCGAGCAGATGTTCTTCAAGCCGCAGCGCAAGGAGACCGAGGACTACATCACCGGCCGCTTCGGCTGATGCAACAACGGATGCAAAGAGGACGACACCATGACTGAAAAACACCTCTCCAGCCAGTTCGACAGCGAACTCAACGGCGTCTCGTCGCGCGTGATGGAACTCGGCGGCATGGTCGAGTCGCAGATCCACCAGGCGATCTACGCGCTGCTGCAGTTCGATTCGGACGCGGCCGACCGCGTGATGGAAACCGAGCACCGCGTGAACGCGATGGAAATCGAGATCGACCGCGAGCTGTCGTCGATCATCGCGCGCCGCCAGCCGACCGCGCGCGACCTGCGCCTCTTGATCGCGATCTCCAAGACCACGGCCAACCTCGAGCGCGTGGGCGACGAGTCCAACAAGATCGCGCGCATGGTCAAGTCGATCATCGAGAGCGGTGCTTCGCGCGTGCTGCCGACCACCGAGCTGCGCATCGCGGCCGACCTGGCGTCGAACCTGCTGCGCACGGCGCTCGACGCGTTCGCGCGCCTCGACACCGCCGCGGCGCTGTCGATCCTCAAGGACGACGACCTGATCGACAAGGAGTTCGACGGCTTCGTGCGCAAGCTGGTCACCTACATGATGGAAGACCCGCGCACCATCTCCGCGAGCCTCGACCTGCTGTTCCTGGCCAAGGCCATCGAGCGCATCGGCGACCACGCCAAGAACATCGCCGAGTTCATCATCTACATCGTCAAGGGTGCCGATGTGCGGCACACTTCGATGCAGGAAATCGAGTCGGCGCTGCAGTAACGACACCAGTACGACTGCGGCAAGACTCCCAAGAAAGCATGAAAAAACCCCGAGTCCTGATCGTCGAAGACGAGTCCTCGATCGCCGAGCTGATCGCCGTCAACCTCCGCCACAACGGCTTCGAGCCGATCTGGTCGGAGGATGGCGCGGCGGCCCAGCGCGAGATCGATGCCTTCCTGCCGGACCTGATCCTGCTCGACTGGATGCTGCCGGGCCAGAGCGGCCTGCAGCTCGCGCGCCAGTGGCGCAAGGACCCCCGTACCAAGGCTGTCCCGATCCTGATGCTGACCGCGCGCGGCGACGAGCCCGACAAGGTGGCCGGCCTCGACGCCGGCGCCGACGACTACATCACCAAGCCCTTCTCCACCCAGGAAATGCTCGCGCGCATCCGCGCCGTGCTGCGCCGCCGCGCGCCCGAGGTGGTGACCGAGCGCGTCGAGATCGGCGAGCTCGCGCTCGACACCGCCACCCACCGCGTGACCTGGCAGGGCAATGCGCTGAAGGTCGGCCCGACCGAGTTCAAGCTGCTGGCCTACCTGATGCAGCACGCCGAGCGCGTCCACAGCCGGGCCCAGCTGCTCGACAAGGTGTGGGGCGACCACGTCTACATCGAGGAGCGCACGGTCGACGTGCACGTCAAGCGCCTGCGCGAATCGCTGGGTGCGGCGTCCCCGATGGTCGAGACGGTGCGCGGCGCCGGCTACCGCCTGACGGCCCAAGCCACCGTTTGACCGCCGTGAGCGTCTCCGCCCGCGGGCGCGGATAATCGCCCGCCATGCCGTTTCGCATTGCTACCTTTTTAATAGCGTCTCTCCTTGGTGGAGCGGGCGTTACAGCCTTTTTCGGCTGGAAGCTGGGCTGGATCGGCGCCTGGGGCGGCGCGGTGGTCTGGCTGGCCTTCGACGGCTGGCGCGCCAAGCGGCTGCTGCAGATCCTGCGCAACGATGCGGTGGGGCTGCCCAGCCGCGGCGTCGGCATGTGGGGCGAACTGGCCGAGCGCATCCGCAAACTGCTGCGCGACCGCGAACAGCAGACCCGCCAGGCCGAGGACCGGCTGCAGGAATTCCTGGCCGCCATCCAGGCCTCGCCCAACGGCGTGGTGCTGCTCGACGAGCAGGGCCGCATCGAGTGGTGCAACCAGACCGCGGCGGCGCAGTTCGGCATCGATGCCGAGCGCGACCTGCTGCAGCACCTGGCCAACCTCGTGCGCGACCCGGCCTTCGTCGCCTACCTCGCGTCGTGGAACTACAGCCGCGACGTCGTCATCGACGGCCATGGCCCGGGCTCGCAACAGCGCAGCCACACGGTGCGGCTGTCGGTGCAGGTGCATCCCTACGCGGGCAACCGCCGCATGCTGCTCACGCGCGACATCACCGCGCTCGAGCAGGCCGAGGCGATGCGGCGCGACTTCGTGGCCAACGTCTCGCACGAGATCCGCACGCCGCTCACGGTGCTCGCGGGCTTCGTCGAGACGCTGCAGAACCTGCCGCTCGATGCCGACGAGCGCGCGCGCTACCTCGGGCTGATGGGGCAGCAGTCGCACCGCATGGAAACGCTGGTCAACGACCTGCTGACCCTGTCGCGCCTCGAGGGCAGTGCCGCGCCCGGCGGCACCCAGTGGACCCGCATCCGCGCCTTGCTCGCGCAGTGCGAGGACGAGGGCCGCGGCCTGTCGGGCCGGCTCTCGCCGCAGCTGGGCCACAAGCTGTCGTTCACCATCGATGCCGATTCCGAGATGTCCGGCGCCGCCACCGAGCTGCAAAGCGCGATGTCGAACCTGCTGAGCAACGCGATCCGCTACACGCCCGGCGGCGGCGAGGTGGCGGTGAGCTGGCGCGTGTTGCCCGACGGCCGCGGCGAGTACGCGGTGAAGGACACGGGCCCGGGCATCGCGGCCGAGCACATCCCGCGGCTGACCGAGCGCTTCTACCGCATCGACCGCAGCCGTTCGCGCGAGACCGGCGGCACCGGGCTCGGGCTGGCGATCGTCAAGCACATCGCCCAGCGCCATGGCGCGGAGCTGCGCATCGAGAGCACGGTGGGCAAGGGCTCGCGCTTCGCGCTGCTGTTCCCGGCCACGCGCGTGCGCGAGGCGCGGGTGCTGGCGCGGCTGCAGGCCTGAACGGCCGCGCCGCTTTCGCCGCCCAGCCGCTCGCTCAGCCGCGCACGCGGTGCGCCATCGTCCAGCGCAGCAGCGCGCCGAACAGCAGCGCCGTGACGGCCAGCGCCGCGGCACCCATGATCCAGAACGCCAGCGGCGACTGCATGGCCGGCCAGGGGCCGAGCCCGCGGTAGGCCAGCAGGTAGCTGCCGCCCAGGCCCACCACCCACAGCAGCGTGCAGTAGATCGCCAGCGGCGCGAGCGTGACGCGGTAGCAGCGCAGCACGAACACGCACAGGGTCTGCAGCGCATCGGCGAAGTGGTAGAGCGCCACCACCAGCAGCAGCGCGCCCGCGAGCGCGATCACGGCCGGCTTGTCCGAATACACGGCCGCGAGCTGGAAGCGCAGCCCCCACATGGCGAGCGTGAACAGCAGCGCGCACAGCACGGTCAGCTCGAAGCCGGTGCGGCAGGCGCGCCGCGCCAGCGCCGGATCGCCGGCGCCGAGCCAGAAGCTCACGCGCGCGCTGGTGGCGATCGCGAGCGACAGCGGCACCATGTAGGCCACGGCCAGCAGGTTGGCGGCGATCTGGTGCGCCGCGGCCGCGGTCGTGCCCAGGCGCGCGATGAACAGCGCCATCAGCGTGAACGAGGTGACCTCGACCAGCACCGCGAGGCCGGCTGGCACGCCCAGGCGCGCGAACTGGCCGATCTGCGCCCAGTCGGGCTTCTCGATCGGTTGCCAGAGCCGGTAGCCGCGGTAGAACGGGCTGCCGCGCAGCAGCCACACGGCGCAGCCGAGCATCGCCCAGTTGACGACCAGCGTGGCCCAGCCGCAGCCGACCAGGCCCATGGCCGGCAGGCCCGCGCCGCCGAAGGTGAACCAGACCGACAGCGGCAGCTTGATCGCCAGCGAGGCGAGCTGCAGCCAGGTCACGAGCTGCGGCTTGCCCAGGCTCTGGCTCAGGGTGCTGAACAGGCGGAACAGCAGCGCGGGCGCGAGCGCGAAGGCCAGCACCATCAGGTAGGCCTCGACCTCGCTGCGCATGGCGGGCGGCACCTGCGTCCATTGCAGGGCCGGGCCCGGCAGCAGCAGCAGCGCCATGCCCGCGACGATCGCCAGTCCCGCGAGGTAGAGCGACTGCCGCACCGAGCGGCCCACCTCGGTGCCGCGGCCGCCGCCGTGCAGCTCGGCCCAGACCGGCAGCAGGGCCTGCAGCACGCCCATGAGCGAGACGTAGACGCTGACGAAGATGGCGGCACCGACCGAGAGGGCGGCCAGCGCGTCCTCGGAATAGCGGCCGGCCACGATGGTGTCGGTCACGCCGAAGGCCATCACGGCTAGCTGGCCGACCAGCACCGTGCCCGCGTGGCGGGCGATCAGTCCGCGTTCGCCCCTCACCGCGGTGCGATCTTCTCGTACAGCAGCAGGTCGTCGGAGGGACTGCTGGGGCGGCGCAGGGTCCCCGCGAAGCGCCATTGGTCGAGCGAGATGATGGTGTGCAGCCGCTCGATGGTCTCGGGGGCCACCAGCAGCCACGGGCAGTCGGTGCCCAGCAGCAGCGGCTGCAGCTCGAAGTGGCCGTGGTATTGCAGCGCCGCGATGTGGGCGCGGCTCAGCGCGAGCTCGGCCACGCACTTGGGATGGCCCACGCGCTCGCTCACCGCGCGCACCTGCGGCGCGTAGCTGCGCGCATAGTCGATCGGCGGCAGCCACAGCGTCATCAGCAGCATCCAGCACAGCGCGGTGCCGCCGGCCGGCAGCACCAGCGTCTTCCAGAGCGCCGCGCGGTGGCGGCCGGTGCGCCAGCGCACCAGCCAGCACCAGGCGATGGTGGCGGCGAGCGCGAGCACGAAGGCGATGGGCGAGAACTCGGGCACGAAGCCCGGCACCAGCCGCGCCACGCTGGCCGCGGGCTTGGGCGGGTAGCCGGTCTGCATTGCGATCCAGTAGATCCAGCCGAGCAGCGCCAGGCCGCTGAAGAAGAGCAGGGTGAACCAGTCGACCAGCGCCGCCACGCTGCGCCGGAAGGTCGGCAGCGCGAAGGCCGCGAGCGTGGCCATCGCGGGCAGCGCCAGCATCAGCGAGCGGTCGGAGTAGTCGGTGGTCCAGGTGGCGGCCAGCGGCACCAGCGCGAACCAGAACGGCAGCGCCACGTGGCGCGCCGCGAGCTGGCGGCGCCAGCGCCACAGCGTCCACAGCGCGAGCGGCCAGGCCGGCCAGGTGAACCACAGCAGCAGCCGGGCCTGGCTGCGGATGTCGCTCGCGATCGAGGTGCCGGGATGGGCGCCGGGCAGGTCGATCTTCCATTGCAGCAGGCCGAGGCCGATCGCGAGCGCCGCGGCCAGCAGCGTCACGCCGGCCATGGTCAACAACGCACCGCGCGTGTAGCCCGGGCCTTCGTCCTCGCCCACGCCCGACCAGCCGGTGCTCGCGGGCTCGGCGGCGCGGCGCATGCGGCGGCGCTCGTAGGCGATGAACAGCACGCTGCCGGTGGCGAGAGCCAGACCGACGGTCGGGCCGCCGCTGAGCGTCATGCCCAGCGTGCCGACCACCAGCGCGATGACCGGCCCGGCGCGCCGGTAGGGCAGGGCCGCCACGCCGTAGAACAGGTGCGAGGCGAAGTAGAGCTGGGCCAGCGCGGGCGTCGTTTCATGGCCCAGTTGTGCCAAGCCCAGGCAGGCGATCAGCGCGAGCAGGGCGCCGTCGGCCATGGCGCGCGCGTAGTCGGTCGGCCGCGCCTCGCCGCCGAAGGCGAAGGCCACGGGCTGGGCGCGCGCGGTGCGCGCCAGGTAATAGACCGCGTACCAGGTCGCGGTGAAGGTGCCCCACAGCAGCAGCGCGAACACGATGCGCACCGCGAAGTCGGGATGCAGCCAGGCGGGCGCGATCTTGATCGCCAGCGCGCCGATCCAGTACGGCACCAGCGCGGGCGTTTCGGGCGCGATGCCCAGCAGGCGCGGATCGAACCAGCGGGCGATGCCCTCGGTGCTGCGCGCCAGTTCGGCCATGTAGCCGAAGGCCGTGATGTCGGCGCTCTTCCAGGGTCCCCGGCCGACCAGCCCCGGCAGCAGATAGGCGGCGCACAGCAGCAGCAGCGCGATGCGCGGCAGCCGGCGCACGGCATTCTGGGCAACGATCGCGGGCGTGGGCTGGTTCAAAGGGCGATGGGCGGCAACGGGTGGGGGAAACAAAAAGGGCAGCGCGGTAAACCGGGCTGCCCTCGACGCCAGGCCTGAGCCTGGGTGCGTGCCTTACTTGGAGGCAGCGGCGCCGGTCGTCTTGCCGAAGCGGTTGCGGAACTTCTCGACGCGACCGCCCATGTTGTCGACCGACTTCTGGGTGCCGGTGTAGAACGGGTGCGATTCGCTGGTCGTGTCCAGCTTGAACAGGGGCAGCTCGCGGCCGTCGTCCGCCTTGGCGGTTTCCTTCGTGTTCACGCAGGAACGGGTCACGAACTTGAAGCCGTTCGACATGTCGACGAACAGGACTTCGCGGTAATTCGGGTGGATGCCTTCTTTTGCCATGGTCTTTCCTTGGGGGTCGATGCGAGAGCCACTGGCGGGCAGGACGCCGGCCGCACTTTTCGCGAAGCCGTCGATTATCGCATACTGGGCCGATGGCGGCCACTTCGGCCCGTCCCCAGCCAAATCGGGCCTCCCATGACCTCCAGACCCCTGCGCGCCGGCCTCGTCGGCTACGGCTTTGCCGGCCAGACCTTCCATGCCCCGGTGCTGTCGGCCGTGCCCGGGCTCGAGCTGGCGGCGGTGGCCAGTTCCCAGCCGCACAAGGTGCATGCCGACTGGCCCGGCGTGGCCGTGGTGCCCGACACGGCGGCGCTGGTCGCGCGGCAGGACATCGACCTCGTCGTGGTCGCCACGCCGAATGCCCAGCACCATCCGGTCGCGAAGGCGGCGCTGCTGGCCGGCAAGCACGTGGTGGTCGACAAGCCCTTCACGCTCGATGCCGGCGAGGCGCGCGAGCTCAAGCTGTTGTCCGAACGCAACGATCGGGTGCTCGCGGTCTACCAGAACCGCCGTTTCGACGCCGATTTTCTGACCCTGAAGGAACTGCTGGCCAGCGGCGAGCTGGGCCGCCCGGTCTATTTCGAATCCCATTTCGACCGCTACCGGCCCGAGGTGCGCGAGCGCTGGCGCGAGCAGAAGGTGCCGGGCGCGGGCATCTGGGTCGACCTGGGCGCGCACCTGGTCGACCAGGCGGTGCAGCTGTTCGGCACGCCCGACACCCTGCAGCTCGACACCGCCGTGCTGCGCGACGGGGCCCAGGTCGAGGACTACTTCCACGCGGTGCTGCGCTACGAATCGGGGCCGCATGCGCCGCTGCGCGTGGTGCTGCACTCGACCACGCTCGCGGCCCATGCAGCGCCGCGCTACCTCGTGCACGGCACGCGCGGCAGCTACGTCAAGCACGGCGTCGATCCGCAGGAGGATGCGCTGCGCGCCGGCCAGCGGCCGCCGATGGCCGGGTGGGGCGCCGATCCGCTCGATGGCGAGCTCGTGCTGCCTGCCGCCGACGGCACGGTGGCGAAGCGCGCCTGGCCCACGCGCGCGGGCGACTACGTCGCGTATTACGCGGCCGTGCGCGACGCGATCCTCGGACAGGGGCCGAATCCCGTGCCGCCCGCGCAGGCGGTGGCGCTGATGGAACTGCTCGATCTCGGCCGGCGCAGTGCCGAGGAAGGCCGCGCGCTGCCCGTCGCGCGCCCATGAAAAAAAGCGCGCTGCATCTTGCGATGCAACGCGCTTTTTGGGAGGCGAGCTTCGGTCGAAGACCGGCTCAACCCCCGCGACGCATCATGTCGAAGAACTCGACATTGGTCTTCGTCGCCTTCATGTTCTTGAGCATCAGCTCCATCGACTCGATCTCGTCCATGTTGTACATGAGCTGACGCAGGATGCGGGTCTTCTGCAGGATCTCGGGCGCGAGCAGAAGCTCTTCGCGGCGCGTGCCGCTGCGGTTGAGCTGGATCGAGGGGAACACGCGCTTCTCGTAGAGGCGGCGGTCGAGGTGGATTTCGGAGTTGCCGGTGCCCTTGAACTCTTCGAAGATCACTTCGTCCATGCGGCTGCCGGTGTCGATCAGCGCGGTGCCGATGATGGTCAGCGAGCCGCCTTCCTCGACGTTGCGAGCGGCACCCAGGAAGCGCTTGGGACGCTGCAGTGCGTTGGCATCGACGCCGCCGGTCAGCACCTTGCCCGACGAGGGCACGACGTTGTTGTAGGCGCGTGCGAGGCGCGTGATCGAGTCGAGCAGGATCACCACGTCCTTCTTGAGCTCGACCAGGCGCTTGGCGCGCTCGATCACCATTTCGGCCACGTGCACGTGGCGCGCGGCGGGCTCGTCGAAGGTGGAGGCGATGACCTCGCCCTTCACCGTGCGCTGCATTTCGGTCACTTCTTCAGGGCGCTCGTCGACGAGCAGCACCATCATGTGGACCTCGGGGTAGTTGGCGCTGATCGCGTGCGCGATGTGCTGCATCATCACCGTCTTGCCGCTCTTGGGCGGTGCCACGAGCAGGGCGCGCTGGCCCTTGCCGATGGGGGCGATGATGTCGATCACGCGGCCGGTGATGTTCTCTTCGCCCTTGATGCCGTCGCGCTCGAGGCGCATCTGTTCCTTGGGGAACAGCGGCGTCAGGTTCTCGAACATCACCTTGTGCTTGTTCTGCTCGGGCGGTCCGCCGTTGACGGCGTCGAGCTTGGTCAGCGCGAAGTAGCGTTCGCCGTCCTTCGGAATGCGCACCTCGCCCTCGATCATGTCGCCGGTGTGCAGGTTGAAGCGGCGCACCTGGCTCGGGCTGATGTAGATGTCGTCGGTGCTGGCGGTGAAGCTGGTGTCCGGGCTGCGCAGGAAGCCGAAGCCGTCGGGCAGGATTTCGAGCACACCGTCGGCGAAGACCTGTTCGCCGGCCTTCGCGCGCTTCTTGATGATCGCGAACATCAGCTCCTGCTTGCGCATGCGGCCGACGTTTTCGATCTCAAGGGCTTCGGCCTGCTTGAGGACTTCAGACACGTGGAGTGCCTTGAGTTCGTTTAAGTGCATGGAACGACCCCTTGCGGGGGCAATCGAGGGGAAACGGAGAACAGGGGGGTGGTTCGATGTGAGACGAGAACTGCCTCACTGACCGGGGAACTCGAACCGGCTACCTGAAAGGGCCGGCGATCTGCTAAGGATTATGACAGGAAAAACGCGCCGGCCAACGCGTTGCGCGCTGGCCGGTTTGAAAGCACTCAGGCGAGTTGCTGGTCGATGAAGGCGGTGAGCTGGGCTTTGCTCATGGCGCCGACCTTGGTGGCGGCGAGCTGGCCGTCCTTGAACAGCATCAGCGTGGGGATGCCACGGATGCCGAACTTGGCGGGGATGTCGCGGTTCTCGTCGACGTTGAGCTTGGCGATCTGCAGCTTGCCTTCGTAGGCGCTCGACACTTCGTCGAGGATCGGGGCGATCATCTTGCAGGGGCCGCACCATTCGGCCCAGTAGTCGACCAGCACGGGCTGGCTGGACTTGAGCACGTCGGCTTCGAAGGAGGAATCGGAGATGTGTTTGATCAGCTCGCTGGCCATGATGGAGTCCTTGTGCGCGGGGAGTTTCGGTGCAGCTACAGTGCGGGTCATTGTGACAGAAACCAAGGGGTGACGTGGCATGCACGAAGGCTATGGCGCCGATAGCCAGAGCCCTCGTCGCGACCCGGCCCCGCTACCGAATCCCCCGCGACAGAACATGAACGAAGGCCATCCCGTCCAGGCCCTGTGGTGCGACCCTGCCGATGGTGTGGTCGCGCGCATCGTGCGCGTGCTCGCCGAACGCCAGGCGCATGCGGCGCGCACGATGGTGCTGGTGCCCTATGCGCAGCTCATGGGCGTGGCGCAGGCGATGTGGGCGCGCTGCGGCTCGCCGGGCTTCGTGCCGCGCTTCGAGACCACGCGCAATTGGGCGCGCAGCGCGGGCGGCTTCGTGCCCTCGGGCTACGACATCGCCTTCGACATGGCGCGCGACCTCGTGACCGCGCAGGGCCTGCTCTCGCAGACCGGCTTCGGCGCCGAACGCTTCGCGCTCGCGGGCCGCGTGGTCGAGCTGGCCTACCAGCTCGCGCCGCTCGCGGCCGCGGTTGCGCCCGAGGAGCGCGGCAGTGCCTGGGCCGAGCGCGCCGCGGGCGTGGCCGATGCGAGCAGCGAATCGGAGTGGTTCCGCATCGAGAGCGCGCTGATCCGCATCGCGGTCGCCTGGGCCGCGAACGCGAGCTATGCCACCGACGTGCTGCTGCGCGAACCCGCGCGTGCGCAGATCGACGTGCTGATCGTGCTCGAGGGCTTCCAGACCGACCCCTTGACGCAGACCCTGTGCAGCCTGTGGGGCGAGCGCGCCGTGCGCCTGTCGCTGGTGCCGGCCATCGCGCCGAGCGGGCAGTCCGCGGCCCATGTCGCGATCGATCCCGAGGACGAGGCCGAGCTTGCCGCGGCCTGCGCGTTGCGCCACTTGGCCGAGGGGCGCAGTCCGGTCGCGCTGGTTGCCACCGACCGCGCGCTCACGCGCCGCATCGGCGCGCGGCTCAAGGGGCAGGGCGTCACGGCGCAGGACGAGACCGGCTGGAAGCTCTCGACCACGCGCGCGGCCGCCATGCTGATGAGTGCGCTGCGCGCCTGCGCGCACGACGCCGGCAGCGACCAGGTGCTCGACTGGCTCAAGAGCGGCGACGACGGCGATGCGCTCGCGGTGCAGGGACTCGAGTCGAGATTGCGGCGCGAGGGCGTGCGCGACTGGTCGGCCTGGTGCGCGCAGGCTGCGCACAGCGAGAAGCCGCAGGACGTCGCGCTGATGCCCTTCACGAACGAGATCGAGGCCCGCCGCGCGCCGATGGCGCGGGCGCGCCCGCTGGCCGAATGGCTGGTCGCATTGCGCGCGCTGCTCGAGGCGGCCGGCCAGTGGGAGCCGCTCGAGGCCGACCTCGCGGGCGGCAAGGTGATCTCGGCACTGTGGCTCGATGCCGGCGCGCACGGCGACGAGGAGGCTTTTCCTGGCGGCCGTCACACGCTGTCCGAATTCACGGCCTGGGTGCGCGACGTGCTCGAGGACGCGAGCTTCGTGCCGCCCGTCAATGGCGAGATACCGCAGGTGATCGTGCTGCCCTTGCACCAGTTGCTGGGCCGGGCCTTCGGCGCGATCGTGATTCCGGGCTGCGACGACCGCCGCCTGCCCGCATCGCCCGAGCCGCCCGGCAACTGGAGCGCCGCGCAGCGGCTCGAGCTCGGCCTGCCTTCGCGCGAGGCGCTCGAGGCGGCGCAGCGCGCGGCCTGGAACGCGGCCCTGTGCAATCCCTGGTGCGAACTGCTGTGGCGCAGCGCCGATGCCAGCGGCGAGCCCGTGCGGCCCAGCCCGCTGGTGCAGGGGCTCGAGCTCGACCATGCGCTCGCGTTCACCGACGATCCGCGCACGCGGCGCGATGTGCCCGTGCGTCCCACCCTCTATCCGACGCCCTCGGGCACGCTGCTGCCGCTGCGCAACGTGTCGACCAGCGTCTACGAGGACCTGCGCCGCTGTCCCTATCGCTTCTTCGCGCTGCGCCAGCTCGGCCTGCGCAGCGCCGACGAGCTCGATGCCGAGGTCGACAAGCGCGACTTCGGTAACTGGCTGCATGCGGTGCTCGGCCATTTCCACGAGACGCTGCAGCAGACGCCCACGCGCGACGCCGGCGAGCGCCTGCGCTTCATCGAGGACGCGGCCGTGCGCGCCACGCGCGAGTACGGCCTGTCGGACGCCGAGTTCCTGCCCTTCGCCGCGGCCTGGCCCGCGGTGCGCGACGGCTACCTCGACTGGCTCGCGGGCCACGAGGCCGCGGGCGCGGTCTTCGTCGAATCCGAACCCTGGAAGGAGCAGCCGCTGGGCGCGCTGCAGCTGGTGGGCCGGCTCGACCGCATCGACCGCATGCCCGATGGCCAGCCCTTCGTGATCGACTACAAGACCGAGTCCTCGGCCGTGACCAAGGAGCGCGTGAAGGAACCGACCGAGGACACGCAGCTCGCCTTCTATGCCGCGCTGGTGGCCGACGACACGCTGCGCGCGGCCTACGTCAACGTGGGCGAGAAGTCCTCGGGCACGCAGACGGTGGAGCAGCCGGTGGTGGTGCAGGCGCGCGATGCGCTGGTGGCCGGCATCCTCGACGACTTCCGGCGCATCGCCGAAGGCACGCCGCTGCCGCCGCTGGGCGAAGGCACGGTGTGCGAGCACTGCACCGCGCGCGGCCTGTGCCGCAAGGATTTCTGGAGCGACGATGCCGGCGCCGCCGTGCTGCAGGGGAGCACGCCATGAACGGCGCCGCCTACGAACACAACGGCCAGCGCGTGCCGCGCGAGGCCTTCTACACCGTCGCCTGCGATCCGCGGCGCTCGGTGGCGGTCGAGGCCTGCGCGGGCGCGGGCAAGACCTGGATGCTGGTGTCGCGCATCGTGCGCGCGCTGCTCGACGACGGCGCCAACGCCTGCCAGCCGCACGAGATCCTCGCCATCACCTTCACCAAGAAGGCGGCCGGCGAGATGCGCGAGCGGCTCGACCAGTGGCTCGAGACCTTCGCCGAGCGCGAGCCCGAGGAGCTGGTCAAGGAACTGGTGATGCGCGGCATGCCGCCGGCCGAGGCGCTGGCCGCCGCGCCGCGCCTGAAGGGCCTGTACCGGCACCTGCTCGAAGGCGGCCGGCCGGTGCAGTTCCGCACCTTCCACGCCTGGTTCGCGGGACTGCTGCGCAATGCGCCGCTCGCTGTGCTGCGCGAGCTCGGCCTGCCGTCGAACTACGAGTTGCTCGAGGACGATGCAGAGGCGCGCTCGCGCACCTGGCGCCCCTTCTTCGAGGCCGTGACCGCCGACCCTGACGCGCTGGCCGACTACTACGCGGTGGTCGCCACCTACGGCCGCTCGCAGACCGCCAAGGCGCTCGGCGAGGCGCTCACGCGGCGCGTGGAGTTCTCGCTCGCCGAACCGGCCGAGGCGGTGCGGCATTTCGCCGACCTGCATCCGGCGCTGGCCGGCTTCGACACGCCCACCGACGCGCTGCGCGGCGAGGCCGTGCGCCGGCGCTGGCTCGACCGCGCCGCCGCGCTTGGCCGCGAGACCAACAAGACGCCGCAGAAGGCGGCCGAGGCCGTCATCGACATCTTCGGCACCGGCGAGCCGGCCGAGTCCGCGCTGCCGGCGGCGCTCGCGCTGCTGCGCAAGAGCTTCTTCGTCGCGACGGAAGACCGGCTCAACAAGAACCTGCAGAAGTACCCAGCCGCGCAGGAGGCCGAGGCCGAGCTGCAGCTGCTGTGCGCTGCGCAGGCCCAGCACGCGGCCTGGCTCTACCAGCAGCGCATGACGCGGCTCACGCGCCTGCTGATCGATGCCTTCGCGGGCGTCAAGCGCGCTCATGGCTGGGTCGACATGAACGACGTCGAGCAGGCCGCGCAACTGCTGTTGGGCCAGTCGGCGCTCTCGGGCTGGGTGCAGGAGCGGCTCGATGCGCGCATCGCGCACCTCTTGATCGACGAGTTCCAGGACACCAACCCGCTGCAGTGGCAGGCGCTCTACGGCTGGCTCAGCGCCTACGTGGGCGCGGGCGGCAGCGCGCCGCGCGTGTTCGTCGTGGGCGATCCGAAGCAGAGCATCTACCGCTTCCGCCGCGCCGAGCCGCAGGTCTTCATCGCCGCGAAGAAGTTCGTGCGCGAAGGCCTCGGCGGCGAGCTGCTCAACTGCGACCACACGCACCGCAATGCGCGCGCCGTCGTGGGCCTGGTCAACCAGGCCATGCTGGCCGCGCAGGAGGCCGGCGAGTTCGACGGTTTCCGTGCCCACACCACCGAGCGCAGCGACGAGGGCGCGCTGCTGAAGCTGCCGGCCATCGAGCGCGATGCCGCCGAGGCCGCGGCCGAAGCGGCTCCGGCCGACGACGGCATGCTGCACTGGCGCGACAGCCTGGTCACGCCGCGCGTGCTGCCCGAGGAACAGCTGCTGCAGAAGGAATGCGAGCAGGCCGCGCGCTGGATCGCGCAACTGATCGCCGACGGTACGCCGCCGCGCCAGATCATGGTGCTGTCGCGCCGCCGCAGCCGGCTCGCCGCGATGCAGGACGCGCTGCGCCAGCGTCACATCCCGGTGCAGCAGCCCGAGAAGAACGAGTTGCACGATGCGCCCGAGGTGCAGGACATGGTGGCGTTGATCGATGCGCTGGTCTCGCCCGCGCACGATCTCTCGCTGGCGCGCGCGCTCAAGTCGCCGCTGTTCGGCATCGGCGACGAGGATCTCGTGCAGCTGGCGCTGCGCCAGCGCGCGCTGCCGGGCTGGAGCTGGTTCCGGTTGCTGCAGACCGGCGAGGACCTGCCGGCCGCGCTGGCCGAGGCCGCGCCGCGTCTCAAGCGCTGGCAGCGCTGGTTGGCCACGCTGCCGCCGCACGATGCACTCGACGCGATCTTCCACGACGGCGATGTGCTCGCGAAGTTCGGCGCCGCCGTGCCCGCCGCGCTGCGCCAGGGCGCGCTGGCCAACCTGCGCGGCCTGCTGGCCGCGTCGCTCGACATCGACGGCGCGCGCTTCGTCACGCCCTATGCGCTGGTGCGCGCGCTGCGTGCCGGCGGCGTGCGCGCCCCGTCGGTGGCCGCGCCCGAGGCGGTGCAACTGCTGACGGTGCACGGCGCCAAGGGCCTCGAGGCCGACACCGTGCTGATGCTCGATTGCGACGCGCCGCCGCCGCGCGCCCAGACCATGGGCGTGCTGGTCGAGTGGAAGGGCGGCGACCGCGTGCCGACGCGCTTCGTCTTCCTCGCGAGCGAGAAGACGCCGCCGGCCTGCGCGGCATCGCTGCTGCTCGACGAGCAGCGCGCGCGCCACCGCGAGGAGCTCAACGGCCTCTATGTCGCGACCACGCGCGCCCGCGCGCGGCTGGTGCTGTCGTCGGTGCGCCCCGCGCGCGCCAACGAAGGCAGCTGGTGGGCGCGGCTGGCCGAGGCCTGCGAGACCGTCGATGCCGACGAGCCGCTGGTGGCGCCGGTCGCAGCGCAGGCGCAGGCCGTCTTCGCGATCCAGGAGCTGCCGGTGTTCGCTTCCGCGACGCCGCCGGTGCCCGTCGTGCGCAAGGAAAAGGCGGCCACCCTCGACGCGCGCGCCGCGGCCTTCGGCCAGGCGATGCATCGCTTGCTCGAATGGTCGGTGCCCGGCGAGCCCTTGGCCGCGGCCCATGTGCGCGCGGCGGCGCAGGAGTTCCTGCTCGACGCGCAGCAGGCGCGCGGCGCCGCGGCGCTGGCCGCGCGCATCCGCGCCGGCGCGGGTGCCTGGGCCTGGGACCTCGAGCGGATCGACTGGCACGGCAACGAGGTCACGCTGGTGCACGAAGGCGACACGCTGCGCATCGACCGGCTGGTGCGCGAGCGCGCCGGCGGCACCTGGTGGATCCTCGACTACAAATCGGCCGCAAGGCCCGAGCGCGATGCCGCGCTCATCGCACAGATGCAGCGCTACCGCGCGGCCGTGCAGCAGGCCCATCCCGGTGCCACGGTACGCGCCGCGTTCCTGACCGGGCAGGGCGAACTGGTGAACCTCGAATGACTTCTTCTCCCACCGTCGCCGTGATCGGCGGCGGCCCCGCCGGCCTGATGGCGGCGGAAATCCTTTCCGCGGCCGGTGCGAACGTGCACCTCTACGACGCCATGCCCTCGGTCGGGCGCAAGTTCCTGCTCGCGGGGCGCGGCGGGCTCAACCTCACGCACTCCGAGCCCTTCGAGGCCTTCGTGGGCCGCTTCGGCGAACGCCGCGCCGAACTCGAGCCGATGCTCGCGGCCTTCGGTCCCGCGCAACTGCGCGAATGGGCCGCGGGCCTGGGCATCGAGACCTTCGTCGGCAGCTCGGGCCGCGTGTTTCCCACCGACATGAAGGCCGCGCCGCTGCTGCGTGCCTGGCTGCACCGGCTGCGCGAGGCCGGCGTGCAGTTCCACATGCGGCACCGCTGGACCGGCGATGCCGCGGTCTCGCCCGGCGTGCTGCGCTTTGACACGCCCGCGGGCGAGGTCGAGGCCTCGGCCGATGCGGTGGTGCTCGCGCTCGGCGGCGCGAGCTGGGCGCGGCTCGGTTCCGATGGTGCCTGGGCGCCGCGGCTGCAGGCGCAGGGCGTGGCGGTGGCGGAGCTGCAACCCGCCAACTGCGGCTTCGACGGCAGCGGCTGGAGCGCGCATTTCTCGGAGCGCTTCGCGGGCCAGCCCTTCAAGTCGGTGGCCGTGTCGTTCACAGACAGCCGCGGCCGGCAGTTCGCGCGCAAGGGCGAGTTCGTCGCCACGGCGGGCGGTATCGAGGGCAGCCTGGTCTATGCCGTCTCGGCCCTGCTGCGCGACGAGATCGCCGCGAACGGCAGCGCCACATTGCTGCTCGACCTGTTGCCCGACCGCAGCGCCGAGCAGGTGCTGGCCGCGGTCAAACATCCGCGCGGCGCGCGTTCGCTCGGCAGCCATCTCAAGAGCCGGCTCGGCCTCGAGGGCATCAAGGCCGGCGTGCTCTACGAGGTGCTGAGCCGCGAGGCGATGCACGATCCGCTGCAGCTCGCGCAGGCGATCAAGGCCGTGCCGCTGCGGCTGCTGGCCGCGCGCCCGGTCGACGAGGCGATCAGCACTGCGGGTGGCGTGCGCTTCGAGGCGCTCGATGCGCAGCTGATGGCGAGCGCGCTGCCCGGCGTGTTCGTGGCGGGGGAGATGCTCGACTGGGAAGCGCCGACCGGCGGCTACCTGCTCACGGCCTCGATGGCCAGCGGCGTCGCGGCCGCGCGCGGCGTGCTCGCGCGGCTGGGTCTTGCATGAGACCCAGGCCGTGATCGATGGAACGAGGAGCGGTTGGCGCGGCTCCCGTTTCGAGCCGAAACGAAAGCGCTGAAGAAGTTGACGAGCCTTACCCCTGGCACTGACTACGCAGTTAGGGCTGCTTGGTTCCCCACCTGACCCGGTTGGCCACTTCACCATGCAGGGAGGCCCGTCAGCGGCGATTCTAACCTCGCTCGCGTTGCCCCCTTCGCCGGGGCGGTGAATCGATCGATGAGAAACATCGAAGAGGCGGACGCCGAAGGGCCCCTTCGCGGCTTTTAGAATGGGCGCAATGTCCTATATCGTGCTCGCCCGCAAGTTCCGTCCGAAAACCTTCGCTGAGATGGTCGGTCAGGGGCACGTGGTGCAGGCGCTCGAGAACGCGCTCACCACCCAGCGCCTGCATCACGCCTACCTGTTCACCGGCACGCGCGGCGTGGGCAAGACCACCGTCTCGCGCATCCTGGCCAAGTCGCTCAACTGCCAGGGGCCGGACGGGCAGGGCGGCATCACCGCCACGCCCTGCGGCGTGTGCCAGGCCTGCCGCGACATCGACGCCGGCCGCTTCGTCGACTACACCGAGCTCGACGCGGCCTCGAACCGCGGCGTGGACGAGGTGCAGTCACTGCTCGAGCAGGCGGTCTACAAGCCGGTGCAGGGCCGCTTCAAGGTCTTCATGATCGACGAAGTGCACATGCTGACCAACACCGCGTTCAACGCGATGCTGAAGACGCTCGAGGAGCCGCCCGAGTACCTCAAGTTCGTGCTGGCCACCACCGATCCGCAGAAGGTGCCGGTCACAGTGCTGTCGCGCTGCCTGCAGTTCAACCTGCGCCCGATGGCGCCCGAGACGGTGCTCGAGCACCTGACCTCGGTGCTGCAGACCGAGCAGGTGCCGGCCGAGCCGCAGGCGCTGCGCCTGCTCGCGCGCGCGGCGCGCGGCTCGATGCGCGACGCGCTCTCGCTGACCGACCAGGCGATCGCCTTCGGCAACGGCGAGCTGGTCGAGGCCGGCGTGCGCCAGATGCTCGGCAGCGTCGACCGCGGCCATGTGTTCCGCCTGATCGAGGCGCTCGCGCAGGGCGACGGCAAGACCGTGGTCGAGACCTCCGAGGCGCTGCGCATCGACGGCATGTCGGCCGCCTCCACGCTCGAGGAAATGACCGCGGTGCTGCAGGCCATGGCGGTGCTGCAGGCCGTGCCTTCGCGCGCCGAGGCCGCCACGTCCGCCACCGATCCCGACGCGGCCGACACCGCGCGGCTCGCGCTGCTGATGCCGGCCGACGAAACGCAACTGCTGTACAGCCTGTGCCTGCACGGCCGCGGCGAGCTCGGCCTCGCGCCCGACGAATACGCCGCGCTCACGATGGTGCTGCTGCGGCTGCTGGCGTTCAAGCCTGCGCAGAACGCGGCCGGCTCGGCCTCCGCGGAAAAAAAAACTCTGAATGACGCCCCGGCGGCGGCGCCGGCCCCCGTTGCCGCCCCCGCGCAGCCGCCGCGGCCGATCCCCGTGCGCAGCATGTCGGCCGAGGCGCCGCGCCCGGCGCCCGTGTCCGATGCCGCGCCCACGCAGCCGCCGGCCCACGCGCCCGCGGGCCACCGCCTGCCGGTCGTCGACCAGCCCGTGCGCCGGCCCGAGGCGCGTCCACCCGAGGACGCCCCCGAACCCGATCCCGCCAAGGTGGTCGCCGTGCCGATGCGCGTGCAGCCGCCGCCCGGCGCGCGCGACACGCCGCGCGACGGCGCCCAGGCCCCGGCCGCGCCCATCCCGCCGAGCGAGGAGGGCGACTTCTGGTTCGCCACCGTCACGCAGCTGATCGCGGCCGAGAGCATCGCCGCGCTCACGCGCGAACTGGCGCTGCAGTCGCAGCTGGTGGCACGCGATACCGACCAGTGGCTGCTGCGCATCGAGCGCGAATCGCTCAACCAGCCCTCGAGCCGCGAGAAGCTGATCGCCGCGCTGGCCGCGATCGGCCACGAGGTCAAGCTCGCGATCGAGGTCGGCGGCGTGGTCGACAGCCCGGCCCGCCGCAACAAGGCCGCCGCCGACGAGCGCCAGCGCATCGCCGAGGAGGCGATCCGCAGCGATCCCGAGATCCAGGCCCTGATGCGCGACTTCGACGCGAGGATCGTCCCGGGCTCGCTCAAACCGGCCTGAGCGCAGCGGGCCACGCGCAGCGGCGACAATCGGCCGTGGCCCTTGCGGCGGCGAGGCTTCGCCGCCATCTGCGCTTCCATCTCTTATCCTTCTCCATCCACCCAACCGATCCACAGGACCAACGATGTTCAACAAAGGACAACTGGCCGGCCTCATGAAGCAGGCGCAGGCAATGCAGGACAACCTCAAGAAGGCCCAGGAAGAACTGGCCCACATCGAGGTCGAGGGCGAATCGGGCGCCGGCCTGGTCAAGGTCGTGATGACCTGCAAGCACGACGTCAAGCGCATCACCATCGACCCGAGCCTGCTGGCCGACGACAAGGACATGCTCGAGGACCTCGTGGCCGCCGCCTTCAATGCCGCCGTGCGCAAGGCCGAGGAGACCAGCGAGCAGAAGATGGGCAAGCTGACCGCCGGCATGCCGGGCCTGCCGCCGGGCATGAAGCTGCCGTTCTGATGCCGCTGCGCCACCAAGGCTGACGTGTCCGACGCCGGTTCCCTCGACGCGCTCGTCGATGCGCTGCGCCGCCTGCCGGGCGTGGGCGTCAAGTCGGCCTCGCGCATGGCCTTCCACCTGCTGCAGCACGACCGCGAGGGCGCGCAGCTGCTCGCGCGTGCCCTGCAGCAGGCGGCGGGGCAGGTGCGCCATTGCGAGCGCTGCAACACCTTCACCGAGATGCCGGTGTGCAACGTCTGCCTCGACGTGCGGCGCGACGCGACCAAGCTCTGCGTGGTCGAGACGCCGGCCGACCAGGCCGCGCTCGAACGCACCAACGCCTTTCGCGGCTACTACTTCGTGCTGATGGGCAAGCTCAGTCCGCTCGACGGCATCGGTCCCAAGGACATCGGCCTGCAGAAGCTGTTCGAGCGCGCGCTCGACGGCACCGTGGCCGAGGTGATCCTCGCGACCAACTTCACGGCCGAGGGCGAGGCCACGGCGCACGTCATCGGCGATGCGCTGCGCCAGCGCGGCCTCACGGTCACGCGGCTCGCGCGCGGCGTGCCCGCGGGCAGCGAGCTCGAGTACGTGGACCTCGGCACCATCGCGCACGCGCTGGTCGACCGGCGCTGATCCCGCGGCGGCCACCGCCGCTGCGCGGCGCTCATACCGCGCTGCGCGGCGCATCCAAGAGATTCCGGAGACACCCATGACCCTGTCGCTGCTCACCGTCGCCTACTGGTGCGTCTTCATCGCCTGCGGCCTGCCGTACCTCGCGGCCTGGATCGCCAAGGCCGGCGCGTTCCGTCCCAGCGACAACGCGCAGCCGCGCGACTGGGCCGCCAGGCAGGCGGGCTGGCGCGCGCGCGCCAACGCTGCGCAGGCCAACAGCTTCGAAGGCCTGCCGTTCTTCATCGGCGCGGTGCTCATCGCGCACCAGCTCGGCGCCGCGCAACTGTGGATCGACCGCCTCGCGATCGCCTACGTGCTGCTGCGCGTGGCCTATCTCGCGCTCTACATCAAGGGCATTCCGGCGCTGCGCAGCGCGGTCTGGGCGGCTGCGTTCGTGGTCAACATCGCGATCCTGTTCCTCGCGAAATAGCGCGGTCGAATCCGGCCTTTTTCCACTCTGTGAGAGGCCTTCATGCTTACGTGAAAACCCGCACGGGATGACCCCGATGCAGCGACCCTGCGCGCGCCCCTAAGCTCGATTCAGTTTCGACGCATCCCAGAGCCACCCCAAGCCGCCGCAGGCCACGTTCCATGCTTCACCGCCGCACCCTCATCTCCGCCTCGGCCATCGCCGCCGCCACCATCGCGTTGCCGCGGGTGTTTGCGCAGCCGAAGCTGGAGAAAACCAGGATCTCGATCGCGGTCGGCGGCAAGGCGGCGTTCTATTACCTGCCGCTCACCATCTCCGAGCAGCTCGGCTACTTCAAGGCCGAGGGGCTCGACGTCGAGATCTCCGACTTCGCGGGCGGCGCGCGTGCTTTGCAGGCGGTGGTCGGCGGCTCGGCCGACGTGTGCTCGGGTGCCTACGAGCACACCATCAACCTGCAGGCCAAGAACCAGTTCTTCCAGGCCTTCGTGCTGCAGGGCCGCGCACCGCAGATCGCGATGGGCGTGTCGACCAAGAACATGTCGAGCTATGCCGGCATCGCCGACCTCAAGGGCAAGAAGATCGGCGTCTCGGCGCCGGGCTCGTCGACCAACATGGTGGCCAACCTCGTGCTCTCGCGCGGCGGCCTCAAGGCCAGCGACGTGAGCTACATCGGCGTGGGCGTCGCGGCCGGCGCGCTCACCGCGCTGCGCTCGGGCCAGATCGACGCCATCAGCAACACCGACCCGGTGATGACCATGCTCGAGCAGAAGGGCGACGTGAAGATCATCAGCGACACGCGCACGCTCAAGGGCACGCAGCAGGTGTTCGGCGGGCCGATGCCGGCCGCCTGCCTCTATGCGCCGGTCGACTTCGTGCAGAAGAACCCCAACACCTGCCAGGCGCTGGCCAACGCGATCGTGCACGGCCTCAAGTGGCTGCAGACCGCGGGCCCGGGCGACATCATCAAGACCGTGCCCGAGACCTACCTGCTCGGCGACCGCGCGCTCTACCTCGCCTCGTTCGACAAGGTGCGCGAATCGATCGCGCCCGACGGCATCGTGCCGTCCGAGGGACCCAAGACCGCGCTGGCCGCGATCGCGAGCTTCGATACTTCCGTCAAGGCCGACAAGATCGACCTGGCGAAAACCTACACCAACGATTTCGCACGGCGAGCGAAGGACAGGTTCAAGGCCTGACCTCGATGTCCCGCGACCCGGCTTCGGCCGGGTTTTTTCTGGGGGACGCACTTCGCTCGACATTCAGTTCCGCCATGTCCGACCACGCACTCGAACTCCTCTCGATCAGCTGCATCTTCCATTCGAAGGACGACCCCGGCCAGCGCTACACCGCGGTGGCCGACACCACCTTGCGCGTGCGCGCCGGCGAGTTCGTGTCGGTGGTCGGTCCCACGGGCTGCGGCAAGTCGACCCTGCTCAACATCGGCGCGGGGCTGCTGCAGCCCTCGTCCGGCACGGTCAAGGTGTTCGGCCAGCCGCTCGCGGGCATCAACGCGCGCGCGGGCTACATGTTCCAGACCGAGGCGCTGATGCCCTGGCGCAGCGCCATCGACAACGTGATGGTCGGGCTGCAATACCGCGGCGTGCCTGATGCCGAAGCGCGCCGCGAGGCCGAGGCCTGGCTCGCGCGCGTGGGCCTCTCGGGCTTCGGCGACCGCTATCCGCACCAGCTCTCGGGCGGCATGCGCAAGCGCGTGGCGCTGGCGCAGACGCTGGTGCTCGACCCCGACATCATCCTGATGGACGAGCCCTTCAGCGCGCTCGACATCCAGACCCGCCAGCTGATGGAGAACGAGGTGCTCGATCTCTGGAGCGCGAAGAAGAAGGCCGTGCTGTTCATCACCCACGACCTCGACGAGGCCATCGCGATGAGCGACCGCGTGGTGGTGCTCTCGGCCGGGCCCGCCACCCATCCGATCGGCGAGTTCGAGATCGACCTGCCGCGCCCGCGCGACGTGGCCGAGGTGCGCACCCAGCCGCGCTTCGTCGAGCTGCACACCCAGATCTGGGAGGTGCTGCGCGACGAGGTGCTCAAGGGCTACGCGCAGCAACTGAAGAAGGCCGCATGATGTCGCGTCTGGCCCTCAACGAACGCAACGCGCGCTTCTGGCAGCTGGTGCTGCTGGTCGTGATCCTCGTGGGCTGGCACCTGGCCTCGCGCAATCAGCAGGTGGCCTTCTTCCTCGGCGAGCCGATCCAGGTGGCCGGCCGCATCTGGAGCTGGTTCCTGCCCTTCGAGGTGCCGGCGAACCCGCTGTTCCCCGACGGACTCAAGGGCAATGCCGACATCTACCTGCACCTGGGCACCACGCTGCTCGAGACCGTGCTGGCCTTCGGCATCGGCACCGTGCTGGGCCTGGGCTGCGGCCTGTGGCTCGCGCTCGCGCCCACCGCGAGCCTGATCCTCGATCCCTACATCAAGGCCGCCAACTCGATGCCGCGCGTGATCCTCGCGCCGATCTTCGCGCTGTGGTTCGGCCTCGGCATCTGGAGCAAGGTGGCGCTGGCGGTCACGCTGGTGTTCTTCATCGTGTTCTTCAACGTCTACCAGGGCGTGCGCGAGGTCAGCCCGGTGGTGCTGGCCAATGCGCGCATGCTGGGCGCCAACCAGCGCCAGCTGCTGCGCACCGTCTACCTGCCGAGCGCCACGAGCTGGGTGTTCTCGAGCCTGCACACCTCGGTGGGCCTGGCCTTCGTGGGCGCGGTGGTGGGCGAGTACCTGGGCTCGGCGCGCGGCGTCGGCTACCTGATCCTGCAGGCCGAGGGCACCTTCGACGTCAACACCGTGTTCGCCGGCATCGTGGTGCTGACGGCCTTCGCGCTCGCGCTCGACGCGCTGGTGGGCCTGATCGAGAAGCGGCTCATGAAGTGGCAGCCGCGCAGCGGCGAGACCGAGAAGCTCTGAACCGCGCGCGGCTCGAGAACGAGCTCGAGCGCGCTCAGGTGTTCTTGCCGTGCGCCTCGGTGTTGACCTGCACCAGCGCGCGGCCCGCGAAGATGCCGCCGGCCATCTCGAGCACCAGGCGCTCCGCGTCGCGCCGCCGCAGCTCGCCGATCACCTCGTCGGCCTCGGTGTCGGAGGCGCCGAGCGCCAGCACGCCCTGGCGGCCGAAGGCCATCGCCGATTCGAAGGTCTCGCGGATCTGGAAGTCGACGTTGAGCTTGCCGATCTCGAGCATGTGCTCGCGGTCGTAGGCGCGCACCAGCAGCTGCGCATGCGGGAACTCGGCCTTGAGCAGCTCGACGATGCGCGTGGTGGCGGCCTTGTCGTTCACGCAGACCATGATGACGCGCGCGCTGTGGGCGCCGGCGGCATGCAGCACGTCGGCGCGCGAGCCGTCGCCGTAGTAGACCTTGAAGCCGAACAGGGCGGCATCGCGGATCACCTGGGTGTCGGTGTCGATGATCGCGATCGAGGCGCCGCGCGCCAGCGCGCCCTGGATCGCGATCTGGCCGAAGCGGCCGAAGCCGATCACCAGCACGTTGCCGACCAGGTCCTCGGCCTTGTCGATGCCGTCCATCGACTCGGCCACGGCCGGCGCGAAGCGGCGGTGCGCGAGCACCACCAGCGGCGTGAGCGCCATCGAGAGCACCACCACCGCCGTCATGTTGGCGTTGACCACCGGGCTGATGACGCCCGCGGCGAGCGCCGAGGAGAACAGCACGAAGGCGAACTCGCCGCCCTGGGCCATCAGCACCGCGCGGTCGAGCGCGTCGGCGCGCGAGCTCTTCGCGAGCCGCGCCACCGCGTAGATGCACAGCGACTTCACCACCATCATCGACAGCACGCCGGCCAGGATCAGCTGCCAGTTGCGCGCCACCACCGCGAGGTCGAGCGACATGCCCACGCCGATGAAGAACAGCCCGAGCAGCAGGCCGCGGAAGGGCTCGATGTCGGCCTCGAGCTGGTGGCGGAAGGTGGACTCGGACAGCAGCACGCCCGCGATGAAGGCGCCCATGGCCATCGAAAGGCCACCGAGTTGCATCAGCAGCGCGGCGCCCAGCACCACCAGCAGCGCGGCGGCGGTCATGACCTCGCGCGCCTTCGAGTTGGCGAGCACGCGGAACAGCGGGTTCAGCAGCCAGATGCCGGCCGCCACCAGCGCCGCGAGCGCGGCCAGCGCTATGCCCACGCCGATCCAGCGCGAGCCGGCCTCGACCACGTGCTGCGTGGCGTCGGGCGGCGCGATGAAGGCCACGATGGCCAGCAGCGGCACGATCAGCAGGTCTTCGAACAGCAGCACGGCGACGATCTTCTGGCCGCGCGGCGCCGCGATGTCGCCGCGTTCGCCGAGCAGCTGCATCACGATGGCGGTGGAGGTCAGCACGAAGCCCATCGCGCAGACGAAGGACACGGCGAGCGGGAAGCCGAAGGCCATGCCCACGCCGGTCAGCAGGATGCCGCACACCACCACCTGCAGGCTGCCGAGGCCGAAGATGTCGCGCCGCATGCTCCACAGGTGCGAGGGCCGCATCTCGAGGCCGATCACGAACAGGAACATCACGACGCCGAGCTCGGCCGTGTGCAGGATGGTCTGGGGATCGGTGAAGAGGCCGAAGCCGAACGGGCCGATGGCCAGCCCCGCGGCCAGGTAGCCCAGCACCGAGCCGAGCCCGATGCGCTTGAACAGCGGCACCGCGACCACCGCGGCCCCCAACAGCGTGACGACCTTGACGAGATCGCCCGCACTTCCTTCCACTGCCATGTCATGGCCCTCCTGATCTCGTTATTCGTGGCCGGCGCCGCGAAAGGTGTTGCGCCGGTCGTGCCGCCATCTCGGCGCTTCTTCAGCGCTTCTTCTTCGAGGGCGTGCCGCCGCGCTTCTCGCGCACCACCTGCTTGCTGGGCGCGCTGGCCGGCACCTTGCTCACGTTGCTGCCGCGCTTGACCTGCGCGACCGGGCGGGCGCGCGGACCGGCACCGCTGCCGACGCGCGCGGCCGGGGCGGCGCGCACCGGCAGGTAGACCACCACGCTGATGCCGCGCTTGAAGGCATGGTTGGGCTTGACGTCGTTCCACTCGGCGACGTTCGCGGGCCGCAGGTTGTAGCGCCGCGCGATGCTCGCCACGTTGTCGCTGCGCCCGGCCTTGACGGTGGTGCGGCGCGTGACGATCTCGGGCTGGAAGCTCAGGTGACCGCTGTCGGCCACCACCGCCGCCACGTCCTCCTTGACGCGCGCGCCGCGCGGCACGATCAGCGTGGAGCCGGCCTTGATCAGCATGCGCGGCGGCACGTTGTTGAGCGCGCGCAGGTCCGACTCGCTCATGCCGGCGCGCTGGGCGGCATCGGCCACGGTCATGGTGTTGGGCACGACCCAGGCGGTCCAGCTCGCGTACTGGCCCTGCGTGTAGGCGTCGAAGTTGCGCTGGAACACGGCGGCGTTGTCCCAGGGCAGCAGGAGCTCGGAGGTGCCCGCGGCGATCAGCACCGGCTTGTGGGCCGCCGGGTTGAGCGCGCGGAAGTCCTCGATGCGCACGTCGGCGAGCTTGGCGGCCAGTTCCACGTCGAGGTCGCGCGTGAGCGGCACGGTCTGGAAGTAGGGGTGGTTGGCGATCACCGGCAGCTCGGCGTTGAAGGCCTGCGGGTTGGCCACGATGTTCTTCACCGCCTGCAGCTTGGGCACGTACATGCGGGTCTCGGCCGGCATCGTGAGGTCGCTGTAGGTGGTGGGCAGGCCCAGGCGCTGGTTCTTGGCGATGGCGCGGCTCACGCTGCCTTCGCCCCAGTTGTAGGCGGCCAGCGCGAGCTGCCAGTCGCCGAACATGTTGTAGAGCTTCTGCAGGTAGTCGAGCGCGGCGCGCGTGGAGGCGACCACGTCGCGGCGGTCGTCGCGGAAGATGTTCTGCTTGAGGTCGAAGTCGGTGCCGGTGGCCGGCATGAACTGCCACATGCCGGCGGCGCGCGCGCTCGACACGGCCTGCGGGTTGAAGGCGCTCTCGATGTAGGGCAGCAGCGCCAGCTCGGTGGGCATGTTGCGCCGCTCGAGCTCCTCGACGATGTGGAAGATGTACTTGTTCGAGCGCTCGGTCATGCGCTGGATGTAGTCGGGCCGACTCGCATACCACTGCTCGCGGTCGCGCACCAGGTCGCTGTCGAGGTCGGGCATCTTGAAGCCGCGGCGGATGCGGTCCCACATGTCGGCCGGCGGGGCCAGCGTGACCACGCTCTGCGAGCGCGCCTCGCTGCTGGCGATGGGGGCGAGCTGGCCGCTCGGGTAGATGGGCGCGGCCCGGCTGGCGGCGGCGCCGGTACCGCCGGCGGTGGGGGGAGAGGAGGGGGAAGGGGAGGAAGACGAGGAAGAGGGGGTGCCGGTGCCCGCGCAGCCGGCGAGCAACAGGATGCCTGCAAGGCAGGCGGCAGCGGTGAGTTTCATCGGAAGTCGTTTTTCCATTGGCGCAGCGCCGCGAACACGTCGGCTTCGCCCGCCTCGGGGGACAGCTCGGCATGCGCGCGCACCGCTCGAAGGACAGTGGCTTCGCGGCTGCGAAGAAAGGGGTTGATCCGGCGTTCGAGGGCCAGCTGCGATGGCAGCGTGGGCTCGCCCTGGGCGCGCAGGCTTTCGCAATGCGCCCGGTACTGAGTCAGGTCGGTGTTGCCGGGTTCCACCGCCTGGGCGAAGCGCAGGTTAGAAAGTGTGTATTCGTGGGCGCAGCATACGCGGGTGTCGCCGGGCAGCGCGGCGAGCGCGTCGAGCGAGGCCAGCATCTGCGCGGGCGTGCCCTCGAACAGGCGCCCGCACCCGCCCGAGAACAGGGTGTCGCCGCAGAACAGCAGCGGCGCACGGCCCCCGGCGGCCGGCAGGAAGTAGGCGATGTGGCCGGCCGTGTGGCCCGGCACGTCGATCACCTCGAAGCGCAGGCCCAGCGCCTCGGCCCGGTCGCCCTGCACCAGCGGGGCATAGGGCTCGGGGATGCGCTCGTGCCTCGGACCCCACACCGCGGCGCCGGTGGCGGCGCGCAGCTCGGCCACGCCGCCCGTGTGATCGGCGTGATGGTGCGTGACTAGAATCGCGGCCAGTTGCAGCTTGCCGCTTGCCAGTGCGTCGAGCACCGGCCGGGCATCGCCCGGGTCCACCACGATCGCGTTGGACCCGTCCTGCAGCATCCAGATGTAGTTGTCGGCGAAGGCGGGCAGCGGAACGAGGGTCATGAGCGGTCAAATTATAGGTTTGCAGGAGTGGTTCGCGACCCCCCCCGGACGCTACCTTCTCGCCTGGGAACAAGCCCAGTTCGACCAGGCCGTGGCCGACGTTTTCGGCTACCACGCGCTGCAGCTCGGGGCCGCCCAGGTCGAGGGCCTGCGCGCCAACCGCATGCCGCACCGCTGGCTCGCGCTCGACGACCCGGCGCACCTCGCGCATGCGCCGCAGGCCGTGCTGCTGACCGATTTCGCGGCGCTGCCGTTCGCGGCCAACAGCCTGGACCTGGTGGTGCTGCCGCATGCGCTCGAGCTCAGCCCCGATCCGCACGCCACGCTGCGCGAGGTCGAGCGGGTGCTGGTGCCCGAGGGCCGGGTGGTGATCTGCGGGCTCAACCCGACCAGCCTCTGGGGCATGCGGCAGCGCCGCGCGCACCTGTACCGGCGCCTGGGCTTCGGCGAACTCTTCCTGCCCGAGGGCGGGGAGTTCATCGGCTACTGGCGCATGCGCGACTGGCTGCGCCTGCTGAGCTTCGAGGTCGAGTCGGGCCGCTTCGGCGTCTACCGGCCGTCCGCGCGCAGCGAGGCCTGGCTCGAGCGCAGCCGCTGGATGGACGTGGCCGGCGAGCGCTGGTGGCCGATCTTCGGCGCGGCCTACTTCCTGGTGGCGGTCAAGCGCGTGCGCGGCATGCGGCTCTTGAGCCCCGAATGGCGCCGCGCCGGCGCCCGCGCCACGGCGCCGGTGCCGATCGCGGGCAAGGTGCACCGACAGGGACGCCGCGCCGACGGCGAATGACGTGAATGAATATCGACAGTGAAGAAATGAAGGAACAGAGAGCTTGAACGAAGTCGTGATCTACACCGATGGTGCCTGCAAGGGCAATCCCGGCCCCGGGGGCTGGGGCGCCTGGCTCAAGTCGGGCCCCACCGAGAAGGAGCTGTTCGGCGGCGAGCTGAACACCACCAACAACCGCATGGAGCTCACGGCCGTGATCGAGGGCCTGGCCGCGCTCAAGCGGCCCTGCAAGGTCACGCTCTACCTCGACAGCCAGTACGTGCGCCAGGGCATCACCGAGTGGATCCGCGGCTGGAAGGCCAAGGGCTGGCTCACCTCGACCAAGCAGCCGGTGAAGAACGTCGAGCTCTGGCAGCGGCTGGACAAGCTGGTGCAGGAGGGCGGCCACGCCATCGAGTGGCGCTGGGTCAAGGGCCATTCGGGCGACCCGGGCAACGAGCGCGCCGACATGCTGGCCAACAAGGGCGTGGACAAGGCGCTGGGCCGCGGCTGAGCGCGCGGCTGAACACGCGGAGACTACGGGTCAGCCCTCAGAGGGAAGCGGGGCCCGCACGCTAGAGTGCGCGGGCAGGCCTCGGCAAGGGCATGGATGTTGCTTGAGGCGTTGCGATGGCCATCGCGAGATGGTTTCCAACCCTTCGCTCGCAGCATGCACCTCGACTACTCCACCGACACGGTCGACGACGCCCAGCGCTTTGCGTACTGGAGCGACGTGGTGTGCCAGCACCTGATCCCGGCCAAGAGCGTGGTGCCCGACCGCCAGCATTTCAACGCGCGCTTCAGGCTGCGCTCGCTCGGCAAGCTCGCGCTGGCCGAGATGTCGTCGCCGCGCCATGTCTGGGAGCGCGATGCCCAGCACCTGCGCAGCGGCCCCAACGAGGACTTCATGCTGAGCCTGATGGTGTCGGGCCACGGCGTGCTCTCGCAGTCGGGGCGGGAAGTGGTGCAGCGCAACGGCGACATCGTGCTTTACGACGCCGCGCGGCCCTTCAGCTTCGACCTCGCGCCCGAGTCCACGCTGCTGGTTCGCATTCCGCGCCGGCAACTGCTGTGCCGCTTTCCCGAGGCCCACAGCCTCACGGCGATGCACCTGGCCGAGGGCCATCCCACGGCGCGGCTGCTCGGCCACATGATCCGCGAGGCGGCGAGCCTCGAGCTCTCGGGCAGCGAGGCCATGGAGGCCAGCCTCGCGGGCTCGATGCTCGACATGCTCTCGGCCGTGCTGCAGGTGCAGAGCGATGGCGCCGAGGCCGCGCTGTCCTCGCATGCCCAGCTCTACCAGCGCACGCGCGAGTACATCGCCGCGCACCTCGACGACTGCGAGCTCGACGTGGAGCAGATCGCCGCGGCGCAGCACGTGTCGGCGCGCACGCTGGCGCGCGTGTTCGCCGAATACGGCAGCACGCCGATCCAGCACCTGTGGAAGCAGCGGCTCGAGGCCAGCCATGCGGCGCTCAGCGAAGGCCGCGTGCGGCAGGTCACGCAGGCCGCGTTCCAGCACGGCTTCAGCGACCTCTCGCATTTCTGCCGCGTGTTCAAGAAGGCCTACGGCGTGACGCCGCAGACCCTGCTGCGCCGCCACTGAGCACGGCCGTCCGCCGCGGCTGGCGGTTCCAGCCCATCGCGATGGCAGGCGCAGCCAAGCCGCGAACCGCGTCGTTGCCTATCGTGAAGCCAGCCCCCAGACGGGCGCTTCACGCAAGGAAACGACGATGCCTTCCCCCTCATCCGCCCCCTCCGATGGCCCGCCGACGATCGACACCGCCGCGCTGGCGCGCTGCGCCGGCCTCGACCTGAGCCCCGAGCGGCTGGCCGCGGTCGATGCCGTGCTGCAGGCCTGGATTCCCGCCGCCAACGCGCTCAGCGCGCAGATGAGCGATCCCGCGCGGCAGGCGCTGATGCCGGTCACGGCCTTCACGCATGCGCACGAGCTGCCGGAGGAGGGCGCATGAACGACATCGCGAACCTGGGGCTGGCCGAGGCCGCGCGCCTGGTGCGCGCGCGCAAGGTCTCGCCCGTGGAACTGGTCGAGGCCTCGCTCGCGCGCATCCGCGCCCACGACGGCGTGCTCAAGTCCTTCATCACCGTGTTCGAGGAACAGGCGCTGCAGGTCGCGCGCGCGGCCGAGATGCTGTCGGCCGCGGGCCACGAACTCGGTCCGCTGCACGGCGTGCCGCTGGCGCTCAAGGACAACGTCGCGCTGCGCGGCAGCCGCACCACGGCCGGCAGCAAGCTGCTGGCCGACTGGGTGCCCGAGGCCGACGCCACTGTCGCCACACGGTTGCGCCAGGCCGGCGCGCTGTTCATCGGCAAGACCAACATGCACGAGTTCGCCTGGGGCGGCACCTCGGCCAATCCGCACTACGGCGCGGTGCGCAACCCCTGGGACACCGATCGCTTCCCGGCCGGCTCCAGCGGCGGCTCGGCCGTGGCGGTGGCCGCGCGGCTGTGCTTCGGCGCCATCGGCACCGACACCGGCGGCTCGATCCGGCTGCCCTCGGCCATCAACGGCATCGTCGGGCTGCGGCCCACCTATGGCCGGGTCAGCAACCACGGCGTGATCCCGCTGGCCTGGAGCATGGACACGGTGGGCCCGATGGCCCGCAGCGTGGAGGACTGCGCGCTGATGTTCGGCGCCATCGCGGGCTTCGATCCGAAGGACGCGGCCAGCGCGCCGCGCGCGGTGGACGACTACCTGCAGGACCTCGAGGGCGGCTGCCGCCACCTGCGCATCGGCATCGTGCCGGGCTATTTCTTCGAGCACCTGCAGGCGCCGGTGCACGACGCAGTGAAGGCGGCGATCGCGGCCTTCGTCGAACTGGGCGCGCAGGTGGTCGAGGTCGACATCGGCCACATCCACGGCAACATCTCGGCCCAGCTCACCATCGAGTCGGCCGAGCCCAGCACCTACCACCAGCGCAGCCTGCGCGAGCGGCCCGGCGACTACGGCGACGACGTGCGCACCCTGCTCGAGGCCGGCGAGATGCTGCTGGCCACCCACTACCTGCAGGCGCAGCGCTACCGTGCCTTGTTGCGCGCCGAGCTCCTCGAGGCCTTCCGCCGCGTCGACGTGTTCGTCTGTCCCTCGCTGCCTTTCGCGGCCACGCGCATCGGCGAAACCAGCGTGGAGATCGAGCCGGGCCGGCCCGAGGACATGCTGTCCGCGATCATGCAGTTCACCGGCGTGGCCAGCCTCACGGGGCTGCCCTCGCTCAACGTGCCCTGCGGCTTCGATCCCGACGGCCTGCCGATCGGCATGCAGCTGATCGGCCGGCCCTTCGCCGAGGCCGCGCTGCTGCGCGCGGGCCATGCGTTCCAGCAGGCCACCGATTTCCACCGCCGCGCGCCCGCGCTGGCCTGAAAGCGCCAACCCACCCATCGACTGGCCGCGCCAGCACATCGCGATGGCGCTGCGAGCCAAGCCGCGAAGGCGGCGCTTCTATACCTTCGATGTCGGCGTCTTCCTACAGGCCGACCCCTTTTCCATCCCCAACGAACGGAGCCTCCACACCATGCCGAACACCGATCTGCACTACCTCGAACTGCTCGAAGTCGGCCGCCTGATCCAGTCGAAGGAACTCTCGAGCGTCGAGGTCACGCAGGCCCAGCTCGATCGCATCGGGCAGGTCGACGGCGGCCTGCGCAGCTATGTGCGCGTGATGACCGACTCGGCGCTGGCCGAGGCCAAGCGCGCCGACGCCGAGATCGCGCGCGGCGAATCGCGCGGCCCGCTGCACGGCGTGCCGGTGGCGGTCAAGGACCTGTGCTGGACCGCGGGCGTGCCCACGGCCGCCGGCATGACGCTCTACCAGGACTTCGTGCCCGAGGTCGACGGCACCGTGGTGCGCAAGCTGCGCGAGGCCGGCGCGCCGATCCTCGGCAAGCTGCAGCTCACCGAGAGCGCCTATGCCGACCACCATCCGAGCGTGTCGCCGCCGGTCAATCCGTGGAACGCGGCGCACTGGCCGGGCGTGTCCTCCAGCGGCTCGGGCGTGGCCACCGCGGCGGGCCTGTGCTACGGCTCGCTGGGCACCGACACGGGAGGATCGATCCGCTTTCCCTCGGCCGCCAACGGCCTCACGGGCCTGAAGCCGACCTGGGGCCGCGTGAGCCGCCACGGCGCCTTCGAGCTCGCCGCCACGCTCGACCACATCGGCCCGATGACGCGCAGCGCGGCCGATGCGGGCGCGATGCTCGGCGCCATCGCGGGCGCCGACGCGAACGATCCCACCGCCAGCCTGCTGCCGGTGCCCGACTACCTGGCCGACATCGGCCGGGGCCTGGCCGGGCTGCGCGTGGGCATCGACCTGCGTTGGGCCACCGAGGGCGTGGACGCGCCGACGCGCGAGGTCTTCGATGCCGCCGTCGCCGCGGTGAAGACGCTGGGCGGCGAATTGCGCGAGGTGCGCTTTCCCGATCCGGCGCAGGCGCTGGCCGACTGGTTCCCGCTGTGCGGCATCGAGGCCGCGGTGGTGCACGAGAAGACCTATCCGGCGCGCAAGGAGATGTACGGCCCGGCCGTGGCCGGCCTGATCGAGCTGGGGCTGGCGCAAAGCGGCACCGACTACCAGAAGATCGTGCTGCACCGCCACGACTTCAGCGGCCGCGTGCGCGCGATGTTCGAGGACATCGACCTGCTGCTGATCCCGGCCACCGGCATCGCCTCGCCGACCATGGAGCGCATGGCGCAGATGGGCGTCGACGCCGAGCTGATGGCCGCGATGCTGCGCTACACCTGCCCCTTCGACATGACCGGCAGCCCCACGATCACGCTGCCTGGCGGCTTCACGCCCGCGGGCATGCCGGTGGCCTTCCAGTTCGTGTCGCGCCACTTCGACGAGGCGCTGCTGGTGCGCGCCGGCGCGGCCTTCCAGCAGCTCACCGACTGGCACCGCCGCCATCCCGCGCTGTGAGCGCCGCGGGCTTCCCCTTTCTTCGTTCTCCCTCGTTCTTTTCTCCTTCCCTCGAAAGCACCACCATGACACTACGCAATGCGCTTCTCTCCCTGGGCTGCACGCTGGCGCTGGCCACCTCGGCGATGGCCGCCGATCCGCTGAAGATCGGCCTGATGGAAGACGTCTCGGGCGACCTCGCCGTGCTCGGCAAGCCCAAGCTCAACGGCTCGCTGCTGGCCGTGGAGGAGATCAACAAGGCCGGCGGCATCATGGGCCGCCAGATCGAGCTGATCCATCTCGATCCGCAGGGCGACAACGCGCGCTACCAGGAGTTCACGCGGCGCCTGCTGAGCAAGGACAAGGTCGACCTGCTGATCGGCGGCATCACCTCGGCCTCGCGCGAGGCGGTGCGCCCGATCGTCGACCGCACGCAGACGCCGTACTTCTATACCAACCAGTACGAGGGCGGCGTGTGCGACGCCAACATGATCAGCATGGGCGCGGTGCCCGAGCAGCAGTTCTCCACGCTGATCCCCTACATGGTCCAGACCTTCGGCAAGAAGGTCTACGTGGTGGCGGCCGACTACAACTTCGGCCAGATCTCCGCCGAGTGGAACCGCACCATCCTCAAGGACCTGGGCGGCACCGTGGTGGGCGAGGAGTTCATCCCGCTGGGCGTGTCGCAGTTCGCGCAGACGATCCAGAACATCCAGAAGGCCAAGCCCGACTGGCTCTTGATGCTCAACGTGGGCGCGGCGCAGGACTCCTTCTTCGAGCAGGCCGCGGCCGCCAAGCTGAACCTGCCGATGGGCTCGTCGGTGAAGGTGATGCTGGGCTTCGAGCACAAGCGCTTCGCGCCGCCCGCGCTCAACCGCATGCATGCCACGGCCAACTGGTTCGAGGAGATCGACACGCCCGCGGCCACCGAGTTCAAGAAGCGCTGGCACGCCAAGTTCCCGAACGAGCCCTACATCAACGACATGGGCTACAACGCCTACAACACGCTCTACATGTACAAGACGCTGGTCGAGAAGGCCAAGTCGACCAAGCTGGCCGACCTGCGCAAGGTGATCGCCACCGGCGACGCCTGCATCGAGGCGGCCGAGGGCAAGATCTGCATCGATCCCAAGAGCCAGCACGTGTCGCACCAGATGCGGCTGATCTCGGTCGACGACAAGCATGCGGTGAAGGTGCTCAAGGACTACGGGACCATCCAGCCCTACTGGCTCGGCCAGATCGGCTGTGACCTGACGAAGAAGAACGACCGCAAGCAGTACACGCCCTCGGACCTGCCGAAGAAGTCCTGAGCGCGTTTGCAGCAGCCAGCCACTGACCGGGAGCCGCGGTGTTCGCCGAAATCTTCTCCTTCCTCTACCAGTTCGCCGACGTGTTCGCGTTCCTCATCCTTTCCGCGGCCGGCCTGGCCGTGGTGTTCGGGATGATGGGCGTGATCAACATGGCGCACGGCGAGTTCATCATGTGCGGCGCCTACGTCACCGTGGGCCTGGTGCACGGCGGGCTGCCGCTGCCGCTCGCGCAGCTGTGCGGCACGCTCGCGGCCGGCCTGATCGGCATGGCCGTGGAGTGGAGCCTGGTGCGCAAGCTCTACAAGCGGCCGCTCGACTCGCTGCTCGCCACCTTCGGCCTGAGCCTGATCGTCACGCAGGGCATGCTGCTGGTGTTCGGCTCCACGCTCGCGGGCGTGGGCACGCCCGAGGGCAGCTTCAGCGTGGGCGGCTACAGCTTCTCGGTCTACCGGCTGGTGCTGTTCGCGGCCGCGGTGGCGGTGCTCGGCGGCATCTACCTGGTCTTCATGCGCACCCGCTTCGGCGTGCATGCGCGCGCCACCATGCAGAACGCCTCGATCGCGCAGGCCACCGGCGTGCGCGTGGGCCGCGTGTACGCGCTGAGCTTCGGCATCGGCGCCGGCCTCGCGGGGCTGTGCGGCGCGCTCTATGCGCCGACCATGACCCTGATCCCGACCATGGGCGCGGCCTTCCTGGTCGAGAGCTTCGTCACCGTGGTGGTGGGCGGCGCCAACGTGCTGCTGGGCACCGCGCCGGCCGGCATCCTGCTCGCGGTCATCCGCACCGGCCTCAACGGCTGGGGCGGCCAGATCGTGGGCCAGATCGGGATGCTGCTGGCGGTGATCGTGGTGATCCGCATCCTGCCCGAAGGGGTGTCGGGCTGGCTGGCCCGGCGCACCCGCTGAACGGCGTCTTCCCCTGCACGGAGTCCTCCTCGCATGTTCCAACTCATCAACGGGCCGCAGACGCTGGGCGCCAGCCGCGTCTTCTGGCTTCCCTTCCTCGCCGTGCTGGTCCTGGTGCTCGCATACCCGGCCGTCGCCGATTCGTACGACGTCGGCAACATGGCCTACCTGCTGACCTGGACCTTCATGGCCATGGGCCTGTGCCTGGTCTGGGGCTACGGCGGCATGCTGTCCTTCGGCCAGACCTTCTTCTTCGGCGTGGCCGGCTACGGCTACGGCGTGCTGGCCACCAACCTGGGCGGCGAGTCGGGCACCACCTTCCTCGCGCTGGCACTGGCCCTCGGCCTGGCCGCGCTGGCGGCGGCGGTGCTCGGCTACTTCATGATCTGGGGCCGCGTGGGCGGCGTGTTCTTCGGCATCGTCACGCTGTCGGCCACGCTGGTGCTGGCCTTCTTCCTCGGCCAGACGGCCGGGCCCGAATGGCACATCGGCAACGCGCGGCTCAACGGCTTCAACGGCATGAAGGACATGGCGCCGCTGAACATCCCTTGGTTCGGCGGCGAGCAACTGTTCTTCGAGGGCGTGGCGCTGTACTACCTGGTGGTGGCGCTGATCCTCGTGGTCTACCTGGGCCTGCGCATCCTGCTGAACTCGCGCTTCGGCAACGTGGTGGTGGCGGTGCGCGAGGATCCGCAGCGCGCCGAGCTGCTCGGCTACGACGTGCGCAAGTACCAGCTCGCCACCTTCGTCATCGGCTCCGCGCTGGCGGGCCTCAGCGGCGTGCTCTACACCTCGTGGGGCCAGTTCATCACGCCCGCGAGCATCGGCCTGCCGGCCGCCGCGATGCCGATCGTCTGGGTCGCGTTCTCGGGCCGCGGCGACATCACGGCCACGCTGGTCGGTTCGTTCCTGGTGCTCTGGGCCTTCCAGGCGCTGACGGTCTACAGCCAGCAGGCGGCGCTGCTGCTGATGGGCGCGATGCTGCTGTGCACCGTGATGGTGGCGCCGCAGGGCTTCGTGATCGGCGTGGCGAACGCGGTGCGGCGGCTGTTCGCGCGGCGCGGCGCGGCGAAGCCCGCGGCGCCGTCGAAGCTGCCCGAAGCCACGACCGCGGAGGTGCGCGCATGACCGAGGTGCTGTTGCAGACCCACGGCCTGTCGAAGCGCTTCGGCGGCCATGCGGCCGTGTCGGAGGTCGACCTCTCGGTGCGCCGCGGCGAGATCCATTGCCTGATCGGGCCCAACGGCGCGGGCAAGAGCACGCTGTTCAAGCTGATCGTCGGCACCCACGAGGCCAGCGAGGGCCGCATCGAGTTCCAGGGCCGTGAGGTGACGGACGAGCGGCCCTACCAGCGCGTGCAGCAGGGCATGAGCATCAAGATGCAGGCGCCGAGCGTGTTCCGCGAACTGCCGGTGCGGCAGAACATCCACATCGCGCTGCAGCACCATGCGCGGCTGGCCGAGCTGCGACGCGAGGAAGACCGGCTGCTCGAGCTGCTGGACCTCGCGGCCGATGCCGACAAGCCCGCGGGCGAGCTGTCCCACGGCCAGCAGCAGTGGCTGGAGATCGGCATGGCGCTGGCGCTCAAGCCGGTGCTGCTGCTGATGGACGAGCCCACGGCCGGGCTGTCGCCCGAGGAGACCTTCAAGACCGGCGAGCTGATCCAGAAGCTCAATGCCGAGGGCATGACGGTGCTGGTGGTCGAGCACGACATGGCCTTCATCCGCCAGATCGCGCAGCGCGTGACCGTGCTGCACTTCGGCAAGGTGTTCGCCGAGGGCTCGATCGCCGAGGTGATCGCCGATCCGCGCGTGGCCGAGATCTACCTGGGGAAGACGCATGAACACCACTGAGACCGTGCTCGAGATCCGCGGCCTGCAGGCCGGCTATGGCGCCACGCCGATCCTCCAGGGCGTCGACCTGGCGGTGGGCAAGGGCGAGATCGTGGCGCTGATCGGGCGCAACGGCGTGGGCAAGACCACCACCATGCGCTGCCTGATGGGCCTGCTGCGCACGCGCGGCGGCGGCATTCGCTTCCTGGGGCGCGACATCGAGACCCTGACCAGCGATGCGCGCGCGCGGCTGGGCATCGGCTACGTGCCGCAGGGGCGCGAGGTGTTCCCGCGCATGACGGTGGCCGAGAACCTGATGGTGGGCGAGCTGATCGGCGGCCCGCGCGGCCGCAAGCAGCCCGAGCTGGTCTACCAGTACTTTCCGCGCCTGGCCGAGCGGCGCGACCAGCTCGCGGGCACCATGTCGGGCGGCGAGCAGCAGCAGCTCGCCATCGGCCGCGCGCTGGTGGGCAACCCGGCGCTGATGCTGCTCGACGAACCCTCGGAAGGCATCCAGCCCTCGATCGTGCAACTGATCTGCGACGTGCTGCGCGCGATCCGGCGCGACCTCGGCACCACCATCCTGTTCGTCGAGCAGAACCTCGACACCATCCTCGACGTGGGCGAACGCGCCTACGTGATGGAGAAGGGCCGCATCGTCGGGCGCATCGAGCCCGGCGCCATGAACGCGCAGGCGGTGCGCGAGCACCTCTCGCTGTGAAGCAACCAAGAAGGAGACCCATCCCATGAGCTGGCTCGAACGATCGATCATGCAGACGCGCGGCGAGGGCCGTGCGCGCCGCGTGGCCACCCACGAACTCACCGAGGCGAAGCAGGGCACCTACCACTTCACCATCGGCCCCTACACCCAGCCCGTGTTGACGGTGAAGCCCGGCGACCGCATCGTGGTCGAGACGCGCGATGCCTTCGACGGCAAGGTCAAGACCGAGCAGGACCTGCCTTCGAAGGTGCTGACCATGCCCTTCGTCAATCCGCAGAACGGTCCGATCATGGTCGAGGGCGCCGAGCCCGGCGACGCGATCGCGGTGCACATCGAATCGATGGCGCCGCGCGGGCCCAATCCGCGCGGTACCTGCTGCATGATCCCGGACTTCGGCGCGCTGAGCGGCACCGCCTTCACCGCGCTGCTGAACCAGCCGCTGCCCGAGACCGTGCGCAAGATCGACGTGGACGAGGAGGGCGTGTACTGGAGCAAGCGCGTCACCCTGCCGTACCGCCCGCATATCGGCACCCTGAGCTGCTCGCCCGAGCTCGATTCCATCAACAGCCTCACGCCCGACCAGCACGGCGGCAACATGGACCTGCCCGACATGGGCCCAGGCAGCATCACCTACCTGCCGGTGCGCACGCCGGGCGGGCGGCTGTTCATCGGCGACGCCCATGCCTGCCAGGGCGACGGCGAGGTCTGCGGCACCGCGGTCGAATACCCGAGCCTCACGACCATCCGCGTCGACCTGATCAAGGGCTGGAAGCTCGAGTGGCCGCGGCTGGAAACCGAGGCCATGATCATGGCCATCGGCAGCGCGCGGCCGCTCGAGGACGCTACCCGCATCGCCTACAAGGAGCTGGTGCTCTGGATGGAAGCCGAGTACGGCTACGACCGCTGGGACGCCTACATGATGCTGAGCCAGTGCGGCAAGGTGCGGCTGGGCAACTTCGTGGATCCGAAGTACACGGTGGGGGCGGGGATCTCGAAGGAGTATCTGGCGCCCTGAGTCCCCTCAGGCCGCGGGCCTCGCGCGCCGCTTCGGCGCCATCGTCGCGGCCCCGCGCCGCACCGCCTCGGCGAACTCGGCCAGGATCGGCGGGCGCTCCATGCCGTCGCGGCGGAAGAACAGGCCGAAGGACGGCAGGCTCACCTTCGGCGCGACGGCGAGCCGGCGCACGCCGCCGCGCGCGATCTCGTCGATCGCATGCTCCAGCCGCACCGCGCACAGCAGCGACGGATCGCGGCGCAGCACTGCGCCGACCGTGACCGACGACAGGGCCTCGACGACCGGCATCGGCGGCGTCGCGCCGTCGTTGAGGAAGGCCGTCATGAAGGCCTGACGCACCAGCGTCTCGCGCGGCGGCAGCACCCAGGAGGACTGGGCCAGGTCGGCCCAGCGCAGCCTGCGCCGGGCGCCGTCGTCGTTGCCGGGGTGAGCGGTGGATGCGAGCACGCAGAGTTCGTCCTCGAGCAGCACCACGGGCTCGAGCCGCGGCGCGATGTCGCTCGCGGACAGCTCGGGCGTGATGGCGCCGAAGACGCAGTCGAGCGCGCCCTCGAGCAGCCGCTCGATCAGTTCGTGGACGCGGCCCTCGCGCAGCAGCACGGCGGCGCCTGGCACCCGCCGTCGCAGCTCGGCGATGGCGGCCGGGATGGTGGCAGTGACGGAGGGCGCGCCGACCCGCAGCACTGCCGCGGCGCCGCCCTGCAGCGCGTCGACGTCCTCGGTGGCGCGCACGAGTTCGTTGAGCACCGCCCGCGCGCGGAACACGGCGCTCGCGCCCAGCGCGTTGGCGTGAATGCCCTGGTGGCTGCGCTCGAACAGCCGCGCGCCGAAGCAGCCCTCGATCTCGCCGAGCATCTTGCTGATCGCGGGCTGGCTCAGGTGCAGCCGTGCCGCCGCGCCGCGCATGGTGGCGGTCTCGGAGAGCGCGGCGAGCAGCTCGAGGTGCCTCAGGCGCAGCTTGCGCACGAGATGGTGGGTCTTGGCGTCCATGGGCGGTCCCGGTGTCGGAGGCGATAGCTGATCGTGATCGCTCCCTCACGATTATCGAATTTTCAAGAATAGGGGAAGGGGATAAGGTCCGGGCCGATGAACACCGAGACAACGACCGAGACATCCGGACCCGCGGCACCGCTGGCGGGCGTGCGCGTGATCGACATGGGGCAGTACATCGCCGGCCCGGGCGCGGCGATGGTGCTGGCCGAGCTGGGCGCCGAGGTCGTGAAGATCGAGCCGATCGCGGGCGACCAGGCGCGCCACATCGGCCGCTACGGCGAGTCGATGATCCGGGCCTACAGCCGCGGCAAGCGCTCGATCGCGCTCGATCTCAAGAGCGAGGCCGGGCGTGCGGTCGCGTGGCGGCTGATCGAGGGCAGCGACGTGCTGATCCAGAACCTGCGCCCGGGCGCGGTGGAGGCCCTGGGCTTCGGGCCGGAGCCGGTGCGCGAGCGCTTCCCGAAGCTGATCTACCTCTCGATCTCGGGCTTCGGCAGCCGCGGGCCCTCGAGCGCGCGTCCCGGCTACGACGTGGCCGCGCAGGCCGAGAGCGGCCTGATGTCGGTGACGGGCGAGCCGGACCGGCTGCCGCAGAAGGTGGGCGTGCCGGTCATCGACGCGGCCGCGGGGCACCTGGGCGCGCAGGCGGTGCTGGCGGCGCTTTACGGCCGCACGCGCACCGGCAGGGGCGAGACGCTGCGCACCTCGCTGCTCGAGGTGGCGCTGCACCTGCAGGCCACCACCTGGTGCGACTACCTGGGCGGCGCACCCGAGCCGACGCGCATCGGCGACGGCCAGCCGAACAACGCGCCAGCCGCGGAGGTGGTGCCCACGCGCGACGGGCACATCGTGCTGTCGGCCTATGCGGACGAGCACTGGGCGCGCTTCTGCCGCGTCGTGGGGCGCGAGGCGCTCGCGGACGATCCGCGCTTTCGCAGCAACGCCCTGCGCGTGCGGCACCGCGCCGAGCTGCGCGCGGTGCTGCGCGAATGCCTGTCCGCGTTCACGAGCGAAGAGTGCGTGGCGCTGCTGAGCCGCAACCAGATCGTCGTCGGCGCGGTGCGCAGCTACCGGCAGGTGCTCGACAGCGAGGACGTGCAGGCCAGCGGCATGCTGGTCGACGCGGTCGCGGCCGACGGCAGCCGCTACCCCTCGCTTGCCTTGCCCTACAGCCTCGGCGACGCGCCGCGCGCCCGGCCGCGCGCCGCGTCTGCCTGCGGCGCGGACACCGACGAGGTGCTGGGCGCGCTGGGTTTCGGCGCGCAGGAAATCGCCGAGCTGCGCCGCGACGGCGCCGTGGCCTGAACGTCGGATGAGAGAGGAAAACGCCATGGACATGTTCACGCAAGAAGGCGAAGCCGCGGTCGTCCAGACGCTGCCGCTGTACGAGATGATGCGCATGCGCGCCGCGACCACCGCGCGCCGCCATCCGCGGCTGGGCTTCGCCGCCGCGGAGCCCGGCACCGGGATGCGCTGGGTCAACCAGTTCACCCACACGCACCGTCGCCTGGGGCCCGAAGACCGAGAGGTGGTGAGCCCGAACAACGACACCGTCTACAGCAACGCCTGGCTCGACCTCCGCGAGGGGCCGGTGGTCATCGAGTCGCCCGACATGGGCGAGCGCTACTGGACCCTCGGGCTGCTCGATGCCTGGACCAACCCATTCGCCTACGTGGGGCGACGCACCACCGGCAACCGGGCGCAGCGCACGCTGGTCCACGGCCCGGGCTGGCGCGACGCCGTGCCCGAGGGCATCACGCACACGATCCGCGCGGCCGGCGACGACGTCTGGCTGATCGGCCGCATCCTCGTGGAGGACGACGGCGCCGATGCCGAGCGCGTGCGCGCGCTGCAGGCGGGCCTGCGGCTCGTGCGGCTCGATGGCGCCGACGCTGCGATGCGCGTGGATACCGTGCTCGAAGGCCGCGACACGCGCATTCCCGCGCCCGACCTGTATCGCCAGGTCGTGGACGCCGCGCTGCGGCGCAATCCCGTGCCCGAGGGCGAGCGGCTCGCATGGCCGCCCACGGCCGGCGCGCTCGAGGCCGCGCTGCCGGCCGTCTACGAAGGCCTGCGCAGCGCCGGCCAGCCGCACGACCTGGGCGGCGGCTGGGCCATCCCGGTCATGGTGCGCACGCATTGGGGCGAGGACCTGCTGACGCGCTCCCGCATCGCGCGCAACTTCATCGGTGCGCTCGGCATCGACGAGGCGATGTACCCGACGGCCGAGGTCGACGCACGGGGCGAACCGCTCGATGGATCGCGGCGCTACGAGCTGCGCTTCGCGCCGGGCCGGGCCCCGAAGGTGGGCGCTTTCTGGTCGCTCACGATGTACCGGCGCAGCGACTGCCTGTTCGTGGCCAACCCGATCGCGCGCTACTCGATCGGCGACCGCACGCCAGGCCTGCGCCACGAGGCCGACGGCAGCCTCGTGATCCGGCTGCAGGCCGACGATCCCGGGCCGGACATGAACTGGCTGCCCGCGCCGCGCGACGCGCGTTTCTATGTCGTGCTGCGGCTCTACCAGCCGCATGCCGACCATCTGGCGCTGCGCTTCGACTATCCGCCGATCCGGCAGGCCTGAGACTCGACGAACGAACACACTTAGAAAAATGGAGACGACACGCATGACGACCTTGAACCGCCGCCACCTTCTCGCCGCGGCCGCCGGCCTGGCGCTGCCCTGGAGCGCGCCGGCTTTCGCGCAGGCCTGGCCCGCGCGGCCGATCCGCATGATCTCGCCCTACGGCGCGGGCGGCTCCAACGACATCCTCACGCGCGTGCTCGGCGACTTCCTCGGGCGCCGGCTCGGCCAGGGGATCGTGGTCGAGAACAAGGCGGGCGCGGGCACGCGCATCGCCAACGACTTCGTGGCCAAGGCGCCGCCCGATGGCTACACGCTGCTGCATGCCGCCGCGCCGATCGCCATCGGCGAGGCGCTCTACAAGGACCTGCCGTACGACGTGCACAAGAGCTTCGCTGCCATCGCCAGCACCGCGATCGCGCCGCTGTTCCTGGTGGTCAATGCCCAGGCGCCTTACAAGACGCTGGCCGAGTTCGTGAAGCATGCGAAGGCGCAGCCCGGGGGCGCCACCTTCGGCTCGCCGGGCGCGGGCTCCGCGCCGCACCTGACGGCCGAGCTGCTGCTGCGCGCCGCGGGCGCCAAGGGCGTGGTGGTGCAGTACCGCGGCGACGCACCGGCCTACACCGAGCTGCTGGCCGGGCGCATCGACGCCACGCTGACCGCCATCTCGACCGCGGTGCCGCATATCCAGGCCGGCAAGCTGCGGGTGCTGGGCGTGGCCAACGAGGAGCGTTCGCCGCTGTACCCCGATGCGCCCACCCTGCGCGAGCAGGGCCTGCCATCGGTCGTGGGCTACGGCTGGTACGGCATGCTGGCGCCCGCGGGCACGCCGGCGGCGGTGGTCGAGCGGCTCAATGCCGAGATCAACGCGGCCGTGGCCGACGCGGACGTGCGCCGCAAGGCCGAGGCCGCGGGACTGCAACTGCGTGGCGGCAGCGCCACCGAGTTCAGCGCCTTCATCGGCAGCGAGACACGCAAGTGGGCCCAGATCATCAAGGCCGCGAACATCACGGCCGAGTGAAAACGCCCTAGACGATCCCGTCGAACATCATCACGTCGACTTCGTCGCCCGCGGCCACCGGGCCCTGGTCGTGGTGCAGCACCACGAGGCCGTTGGCCTCGACCATCGAACTGAGCACACCCGAGCCCTGGTTGCCCGCCACCCGCACCTCGGGCAGCGCGCCGGGCACCGACTGCACGAAGCCGCGCTGGTATTCGGTGCGGCCCGGCTTCTTGCGGATCGGCCCGAGGCTGCGCGCGCGCAGCAGCGGCGGGTGCGCCGCGGCCGCGGCATGGCAGCCCATCATGCGCAGCAGCGCGGGCCGCACGAAGGCGAGGAAGGTGACCATCACGGCGACCGGATTGCCGGGCAGGCCGAACAGCACGGCGGATTCCGAGCCCTGGGGCTCGCGCGGGATCAGGCCCACGGCCATGGGCCGGCCGGGGCGCATCGCGACGCGCCAGAAGGCGATGTCGCCGAGCTGCTGCATCACCTCGCGCGTGTGGTCGGCCGCGCCGGCGCTGACGCCGCCGCTGGTGACGATGGCATCGGCCTCGCGCGCCGCGCGCTGCACGGCGGCCGCCAGCGAGGCGGGATCGTCGCGCACCAGGCCGAGATCGATGACCTCGCAGCCCAGCCGCTCGAGCAGGGCGGTGACGGTGTAGCGGTTGCTGTCGTAGACGGCGCCTTCGCGCGGCGCGTCGCCGATCTCGAGGATCTCGTCGCCGGTCGACAGACAGGCCACGCGCAGCCGTCGCAGCACCGGCACGCCGGTCAGGCCCAGGCTCGCGACCATGCCGAGCGCGGCCGGCGACAGCCGCTGGCCGCGGCGCAGCGCGGGCTGGCCCTGCATCAGGTCCTCGCCCGTGAGGCGGCGGTTGTCGCCGCGGCGCACCACGCGCGCGGGAAAGCTCAGGCGATCGTCGTCGACGCGGCAGAACTCCTGCGGGATCACGGTGTCGAGCCCGGCCGGCATGACGGCGCCGGTCATGATGCGCACGGCGTCGCCCGGGGCCAGCGCGCCGCGCCAGGTGGCACCGGCCAGCGCGGTGCCCACGATGCGCAGCGAGACCGAGGCATCGCTGGGCGCGTCGTCGCGCAGCAATGCGCCGTCGAAGGCGAAGCCGTCCATGGCGGAGTTGTCGTGCGGCGGCACGCTGACGGGCGAGACGATGTCCTCGGCCAGCACCCGGCCGAGCGCCTGGCGCAGGCCGAGCTGCTCGCGCTGGGCGACGACGGCGCCCTCGACCAGCCGCTCGATAAAGCTGCGCACGCCGTCGACGCCGAGGTCCTGGGGGTCGTGGCAGGCGAGGCCGGCGGCGATGTCGGCGATGCGGCCCATCGGTGCGCTCATCCGCCGATGTAGCTCATCTCGACGCGGCGCTGCGCCTTGGCGTCGCCGTCGTCGGGGCCGCGCAGCGCGCGCAGTTCCGAGTAGCGGTCGGCGCGCCCCTGCCAGACATGGCCGATGGCCGAGGCGATCTCCTCGTCGCTAGCGGCGCCGCGCAGCAGCGGGCGCAGGTCGTGGCCGGCGCTCGCGAACAGGCACAGGTAGAGCTTGCCCTCGGTCGACAGCCGCGCGCGGCTGCAGTCGTGGCAGAAGGCCTGCGTGACGCTGCTGATGACGCCGATCTCGCCGCGGCCGTCGGCATAGGCCCAGCGCTGGGCGGTCTCGCCGGCCACGCTGGCCTCGAGCGGGCGCAGCGGGAATTCGGCGCCGATGCGCGCGACGACCTCGGCCGAGGGCAGCACCTCGTCCATGCGCCAGCCGTTGGTGGCGCCGACGTCCATGTACTCGATGAAGCGCAGCACGACCTTGCCGTCGAGCTGGTCGCGGAAGTGGCGCGCCATCGGCAGGATCTCCTGCTCGTTGGTGCCGCGCTTGACCACCATGTTGACCTTGATCGGGCCCAGGCCCGCGGCATGCGCGGCCTCGATGCCGGCCAGCACGTCGGCGACGGGAAAGTCCACGTCGTTCATGTGGCGGAACACCGCGTCGTCGAGGCTGTCGAGGCTCACGGTCACGCGCTGCAGGCCGGCGGCCTTGAGCGCGGCGGCCTTGCGTTTGAGCAGCGAGCCGTTGGTGGTGAGCGTGAGCTCGAGGGGCTCGCCCGCGGGCGTGCGCAGCGCGGCGAGCTGCTCGATCAGGCCCTCGATGTTCTTGCGCAGCAGCGGTTCGCCGCCGGTCAGCCGGATCTTGCGCACGCCGTGCGCGGCGAACAGGCGGGCCAGCCGCGTGATCTCCTCGAAGCTCAGCAGCGCGCTGTGCGGCAGGTACTGGTAGTCCTTGTCGAACACGTCCTTCGGCATGCAGTAGCTGCAGCGGAAGTTGCAGCGGTCGGTCACGCTGATGCGCAGGTCGGTCAGCGGCCGGCCCAGACGGTCGTGCAGCACGCCGGTGGCGGGCAGCGCGATCCCGGGCACGGCGAGGGCCGCGCGCGCGCGGCCGATCTCGGCGATCGGGATGACGGTGCTGGAGCTGCTGCGGTTGTTCATGGGGCGAGGGGTCCGATTTTGCGCCATGGCCCAAGGGCCTGTGCCGCGCAGGCTACTGGATCGCGCCGCGGCGGACCTTGCCCGCGGTCAAGCTTCGGCGATACGGGGCCGTTCAACCGCGGCAGAGCTTGAGGTTGGTGCGGGTGGCGCGCACCACCGGCAGGTAGATCTCGGCGTCGGCCGGCGGGTATTCCTCCTGGATCTGCTCGTCGCTCTTGCCCGCGCTCTCGGCCAGCGGCGCCAGGGTCTGCAGGCAGGCGGCGCGGTCGCCGAGCTTGTACTGGGTCAGCGCGAGGTCGTTGCGCATCCAGCCCTTGCTGATCCAGTCCAGGGTCTTGTCGCACTCGGTGAGCACCGGTGCCAGCGTGGTGAGGGCGGCGGCATAGTCGCGCGCGTCGTAGCGGCGCTTGAAGCCCTGGCGCGAGGCGGCCACGGCCTTGTCGGTGCAGGCCGGGGCCGGGCGGGTGTAGGTGCCCTCGAAGGTGGCGCGCGCGCCGCAGCTGTCGCGGCACTGGTCGGCGCCGTTGCTGCCGACCTTGACCGTGCCGCCGTTGACGGTGAAGTTCACCACGCAGCTCGAGTCGTCGAGCTTCGCCGTGCCGCGCGCCACGTTGCCGTCGAGCGCGCAGGTGTGGGCGTTGGCGCCGATGGTCGTGATGTCGAAATGGCCGTTGGGCTTGACGCGCAGCGCGCCGTTGCCGCCCTGGTAGATGTATTCGCCGGGCGGCGGCGAGGCGAACTCGGCGCGGGCGAGGCCGGCGGCTGCGAGCACGAGCATGGGGAGGAGGCGGACGAAGGGAAGGGGGCGTGGAGCGTTCATCGGGCGTTCTTTGCGCGGGCGGCGACGGCCCGGCCAGTGTATCGGCCGCGCCCCGTCTGGCGGGTTCTCGCCATTCCCATTCGGCCTGTCTGGACATGGACAATGCGAACAATTATCATTTGTACGCCTGAGTACGTAGCGAATGGACGACGCAAAGGGCTTCTTTCAACCAGGAGCTTTGTCATCGTGCCCTACGTTCTTCCCGCCTTGCCCTATGCCTTCGACGCGCTCGAGCCCCATATCGACGCGCAGACGATGGAAATCCACCACGGCAAGCACCACCAGACCTACGTCAACAACCTCAACGCCGCGCTGAAGGACACGCCGCACGAAGGCCAGCCGGTCGAGGCGCTGATCGCCGGCGTCGAGCAGCTGCCCGAAGCCCTGCGCGCGCCGGTACGCAACAACGGCGGCGGCCATGCCAACCACGGCCTGTTCTGGACCGTGATGGCGCCAGTGGGCCAGGGCGGCGGCGGCCTGCCCGAGGGCGAACTCGCCAAGGCCATCGATGCCGACCTCGGCGGCTTCGAGGCCTTCAAGGAGGCCTTCACCAAGGCCGCGCTCACGCGCTTCGGCAGCGGCTGGGCCTGGCTCACGGTCACGCCCGCCGGCAAGCTCGCGGTGGAGAGCAGCGGCAACCAGGACAGCCCGCTGATGCGCGGCATCGGCTCGGGCAACGTGCCGATCCTCGGGCTCGACGTGTGGGAGCACGCCTACTACCTCAAGTACCAGAACCGCCGCCCCGAATACATCGCGGCCTTCTACAACGTCGTGAACTGGGCCGAGGTGGCCCGTCGCCATGCCGCGGCGCTGCGCGGCGGAAATTCCGGCGCATGAACCCCGACAGCTCCGAGCAACCGGCAGCGGCCCCCGCCATGCACGGCCCGCGTCCCGCCCGCAGCGCGCGCGAATGGCTCGGGCTGGCGATCGTGGCGGCCGGCGCGGTCGTCGTGGTGGCGCATTTCTGGCGTTTCGTGACCGCCGATCCGGTGGTCTGGAACGCGTTCCTCGGCGGCTCGGTGGCGGCCTTCGCCACGGCGCTGGGCACCACGCCGGTGATCTTCTCGCAGCGCCTGCCCGACCGCGTGCAGGACACGCTGTTCGGCTTCGGCGCCGGCGTGATGCTCGCGGCCTGCGCCTTCTCGCTGATCATTCCGGGCCTCGCGGCCGCCAAGTCGATCGGCGTGTTCGGCGGTGGCGACTGGGCCGCCGGCGGCGTCATCGGCAGCGCGATCCTGCTCGGCGGCATCGCGCTGATGGTGATGGACCGCGTGCTGCCGCACGAGCATTTCATCAAGGGCCGCGAAGGGCAGGCGGCGCGCCAGATCCGGCGCACGTGGCTGTTCGTGTTCGCGATCGCGCTGCACAACGTGCCCGAGGGGCTCGCGATCGGCGTCGGCTACGCCGCCAACAACGGCCTGCGCGCCGACGCGCTGGCCACCGGCATCGCGATCCAGGACGTGCCCGAGGGCCTGGTGGTGGCGGTGGCGCTGCTGGCCGCGGGCTACAGCCGCAGCTTCGCCGTGCTGATCGGCATGGCCTCGGGCCTGGTCGAGCCGCTGGGCGCGGTGCTCGGTGCGACCGTGGTCGGCCATTCGGCGATGCTGCTGCCCTGGGGGCTCGGTTTCGCGGCGGGCGCGATGCTGTTCGTGATCAGCCACGAGATCATTCCGGAGTCGCACCGCAAGGGGCACGAGGCCTTCGCCACCGGCGGGCTCATGGTGGGCTTCGTGCTGATGATGCTGCTCGATACGGCGCTGGGCTGAGCGGCTTCGAGCCCTAGAAAAAAACGCGGCGGGCCTTTCGGTCCGCCGCGTTTTTGCTTGAAGGGACGCGATCTCAGCCGTGCTTCACCGCCACCGTCTTCAGCGTGGTGAAACCGTACAGCGCCTCGAAGCCCTTCTCGCGGCCATAGCCCGAGGACTTGACGCCGCCGAAAGGCAGCTCGACGCCGCCGCCGGCGCCGTAGTTGTTGATGAACACCTGGCCGCTGCGCACGCGCTTGGCCATGCGGAACTGGCGCGCGCCGTTCTCGGTCCAGATGCCGGCGACCAGGCCGAACTGGGTGGCGTTGGCGAGCGCCACCGCTTCGTCCTCGTCGGCGAAGGCCATGGCGGCGAGCACCGGGCCGAACACTTCCTCCTGCGCGAGGCGGTGGTTCACCGGCACGTCGCGCAGCAGCGTGGGGGCCTGGTAGAAGCCGGTCTCGGGCGCTTCGTCGACCACGATGCCCTGCGCCACCATCGGGATGCCGGCCACCTGCGCGTCGCTCAGGAAATCCCACACGCGCTGCTGCTGGGTCTGGCGGATCAGCGGGCCGACGTCGAGGTCCATCGCGGCCGGGCCCACGCGCAGCGCCTCGAAGGCATGGCCCAGGCGTTCGAGCAGCGGTTCGTAGATGGCCCGCTCGACCAGCACGCGCGAGCCGGCCGAGCAGGTCTGGCCGGCGTTCTGCACGATGGCGTTGATCAGCACCGGGATCGCCGCGTCGAGGTTTGCGTCGGCGAAGATGATCTGCGGGCTCTTGCCGCCGAGCTCGAGCGTGACCGGGCAATGGCGCTCGGCCGCCACCTGCTGGATCAGCGTGCCGATCTTCGGGCTGCCGGTGAAGCTGATGTGGTCGATGCCCTCGTGGCGCGCGAGCGCGTCGCCCACCTCGTGGCCGTAGCCAGTGACGATGTTGAGCGCGCCGGCCGGGAAGCCCACTTCGGCCGCGAGCTGCGCCACGCGGATCAGCGACAGGCAGGCGTCCTCGGCCGGCTTGACCACGCAGACGTTGCCGGCGGCGAGCGCGCCGCCCACGCTGCGCCCGAAGATCTGCATCGGGTAGTTCCAGGGGATCACGTGGCCGGTCACGCCGTGCGGCTCGCGCCAGGTGAAGACGCTGTAGCCGTCCTGGTAGGGGATGGTCTCGCCGTGCAGCTTGTCGCAGGCGCCGGCATAGAACTCGAAGTAGCGCACCAGCGCGAGCGCATCGGCGCGCGCCTGCTTCACGGGCTTGCCGCAGTCGCGCTGCTCGATGGCCGCGAGCTCGTCGACGTGCTCGGCGATCTTCTGCGAGAGCTTGAACAGCAGCCGGCCGCGGTCGGCCGCGCTGACCTTGTGCCACACGCCCTCGAAGCAGTCGCGCGCGGCGCGCACCGCGCTGTCGATGTCGGCGGCATTGCTGCGCTGGATCTCGTCGTAGGGCTGGCCGTCGGAGGGGTCGATGACGGGGAGGGTGCGGCCGGAGGCCGAGGGAACGTCGGCGTTGGCGATGAAGTTGAGCTGCATGGGCCGGGATTTTGCGCGAAGCGGCGAAACCCCGCGCGGCGCCTACCGTGCGGCCTTGGGCAGCGCCTTCACCGCATTGAGCATGCGCTCGACATGCTTGTCGGGATTGAGGTTCTGGTAGTAGGAGGCGACCTTGCCGTCGGGCGCGATCACGTACGACAGCCGGTTGGCGAAGTCGGGCCGGGTCTGCATCACCGCGTCGAAGGACTGGATCACGGCCTTCGATTCGTCGGAGGCCACGGGAAAGCGGCTCTGGCAGGACTTGACCGAGAACTTCGACAGCGTGTCGATGTCGTCGGCCGAGACGCCGATCACGGTCGCGCCCAGGGCCGCGAACTGGTCGATGGCCTCGGCGAAGGCATGGGCCTCGATCGAGCATTCGTTCGAGTCGGCGGCCGGGAAGAAATACAGCACCACCGGCCCCTTGGCGAGCGCATCGGCCAGCGAGTAGCGGAAGGTCTTGCCGCCGAGCGCGGCGGTGGCGGTGAAGCGGGGCGCGGGGTCGCCGATGTCGAGCGCGGCGCGCGCGGGTGCGCAGAGTGCCGCCGCGGCCAGGGTAAGTGTGAGGGTGAGGGTTCCGAATGCCGCGCGCGAGAAGGTCGGAAGTTGCATGGCGGTGTGCTCCGGTCGCTGTGGGGGCGGATTCTAGGACGATGCCGCCGCTGAAACCGGCGTGGCGTGCGCGCCGTACTTGCTGCAGGGGCCGCGCTCGAAAAGAGGGAAGATGCGGCCCCGGGAGCGCGCTCATCGCGCCGATGGTGGGGAAGGACGGAAGAAATGACGAATGCCTGGATTCGGCGCGCGCTGCGCCTCGTGTACGCCCTCGGCGTGGCCGCGACGCTCGCCGCCTGCGGTGCGCTGCCGCCCGCGCGCGAACGGCCCGCCGAACATGCCGCCGCCTTCGATCCCTCGACCCGGCTGGCGACGATCGCCGAGGCCTCGACGCCGCCCGGCGAGCACTCGGGCTTCCGGCTGATGCCGCTGGGCGTGTATTCGCTCGACGCGCGCATCCAGCTCGCGCAGCGGGCCCAGCGTTCGCTCGTGGTGCAGTACTACCAGCTCGAGAACGACGCCACCGGCCGGCTGCTGCTGCGTTCGCTGCGCGAGGCCGCCGCGCGCGGCGTGCAGGTGCGCCTGCTGGTCGACGACCTCTACACCATGAAGAGCCAGCAGCTGCTGCTGGCGCTGGCCGCCGTGCCCAACGTGCAGGTGCGGCTGTTCAATCCCTTCTGCTGCGGGCGCGGCGGCGGGCTGCTGTCGCGCTTCGCGGCCTCGCCGCTGGAGATCGCGCGGCTCAACCACCGCATGCACAACAAGCTGTTCATCGCCGACGGCGCGATGGCCGTGGTGGGCGGGCGCAACATCGCCGACGAGTACTTCGTGCTCAGCGAGGCGCAGAACTTCATCGACATGGACGCGCTGGTGGTCGGCAAGGTGGTGCCGCAGCTCGAATCGATCTTCGACAGCTACTGGAACAGCCAGCAGGTCTGGCCGGTGGCCGACATCGTGACGGGCGAGGGCGGCCGGGCGCCGGCGGCCGCCGATTTCGACGCCTGGATCGGCATGGCCGCGCCGCCGCCGAAGATCGTGCTGCCGCCGGTCGACATCCTCGGCTACGGGCCGATCGCCGAGGAGCTCGACGCGGGCCGCATGGGCCTGCTGTGGGGCGAGGCGCGCGCCATCGCCGATCCGCCGACCAAGCCGACCACCATGACCGCCGAGGAGGCCATCGCCACCAGCGTGACGATGAAGGTCTGGACCCTGATGCTCGATGCGCAGAGCGAGGTCGACCTGACCTCGCCCTACCTGGTGCCGGGCGAGCGCGGCATGGCCGCCTTCGAGGAACTCACGAAGCGCAAGGTCAAGCTCACGCTGCTGACCAACTCGCTGGCCGCCAACGACGAGCCGCTGGTGCACACCGGCTACGCGCGCTACCGCGAGCGGCTGCTGCGCAGCGGTGCCGACGTCTACGAGCTGAGCCCCAAGCGCACCAGCGCGGGCGAGCGCTTCGGCATGTTCGGCAAGTCGCTGGGCCGGCTGCATGCCAAGACCGCGGCCATCGACAAGCGCCGCATCTTCATCGGCTCGATGAACCTCGATCCGCGCTCGGCCAGCCAGAACACCGAGATGGGCGTGGTGGCCGACAGCCCGCAGCTCGCGCGCGAGATGCTGCGCGTGATCAACATCAGCAAGCTGCAGAACTCCTACCGGCTGCGGCTGGCCAAGGGCACGGGCACCCTGGAATGGCTCACGACCGACGGCGAGAAGGAGCTGATCCTCACCGCCGAGCCCGAGTCGGATTTCTTCCAGCGTTTCTACAACATGCTGATCGCCCCGATCGTGCCCGAGATGCTGCTGTAGCCTCGGGGGGATGGCGCAGACCTTCACGTCCCTTTCCGCCCCGCAGGTGATGCTGTGGGGGCTGCTGTTCTTCGGCGGCATCTACCTCGGCTTCGGCGCGCTCAATGCCCTGCTGACCCGGCGCGTGCTGCCGGCGCTGGGCATCGGCCGGGTGCTCGACCCGCGGCCGCTGCAGCCCGGGCAACTGCGGCGCGAGCTCACGCAGTCGGGCATCTCGGTGCTGCTCTTCGGGCTCGGCATGGTGTTTCCCTGGGGGCTGCTGCAGCTGGGCTGGGCGCGGCTCGATCCCGATGCGGGCTGGCGCCAGGTCGTGCTGGAGATCGTGGTGCTCGCGCTGTGGAACGACGTGCATTTCTGGCTCAACCACCGGCTGCTGCACACGCGCTGGCTGCGGCGCTTCCACGGGCCGCACCACCGCTCCTTCGTGACCACGCCCTGGGCCACCTACAGCTTCCATCCGCTGGAGGCCGCGATGCTCGGCAACGTGATCCTGCTGCCGATGGTGCTGCACGACTTCAGCTTCTGGTCGCTGGCCTCGGTGCCGGTGTTCAGCCTGTTCTTCAACAGCGTCGGGCATTCGAACTACGACTTCTTCCCGCGCGTGTCGTACAGCCACTGGTTCGCGGCCAGCCGGCGCCACCACCTGCACCACGCCTGCCACAACGGCAACTACGGCTTCCAGTTCACCTTCATGGACCGGCTGTTCGGCACCCGCATCGCGGCCGACGCGGCCGAGCCGCTGTTCCGGGGCTTTCGCGACAGGCAGCGCGGCCGTCCGGCCACGCACGATGGCAGGCCGGCCTGAGATGCCGCGGCTGCGTCACTGGCGCGACTGGCAGAGCCTGTTCTATTTGGCGGCCTTGCCGGCGCTCGCCGCCTGGCAATGGGTGCATGGGTTCAGCCTCTGGCTCTATGCGCCGATGCTGTTCCTCACGCTCGGCGTCGGCGTGATCCACCACAACCACGTGCACCTGCGCATGTGGCGCGGCCGGCGCATGAACCGGCTGACCGACTTCTGGATCACGCTGCTGCAGGGCCATCCGACCTTCGTGTTCTGGCCCGCGCACGTGGCGAACCACCACCGCCATCGCCATGGCCCGAAGGACGTGGCGCGCACCTACCGCTTCGGCGGCGACACCAACCACCTGCGCGGCTACCTGCTGCATCCGTTCCAGGCGGTGTGGGTGCTGTTCCCGCTGTTCGTTGCGTGGCTGGGCCGGCTGCATCGCCACCGGCGCGGGGCCTGGCGCTACTGCATGGCGCAGTACGCGCTGTGGCTGGCGAGCTGGGCCGCGCTGCTCGCGCTCGACTGGCGCAAGGCGCTGGTGTTCGTGATCCTGCCGCAGCTGCACGGCCTGCACTGGCTGCTGGCCACCAACTACCTGCAGCATGCGCATGCCGACGGGCGCCGGCCCGAACGAGGGGCGCGCGGCGATACCTCGGGTACTCCGCTGAACTACGCGCGCAATTTCGAGGGCTGGGTCAATCCGCTGCTGTTCAACATCGGGCTCCACACGGCGCACCACGAGAACCCGCATGCCCATTGGTCCGAGCTCACGCATCTGCATCGCACGCATTACCGCGCGCGGGTCGATCCGTCGCTCAACGAGGGCGGGCTGGTGCCATACATGGCGCGCGTGTTCGTGCTCGGCGCGGTCTGGCCGCGATGGCGCAGCCGACCGCTGATGCCGGGCGATTCCTTCACTTCCTGACACATGCCAGTTCCCTTCCAACGCGTCTACCTCGAAAGCGCCGGCTACTTCATGCCGGGCGACCCCGTGCCCAACGAGCGCATGGACGACTTCATCGCGCCGCTCAACCGGATGTCCGAGCGCATCAAGCGCCGCATCCTGGCCGAGAACGGCATCCGTACGCGCCACTACGCGATCGATGCCGAGGGCGCGACGCGCCACACCAATGCGCAAATGGCGGCCGGCGCGATCCGCGACTGCCTGCGCCGCGGCGGCGCCGAGCTGTCGCGCGTGTCGCTCTTGGCCAGCGGTTCGTCGGGCGGTGACACGCTGATGCCCGGCTTCGCCAACATGATCCAGGGCGAGCTCGCGGCGGCGCCGATGGAGACGCTCGCGGTGCACGGCATCTGCGCGGCCGGCGTGTCGGCGATCCAGGCCGCCGCGCAGGGCATCGAGCTGGGCGCGCACCGCTCGGCGCTCGCGGTGGCCAGCGAGATGCCCTCGCGGCTGTTCAAGCGATCGCGCTTCGCGGCGCGCGGCTACGAGACCGACTTCGACTCGCACTTCCTGCGCTGGATGCTGTCGGACGGCGCCGGGGCGCTGCTGCTGTCCGACGGTGCGCCCGCACTGGCCGGTTCGCCGGGCCTGCGGCTGCGCCTGAAGTGGGTGCACCAGCGCTCGTTCTCGGGCGACTACCCGGTCTGCATGCAGCTGGGCCTGACCGAGGACCGGGCGCGTGGCCACCTCGACTTCGCTTCCTGGTCCGAGGCCGAGGCGGCCGGCGCGCTGTCGCTGCGCCAGGACATCCGGCTGCTGCCGCACCTGTTCGACATCGGCATCCACGAGTACGCGGGGCTGGTGCGCGACGGCTGGGTCGATCCCAAGCGCGTCGACCATTTCCTCTGCCACTACTCGTCGGAGAAGTTCATCCCGGTGGTCGAGGACCTGATGGCCAAGGCCGAGCTGTCGATCCCGCGCGAGCGCTGGTGGAGCAACCTCGCGTGGCGCGGCAACACCGGGGCGGCGTCGATCCTGGTGATGTTGGCCGAGTTCCTCCATACCCGCGCGCTGAAGCCCGGCGAGCAGGTCTTCTGCTACGTGCCGGAGTCGGGGCGCTTCATGGCGGCCTACATGCTGTTCGAGGTCGAGGCGGTGGAGGCGCCGCCCGTGATGGTCGTGCCGCGCGCTGCCGTGGCCACGGCCGACGACGAGCTCGTGATCGCGCCGCCGCACGACCCGGCCGCCGCTCCCGAGGGCCTGGGCGCGCTGCTGACCGAGCTGGCGGCCATCTGGCACGACTACCGCTCGCGCGTCTGGCGCACGCCGCTCGTGCGGCAGATCCGCGAGCGCCGCTTCGCGGTGCCCGACTACCTGAACTGGATGGAGCAGTGGGTGCCGCAGGTGCGCGAGGGCAGCCTCTGGATGCGCGAGGGCGCGGCCTCGCTGAGCGAGCCGTACCAGGCGCTGTCGTCGCTGATCGGCGTGCATGCGGGCGAGGAGCAGAACGACTTCCAGATCCTGTTCAGCGACTACCGCAAGGCCGGCGGCACGGTCGAGCGGATCGAGGACCTGCGCCGCAATCCGGGCGGCGAGGCGCTCAACGCCTACCTGCATGCGCTGGCCGCCACGCGCGACCCGATCGGCCTGCTGGGCGCGATCTACATCATCGAGGGCACGGGCCAGCGCATCGTGCCGGCGCTGCTGCCGCTGCTCAAGGCCAGCCTGCGGCTGCCGCCCGATGCCTTCCGCTTCCTCGAATACCACGGCCACAACGACGAGAACCACCTGAACCGCTGGCTGCTCGCGGTCGAGATGGTGATGGCCGTCGAGGGCCAGGCCCGCGCCGCGCGCCAGATCGCCGACACCGCGCGCCACACGGCCGCCCTGTACCTGATGCAGTTCCAGCACATCACCGAGCGGATTTCCCATGCGAACGCCTGAATTCCTGGCCCGCGGGCACGACGAGCGCGATCCCAGCCCCTGGCTGGCGCTCTACCTCGACCAGAGCACGCCGCTGCCCGACGAGGTCAAGGCAGCCTGGCTCGCCGATTCGAGCTCGGGCTCGCGGCAGTACCTGCTGCCGTTCCTGCGGCCGATCGCGCGCGCCACCATCATCCTGATCCAGGTCGTGAAGGTGTTCGTGCCGCGCAACTGGTCGCACTCGCGGCTGCTGCACCGCATCCTGGCCTGGGGGCTGCGGCATTTCGTGTCACCCGAGGCCAACTGGCTGATCCTGCGGCACTTCCACCTGGGCTCGCAGGTGCTGGCCTTCATCGGGCGCAACTCGCCGGCGCCGGTGGCCACCTCGCCGCTGGAGCCGCCGGACATCGAGGCGCTGAAGGACGACATGTTCCTCAAGCACGACCTCAACCTGTTCAATTTCGTGATCCGGCTGAACCAGGCGCTGCGCGACCGCGGGCTGGCGCTGGGCAAGGCGGAGGCGCCCGATTTCTCGATGATCCGGGAGCCCGCGCTGCGCCTGGAGGACATGCCGCATGGGCGGCTCAACTTCCTCGATCTGCAGAGCGCCATCGAGCTGTTCACGCCGCTCTACCAGCTGATGCTGACCGACAACGACTTCTGGCGCGCCGCCAACTCGCTGCAACTGGATGAAACCATCGGCATCTATGCCGCCACCATCCTGGCGGCGCCCGAGCACCTGATCCTGGTCAACAACAAGCACCCGCTGGTGCCGCTGTCGACCCTGCGGGCCGGGCACCGGCTGGTGATCCATGGCCTCTCGACCGAAATGCTGCACAGCCTGCTGCAGCGCATGAAGGCCGCAAGGAACGGCGAAGGCGGCGAATCCGGCTTCGTCCCGGCCGGGGAAGGGGCTTCGGCCGACACCCCGCCACTTGCATAGGGGTATGCTGTCCCCAGATGCAGACCATGAACACGACCCACACTCCGTCCCCCAAGACCGATCTGTCGGTGACCCATGTGCTGGCCCAGTTGCTCGAGCGGCTGGAGCACAGCAAGGTGCCCGTCGGTGCCGAGCAGTACCGCTCGGTGGTCGCGCACCTGGTGCACGAGTTCGAAGACGTCGAATCGGGCGCCGACCTCAGTCGCCTGCTCGACGCCTATCCGGCCGCCGCCGAGGTGTACGAGAACCTCAACTACAAGCACGCCGGCCTGTGCCGCTCCGCGCTCGACGCCTCGCTGGCGGCCGAGACCCGCGCCAGGGAAGCAATCGCGCGCGCCATGCGCCGCCCCGAACCGAAGAAGAAGGAAGAAACCGATGGCCAAGGCTGAGGTGAAGACTGCCGTCCTGGAAGACGGCCTGCGCTACAAGTCGAAGACGCCGGGGTCCCCGTTCCGCGCCTCCGCGTCGTTCAGCGGCGCCACCATGTCGTGCTTCATGTGCGGCAAGCACCGCGTGCGCTCGCAGCTGCGCACCCGCCAGGTGCTCGGCAAGTCCCAGACCGTCTGCGCGCCGTCCTGCAAGGCGCTCGATGAGGCACTGGAAGCAGCCGCGGCCGCGCCGTCGTCGCCCGAATGACGCAGCGCCCGCAAGGGCGTTTTTCCGCGCGCCTCGTCTAGCACGGCGGGGCGACGCCTTGGCGACATGCCCGTGCGGGCATCGCGTCGTCCGACTTCCACAGCGGCCGCAATAGTTATACAGTTAGAAACAATTGATGCATGTAATTGCATTGGTCAAAAAGTTCTAATTTCAGGCCGACATCAGATGATTTGCAGCAAGGCAATGGGTGCTTTTGGCGTAGTGCGGTCGTCCGCGCGCGCAAAAGGAAGCTGCCGTGGCTAAACCGCGTCACGTCGTCATGCAGGTGGTCAAGCGGTCTTCGGGCAGCGCGTCGCACCATGTGGAATTCGTGATGGACGACAACTTCGCCGAGCGCCTGCGGCAGTTGCGTTCGCTGGTGCCGCCGCTGGGCAGCCTCAACAAGCAGCGCGACCTGGTCATCGACAAGGTGCGGGTGCGGCTGCCCAACGCCATCTGGCGCTCGGGCCATGGCACCGACAGCAGCGTGGACGGCTCGTGCATCGTGATCGCGGCCGAGGGCTCGTTCAACTGCGGCGGCAAGGATCGCCTGACGCGCGAGAAGCTGGTGACCTACAACTTCTCGATCGCGCGCCTGGTCGAGCTGCACGGCGAGCGCCCCGAGGGCGAGACCTTCTACATCCGCGACGGCACCTTCGCCAACGACGAGCCGGCCGAGTCGCCGGCCGGTCGCTGGGTGGCTTCGATGCACGAGCTCGAGGCCGTGATGCGGGTGCCCGATGCGCCCTCGGACTTCGACACCCTGCACGAGGTGCCGCTGCGCGTCGACCCGCAGCAGCAGGCCGGCGGCACGGTGCCGCAGCACCGCACCAGCTTCTTCTGAGGGGCCGCGCTCAGGCCGCGGCGGTGTCCGGCTGCGTCGCGGCCGCGCCGACCGGCACATAGGCCGCGCGGTTGTCCACCAGCCAGCGTTCCGACAGGCTGCTGTCCTGCTGCGCCGGATGGAAATCGGCGCGCAGGTAGCGGCGCCACATCGCGTAGTTGCCGCGCAGCAGCCCGTCGCGCGCGAGCAGGATGCGCGCGGCGCTCTTCCAGGTCGACCACTTCCACAGCTGCTTCTCGTGCCGCAGGTTGGCCAGCGTCTGGTGCATCAGGTCGCCGAGGAACATCAGCGTGACGCGGCGGAACCAGCGCGTGCGCCATTCGTCGGAGCCGCCCGCGGCCCGGTAGACGTCGAAGGCCACGCTCTTGTGCTCGAGTTCCTCGGCGCTGTGCCACAGCCACATGGTGCGCAGCCGGGGCTCGGCGCCGTCGAGGATCCGTGGATGCGCGAGCAGCCACTCGGCGAACATGGCCGTGAAGTGCTCGGTGGCGGCCGTCACCGCGAGCGCGTGGCGAGGATCGGCGCCTTCCATCAGCGACAGCCGCTTGCTCGCGCGCTCGGTCCAGCGGTCGACCAGGCCCTGCTTCTCGAGGTGGGCATTGAACAGCGAATGGATGCGCCGGTGCGTCGCCTCCTGGCCGATGAAGCCGCGCACCTCGGCGCGGTACTTGTCCTGGGTCTCGGGCGGCAGGGTGGCGACGGCGTCGCGCACCGCGTCGATGAAGAACTGCTCGCCGAAGGGAAAACTCATCGACAGGGCGTTGAAGAAGGCGGTGGAGAATGCATCGCCGCCGCACCAGTCGCGGGCAAACGGGGCCTGGAGATCGATCAGAAGGCGGCGGACGACGAGTTCGGTGCTCATGAAGACAATCCTCGTGAATCGGAATGGTGGTGGCAAGGGGTGTGGTACAGATGCGTACCGCAATGCCTGCATGGTGCCTCCGAGTGCTTGGTACTGTCAAGTACCAGGGCGTAGGAAAATGTTCCGTTCATGAGTGCCGTCACCGACAACACCTCCCAGACTCCGGTCGAATCGCGCAACGAGCACTACCACCGGCTGCTCGAGGGCATGGCCCGCGCAGTGGCCGCCAAGGGCTATGCCGACACCACCATCGCCGACATCGTGCGCGAGGCCGCGGTGTCGCGCCGCACCTTCTACGAGCACTTCGCGACCAAGACCGAATGCCTGATCGCACTCTACGAGGCAGCCAGCCACCTGGCGCTGCAGGCGGTCAGCGAGGCCTTCGACCCGGTGCAGCCCTGGCATGCGCAGGTGGAGCGCGCGATCACGGCCTATTTCGACTATCTAGCGCAGGACCCGGTGCTGCTGCGCACGCTGTTCGTCGAGATCCTGGGCCTGGGCATGCCGGGGCTGGTGGCGCGGCGCCGGGTCAACGACGAGATCGCGAACTTCATCCAGGCCGCGATCAACAGCAGCGGCACGACCGGCCCGGGCCCGCAGGCGCACCTGACGAGCGAGATGGCGATGACGGTGGTCGGCGGCATCAACGAGCTGGTGCTGCAGGCCATCGAGCAGGAGCGCGCGGGCGATCTGCGCGAGCTGGTCGCGCCGGCCACGCGGCTGGTGCGCGCGGTGGCGGCGGAGAGCCAGCGCTAGGCGGGTTTCGCACGCCGCGGCGTCGCCGCGAGCCACAGCGTCAGCAGGCCGGCGAGCAGCAGCGCCAGCAGCACGCCCAGGTGCGGCAGCACGTCGTGCAACGGCGCACCCATCTGGTTGAGCCGCAGCGAGGCCTGGATGCCGGCCGTGCTCGGGAACAGCCAGCGCAGGGCCTGCAGCGGCGCGGGCAGGGCCTCGACCGGCCACGAGAAGCCCGAGAGAAAAGCCATCGGCAGGGCCGTGAACAGCAGCACCTGCAGCGCCCGTTCGCGGTCGCGGAACCAGCAGCCCAGCAACAGGCCCAGCGTGCAGATCGCGGGCACGTAGAAGGCCAGCAGCACCAGCGCGCCGAAGGGATTGCCGCCGCGCGGATAGTCCTGCAGGAAGAACACCCAGCCGAAATAGAAGATGCCGCTGAGCACGCCGAAGCCCGACAGCGCCGCCAGCCGGCCCAGCCAGGCGCTCATCGAGGCGCGCAGCCGCCGCGCCTCGGCCCAGGTGCCGGCCAGCATGGCGGTGCCCATCAGCAGCGTCTGCTGCAGGATCAGCAGCGCCACCGCCGGCACCACGTAGCTGCCGTAGCCCTCGGTGGGATTGAAGAGCGCCACCAGTTGCGTGACCAGCGGGCTGCGGCTGCGCGCGGCCTGCACCGCGCTCTGGCCGCCGGCCTGCAGCTTGCGGATCTCGACGCCGGCCGAGACCGTGCCCACCGCTTCCGAGAAGCCGTAGAGCACCGCCTTGTTCAGCAGCGCATAGGCGCCGTTGCCCTCGATGCTCACCACCGCCGGCAGCCCGCGCAGCACGCTGCGCTTGAGGTCGGCCGGCAGCAGCGCATAGCCCTCGATCTCGCCGCGCCACAGGGCCTGCTGCGCCTCGTGCACGTCGGCCGTGACCAGGCGCACGTCCAGCCGCGGATTGGCCATCGCGAAGCGCGCGATCTGGCGCGACAGTCCGGTGTGGTCCTGGTCGACCACCGCCACCGGCACGCGGGTCACGGCCTGCGAGCCGTAGGGCCAGGGGTAGAAGAAGCCGTAGATGATCGGCGCCAGCAGCATGATCAGCAGCACGCCCTTGTCGCGCAGCACGGCCAGCGCGGTGTCGCTCCAGGCAGCGCCGAAGCGGGCGAGGGCGCGCTTCCGGTCCATCAGCGGCCTCCCCACGAATCGGGCGCGCGCGCCGCGCGGCCCAGCGCGGTGGCCGTCGCGGCCAACAGCGCGGCGGTGCCCAGCACCATCCACAGCGGCGTCGCGGCCGAATAGGCCAGCGGCGCGCCCATCTGCAGCTGCTCCATCTGCACGCGGATGTAGTGGGTGTAGGGCAGCAGCGCGGCCCACAGCTGCGCCAGCGCGGGCATGGCCACCAGCGGAAAGCCCACGCCGCCGAACGCGAAGGCCGGCGCGGTGATGAAGCCGGTGGCCGACAGCGCGGTGCGCAGCGAGCGCGTGAGCGCCGCGACGAAGCCGCCGAGCGCGATCGACAGCGCGAGGAACACCACCAGCGCGAACAGCGTCCAGCCGAGCGAACCCACCGGATGCCAGCCGCGCCCGGCCGTGATCCACAGCATGGCGGCGATGCCCACCAGCGACAGGCTCGCGAACGGCAGCGCCAGCTTGCCCGCGAGCGCGGCCAGCGCCTCGTGCCAGCGCGGCGCGGCGCCCAGCCAGCCGCCGATGCTGCGGTCGCGCAGCTCGCGGCCCACGGCCCAGGCGCCGGCGGTCATCGCGAGGATGTGCAGCAGCGCCGGGATCAGCGCGGCGCCGAGGAACTGCTCGTAGTCGCCCGAGGTGTTGAACAGCGCGACGGTGCCCGCCTTCAGCGGCTCCATGGTCGCGCGCGCGGCGATCATCGATTCGCCGCGCTTGTTGCGCACCGCGAGCTCGACCCCGCCCGAGACCGTGGCGACCACGGTGCGCACGTCGCGCTGGATCAGGCTCGAATGGGTGCCGAGCTGGGCGTTGTGCAGCAGCACGACCTGGCCCGTGCGGCCCTGCTTGACCTCGCGGTTGAGATCGCGCGGCAGCTGCACCGCGGCATCGACCACGCCGCTGGTGAGCGCGCGCGCCATCGCGCCTTCGTCGTCGAAGCGCTGCACCACGCGCAGGCCCGGCGTGGCATCGAGGAAGCGCACGATCTGGCGCGATAGCGCCGAGCGGTCCTGGTCGAGCACGCCGATCGGCAACCGCTCGGGCAGGCCGGCCGAGAAGATCCACCAGATCAAGAGCACCGCGAGCAGCGGCACCCAGGTGATCATCGCGAGGTCCCAGGGCCGCGTGCGCAGCAGCGCGAACTCGCGCCGTGCGCTGGCGGTGGAGAAGCCGCGAAGGCTCATGGCTCGGCCGGTCCTCTCGCGTGCCGCTCAGTCGACCAGCACGCTCATGCCCGGCCGCGCGCCCTCGATCGGCTGCAGCGGCCGCGCGCGGACCTCGAAGGTGCGCACGTCGAAGCCGGCGCCGCCGCGGGTGGCGCGCCAGGTCGCGAAGTCGGGCAGCACGCCGCTGTAGTAGACCTTGAAGCGCGCCGTGCGCCGGTCCTCGGCCAGCGCGGGCAGGCGGGCCTCGAACTCGCTGCCCATCGCGAAGCGCGGCAGCCGGTCCTCGCGCACGTTGAGCACCACCCACTGGTCGGCCAGGTCGACCACCGTGACCACCGCCACGCCCTGCGGCGAGAGTTCGCCGACCTTGGCGAGCACCTTGGCCACCTCGCCGGCGACCGGGCTGCGCAGCTCGGTCTCGGCCTTGGCGGCCTCGGCTTCCGCGACCACGCCGGCCACCTGGCGCGCCTGCGCGCTGGCCGCGGCCTGGTCCTCGGGGCGTGCGCCGGCACGTGCCATGTCGTACTGCGCCCTGGCGGCGATGGCCGCGTCGCGCGAGGCCTTCCAGTTGGCCTCGGCCTCGTCGCGCTTCTGGTCGGCCACCAGGCCTTCGCGCGCGAGGCCGTCGACGCGGCGGAACGAGGTCTGCGCGAGCTGGGCCGCGGTCTCGGCGCGCTGCCATTGCATGCGCGCCATCTCGATCTCCTGCGGCCGCGCGCCGTTCTGCGCCTTCTGGGCCACGGCCTGCGCGGCCTGCTCGGCGGCGGTGGCCTGCGCGAGCTTGGCGCGCACCTCGGGGCTGTCCATGCGCACCAGCACCGCGCCGGCCTGGATGCGGTCGCCTTCCTTCACCAGCACCTCGGCCACGCGCGCCGTCACCTTGCCGGCGACATCGGTCTCGCGCGCCTCCATCTGGCCCTGGAACACCTCGGGCGCGGGCCGCGAGGCGCGCCAGAAGCCCCAGGCCAGCAGCGCCAGCACGAGCAGCGCGGCCAGGATCGCGATCAGTTTGCGGGTCTTGGCACTCATCATTCAGTTCACCTTCACGTCGGCACGCGCGATGTAGTCGGAAAAGCGATCGGACAGGCCCGCGCTCTCGAGCAACTGGGCCAGCGCCTGCACGTACTCGTTGGCGGCCTGCGCGCGCTCGGTCAGCACCTTGGCCTGGTTGGTCTCGGCATCGATCAGGTCGAGCGTGGTGCTGGTGCCTTCGCGCAGGCCCGAGGTGCGCAGCTTCAGCACCTCGCGCGCCAGCTCCACCGAGGCCTGCATCTCGAGGTACTGGCGGCGCGCGTTGTCGAGCGCGCGCCAGTTGCGTTCCACCAGCAGCGAGATGTCGCTGCGCGCCTGGGCGCCGGTGCGTTCGGCCTGCTCGACCTGCTTTTGCGACGCGGCCGAGAGCGCATCGCGATCGACCGAGTCGTACAGCGTCCAGCGCACGCCCAGGCCCGCCACCCAATCGGCATTGCCGCTCTTGAGCTGGCGCGTGCCGAAGGCGATGACCTGCGGGCGCCGCAGCGCTTCCTCGCCCTCGTGCAGCTGCTCGGCCTGCGACTTCTTGGCCGCGACCTTGTCGAGGCCCGGATGGCGGTTGAGCGCCGAATCGATGAACCAGCCCAGCGGCTCGACCGGCGCGCTGATCACGAACAGCGGCGTCTGCGGCGCCACGCGGCCCTCGGCGCGCACCGTGCGCGCCAGCGCCACGGCCGCGAGCGCGGCATCGTTCTCGGCCTTGCGCGCGTTGCGGCGCGCCTCCTCGTAGGCCGCGCTGGCCTGCAGCCGTTCGACGCGCGAGATCACGCCGGCCGCGAGCATCTTCTGCGCCGCCGCGTCGTGCTGCGCGATGGTGCGCTCGGCCTGCGCGCGCAACTGCGCCGCGCGCTGCGCGAGCTGGGCGCCGAAGTAGCGCTGCACCAGCAGCGTGTCGACCTCGTGGCTCGCCTGTTCGGCATCGGCCTCGGCCTCGCGCGTCTGCGCCGAGACAAAGCCGCGCACCGCATCGGTGGCACCGCCCAGGTAGATCGGCCAGACCGCCGACACCGAGGCGTTGGAGCCGGTGTCGTGCCGGTTCAAGGTGTAGCTGTTGGGCAGTTGCGGGATCGGCACGCGCGCGATGAAGCTCTGGATCGAGGGCGGCAGCGCCTGCCCGATCTGGCCGAGCTTCTGGTTGAGCGGGTCGAGGTCGAGGTTCAGGTTGGCGTTGTACGCATAGGCCAAGCCCGACACGCTGACCACCGGGCCGCCGAGCCGCTTGAGGCCATCGCTCTGCAATTGCTTGGCCTCGACCGCGGCGCGCGCGGCGGCCAGCTTGTCGGAGCGGTCGAGCATGCGGGCGCGCGCGGCATCGAAGCTCATCGCGGTGGCATCGTCGGCTGGCGCGGGGGCCTGCGCGAAGGCCGCGCCGCCGGTGGCCGCGAGCAGCAGCGGCGCCAGGGCCTGGAGGAGGGCGTTGCGAAGGTGAAGGTGTGTCATCGGATTCGAAATGCCTTGCGCGCAAGCGTAGCGGGCCGGCGCGGCCCGGTCACGCAAAACGTGGCGCGCGCACCTCGCTTCGATGGCGGGTGTTCCCGAAGGCGCAAGAAAAACAGGGCGACGCCGATGCAGCGTCGCCCCGTGCGGAATGGCGTTTCAGTCGGGCGCGAGCCTCAGGACTTCACTTTCACCTCGACGCGCCGCGCTTCGCCCGCGGGGCCGTCGGCCTGGGTCTGCTCGGGCTTGGCGAGCTCGATCTTGTCCTCGGGCGCGCCCGCGGCCTTGAGCGCATCGCCGACCGCCATCGCGCGCTGCTTGGCGAGCTCGGCGTTCTTCGCGGCGTCGCCGGTGGCGTCGTGGTAGCCGCTCACCAGCACCGTGTTGCCGCTCTGCACGGCCTTGATCACGTCGGCCAGCGCCTCCCTGGCATTGGGCGCGACCTCGGCGCTGCCGGTGGCGAAGTAGAACTTGACCACGCCGTTCTCGACCTTGACCGCGGCGGCTTCGGCCGCGGTCACCGCGCCCGAGGCCACGGCGCCGGCCGGCGTGCTGACCGCGGCCGGTGCCGTGGCGGCCACCGGTGCCGGGGGCGGCACGGCCGCCGTCGCATCGCCGGCATGGAACTTCACCACCAGCGGCACGATGAGCAGCGCCACGATGTTGATGATCTTGATCAGCGGGTTCACGGCCGGGCCGGCCGTGTCCTTGTAGGGATCGCCCACGGTGTCGCCGGTGACGGCGGCCTTGTGCGTCTCGCTGCCCTTGCCGCCGAAGTGGCCGTCCTCGATGTACTTCTTGGCGTTGTCCCAGGCACCGCCGCCGGTGCACATGGAGATGGCGACGAACAGGCCCGTGACGATGGTGCCCATCAGCAGGCCGCCCAGGGCCTTCGGTCCGAGCAGCAAGCCGACCACGATCGGCACCAGCACCGGCAGCAGCGAGGGGATCATCATCTCCTTGATGGCCGCGCCGGTCAGCATGCTCACGGCCTTGCCGTATTCGGGCTTGGCGGTGCCTTCCATGATGCCGGGGATGTCGCGGAACTGCCGGCGCACTTCCTCGACCACCGAGCCCGCCGCGCGGCCCACGGCTTCCATCGCCATCGCGCCGAACAGGTAGGGGATCAGGCCGCCGATGAACAGGCCGACGATCACCATCGGGTCGCTGAGGTTGAACGTGATGTTCAGGCCGAAGCTCTCGAGCTTGTGCGTGTAGTCGGCGAACAGCACCAGCGCCGCGAGGCCGGCTGAGCCGATGGCGTAGCCCTTGGTCACGGCCTTGGTGGTGTTGCCCACCGCGTCCAGCGGATCGGTGATGTCGCGCACGCTCGCGGGCAGTTCGCTCATCTCGGCGATGCCGCCGGCGTTGTCGGTGATGGGGCCGTAGGCGTCCAGCGCCACCACGATGCCGGCCATGCTGAGCATGGAGGTCGCGGCCACCGCGATGCCGAACAGGCCGGCCAGCGCGTACGAGGCCAGGATGGCGATGCACACGAAGATCACGGGCCAGGCCGTCGAACGCATCGACACGCCGAGGCCCGCGATGATGTTGGTGCCGTGGCCCGTGGTCGAGGCCTGCGCGATGTGCTGCACCGGCTTGTACTGCGTGCCCGTGTAGTACTCGGTGATCCACACCAGCGCGGCCGTCAGCGCCAGGCCCACGAAGCAGGCGCCGAACAGCTTGAGCTGGCTGCCGCTGGGCGCGATCGCGTTGTCGGGGATGAGCCAGTTGGTGACGAACCAGAACGCGATCAGCGACAGGATGCCCGCCACCGCCAGGCCCTTGTAGAGCGCCGGCATCACGTTGGTCATGCCCGGCGAGGCCTTGACGAAGAAGCAGCCGATGATCGACGCGATGATCGACACGCCGCCCAGCGCCAGCGGATAGAGCACCGCGTTGACCGGCGCCGCCGTGACCATCAGCGCGCCGAGCACCATGGTGGCGATCAGCGTCACCGCGTAGGTCTCGAACAGGTCGGCTGCCATGCCGGCGCAGTCGCCGACGTTGTCGCCCACGTTGTCGGCGATCACCGCGGGGTTGCGCGGATCGTCCTCGGGGATGCCGGCCTCGACCTTGCCCACCAGGTCGGCGCCGACGTCGGCGCCCTTGGTGAAGATGCCGCCGCCCAGCCGCGCGAAGATCGAGATCAGCGAGGAGCCGAAGGCGAAGCCGATCAGCGGATTGAGCAGCGCCGCCAGCGCATGGTTGCCGCTCGGCAGGCCCCTGGAGGCCAGGAACCAGTAGAAGATCGACACGCCCAGCAGGCCCAGCCCGACCACCAGCATGCCGGTGATGGCGCCGCCGCGGAAGGCCACGTCGAGCGCCGGCCCGATGCCTTGGGTGGCGGCCTGCGCGGTGCGCACGTTGGCGCGCACCGAGACGTTCATGCCGATGAAGCCGCAGGCGCCCGAGAGCACCGCGCCGACCACGAAGCCGACCGCGGTCGTGAGGTCGAGGAAGAGGGCGATCAGGATCGCGAGCACCACGCCCACGATGGCGATGGTGCGGTACTGCTTGGCCAGGTAGGCCGCCGCGCCCTGCTGGATCGCCGCCGCGATCTCCTGCATGCGCGCGTTGCCCGCGTCCTTGGCGAGGATCCAACTTCGGGCCCAGATGCCGTAGGCCACGGCCACGAGGCCGCAGACGATGGCGAGGATGAGGGGGGTGTTGCCATTCATGCGTTGCATCTCCATTCGTTCGTTGTGACGTGGAGACGGAAAGCGCGAGGATCCGTTGCGTGCAACGCGCGGGAGTCGAGATTTCCGCCGCGTTGCTTCCTCGAAGCTCGCTGCATCCCGGGGAGCCGGGGTGCGGAGCCGATTGGCCAACAGCTGCAATTTACAGGCAAAAACGAAATCGCGTGCGACGGGTCAGTGACACGGAAAGTAAACTTCGGGTTTGTCCGCATCCCTCTCATACTTTTCAACTACTCGAAAAACGTCATGTCCTTCGACAAAGTCTCCCCCGGCAAGAACGTCCCCGATGCCTTCAACGTCGTGATCGAAATCCCGATGAATGCCGACCCGATCAAGTACGAGGTCGACAAGGAGTCGGGCGCGATCTTCGTCGACCGCTTCATGACCACGGCCATGTACTACCCGGCCAACTACGGCTACGTGCCGCAGACGCTGTCGGGCGACGGCGACCCGGTCGACGTGCTGGTGATCGCACCGTACCCGCTGCTGCCGGGCGTGGTCGTGCCCTGCCGCCCGCTGGGCATCCTGATGATGGAAGACGAAGCCGGCGTGGACGGCAAGGTGCTGGCCGTGCCGACCGACAAGGTGCTGCCGATCTACAGCCACTGGAAATCGGTGGACGACGTGAACCCGATGCGCCTGAAGGCCATCAGCCACTTCTTCGAGCACTACAAGGACCTCGAGGCCGGCAAGTGGGTCAAGGTGCTGGGCTGGGAAGGCATCGACGCCGCCCGCAAGGAAATCCTCGACGGTATCGCCGCCTACAAGAAGTGATCGGGCGGGGCGTGTCGGTCGCCCGGGCAGTCACTCCTGCTCGAACGGCGACCGGCGCGCATCGCGCACGAAGGTGCCGGCCGTCGACGGGCTCGCGCATTCCGCGGCGCCCGCGGGCGTGTCGGTCACCACGATGCGGTCGGCGCTGAATTGCAGGGTGCGGGTGCAACGCCCGCCGAACGGCACCACCAGCCGCTGCCGGTCGTCGAGCCGGCCACCGCCCTGCAGCAGCATGTTGCTGCGCGCATCGGGGCAGATGTAGAGCTCGATGTCGAGCGCGCCGTCGTTCGACGGCGTCACGTCCAGGAAACGCCCGTCCTTCGGACAGCGGCCCTCCACGTAGCGGCCGGTCCAGTGCAGCAGCGGCTCCACCAGGTAGCGGATGCGCCGCTCGTAGTCCTCCCGCAGGCATTTCACGTCGGCCTTGCAGTGCCGGTTGCGCACCGCGAGCCAGTCGCGCTGGTCGCGCTTCAGGTAGGTGGCCCATTGGCCGGCATCGGGTATCGCGAGCTGCTTGCGATAGAGCTCGGCCATGCTCTCGTCCTGCAGCGAGAGCGCGGGCGTGGTGCAGATGGTCTTCTCGGTGGGGTTCGAGGCCTTGGCGCAGTCGAAGCTGGCGGCATGGGCCGGCACGCAGGCGAGGGCCGCGAGGCCCAGGGCCATCGCCCAGGGGAAGAGGGGGCGGATCGATGCGGGCATGCGGTGCTCTCCTGCGCGCCGGGCTTGCGCGATGGCCGCATGCTCGTTCCCGCGCCGGCCGCTGTCGATCTGCCGAACGGCAGGGCCGGCTATGCCCTTGGTCGGAGCCTCGGGCTCGACCTCAGCCGCGGGCTGCGTCGCCGGCCAGCCGCATCCATTCGCGGTTGACCGAGCGGGCGTGCGAATTCCAGTGGCGCGCGGCCTGCTGGAGTTCGTCCCACTGGCGCTGCGCGGCGGCGCCGTCGCCCTGCTGCGCGAGCCAGGCCACGTAGCGCGCACGCGCCTCGACGGTGTTGTAGAGGCTCAGGGTCGATTCGAAGGCCTGGCGCGCTTCGTCGTGGCGGCCCTCGGCGGCCAGGGCGCGGGCCACCAGCAGCGCGACCTCGTCCTTGCGGTAGTCGTCGCGGGTCGAGCGCAGGCTTTGCAGCGCCTGCATCGCTTCGCTGCCCGCGCCCGGACCGCCCGCGGCCAGCAGTGCGCTCGCGAGGCCGAACTGCAGCTCGGGATCGGAGGCCAGCGGGCCCTTGAGCGCATCGCGGTAGTGCCCGACCGCCTCGCCGGCCTGGCCGCGATCGAGCGCGGCCTTGGCGAGGCGCAGCTTGTTCTGCGCCGTCGGCGCGAGGTCGTAGGCCTGCTCGGCCGCGCGGTATTCGCGCTCGGGATCGATGAAGCCGATGGCCGCGCTCGCGACCTTGCCCGCGGTGCGCTGCATGCGCGAGGCGGGCAGGTACTCGACCACGAAGTAGACGATGCTGCCCAGCAGCGGAAAGCTGAACAGGATCAAGAGCCAGTACATCTGCTTGCCGTGGCGCATCGCGTGCACCGCGAAGAACAGCGCGATCAGGATGTGCAGACCCAGGCCGACGAATGGCATGACTTTTCCCCTTGTTGTTGGCGATCTGCCGGGGTTTATAGCAGCCGTGTTTGGCCGTGGCCTGACGCGGGCCCGTCGTCGCGCTCAGGCGGCCTTGAACGGGCTGCGCTCGCCGAGGTGATCCATGTAGTTCTCGATGCCTTCGCCCTCGCGCTCGAGGAAGCGCTCGACCGCGTCGGCGAAGGCCGGGTGCGCGAGCCAGTGGGCGCTGGTGGTCTTCACGGGCATCAGGGCACGCGCCATCTTGTGCTCGCCCTGCGCGCCGCCCTCGAAGCGCTGCACGCCGTGCGCGATGCACCAGGCCAGTGGCTGGTAGTAGCAGGCCTCGAAGTGCAGGCAGTCGACGCGCTCGACCGCGCCCCAGTAGCGGCCGTAGGCCACGAGCGGGCGGCCGGTGCTCTCGTCGGTGGCCAGTGCGATCAGGCTGGCGGCGATCGGCTTGCCTTCGCGCTCGGCGATGAACAGCAGCCAGGCCTCGGGCAGCGTGTCGGCCATGCGATGGAAGAAGTCGCGCGTGAGGTAGGGCGGGTTGCCGTGCTCGCGGTAGGTGCGCGCGTAGCAGCGGTAGAAGAAGTCCCAGTCGGCGCGCGAGATGTCGGCCCCGCGCGACCAGCGGAAGCGCACGCCGGCATCGGCGACCTTGCGGCGCTCCTGGCGGATCTTCTTGCGCTTGTCGTGCGCGAGGCTCGCGAGGAAGGCCTCGAAGTCCGCGTAGCCGGGCGCCGGGTTCTGCCAATGGAACTGCACCGTGTGCCGCAGCATCAGCCCGGCCTCGGTGCAGGCCTCGATGTCGGCCTCGGCACCGAACAGCAGGTGCAGCGACGAGAGCTCGCTCTCCTTGCACCAGGCCACCAGTGCCTGGGCCAGCAGCACGCGGCCGGCCGCATCGCGCGCGAGCAGGCGCGCACCGGGCACGGGCGTGAACGGCACCGCGACCGTCGCCTTCGGGTAGTAGGCCAGGCCGTGCTGCTGGTAGGCGTTGGCCCAGGCCCAGTCAAACACGTACTCGCCATAGGAATGGTCCTTGACGTAGACCGGGCAGGCGGCCTCGAGCGTGTCGCCGCGCCAGAGGGTGAAGAACTGGGCCGTCCAGCCGCTCTCGGGCGTGGCGCTGCCGCTCTCGTGCAGCGCGGCCAGGTACTCGTGGCGCATGAAGGGCGAGGGTTCGGCCTGCGCGGCGAGCAGCGCGTTCCAGGCCTGCGGGCTCACGTCCGACGGCGACGCGACAACCCGAATGACATAATCGTTCAAGCCTGTTTCTTCCTTCCGTATGACGCTCAAGCTCGCCATCGCGCAACTCAATTTCGTGGTGGGCGATCTCCCCGGCAATGCCCGAAAAATCGTGGCGGCCGCGCGCGAGGCCCATGCCCGGGGCGCTCGCCTTCTGCTGACGCCCGAACTCTCGATCGCCGGCTACGCGGCCGAGGACCTGTTCCTGCGGCCCGCCTTCACCGAAGCTTGCGATGATGCCGTGAAAGGCATCGCCGCCGCTCTGGCCGACCTCAAAGACATGGTCGTGGTGGTGGGGCATCCGAGCGGCGGCAGCCTGCGCGGGCGCTCCGTGTCGGTGCAGTTGCGCCACAACGCGGCCAGCGTGCTCAAGGAAGGCCGCATCCTCCAGACCTACGCCAAGCGCGAGCTGCCGAACTACCAGGTGTTCGACGAGCGCCGCTACTTCGCGCCGGGGCAGGGCACCTGCGTGTTCGAGGCCGGCGGCGTGTCGGTCGGCCTGCTGATCTGCGAGGACGCCTGGTTCGACGCGCCGGCCGAGCTGGCGCGCTCCGCCGGCGCCGAGGTGCTGGCCGTCATCAATGCCTCGCCCTACCACGTGGGCAAGGAGGGCGAGCGCGTGGCGCGCATGGCCGATCGCGCGCGCGCCGTGGGGCTGCCGCTGGTCTATGCCCACCTCGTGGGCGGGCAGGACGAGGTGGTGTTCGACGGCGCCTCGTTCGCGCTGCAGGCCGATGGCGCGCTCGCCATGCAGGCGCCGGGCTTCGAGGAGAAGCTGGTGCTGGCCGAGCTCGAGCGTGCACCGTCGCAGGGCGTGCGCTTCCTGCCCGAGCCCATCGCCGCGCCGCGCGACGCCGAGGCCCAGCTCTGGGATGCGCTGGTGCTCGGCGTGCGCGACTACGTCGGCAAGAACGGTTTTCCGGGCGCGATCCTCGGGCTGTCGGGCGGCATCGATTCGGCGCTGGTGCTCGCGATCGCGGTCGATGCGCTCGGCAAGGACAAGGTGCGCGCGGTGATGATGCCCTCGCCCTACACGGCCGACATCAGCTGGATCGATGCGCGCGACATGGCGGGGCGCCTGGGCGTGCGCTACGACGAGATCTCGATCCGGCACACCTTCGAGTCGTTCAAGGCGGCACTGGCCCCCGATTTCGCGGGCCGGCCCGAGGACACGGCCGAAGAGAACATCCAGGCCCGCATCCGCGGCACGTTGCTGATGGGGTTGTCGAACAAGTTCGGCTCGATCGTTCTCACCACGGGCAACAAGAGCGAGATGGCCACCGGCTACTGCACGCTCTACGGCGACATGGCGGGCGGCTTCGCGGTCATCAAGGACCTGCTGAAGACGACAGTGTTCGCGCTCGCGCGTTGGCGCAATGCCCACGATCCCTACGGCACCGGCGCCGAGCCGATCCCCGAGCGCATCATCACGCGGCCCCCGAGCGCCGAGCTGCGGCCCGACCAGACCGACCAGGACAGCCTGCCGCCCTACGACATCCTCGACGCGATCCTGGCACGCTACATGCAGGACGACGAGGGCATCGACGAGATCATCGCCGCGGGTTACGACCGCGCGGTGGTCGAACGGGTGGCACGGCTCATCAAGATCAACGAATACAAGCGGCGCCAGGCGCCGGTAGGCATCCGGGTGACGCACCGCAGTTTTGGCAAGGATTGGCGTTACCCTATCACCAGCAAATTCAACGAAACCGCCGGAGCACGCAAACCATGAAGCAGATCACCGCCATCGTCAAACCCTTCAAGCTCGAGGACGTACGCGAGGCCCTGGCCGAAGTGGGCGTCACCGGACTCACCGTGACCGAGGTCAAGGGCTTCGGCCGCCAGAAGGGCCACACCGAGCTCTACCGCGGCGCCGAGTACGTGGTCGACTTCCTGCCGAAGATGAAGGTCGAGGTCGTCGTCAACGAGGGCGATGTCGAGCGCTGCATCGAGGCCATCGTCAATTCGGCGCGCACCGGCAAGATCGGCGACGGCAAGATTTTCGTGACGGCCGTCGAGCGCATCGTGCGCATCCGCACCGGCGAAGAGAACGAGAACGCGGTCTGAGCTGAGCCGCAGGGGCCGGCGCTCGCCGGCCGTTCTTTCACCGCGGGCTTAGAGGTTCTCGGCCAGCCGGTCGTCGCGCGGATGGCGCGGCACCTCGGCCCGCAGCGCCGCGAGCAGCGGTTCGGCCTCGCTGCCGGTGCGCACCAGGCTCATCTGCCAGTCGCCCATCAGGCCGTCGCGCACGCTCTGGCCGAGGAAGTCGAGCAGCTTGTCGTAGTAGCCGGCGCTGTTGAGGATGCCGACCGGTTTGTCGTGGTAGCCGAGCTGGCGCCAGGTCCAGATCTCGAACAGTTCCTCGAAGGTCCCGATGCCGCCGGCCATGGCCAGGAAGGCATCGGCGCGCTCGCCCATCATCGCCTTGCGCTCGTGCATGGTGTCGACCACGTGCAGCTCGTCGCACAGCGGGTTGGCCAGTTCCTTGTCGACCAGTGCCTTGGGGATGATGCCGACCACGCGTCCGCCCGCGGCGCGCGTGGCCTCGGCCACGGTGCCCATCAGGCCGGTGCGGCCGCCGCCGTAGACCAACTGGCCGCGCTGCTGGCCGATCCAGCGGCCGACCGCCGTGGCGGCTTCAGTGAACTCGGGACGCTCGCCGGGGCGCGAGCCGCAATACACGCAAATCGAAAATTCAGGGGTCATCCCCCGATCATGCCTCGCGCGGCGGGCCCGCTCATGACACGAAGCGCGTCCACAGGGCGGCGGCCCAGATGCAGGTGCACAGCGAGAGCGACAGCAGCACCGCGGCGCTGCCCATGTCCTTGGCGCGCTTGGAGAGGTCGTGCCATTCGGGGCCGATGCGGTCGATGGCCGCTTCCACCGCCGTGTTGAGCAGCTCGACGATCATCACCAGCACCGCGCTGCCCGCGAGCAGGGCGATCTCGACCCAGCTGCGGCCGAGCCAGAAGGCGGCGGGGATCATGACCATCGACAGGATGGCCTCCTGCCGGAAGGCCGGCTCGCCCCAGCCGGCGCGCAGGCCGTGCAGCGAGATCAGCGTGGCGTGCCAGACGCGATCGAAGCCCTTGCGGGCCTTCTGCGGATTGACGGCGGGATCGGGAAGTTCGGGCAGGGCGCTCATCGGCGGCTCATGGGCTTGGAGGTGATGAGCCGGGTGCCGGCCCAGGCGTCATGCCAGAACTGGCGTTGCGGATGGAAGCGTGCCAGCAGGGCCCAGATGGCCACCCAGCCGAAGACGAGCACCGTGACTTCGGGGCCCGACAGCTTGAAGGGCGCGACGGCGGCGAGCGGCGGCAGGAACCAGATCCAGCTCAGCAGGTAGCGCGCGAGCGCGCGGCGCTGGCTGACCGGGTGACCGTGCGTGTCGACGATGCGGATGTTCCAGGTCTTCATCGCCAGCGTCTGGCCCTTGGCCCAGAACCAGACGAAGTAGACGCCGAACACCACGAAGAGAAAGCCCTGGAACAGGTGGCGCCGCGAGTCCATGGCGTCGCGCATCTGGCCCAGCGTGCTGAAGAGCCAGCCTGAAACGAACACCACCGCGAACAGCAGCATGCCTTCGTAGAGCCAGCAGGCCATGCGGCGCCAGAGTCCCGGAACCGGGTCCTGTGCCGTGGAAGAAGAAACGTCAGACGCAGGAGGGACGAGCGAAGCAGGCGAATCCGACTCCGAAACCTCGGAAGAGCTGGAAACCATCGAGACCTTGGGTCAGGGGGCGGCCGAGGGTTGCTCGAGCGTGCGCCCCGCAGAAGTGGAAGACGGTGTGGAGGATACCGAAGTCGACGGGCCGGACGATGAAGAGTACGGAGACGGCACCTGGGCTTCTGCCGGCACCGGCTGGGGCGTGAAGGTGGCGGGGGCCGCGGCCGAGGGCGTCGCCGGGGCGACGGTGGCCGCAGCCGTGCCGGACGACGCGGCCGGCGGGGTCGCGACGACGGCCGCAGCGGGCACGATGGCCGGCGCCGCGGGCGCCATCGGCGGCGCGAGCTGGATGCGGGGCGTGTGCTGCCCGGGCGGCGTGACCGTGGGCACGGCCACGAGCTTCTGGGACGACACCGGCCGCACCGGGATGGCGGCGCCCTTGGGCTTGGCCGGCGCACGCTCGGCGAGCTTGCGCTTCTCTTCTTCGCTCAGCGCCTGGTACTGCTCCCACTTGGCCTTGCGCTCGTCGGCCGGCACGCGCTTGACCTCGGCGAAGTTCAGGCGCGCCTGGACGCGCTGCTGGTTGCTGAGCGCGGCCCACTCGATCATGCGGCTGCGCAGCGTGATCTGGTCCTCGGCCGGCAGCGAGGCGTAGTTGCGCGACAGCGCGAGCCACTTGCGCTTCTGGCCGACGTTGAGCGTGTTCCAGTGCGGCGCCAGCGGTTGCAGGGCCTGTTGCTGCTCGGCGGTGAGCTCGGCCCACAGCGGCTTGGTGAGGGTGGGCGGCTTGGCGGCGGCGGACGCGGCCATGGTGCCGGTCGGCGCGGCCTTCGGCGTCTCCGCGCGAACGGCTTCCGAGCGCACGGGCGTGGTCTGCGCGGCCGCGATCGTCAGTCCCAGTGCCGCGGCGGCCACGGTGCCGGCCCCGGCGAGACGAGCCGCCACGCCTTGCGACCACGAGCGCGAGGAGCGGGGCGAAATCGCGGGGGGCAGGGTGCGGCGTGGCATTCGGATGATCGATCGGATGGAGGCTTCGGACAGGCGGGAAGGTCTAGGCGGCAGACGGGAGCGGCGAAGCCGGGCGCGGGGCTGGGAGGGCGGGTGAGGCCCTCGTCAGTCGGAGGCGCCGTCGGATTTGAGGAACTGCGCGAAGCCCGGGTCGGTGTAGGCCGCCGGCGGCAGGTCGCCGGTGAGCAACGCGGAATCGACCTCGGCCAGCTCGCTGGCGCGGTCCTCGTCCTGCATCACGCTGATGGTGACCAAGCCGGCCACCAGGGCCACGAGCGGCACCACGGTACCGATGCGCGTCCACCAGCCCCAGCCACCACCGCCGCCCAGTGCGGCGGTATTGCCTGCCTGTACCACGGCGGGCGCGGCGCGCAGCTGCGGGGCCTGCTTGCGCTGGGCCACGGCTTGCGCGCGCGCCACGCGCAGGCGTTCGCCGATGTCGTGCGGCAACGCCTGGTTGCCGGCGGACAGGCGCGCGGCCACGCGTTGGCCGAATTCGTTTTCGGCGACAGAAGAAAGAGGAACCTTAGTATTCATAGCGAAATTCCCTTGGCTTTGAGCGCCTTGCTCAGAGCGTGGACGGCGCGCGAGCAGTGGGTTTTGACGCTGCCCTCGGAGCAGCCCATTGCGGCGGCCGTCTCTGCGACGTCCATTTCTTCCCAGTAACGCATCAGGAAAGCCTCGCGTTGACGGCCCGGCAATGCCGCGATCTGTTCTTCGATCTCATGCAGGACCTGTGCCCGGCGCGTGGTGTCCTCGGCGCTCTCGGTTTCTCTGGAGTCGGTCGGCGAGGCGAAGTTCTCGAGCAGGTCGAAATCGCCGTCGTCGTCGGTGGCCTCGAAATCGCTGAGGTTCGAGAACAGGGCGCGGCGGGTCTTCTGGCGGCGGAACCAGTCGAGCGTGCAGTTCGACAGGATGCGCTGGAACAGCATCGGCAGCTCGGCGGCGGGCTTGTCGCCGTAGTGCTGGGCCAGCTTCATCATGCTGTCCTGCACGATGTCGAGCGCCGCTTCCTCGTCTCGCACGTGATAGACCGACCGCTTGAAAGCGCGGCGTTCGACGCTTTTCAGGAAATCGGAGAGTTCTTGTTCGGTGGCCAAGCGTGAGAGGGGCGCCGGGCGCCGCGTGGGAATGGATGTCGGGCGGGAATGCCTCGTTGTTGGCCGCGAATTATGCCCGCCGCTCTTGACGAATCGTGTTGCGGGGCGATACGGGCTCGGCGGAACGCTGCGGCGGTGTCATAATCGCCCTCGCAAGTCAAAAGGCAAACGGGTCACGGTCCGGCGGAACAATCAGTCCGCTCATGGCTTTGGCCTCAAGTCCTGGCGCGGCCCCACAAGGGTTGGCAAGGGGCACCCAAGGTTTTTCGTTCCCGAAAAAACTCCAAAGGTTGATCATGGAAATCTCCAAGGCGGAACTCGCTTCCGCAGCAGCCGCGTCCTCCGGCGCCGGCAATCACACGCAAGAACTCATGGGCGCCGAAGTGCTGGTCAAGGCACTGCAGGCCGAAGGCGTCCAGTACATCTGGGGCTACCCCGGTGGCGCGGTTCTCTACATCTACGACGCGTTCTACAAGCAGGACACCATCCAGCACGTGCTGGTGCGCCACGAGCAGGCGGCGGTCCACGCGGCCGACGGCTATGCGCGCGCCACCGGCGAGGTGGGCGTGGCGCTGGTCACCTCGGGCCCGGGCCTGACGAACGCGGTCACGGGCATCGCGACGGCCTACATGGACTCGATCCCGATGGTGATCATCTCGGGCCAGGTCCCCACGGCGGCGATCGGCCTGGATGCCTTCCAGGAATGCGACACCGTCGGCATCACGCGCCCGATCGTCAAGCACAACTTCCTCGTCAAGGATCCGAAGGACCTGGCGATGACGATGAAGAAGGCCTTCCACATCGCACGCAGCGGCCGTCCGGGCCCCGTGGTGGTGGACGTGCCCAAGGACGTCTCGTTCAAGAAGGTGGCCTATGCCGGCTATCCCGAGAAGATCGAGATGCGCTCGTACAACCCGGTGCGCAAGGGCCACGGCGGCCAGATCCGCAAGGCGCTGCAGCTGCTGCTCAACGCCAAGCGCCCCTACATCTACACCGGCGGCGGCGTGCTGCTGGGCAATGCCACCAACGAGCTGCGCACGCTGGTCGACATGCTCGGCTACCCGGTCACCAACACGCTGATGGGCCTGGGCGCCTATCCGGCGAGCGACCGCAAGTTCCTCGGCATGCTGGGCATGCACGGCACCATCGAAGCCAACAACGCGATGCAGAACTGCGACGTGCTGCTGGCCGTGGGCGCGCGCTTCGACGACCGCGTGATCGGCAACCCCAAGCACTTCGCGCAGAACGAACGCAAGATCATCCACGTCGACATCGACCCGTCGAGCATCTCCAAGCGCGTGAAGGTCGACATCCCGATCGTGGGCGACGTCAAGGACGTGCTCACCGAACTGATCTCGATGATCCGCGAGAGCACGACCAAGCCCGATGCCGGCGCGCTCGCCAACTGGTGGACCACCATCGAAGGCTGGCGCTCGCGCGACTGCCTCAAGTACGACCGTGGCAACAAGGACGTGATCAAGCCGCAGTTCGTCGTCGAGACGCTGTGGAACATGACCAAGGACGCCGACGCGTACATCACGTCCGACGTCGGCCAGCACCAGATGTGGGCCGCGCAGTACTACCGCTTCGACGAGCCGCGCCGCTGGATCAACTCCGGCGGCCTGGGCACCATGGGCGTGGGCATTCCCTACGCCATGGGCATCAAGCTCGCGAAGCCGGAGTCGGAAGTCTTCACCATCACGGGCGAAGGCTCGGTGCAGATGTGCATCCAGGAGCTGTCGACCTGCCTGCAGTACAACACGCCAATCAAGATCTGCTCGCTGAACAACCGCTACCTCGGCATGGTGCGCCAGTGGCAGGAGATCGAGTACTCCGGCCGCTACAGCCACAGCTACATGGATGCGCTGCCCAACTTCGTGAAGCTCGCCGAGGCCTATGGCCACGTCGGCATGCTGATCGAGCGTCCGCAGGACGTGGAGCCCGCGCTGCGCGAAGCACGCAAGCTCAAGGACCGCACCGTGTTCATGGATTTCCGCACCGACCCCACCGAGAACGTGTTCCCGATGGTCAAGGCCGGAATGGGCATCACCGAGATGCTGCTGGGGTCCGAGGATCTCTGATCCCTCGGCCTGTTTTCGACCGTTCGTTCTCAACCTTTCACTGACGAATCTATTGCCCGCCGAGCCCGCGCATTACCGTGCGCGGGGGAGGGCGGCGAAAGCGAAAGCTTCCGCGCTGGCGAAAAGAGGAGTCACGCACACATGAAACACATCATTGCCGTTCTGCTGGAAAACGAGCCCGGTGCTCTTTCCCGCGTGGTGGGCCTGTTCTCGGCCCGTGGCTACAACATCGAGTCGCTGACCGTCGCGCCCACCGAGGATGCGAGCCTGTCGCGCATGACCATCGTCACCGCCGGTTCCGACGACGTGATCGAGCAGATCACCAAGCACCTGAACCGCCTGATCGAGGTGGTCAAGGTGGTCGACCTGACCGAAGGCGCCTACACCGAGCGCGAGCTCATGATGGTGAAGGTGCGCGCGGTCGGCAAGGAGCGCGAGGAGATGATGCGCATGGCCGAGATCTTCCGCGGCCGCATCATCGACGTCACCGACAAGAGCTACACCATCGAGCTCACGGGCGACCATGGCAAGAACGACGCCTTCCTCGAGGCGATCGATCGCAGCGCCATCCTCGAGACCGTGCGCACCGGCGCCAGCGGCATCGGCCGCGGCGAACGCATCCTGCGGGTCTGACCCGATGAAAACGGAGCTCGGTCGCTGCCCGTTCGGGCCGAGCTTGTCGAAGCCTCCGCGCGAGCGGGGACTGCATTGAGCCCTTCGACAGGCTCAGGACGAACGGCACAACACACTGCAACTCGCATATCTATCTGGAGAACATCATGAAGGTTTATTACGACAAGGACGCGGACCTGAGCCTGATCAAGGGCAAGACGGTGGCCATCATCGGTTACGGCTCGCAAGGCCACGCGCACGCGCAGAACCTCAACGACAGCGGCGTCAAGGTCGTGGTCGGCCTGCGCAAGGGCGGCGCTTCGTGGGACAAGGTCGGCAAGGCCGGCCTGCAGGTCGCCGAAGTGGCCGATGCCGTGAAGTCCGCCGACGTCGTCATGATCCTGCTGCCCGACGAGCAGATCGCCAACGTCTACAAGAACGACGTGGCGCCGAACATCAAGGAAGGCGCTTCGCTGGTCTTCGCGCACGGCTTCAACGTGCACTACGGCTTCGTGCAGCCGCGCGCCGACCTCGACGTGTGGATGGTCGCTCCCAAGGCCCCGGGCCACACCGTGCGCAGCACCTACACCCAAGGCGGCGGTGTGCCCCACCTCGTGGCCGTGCACCAGGACAAGAGCGGCAAGGCGCGTGACCTCGCGCTGAGCTACGCCACCGCCAACGGCGGCGGCAAGGCCGGCATCATCGAGACCAACTTCCGCGAAGAAACCGAGACCGACCTGTTCGGCGAACAAGCGGTTCTGTGCGGCGGCACGGTCGAGCTGATCAAGGCCGGTTTCGAAACGCTGGTGGAAGCCGGCTACGCGCCCGAAATGGCGTACTTCGAATGCCTGCACGAGCTCAAGCTCATCGTCGACCTGATCTATGAAGGCGGTATCGCCAACATGAACTACTCGATCTCGAACAACGCCGAATACGGCGAGTACGTCACGGGCCCGCGCATCGTGACCGACGAGACCAAGAAGATCATGAAGCAGGTGCTCAAGGACATCCAGACCGGCGAATACGCAAAGAGCTTCGTGCTCGAAGCCGCTGCCGGCCAGCCCACGCTGATCAGCCGCCGTCGCCTGGGTGCAGAGCACCAGATCGAAGTGGTTGGCGAAAAGCTGCGCGCGATGATGCCCTGGATCAAGAAGAACAAGCTGGTCGACCAGACCCGCAACTGATCTCCAGGCGAGCAGGGTGCTCCGGCGCCCGATTCCCCCCAAGGGCCACCCTCGCGGTGGCCCTTTTGCTTGGAGGGGCGGGCGTGCCCCTGAACTACACTCCCGGGGATGCGATCCAGTGACCGAATTGCTATCGAAGAGATAGCTGAACCGACAATGCCCATGAGGGACGGAGACCTATCCAATGCATGACGACACCGTCCCCGACGAGGTCCAGCCGCGCAAGCGGCGAAAGGGCATCTACGTCCTGCCGAACCTGTTCACGCTGGCCGCGCTGTTCGGCGGCTTCTATTCGGTCGTGATGGCGATGAACGCGCGCTTCGACCTCGCCGCGCTGGGCGTCTTCGCGGCCATGGTGCTCGACAGCCTCGACGGCCGCGTGGCGCGCATGACCAACACGCAGAGCGCGTTCGGCGAGCAGATGGACTCGCTGTCCGACATGGTCTCGTTCGGCGCCGCGCCCGCGCTGATCGCCTACGAGTGGTCGCTCAAGGGCCTGGGCCGCTGGGGCTGGATCGCGGCCTTCGTCTATTGCGCCTGCGCGGCGCTGCGGCTCGCGCGCTTCAACGTCAACACCGGCGTGGTCGACAAGCGCTGGTTCCAGGGCCTGCCGTCGCCCGCGGCGGCGGCGCTGGTGGCCGGCTTCATCTGGCTCATGACCGAATGGGGCAAGCGCGGCGGCGAGGTGCTGTACCTCTCGTGGACCCAGATCACCTGGATCACCTTCGCCTTCACGCTCTATGCGGGCCTCACGATGGTGACCAACGCGCCGTTCTACAGCTTCAAGGACGTGCAGATGAAGAAGAGCGTGCCCTTCGCCGTGATCGTGCTGATCGCGCTCGGCATCGCGGTCATCAACATCCATCCGCCGACGGTGCTGTTCGGCCTGTTCGTGGTCTACGGCCTGAGCGGCTACGTGGTCTATGCATGGCGCAAGGCCAAGGGGCAGCAGACCAGCGTAATCAGCACCTCGACCGAGGAACCCGACGAGCGCGGTTTGCACAACTGAGACAGGCATCGGGACACAGTCTTCACAAAGTCTCGAAGCCTGTGCTAAATTCGCAACCCTCATGACGAAGATGATTTCGCTGCTGGCCCTACTAGCTCTCCCTCACGGGCGGAGACGGTAGCGCACGCGCAAATCCATCACCACGGCCCGTTCGCACCAGCAACGGGCCGTTTGTTTTTGGGGTTGCTGGTTGATCACCAACCATCACAGCAGAGAAATCGACATGTTGAAGCAACCTCAAGCCAAATACCGTGCGTTCGCGCCCATCGGTCTCAAGGACCGCACCTGGCCCGACGCCGTGCTGACCAAGGCGCCGATCTGGCTGTCGACCGATCTGCGTGACGGCAACCAGGCCCTGGTCGAGCCGATGGACATCACGCGCAAGATGCGCATGTTCGAGACCCTGGTGGCCATCGGCTTCAAGGAGATCGAGGTCGGCTTTCCCTCCGCGTCGCAGGTCGAGTTCGACTTCGTGCGCAAGCTCATCGAGGAAGACCGCATTCCCGACGACGTGACGATCCAGGTGCTGACGCAGGCGCGCGACCACCTGATCGCCCGCACCTTCGAGGCCTTGCAGGGCGCGCCGCGCGCCATCGTCCATCTCTACAACGCCGTGGCGCCCGTGATGCGCCGCGTGGTGCTCGGCATGGACGAGGACGGCATCGTCGAGCTCGCCGCCTCGCATGCGCGCATGTTCAACGAGATGGCCGCGAAGCAGCCCAATACGAGCTGGACCTTCCAGTACTCGCCCGAGATGTTCTCGGGCACCGACCTCGCGTTCTCCAAGCGCGTGGTCGACGCGGTCACCGCGGTCTGGGCGCCCACACCCGAGCGCAAGTGCATCGTCAACCTGCCGTCGACGGTCGAGCACTCCACGCCGAACATCTTTGCCGACATGATCGAGTGGATGCATCGCAACCTCGAACGCCGCGATGCGATCGTGCTCTCGGTGCATCCGCACAACGACCGCGGCACCGGCACCGCCGCCGGCGAGTTCGCGTTGATGGCCGGCGCCGACCGCATCGAAGGCTGCCTGTTCGGCAACGGCGAGCGCACCGGCAATCTCGACCTCGTCAACGTGGCGCTCAACCTCTACACGCAGGGCGTCTCGCCCGAACTCGACTTCTCGAACATCGACGAGATCCGCGCCACGGTCGAGCACTGCAACCAGATTCCCGTGCATCCGCGCCATCCGTACGTGGGCGACCTGGTCTACACCTCGTTCTCGGGCTCGCACCAGGACGCGATCAAGAAGGCCTTCTCCGCGCGCAAGGACGGCGACATCTGGGACATGCCCTACCTCCCGATCGATCCGAAGGACGTCGGCCGCAGCTACGAGGCCGTGATCCGCGTCAACAGCCAGTCGGGCAAGGGCGGCATCGCCTACCTGCTCGAAAGCGAGTACGGCATCGAGATGCCGCGCCGCCTGCAGATGGAATTCAGCCAGACGGTGCAGCGCGTGATGGACGTCGCGGGCAAGGAACTCACGGCCGCGGACCTCTGGCAGCTCTTCGTGCGCGAGTACGGCATCGAGTCGGTGCAGGCGCTCCAGCACCGCGTCTTGCAGGAGGAGGGCAAGGACGGCGCCAATGCCTCGGTGCTTCTGCGCGGCGACCTGGCCTGGAACGGCGAGACCGTGGCCATCGAGGGCCGCGGCAACGGTCCCATCGATGCCTTCACGCACGCGCTGAGCGCCGCGACGGGCCATGCGGTGCGCGTCATCGACTACCACCAGCATGCGATCGGCGCCGGTGCCGACGCCAAGGCCGTGGCCTACCTGGAGCTGCGCGTGGACGAGTCGCGCACGCTGTTCGGCGTGGGCATCGACGAGGACACCATCGCCGCCTCGCTGAAGGCGATCGTCTCGGGCGTGGAGCGCGCCAGGGGCAATGGCGCGCACAGCGCACAATCGGAGACCGCGACCGTCTGAGCCTCGATCCGACCGAAGCGCCAGGTGGCCAGAAACGAAGGAGAACCACGATGACCGACCAACTCATAATTTTCGACACCACCTTGCGCGACGGCGAACAGTCGCCCGGCGCCTCGATGACGCGCGACGAGAAGTTGCGCATCGCCAAGCAGCTCGAGCGGCTGCGGGTCGACGTCATCGAGGCCGGATTCCCGGCCAGCTCGAACGGCGACTTCGAGGCGGTCAAGGCGATCGCCAACGCGATCAAGGAATCGACGGTGTGCGGCCTGTCGCGCGCCAACGACCGCGACATCGCGCGTGCCGCCGAGGCGCTGAAGGGCGCGGCGCGCGGCCGTATCCACACCTTCATCGCAACCTCGCCGCTGCACATGGAGAAGAAGCTGCGCATGTCGCCCGACGAGGTGTACGAGCAGGCCCGACTCGCGGTGCGCTTCGCGCGCAACCAGGTGGGCGACGTGGAATTCAGTCCCGAGGACGGCTACCGCAGCGATCCCGATTTCCTGTGCCGCGTGATCGAGACCGTGATCGCCGAGGGCGCGACCACGATCAACGTGCCCGACACCGTGGGCTACGCGATCCCCGAGCTCTACGGCAACTTCATCAAGACCCTGCGCGAGCGCATTCCCAACAGCGACAAGGCGATCTGGTCGGTGCACTGTCACAACGACCTCGGCATGGCGGTGGCGAACTCGCTGGCCGGCGTGAAGATCGGCGGCGCGCGCCAGATCGAGTGCACCATCAACGGCCTCGGCGAGCGCGCGGGCAACTGCTCGCTCGAAGAGGTGGTGATGGCCGTGAAGACCCGCAAGGACTACTTCGGCCTCGCGCTGAACATCGACACCCAGCACATCGTGGCCGCGAGCCGCATGGTCAGCCAGACCACCGGCTTCGTGGTGCAGCCCAACAAGGCGGTGGTGGGCGCCAATGCCTTCGCGCATGCCTCGGGCATCCACCAGGACGGCGTGCTCAAGGCGCGCGACACCTACGAGATCATGCGGGCCGAGGACGTGGGCTGGGCCGCCAACAAGATCGTGCTGGGCAAGCTCAGCGGCCGCAACGCCTTCAAGCAGCGGCTGCAGGAGCTGGGCGTGACCATGGAGAGCGAGGGCGAGATCAACGCCGCCTTCCTGCGCTTCAAGGAGCTGGCCGACCGCAAATCCGAAATTTTCGACGAGGACATCCTCGCGCTTGTCAGCGCGGAGGAGGGTGCGAACGTTGGCGAACAGTTTGCTTTCGTTTCTCTCGCGCAGCACAGCGAAACCGGTGAACGCCCCCAGGCGAAGATCGTCTTCACCGTCCATGGCAAGGAAGTCACGGGCGAGTCGGACGGCAATGGCCCGGTCGATGCTTCCCTGAAGGCCATCGAGTCGCACGTCAAGAGCGGCGCCGAGATGGTGCTTTACTCGGTCAATGCCATCAGTGGCTCGACGGAAAGCCAGGGAGAAGTTACAGTCCGGTTACAAAACGCAGGGCGGGTGGTCAACGGCGTCGGGGCGGATCCCGACATCGTGGTGGCGTCAGCAAAGGCTTATTTGAGTGCGCTCAACAAGTTACAGAGCCAAGCTGAGAGAGTGGCGGCACAAGGTTAGGTTTTCGAGCGATCCTTGGTATTCGAATGAAGAAAAGGATGCAAGTAGCTGATATTGCGTGCCTTTTTTGATTTCGATACACTGCGGTCCTTATTCCTGCCGCTGGAGATTTTGTACATGCCCGAAGCCCGTCTCCACCGCGTTTCAAGCCTTCGCACCCTCGCCGTCGCGTTCTGCGCGACGGCGTTTTTGTTGTCCGGCGCCCAAGCCGCCAAGAAAGAGAAGGCGGCCCCTGCCAAGACGGCGGCCGTCTCGAAGAAAGCCCGCGGCGCTGCGCCGGTCGAGGTGAAGCGCAATGCCGCGTCGTCCAAGGTCGCCAAGCGTGGTGGCCGTGCCGAGCGCGACGACAAGGCCGACAAGGTGGTCCGTGGTGGCCGCAACGTGGTGGCCACCCTGCAAAAGAAGAACGGCAAGACCGTGGTGGCCGTGCAGCGCCGCTCGGTGGTCCGTGTCGAGGCGCCGCCGCGCCAGTCCTTCGGCCAGATGGCCGGCCTGCACACCACCGACGACGCGCTCGAGCTCAAGTCGAGCGTCGCGCTGGTGGTCGACCAGGACACGCACGAGGTGCTGTTCAGCAAGAACGACCACGCCGTGCTGCCGATCGCCTCGCTCACCAAGCTCATGACCGGCCTGCTGATCAGCGAGGCCAAGCTGCCGAACGAAGAGCTCATCACCATCACCCAGGACGACGTCGACACCGAGAAGCGCAGCAGCTCGCGCCTGACGGTCGGCACCACGCTCACGCGCGGCGAACTGCTGCACCTGGCGCTGATGTCGAGCGAGAACCGCGCCGCCCACGCGCTGGGCCGCACCTATCCCGGTGGCCTGAGCACCTTCGTGAGCATCATGAACGCCAAGGCGCGCATGCTCGGCATGAAGGACACGCGCTATGTCGAGCCCACCGGCCTGTCGAGCCGCAACCAGTCGAGCGCGCAGGACCTGGCGCTGCTCGTGAACGCCGCCTACGCCGACGCCACCGTGCGTTCGCTGTCCACCTCGCCCGAGTACCAGGTCGAGGTCGGCCGCCGCACCTTGCAGTTCAACACCACCAACCGCCTCGTGAAGAGCCCCGACTGGGACATCGGCGTGCAGAAGACCGGCTACATCTCCGAAGCCGGCCAGTGCCTGGTGATGCAGGCCCGGGTCGCGGGCCGCAAGCTGATCATGGTGTTCCTCGATTCGGCCGGCAAGTTCAGCCGCATCGCCGACGCCGAGCGCGTGCGCCGCTGGGTCGAGGCCACGCATGCCGTGCCGGGTTCGCCGGCCGCCTCGCGCGCCGTGGCGTACCAGATCGCGGGCTGAGCAAGCCTGCCCAAAGACGAAAGCCGGCGGTTGCCGGCTTTTTTCATGGTGCGGGGGAAGAGCTTTGACCCCCGAGGGTCGCCGCATGGGCCTGAAACGCGCCCAGGCGCGCTCAAGCCCCCACGGACGGGGTTGCCCCGCCCGGCGACCCCGAAGCGGTTGCCACGGCCCCGGCAGCGGGTGCCACGCCCTGCTTGAAGCCCAGCGCCTCCGAGATTTCGTTCGCCGTTGCCTGCAGCTTGGGCAGCCAGCCTTCGTCGAGCCGGTCGGCCGGTGCCGAGATCGACAGCCCCGCGACCAGCTTGCCCTGGTCGTCGTAGATGCCGGCGGCCATGCAGCGCACGCCCAGCTCCAGCTCCTCGTTGTCGCGCGCGATGCCGTACTGACGCGCCTTCGACAGCTCGCGCTCGAGCGCTGGCAGTTGCGTGATGCTGTTGCGCGTGTGGCCGGCCAGCCCGGTGCGGGTGGCGTAGCTGCGCACCCGCTGCGGATCGTCCGCGGCCAGGAACAGCTTGCCGGTGGAAGTGAGGTGCAGCGCAGCGCGGCCGCCGATGGCGCGCACCACCTGCATGCCCGAGCGCTCGCTGTAGGAGCGCTCGATGTACACGATCTCGTCGCCCTGGCGCATGCTGAGGTTGACCGGCTGCTGCGTGAGCTTGTGCAGCTCGCGCATCGGGCCCAGCGCGGCGTCGCGCACGTTGAGCCGGCCCTTGACCAGGTTGCCGAGCTCCAGCAGGCGCATGCCGAGCCGGTAGCTGCCGGCCTCGGGACGGTCGACGAAGCGGCCGACCGCGAGGTCGTTGAGGATGCGGTGGGTGGTGGAGGGATGAAGCCCCGTCTTTTCGCTGATTTCCTTCAGGGAAATGGCTTCTTCGCGCGAGGCCAGCACGTCGATCAGCGCGAACATGCGTTCGATGACCTGGATGACGGGGGTGGCCGGAATGTCTGAATGGTTTTTTCTCATGGCGCTGTGCGGTGAAGACCGGGCGCCATTTTATCTTGTGAAATCGCTGGCGCGCTGCCAGCGGCCGTCGATCAGCAATTCGTGGGGCGCGAAGCGCGCCTTGTAGTTCATCTTCGGGCTGTGTTCGATCCAGTAGCCCAGGTAGACGTGGGGCAGGCCGAGCTTGCGCGCCTGCTCGATCTGCCAGAGCACGCTGTAGGTGCCGTAGGCCATGCCGTCCTCGGGCTCGTAGAAGGTGTAGACGGCCGAGATGCCGTCGTTGAGCACGTCGAGGATCGACACCATCTTGAGCGCGCCCGCGCTGCCGTCGGGCAGGGTCTCGCGGAACTCCACCAGCCGCGAGTTCACGCGGCTTTGCAGCAGGAACTGGGTGTACTGGTCGATGCTGTCGTGGTCCATGCCGCCGCCCGCGTGGCGGCCGTTCTGGTAGCGCAGGTAGAGCTGATAGTGCTCGGGCACGAAGCACAGCTTGAGCACGCGGGCCTGCAGGTCGGCGTGCTGCTTGGCGGCACGGCGCTGGCTGCGCGAGGCCTTGAAGGCATTGGCCAGCACCCGCAGCGGCACGCAGGCGCGGCAGCCGTCGCAGTACGGGCGGTAGGTGAACATGCCGCTGCGCCGGAAGCCGCTGAGCACCAGGTCCGAGTACGCGTCGTTGTGGATCAGGTGGCTGGGAGTGGCCACCTGCGAGCGGGCCTGGCGGTCCGGCAGGTAGCTGCAGGGATAGGGCGCGGTCGCGTAGAACTGCAGCGTGTGGAGCGGGAGATCCTTGAGGTGCGTCACGTCGGGTGAGAGGGTCGCGCAGACAGGAGTTCGGACCAGTATACGGGCTCGAAACGCCAGGCGGGCCCCGTCGCTTCCCGAGCCCGGGCCACGTGTTCGACGAAGCGCGCGCGCGGCATTTCATGCGCGCCCAGGCTCGCGAGGTGGGCCGTGTTCTGCTGGCAGTCGATCATCCGCACGCCGAAGCGCCGGCACAGGCACACCAGCGCCGCCAGCGCGGTCTTCGAGGCGTCGGGGCGGCGCGTGAACATCGACTCGCCGAATACCGCGCCGCCGATCGCCACGCAGTAGAGGCCGCCCGCGAGTTCGCCGTCGATCCAGGTCTCGACGCTGTGGGCATGGCCGGCCCGGTGCAATTCGGTATAGGCGGCGACCATGTCCGGCACGATCCAGGTGCCCGACTGGCCCGGGCGGGCCGAGCCCGAGCAGGCCCGGATGACGGCCCCGAAGTCGTGGTCGATGCGGATCTCGCAGCCCGGCGCCTGCGCGAAGCGCGCCAGCGTCTTGCGCAGCGAGCGGTGGAGCCGGAAATCGGCCACCTGCAGCACCATGCGCGGATCGGGGCTCCACCACAGGATCGGCTGGTCCTCGCTGAACCAGGGGAAGACGCAGCGGCCGTAGGCGCGCAAGAGAGTATCGACGTCGAGCGAGCCGCCAGCGGCCAGCAGCCCGGGCACGGGATCGGCGATCCCCCACGCCGTCGAGGGGTCGGGCAGGGCATCGCCGGGTTCGAGCCAGGGCAGTTGTCGCATGGCCGTAGGTATACACGGCTTGCGGGGCGCATCTTCGTATCAGAGGCGAAAACCCAACGCCGGCCCCGACCCGGGCCCCTCGGGCATGCTCCTTTCTGGTGCCCTCCCAATGCACTCGTCCAAAGGCGCACACGTTTGCTCCAGCTCACATATAGTGCGGAGCTTCCTTCGAAGAAGCACCCCATGACGGTCTCCGCGCGCCAGCGTTGTGCGCGGGCCCGGTACAAGAGGACCACGTTGACCACAGACCCCAATCCCATGCGTTTCGGCAGCGGCCAGGCCGTGCGCCGGCTCGAAGACCAGAGTCTTCTTTCAGGCGCCGGCCGCTACACGGACGATGTGTCCCTGCCGAGCCAGTCCCACCTGGTCTTCCTGCGTTCTCCCTATCCTCATGCGCGCATCGCCTCGGTCGACGCCTCGGCGGCGCTCGCGCTGCCGGGGGTGCTCGCCGTGATCACCGGCGCCGACCTGGCCGCGGCCGGCGTCAAGCCGATGCCCGGTGCCGCCGGCTTCAAGCGTGCCGACGGCGGCGACAGCGCCAGCCCCGCGCGCCATGCCATCGCGCACGAACGCGTGCGCTTCGTCGGCGAGGCCGTCGCCGTGGTGGTGGCCGACACCGTGCAGCAGGCGCGCGACGCGGCCGAAGCCGTGATGGTCGAGTACGAGGAGCTGCCGATGGTGGTCGACCTCGCGGCCGCCACCGCCGAAGACGCGCCGCAGCTGTGCGACGAGGCCGGCGGCAACATCGCGGCCGAGATGCGCCACGGCAGCAGCGAGGCCGCCACGGCCGCCTTCGCCAAGGCCGCCCACGTGGTGGCGCTCGACGTGGTCAACCAGCGCGTGGTGGCGCTGACCATCGAGCCGCGCTCGGTGCTCGCCGCGCCCGACGCCGACACCGGCCGCCTCACGATCCGCATGAGCACCCAGATGCCCTCGGGCGTGCGCGATTCGATCTGCGCCGCCATCGGCCTGGCCAAGGACAAGGTCCGCGTGGTGGTCGGCGACGTCGGCGGCGGCTTCGGCATGAAGACCGGCGCCTATCCCGAGGACATCGCGGTGGCCTTCGCGGCGCTGCAGGTGAAGCGCCCCGTGAAATGGGTGGCCGACCGCAGCGAGGAATTCCTCTCGAGCGCCCATGGCCGCGACATCGAGGCCAAGGCCGAGCTCGCGCTCGATGCCAAGGGTCGCATCCTCGCGCTGCGCATCAAGACGCTGGCCAACGTCGGCGCCTATGCCACCGGCACCGGCGTCGCGATCCAGCTGCTGATCGGCCCCTGGGTGCAGACCAGCGTCTACGACATCCAGACCATCGACTTCCACTTCAAGGCGGTGCTCACCAACACCGCGCCCACCGGCGCCTACCGCGGCGCCGGCCGGCCCGAGGCGATCTTCACCATCGAGCGGCTGATGGACGAGGCCGCGCGCCAGACCGGCATCGACCGCATCGAGCTGCGCCGGCGCAACTTCATCCGCCCCGAGCAGATGCCGTACAAGAACCCGATGGCGCAGACCTACGACACCGGCAAGTTCGAGTCGGTGATGGACCAGGCGCTGGGCCTGGCCGACTGGAACGGCTTCGAGGGCCGCGCCGCCGAATCGGCGCGCAACGGCCGTCACCGCGGCCTGGGCATCGCCACCTTCCTCGAATGGACCGGCGGCAACGTGTTCGAGGAGCGCGTCACCGTCTCGGTGCAGGCCGACGGCGTGATCGAGGTGTTCTCGGCCGTCAATGCCATGGGGCAGGGCATCGCCACCTCGCTGGCGCAGCTCGCGGTCGACGCCTTCGGCGTGCCGATCGAGAAGGTGCGCGTGGTGCTCGGCGACACCGACCGCGGCGACGGCTTCGGCAGCGCCGGTTCGCGTTCGCTGTTCACCGGCGGCTCGGCCGTGCGCATCGGCGCCGAGCGCACCATCGACAAGGCGCGCGAACTCGCGGCCCAGGAGTTCGAGGTGGCGATCGACGATGTGACCTACAGCCGCGGCGCCTTCGCCGTGATCGGCACCGACCTCGAGCTCGACCTGTTCACGCTGGCCGGCAAGCAGCCCGAGCGCGAGATCTTCGTCGACTCCACCAGCACCGTGGCCGGCCCGACCTGGCCCAACGGCTGCCACATCTGCGAGATCGAGATCGATCCGCCCACCGGCGAGATCAGCGTGGTGGCCTACAGCTCGGTCAACGACGTGGGCCGCGTGGTCAACCCGATGATCGTGCGCGGCCAGCTCGAGGGCGGCGCGGTGCAGGGCATCGGCCAGGCGCTCTACGAGCAGGTGGTGTACGACCACGAGACCGGCCAGCCCGTCACCGGCAGCCTGATGGACTACGCCGCGCCGCGCGCCGACATCGTCAGCACCATGTTCCACATGGAGATGGACGAGTCGACGCCCTGCAAGAACAACCCGCTGGGCGTGAAGGGCGTGGGCGAACTGGGCACCATCGGTGCCACGCCGGCCATCGTCAATGCCGTGGCCGACGCCTTCGCGCGCAACGGCCTCGCCGCCCGCGCGCCGCGCCTGCACATGCCACTGAGCCCTTCGCGCGTGTGGCAGGCGATGCAGACGGTCGACTGAGGACCCGCCGCACGGCCGGTACTGCGGGAGAACCACCATGCTCGTGGTCACCGAACTGCAGACCGAGCCGATCCGGGTCTCGAGCTACCGCTGCGACGCGGGCCCCGATGCCCCGCCTTTCGCCGAGATGCACGAGGGCCATTCGGTCTCGTACGTGCGCAAGGGCAGCTTCGGCTATCGCACGCGCGGCCATGCCTACGAGCTCGTGGCCGGCTCGGTGCTCGTCGGCGCGCCGGGCGACGAGTACGTCTGCACCCACGACCACCATGTCTGCGGCGACGAGTGCCTGGCCTTCCACCTCTCGCCGGGCTTCGTCGAGCTGATCGGCGGCGGGCGCGGCACCTGGCAGGCCGGCGGCCTGCCGCCGCTGTCCGGGCTGATGGTGCTCGGCGAACTCGCGCAGGCCGCGGTCGAGGGCCGCAGCGATCTCGGCCTCGACGAGGTCGGCATGCAGTTCGCCCATCGCTTCGTCGACCTCGTGGAGGGGCGCGATGCGCCGCGCCCCGGAGCGGCCCCCGCGCGCGACCGGCGCCGCGCCGTCGATGCCGCGATGTGGATCGCCGAAGGCTCGCACGAGGACATCGGCCTCGAGCAGGCCGCGGCCGAGGCCGGGCTCAGCGCCTTCCATTTCCTGCGGCTGTTCTCCCAGGTGCTGGGCGTGACGCCGCACCAGTACCTGGTGCGCTCGCGGCTGCGCCATGCGGCGCGCCTGCTCGCCGACGGCGACCGTCCCGTGACCGAGATCGCGCTCGACGTGGGCTTTGCCGACCTCAGCAATTTCGTGCGCACCTTCCGGCGCGCCGCCGGTGTCTCGCCGGGCGATTTCCGCCGTGCCGCGCGCGGCGACCGCAAGATTCTCCAAGACCGCCTCGCGGCCTTGCTCGACGATGAGCGCCTGATCCATTCATCGACCAGGAAGCCATCGCCATGCACCACGCCATTGAACTCGAGCTTGAACTCGAACTGACAGCCCCGGCCCGCGCAGGCCGCCATCCCTGAGCGCGAAGGAGCCCGCCATGGCCACCATCCACCGGGAATTCGAACTCGCCGCGAGCGCGGCACAGGTCTGGGACGCGCTGCGCGACTTCCGCGCCGTGCACGAGCGGCTCGCGCCGGGCTTCCTCTCGGGCTGTCGCATCGACGAGGAGGGCGCGCGCATCCTCGACTTCTCCAACGGCAGCGTGGCGCGCGAGCTGCCGGTGTCGATCGACGAATCGCTGCGCCGCATCGCCTACACCGTCACGGGCAGCCGCATGCGGCATCACCATGCGTCGGCGCAGGTGTTCGACGCGGGCGACGGGCGCTCGCGCTTCGTCTGGATCACCGACGTGCTGCCCGACGAGCTCGCGCCCTACATCGCCGGCATGATGGACGAGGGCGCGGCCGCGATGAAGAAGAAGCTCGAGGCCGAGGCTCAGAAGTCCTCGAGCGGCAGCCCGACGTAGTTCTCGGCCAGCGAGGTCGAGGCCGCGTGCGAATGCACGAGGTAGTCGAGCTCGGCTTCCTGGATCTTCTGGCCGAAGGCGCCGGTCTCGGGGAAGCGGTGCATCAGCGAGGTGAACCACCACGAGAAGCGCTCGGCCTTCCAGACCCGGCGCAGGCACAGGTCGGAATAGCGGTCGAGCGCCGAGGCCGAGCGCTCGCGGTAGAAGATCTCGAAGGCGCGCGACAGGTAGCCCACGTCGGCGGTCGCGAGGTTCAGCCCCTTGGCACCGGTCGGCGGCACGATGTGCGCCGCGTCGCCGGCCAGGAACAGCGAGCCGAAGCGCATCGGCTCGGCCACGAAGCTGCGCAGCGGCGCGATGCTCTTCTCGAGCGAAGGCCCAGTCACCAGCCGCTCGCGCGCTTCCGGATCGAGGCGCGCGCGCAGCTCGTTCCAGAAGGCCTCGTCGCTCCAGTTCTCCACCCGTTCCTCGGTCGGCACCTGCACGTAGTAGCGGCTGCGCGTGGCGCTGCGCATGCTGCACAGCGCGAAGCCGCGTTCGGTGTTGGCGTAGATCAGCTCGTGCGAGACCGGTGGCACGTCGGCCAGCACGCCGAGCCAGCCGAAGGGGTAGACCTTCTCGTAGGTCTGGATCGCGTCGGCCGGCACGCTCGCGCGGCTCACGCCGTGGTAGCCGTCGCAGCCGGCGATGAAGTCGCACTCGATCTCGTGCGTCTGGCCGTCCTTCTCGTAGCGCACGCGCGGCGAGCGCGAGTCGAAATCGTGCAGGCTCACGTTGGCCGCGCTGTAGACCGTGGCCAGGCCCTCGGCCGCGCGCGCTTCCATCAGGTCGCGCGTCACCTCGGTCTGGCCGTACACCGTGACCTGCTTGCCGCCCGTGAGGCCGTGCATGTCGATGCGGTGGCGCGCGCCCTTGAACAGCAGCTCGATGCCCCCGTGCGGCAGGCCCTCGGCCTTGGCGCGGGCGTCGACGCCGGCACGTTCCAGCAGGTCCATCGTGACCTGCTCGAGCACGCCCGCGCGGATGCGCCCGAGCACGTAGTCGCCGCTCTGGCGTTCGACGATGACGTTGTCGATGCCGGCCTTGAACAGAAGCTGGCCGAGCAGAAGGCCGGCCGGGCCGGCGCCGATGATCGCTACCTGGGTGCGCATGTCGATGTCTCCGAGAAGTTCCGCGAAGCGTAGGGCGCGCGCGCCGCCCTGGCACGCCGGCCGATGCGGCTGTGTGCGATCATGCGAATGGCTGCGCGATGATCGCGCAACTTCCCGCTTCGCCTCACTCATGACCATCGCCAGAGCCGACTTCATCGAGGGCATCGCCAAGGGAATGGCGGTGCTCGAAAGCTTCGACACCGAGCGCCAGCGCCTCAACGCCACCCTGGCGGCCGAGCGCGCCGGCCTCACGCGCGCCGCGGCGCGCCGGCACCTGCTGACCCTGGCGCATCTGGGCTACCTCGAGACCGACGGCAGCTACTTCTGGATGGCGCCCAAGGTGCTGCGCTTCTCGGGCAGCTACCTGGCCTCGTCGCGCCTGCCGCGCGCGCTGCAGCCCACCCTGAACCGGCTCGCGGCGCAGACCGGCGAATCCTTCTCGGCTGTGGTGCTCGACGGCGAGGAGGTGGTGATCGTGGCGCGCAGCGGCAGCTACGGCACGCCCACGCGCGTGCTGGCCTATGGCCTGCACCTGGGCGCGCGGCTGCCGGCCCATGCCACCTCCACCGGCCGCGTGCTGCTGGCCGCGCTGCCGCCGGCCGAGTTCACGCGCTGGCTCACGGGCCGCCACCTGGCGCGGCTCACGCCGCAGACCACCACCCAGGCGCGCGCGCTGCGCCAGCTGGTGACGCGCGCGCGCAAGGAAGACCACTGCTTCGCGAGCGAGGAGCACGAGCTCGGCGTGCAGGCGCTGGCCGTGCCGCTGCGCGACATGCAGGGCCACACGGTGGCCGCGCTCAACGTGGTGCTGTCGGGCGCGCGCTACCAGGAGGAGGCCGTGCGGCGCGACATGCTGCCGCTGCTGTTCGAGGCCGCGCGCGAGGTGCGCGCGCTGCTTTGAACTTCGCCCGACCCGGCCGCCTCGAACCGCCAAACCAGAACACCAGGAACCCGCCATGCGACTGCTGCTCCTCGAAGACGACGTGATGATCGGCGAAGCCGTGCTCGACCTGCTGCGTGCCGAGCAGTACGCGGTCGACTGGGTCAAGGACGGCGACAGCGCCGAGTCGGCGCTGCGCACCCAGGACTACGACCTGGTGCTGCTCGACCTCGGCGTGCCGCGCCGCGACGGCCTGGAGGTTCTGCGCAACCTGCGTGCGCGCAAGCAGCGCATGCCGGTGCTGATCGCCACCGCGCGCGACTCGATCCAGCAGCGCATCGAGGGCCTGGACGCCGGCGCCGACGACTACGTGCTCAAGCCCTACGACCTCGACGAGCTGCTGGCGCGCATCCGCGCGCTGCTGCGCCGCGCGGCCGGGCGCGCCGAGCCGGTCTACGAGCACATGGGCGTGAGCATCAATCCCGCCACCCGCGAGGTCAGCGTGGCCGGCCAGCCGGTGGTGCTGTCGGCGCGCGAATGGGCCGTGCTCGAGCCGCTGCTGGCGCGGCCCGGCATGGTGCTCTCGCGCGCGCAGCTCGAGGAGAAGCTCTACAGCTGGAAGGACGAGATCAGCAGCAACGCGGTCGAGGTCTACGTGCACGGCCTGCGCAAGAAGCTCGGTGCGGAGCTGATCCGCAACGTGCGCGGCGTCGGCTACATGGTGCCGAAGGCGTGAGCGGCGTGAGGGGCGTGATGGGACTGGCCGCGCGCATGACCGGCTCGCTGCGCGCGCGCCTGCTGTGGTTCCTGCTCGCGGCCATCGTGCTGGCGGCCGGCGCGCAGGCGCTGGTGGCCTACCGCACGGTGCTCAAGGAAGCCGACGAGATCTTCGACTACCACATGCAGCAGATGGCGCTCTCGCTGCGCGCCGGCCTGCCGCCCAGCGCGGCGGTGGGCGGACTCGGCGGTGCCGAGCAGAACTTCGATTTCGTGGTGCAGGTCTGGACTGCCGACGGCGTGCGCATCTTCGAGTCGGCCGACCAGGCCGCGCTGCCGCAACTCGCGGTGCTGGGCTTCGCCGACGTGCGCGCGCGCGGCACCACCTACCGCGTGTTCTCGATGCAGACGCGCGGGCTGGTGATCCAGGTGGCGCAGGACATGGCGGCGCGCCAGCACATGGCCGGCACCCTGGCGCTGCGCACCGTCGCGCCGGTGGCGCTGATGGCGCCGCTGCTGATGCTGGTCGTGTGGTGGGTGGTGAGCCGCTCGCTCGCGCCGGTGGCGCGCGTGCGCACCCAGGTGGCGTCGCGCCAGGCCGACGATCTCTCGCCCGTGAGCGAGGAGAAACTGCCCGACGAGGTACGGCCGCTGGTGCAGGAGCTCAACCTGCTGTTCGACCGCGTGCGACAGGCCTTCGAGGCGCAGAAGCACTTCGTGGCCGACGCCGCGCACGAGCTGCGCTCGCCGCTGGCCGCGCTCAAGCTGCAGGTGCAGGGCCTGCAGCGCGCCACCGACGACGGCGCGCGCGAGCTCGCCATCGGCCGATTGGTGGCGGGCATCGACCGCGCGACGCGGCTGGTCGAGCAGATGCTCGCGCTCGCGCGCCACGAGGCCAGCATGGCCGCCGGCGCGCCGCCCGAGCCGGTGGCGCTCGCGGAGGTGGCGCGACTGGCCGTGTCGGACGCCGTGGCCGCGGCCCAGGCGCGGCGCATCGACATCGGCATCGCGCGCGCCGACGAGGGCGCCGCGGTGAAGGGCCAGCCCGAGGCGCTGCGCATGCTGCTGCGCAATCTGCTCGAGAACGCCGTGAAGTACACGCCCGAGGACGGCCGCGTCGACATCGCGATCGCGCGCCAGGGCGAGGCGGTCGAGCTCAGCGTCGACGACAGCGGCCCGGGCCTGCCGCCCACCGAGCGCGAGCGCGTGCTCGACCGCTTCTACCGCTCGGGCGAGCCGCAGGCGCCGGGCAGCGGGCTCGGCCTCTCGATCGTCAAGTCGATCGCCGAGCTGCATGGCGCGAGCGTGGCGCTCGATGCCTCGCCGAGCCTGGGCGGGCTGCGTGTGGTGGTGCGCTTTCCGCAGCACGCCTGACACCGCGGCCGCGCCCGGCCTGATCGTTCAAGCGGCGTTTAAGCGGCGCTTAAGCGAGCGCAACGACATTCCTTCCATCGCATCAGCGTCACGACGCAATGAAAGGAACCGATCCATGAACACCCGACTGACTTCGCCCCGTGCCTTGGTCCTGGCCCTGGCCACCGCGGGCGTGATCGGCGCCGTCGGCGCCGGCGCCTACACCAGCGCGCGCGCCGTGGGCACGCCCACCAACGCCACCGCGACCGCGCCGGCCGCCATGGTCACGCTGCCCGACTTCTCGACCATCACCGCGCGCGATGGCGCGGCCGTGGTCAACATCAGCGTCACCGGCACCATGAAGGCCTCGGACGACGAGGAGGCCGCGCAGATCCAGGGCATCGATCCCGACGATCCGATGTTCCAGTTCTTCCGCCGCTTCCAGGGCCAGATCAACCCGCGCGGCCAGCAGCAGCGCGACGTGCCCGTGCGCGCCCAGGGCTCGGGCTTCATCGTCGACGCCAACGGCATCATCCTGACCAACGCCCACGTGGTGAAGGACGCGAAGGAAGTCACCGTCAAGCTCACCGACCGCCGCGAATACCGCGCCAAGGTGCTGGGCGCCGATGCCAAGACCGACATCGCGGTGCTCAAGATCGACGCCAAGAACCTGCCGGTGCTCGCGCTGGGCAACACCAAGGACCTGAAGGTCGGCGAATGGGTGCTGGCCATCGGCTCGCCCTTCGGCTTCGAGAACACCGTGACGGCCGGCGTGGTCAGCGCCAAGGGCCGCACGCTGCCCGACGACAGCTACGTGCCCTTCATCCAGACCGACGTGGCGGTGAACCCCGGCAACTCGGGCGGCCCGCTGCTCAACACGCGCGGCGAGGTGGTCGGCATCAACTCGCAGATCTACAGCCGCAGCGGCGGCTACCAGGGCGTGTCGTTCTCGATCCCGATCGACGTGGCGGTGCAGGTCAAGGACCAGATCGTCGCGACCGGCAAGGCCGTGCACGGCCGCCTCGGCGTGGCGGTGCAGGAAGTGAACCAGGCCTTCGCCGATTCCTTCAAGCTCGACAAGCCCGAGGGCGCGCTGGTCTCGAACATCGAGAAGGGTGGCCCCGGCGACAAGGCGGGCCTGAAGGCCGGCGACGTGATCCGCAAGGTCGGCGACCAGCCCATCGTGTCCTCGGGCGACCTGCCCGCGGTGATCGGCCAGCAGGCGCCCGGCACCAAGGTCACGCTCGAGGTGTGGCGCCAGGGCGAGCGCCAGGAGCTGACGGCGAAGCTCGGCGATGCCAGCGACAAGCCGGCCCAGGTCGCGAAGGCCGACAAGGCCACCGGCCAGGGCAAGCTGGGCCTGGCGCTGCGTCCGCTGCAGCCCGACGAGAAGCGCGAGGCCGCGGTCGAGACCGGCCTGCTGATCGAGGACGCGGCCGGCCCGTCGGCGATGGCCGGCGTGCAGGCCGGCGACGTGCTGCTGGCGATCAACGGCACGCCCGCCAAGACCGTGGAGCAGGTGCGCGAGGTGGTCGCGAAGGCCGACAAGTCGGTGGCGCTGCTGATCCAGCGCGGCGACGACAAGATCTTCGTGCCGGTGCGCATCGGCTGACCGCCCCGGGCCGGACCCCGACGCGCGACGACCGATGAAGCCGCCGCACCGACGGTCTTCGGCCCCGCAGGCCGAACGCCTCGACCCTGCCGACAGCGCCGCCAACGGGCTGTCGGCCCACATCCTGCCGACCTCCGCCACCATGATCGGCGTGTGCATGACCGTGATGTCCATCGGGCACCTCGGTCCGCGCGACGATCTGCGGCTGGTGATCGATCGGCTGCTCGCGGTCGACGCGCTGGTCTTCCTGGCCAGCGCGTTGCTGTCGTTCATCTCGATGCGCATGCGGCGCTCGGGCGCGCGGCTCGAGGCCTGGGGCGAGGTGGTGTTCATCGCGGGGCTGGCGCTGCTGGCGCTCGGCGCGGTGGCGCTGACTTTCGCCTTGCGTTGAGCCCGGCGCCCGCGTTCAGTGCTGCGGGCAGTCGATCGCGCCCGGCCACTCGAGCGTGATTCGCGTGCCGCCGGCGGTGCTCTCTTCCTGCTCGACCGCCGCGATCTCCAGCCGCGCGCCGATGCTCAGCGCGCGCGCCCGCATGTTCGCGATGCCGTGTCCCGTCGTCTTCGGCGCGGTGCCCGTAGGCCGCAATCCGACGCCGTTGTCCGTCAGCACGATGTGCAGGCGCGGCGGCTGCGCCTCGGCCTGCCAGCGCGCATGCAACACGATGCGCGTGGCGCGCGCATGCTTGAGCACGTTGGTGAAGGCCTCGAGCAGGATGCGCTGCAGCTGCAGCGCGGCCTGGGCCGAGAACGGCGCCACCGGCGGGATCACGCCCACGTCCCACACCAGCGCGATGCCGGCCGCGTCCAGCCGCGGCTGCAGCCGGTAGCGCAGGGTGGCGAGCACGGTGGCGAGGTCGTCGTGCGTGGGCTGCAGCGAGTCGACCGCCATGCGCATTTCGTCGAGCGCGAGCTTCACATGCTCCTCGACCACCGCGCGGTCGGGCGCGGGCTGGGTCACGACGTTGAGCAGGCCCACGAGCTGCGAGCCGACGCCGTCGTGGATCTCGCGCATGATGCGCTGCCGCTCGAGCAGCACGGCCTGTTCCTGTTGCTGCAGCCGCAGTGCGTCGAAGGCCACGCGCAGCTGCCCCTCGCGCTCGGCCACGCGTTCGGCCAGGGTGGCGTTGAGCGCGCCGTAGTCGGCCACGGTGCGGCTGTAGCGGTCGACCACCAGGCCCGCGAGGATCAGCACGAAGAAGAACATCGCGCGCGGCGTCTGCGAGGTGTCGGAGCCGCCGAAGAAGCCCATGCGCACCAGCAGCAGGTCGTGCATGCCCGCGAGGATCGCGAGCACGCCCGCCAGCAGCAGCACCATGGCGATCGTGCGGCGCTCGACCCAGGCGCTGCGCGCCACCACCGGCAGGCAGGCCACGCCCGTGAGGTTCAGCAACACCAGGCCGGCAGTCCACAGCGCCGGCCAGGCCAGCACGAAGGAGGCGATGGCGCTCGCGACCGCGATGCCCATGGCCGCGTAGAGCGCGCGCACCAGCCCCGCCGGGCCGCGCTGCAGCACCAGCAACACGAAGCGCGTGATGAGCCCGATGTGCAGCGCATAGCAGACCGCGATCACCACGCCCCAGAGCGGCCAGGGCAGGTTCATGTCGGGCCGCACCCGGTCGACGTTGTGCGGCAGGCCCGAGAGCGCGGCGAGCGCGAAGCAGCCGTAGAGCGCTTCGCGCTGGCGCAGCCAGAGCGCGCCCGACAGGCAGCCCATCAGCGCGAGGATGGCCGCATTGGCGATCACCGAGGTGTGGCGCCAGCGCTGATAGACGCGGTAGCGCGGCAGCAGCTCGCGCTCGGTGCCGTACTGCAGCGTGGCCAGCGCCGCGCCGCGTTGGCGCTGCACGGTGGTGCGGATCACCAGTTCCTGCGCCGCGCCCGTGCGCTGCAGCGAGGCGGCCACCGGCACGAAGGGCGTGCCCTTGGTGTCGTAGGACGGATCGCCCAGCGTGCCGAAGCCCGCGAGCGGCGTGCCGTTGAACTCGATCGCGACCTGGTTGCCCACGCCTGCAAACAGCAGCGCGGCCGGCTCGCTCGCGGGCGCCGCCGCCGCGGGCAGGGCGATGCGGTAGGTGGCCTTGCCGCCGCGGCCCGGAAAGGCCTGGTCCCAGCGGAACGGCAGCTGCACCCGGCGCTCCTCGGCGGGCAGGCCGTCGGGCTCGAGGCGGGCCTCGGCGCTGGTGACGGTGTAAGGCGTGGCGGTGCCGCCGCCGCTATTGCTGGCGGCCGCCGGACCGGCGATCAGCAGCAGCGCGGCAACCAGGGCGAACAGGAAGCGCAGATCGGAAGAAGAGGCGGCGGAAGGATGCTCAGGGCAGCCAGCCCAGGTTGCGCGCCTCGAACACGGCTTCGGACTTGTTGTGGACATCCAGCTTGCCGTAGATATTGCGGATATGGGTTTGGACGGTCGAAGCCGAGACTCCCATCTGCGCGCCGACTTCGGCATAGGTGAAACCACGGGAAACGAGGTCCAGCACCTCCGATTCGCGCGGCGACAACCGCACCGGCGGCGTGCGCGGGAGCGCCGAGGATGCCATGGCCGAGCCGATCGTGCCCTGGGCCAGTCCCACCAGCGCGCTCGCACCGGCATGCAGGGGCGCATCGGTGCGCGCCTGCCAGCGGCGCAGCAGCTGCCGCGCGATCACCGGCGACATCGGCGAGCCGCCCGCGCGCAGGTGGCGGATGTGGGCCGCGAGCTCGCTCTCGGTGCCGTCCTTGAGCAGGTAGCCGCTGGCACCGGCTTCGAAGGCGCGCAGCATGTTGGCCTCGTCGCCGAAGATCGACAGCACCATCACCGCGCAGGCCGGCTGCATGCTGCGGCAGCGGTCGATGACCTGCAGGCCCGGCAGGTCGGGCAGGCCCAGGTCGACCAGCAGCACGTCGACCGCGTTGTCCTCGAGCCAGGCGAGCAGCTCGGTCGCGGTCGAGGCGCTGTGGGCCAGGGTCAGCGAGGGATCGGCATCGACCACGCGGGCCAGGCGTTCGCGCATGCCGGTGTCGTCCTCGACCAGCGCGACCTGCGTGGTCGAGAGAAGGGGGGCGGCTGCGGTGTCGATGGCCATGGCGCGGAGGCGGCGGTCCTCGGGTGGGTGGACTCCGCAGCGTAGGGGCCGGCGCGCGCCGTGCCCATCCTATATACGTGGGATACGTGGAGGAGTGAACCGCGGCGCTCAGCGGCCCGACATGCGCGCCAGCCGCGCCGCCACCCGCTGCAGGTGCGCGCCCAGTTCGGGCGGCGACTCGACCTCGAAGTCGTGCCCCAGGCAGCCGAGCCAGACCGCCAGCGCATCGAGCGAGTTGGCCGCGGTCTGGATGCGCGTGCGATCGGGCGCCACGGCCTCGGGCACGCCGCCGACCCACGACAGTTGGCCGTCGAGCGCGGCCACGGGCGCATGCACCAGCACGCGCGCATGGTGCAGGTAGGGCGAGATCTGCAGCGCGTGCTGCATGTAGGCCGCGATGTCGCCGTGCGGCAGCCGCCGCGGCGTGAAGTGCGCGCCGGTGGGCTCGGGGTCGACGATGCGGTCGAGCCGGAAGGTGCGCCAGTCCTCGCGGTCCGTGTCCCAGGCCAGCAGGTACCAGCGCTGGCCGGTCTGCACCACGCGGTGCGGCTCCACGCGGCGGCTGCTGACGACCTCGTGGTGGTCGCGGTAGCCGAAGCGCAGCAGCGCACGGTCGGCGCAGGCCTCGGCGAACAGCGACACCGCCTTGAGCCTGATGTCCGAGCGCTTCTGCAGCACCGGCACCACCGTGGCGCGCAGCTTGTCGAGCCGGCGGCGCAGCCGCGGCGGCATCAGCTGCTCGAGCTTGGCCAGCGCGCGCATCGAGGCGTTCTCGATGTCGTTGCCGCCATCGCTGGAGGCCGGGCCCACGCCCAGGCCGACCGCCACCGCGATCGCTTCCTCGTCCTCGAGCAGCAGCGGCGGCAGGCTGTTGCCCGCGCCCAGCCGGTAGCCGCCGGCCACGCCCGAGGTGGAATCGACCGTGTAGCCGAGGCTGCGCAGCCGGTCGACGTCGCGGCGCAGGGTGCGCTCGGTGATCTCGAGGCGGCGCGCGAGCTCGGCGCCGGTCCAGGCGCGCTGGGCCTGGAACAGCGACAGCAGGCGGATGAGGCGGGCGGTGGTGGAGAGCATGGACGCGATGATGCCTGCGATCGAGGACAGGATCTGTCCGCAATGGACCTTAGTCTTCGGGCCTTCCAACACCCCAGACCCCCAGGAGAAAAGCCCATGCTCAAGACCTACAACGGCAGCTGCCACTGCGGCAAGGTTCGCTTCCAGGCCGACATCGACCTCGCGGCCGGCACCGGCCGCTGCAACTGCTCGATCTGCGCCAAGGTGCGCAACTGGGGCGCGATCGTGCGGCCCGAGGCCTTCCGGATGGTCAGTGGCGAGGAGGAGCTGTCGAGCTACCAGTTCGGCTCGTACAGCACGCACCACCTGTTCTGCCGCCATTGCGGCGTGCGGCCCTTCGGCCGCGGCGACGTGGCCGAGGTCGGCGGCAAGTACGTCAGCATCAACGTCAGCTGCCTCGACGACGCCACGCCCGACGAGCTGGTGGCCGCGCCCGTGATGTACATGGACGGGCGCAACAACAACTGGTTCAACCCGCCGGCCGAGACGCGGCATCTCTGAAAGACGGGCGACAAAAAGCCCCGCGGCCTGGCGGCGGCGGGGCTCGCGCGACGGTGCTCGTCGCTCGCCGCGCTTACTTGCGGCGGCGCGCCGGCTGCTCGGCCGGCACGTAGGTCTGCGACGGCGCCGCGCCGCCATCCACGCCGAGCCGGCCGCCGCCACCGAGGCCCTGGCCGCGCACCGTCTGCGCCTTGTAGTTGCGCAGCGAACGGACCATCTGGTTGAAGGCGTCCATGAAGGCCGCCGCGATCACCTTGCCCTGCGGCGTGCGCGTGTAGCCGCCGATGCCACCGGCCGCGCGGCCGCCGGCGAGGTCGGCGAAGCCCGCGAAGTCGGTCTTCGACGCGCTGCCTTCCGCGGCCGCGACCTGCACGCCCGAACGGTTGTCGATCAGCGTCAGCAGCGCCGAGGCTTCCTTGGTCTGCAGGTTCGCGCCCAGGCTCGCGATGGCACGGCCGCGGCCGCCGCCGACCAGCCCGCCGATGGCGCCGCCGAGGCCGCCCGCGTCGTTGTTGCTGAACACGATCTCGGGTGACAGGCCGTAGTCCGACGCGACCATCTGGCCGCGACCGAAGTTGCTGCCGCCGCGCATCTCGCCCGACTGCTGCAGCGCGCGTTCGCGCGTCATCGCGTTCATGCCGGCCGCGCCGCGCTCGACCACCACGAAGCAGTTCGATTGCTGCACCAGCAGGCGCAGCAGGTTGGCGGTGGGCGGCAGCTTGTATTCGCCGGTCAGCACCGTGTACCAGCCGGCATTGACGTTCTCGATCAGCGAGACGGTGCCCAGCGGCGAGTCGCAGCGCTCGAGCGCGCTGCTTTCGCCTGAGGTGGCGGCGCCGGCCGCGCTGCCCGTGGCCACGGTCTTGGCCGATTGGCTGCCCATCTGCATGTCCATGGTCTGGCAACCCGAGAGGGCCAGCAGGCCGGCCAGTGCGCTTGCGAGAGAAAGTTTGGAAAAAGCCATGTCCCGATCTATCAAGTGAAACAACACGGCGCCTGCGCGGCAGGCGCCCCTATCGAACAGCCGAAGGTGGGACCGCGTGGCCAATACGAGCTCCCGATTCGATACCGCGTCGCAAGCGACCGCGCGACGATACGGACCGGTCATCCGGCACGCCAGTGTCGAAAGTCATGTGCGCATGCGCATCGTCCGCGGCGCGGATTCCGGCATGGCCTGGAGTGGAAAAACGGTTCCTCGACCTCGACTCGAACGGGGGCTCTTGGAAGGTGGCCCATCTTCGAAACGCGCCGCCTGAAGCGATGCGCGAACGGCAAGGCCCGAGGGCTTGCGCGATGCGCCGGCTGGCGGAGCGAGGCGCGATTATCCATCTTGAAATCTTCAGAAAAGATGAGCACGGCGAGGGCGTTTTCGCCGTGCGCTTTCGATGAAAACCTTCGTCGTATTTTTGACCTCCAGTTAACATTTCATCGTTGGCGGAGGGTTGTGGCGCGTGATGGATCTCACGCGGCCTGCAGTCGGCTGGCGTTGTTTTGTTTTTTTCCTCACTTCCAGAATCAGGAGTTTTCAGATGGCAACCACCAAGAAGAACGTCGTTGGAGAAGCGGCAGCCGAACTCACCCGCCAGCAGGTGCAGCAGGCCCTGGCCATCGCGGGCGCTTCGGATTTCAGCGGCTCGACCGATCCGGCCTTCGTCGGCTCCGTGCTCGTGGCGCTGGCCATCAACACCAGCTCGGTCAGCGCGACCATCGACAACGCGAAGACCCGTCGCGACGCGACCGGCGGTGGCGGTCTCACGGCGCACTGATCGGACCGTCGGAAATGAAAAGGCCGGCAAGCGCAATGCTTGCCGGCCGGAGTGGATCGAGTGTCGCGGGATCGGTGCGAGCCCGACGATGCCTGTGTTTGCCAGGCCGCGGCTCAGCGCGCGGCTTGCCTCATCGCATCAATCGCAGCGGAACAGCACGCCGCTCTCGGCCGGTGCCTTGCCGAGCCAGCGCGGGGTCTGGTTCTTGTTGTCGCAGTACAGCTGCGCCTGCGTGTAGGTGGTGGCGCGCAGGACGCCTTCGCGGAACTGCATCACTTCGTTCGGGGGCGTCGAACAGCCGGCGATGGCCAGCGCGCAGGGGATCGACAGGAGGGCCAGGAGGGACGGTGCATGCCAGTTCATCGCACGATTCTCCGACATTCCCGCGTCTGCCAAGACATGGACCCTCGCGCCCAACGCTTCACCCCTGATTGGCCGCGGCCGCCGCACCCGGGTACAGGTATCTGAAGTAGGGCCCCGAGCTGCCGAACAGTCGTGCTGCGAGCTGCACCGGATCTTCGGCGCTGTGCTTCTCGTAGAGCACCGGTCCCCAGATGATGAATCCGTCGATGCTGAGCGTGGCGGGCGCGGGCTCGATCGCCTTCCATGCGTGGGCGAATTTCGAGATCCACGAGAGGGCGTCGGTCAGCGCGTAGTTGGGCACGACCACCGGTTGTTCGATGCGGGGCATGGCAGTACTCCTGGGTTGAGAGGACTGTACAAATATACAGTAAACTCCATCCCATGGCAGGCGCGCGGCGCACCACTTTCCATTCTCCTTGACGGGTTGCCCGTCCCTTTGATGCTTGACTGCAAGAAGGCTTGAGCCCGGTCCGATGCCGGGCTTTTTTTTGCGCGCGCGATTCGTCGATGGCGGCGTCATCGCGCTGCATGCGGGCGATGAAGAAAGAGCGGATGCGATGCGTGCGATCGGCCGTCGATCGTGTCGCCGCATTCGATCATCGGCACGTGTTTGCAGATCGATGCGCGAGCACAAAGGAAAATGCCCCGCTACCTTGTGAGTAGCGGGGCATCCAGTAGCCTTGCGGCTTGTTTTGGCTCCTCGACCTGGGCTCGAACCAGGGACCTACGGATTAACAGTCCGGCGCTCTACCGACTGAGCTATCGAGGAACAAGCCTCAGATTATAGCGTCGTTTTTGAGGGTCTGGCAAACCGACGCAACTTTTCGCTAAAAAAGTTCAGAGCGCGATGCTCACGCCCAATCGCAACGTGCGCGGCGCGCCCGGGAACAGGTAGACGTGACTGAACTGGTAGGGCGACTCCTTCCAGTAGCGGCGATCGAAGACGTTGTCGACGGCCAGCGACCAGCTGGTGTTCACGCCATTGAGCTTGGTGTCGTAGCGCAGCACCGCATCGAGGCGCGTCCACGACGGCAGTCGGATCGAACCATCGGGCAGCACGTTGCGCCGGCCTTCGTACGACAGCTGTCCCGCGATCTCGAGGCCCGCCACCGCGGGCACGCGGTAGGCGACCTGCGCGCGCAGCACCTGCTTGGGCACGTTGGTCGGCGACTGTCCGTTGAGCGCGGGATCGGCCGTGCTGCCGCGGCGCTTCGCGTCGATGACCGACACGCTGCCGCCAAGCCGCCACGGTCCCTGGTTCCATTGCGCGCCGGCCTCGAGTCCGCGATGCACGGCGCGGCCGTCGTTGCGCACCGTGCACGATTCGCCGCAGGCATCGAGGTTGGTCAGCGGCCGCGAGATGTCGAACCACGCGAGCTGCCAGTTGAAGGCCTCGTTGCCGCCCTTGAGGCCCAGCTCCCATTGCCGCGACGCGAGCGCCGCGAGTGCCTGCCCCGCATTGCCGTAGAGGTCGGGGCGGTTCGGCACCACCTGCGACTCCACGCCCTTGCCCCAGCTCGCATAGGCCAGCAGCTCGGGCCGCAGCACGTAGCTCACGGCCACCCACGGCGTGGTCACGTCCTGCTTGTAGCCGGTCGGGTTCGAACCGTCGTTGCCGATGCTGCTGCGGTCGAGCCGCGTGTGGCGCACGCCGACCCAGGTGGTGAGGCGTTCGTTCCAGCGGATCGCATCCTGCAAGGTGAGTTCGGTCGAGCGCTCGTCGCGGTTGGTCTGCGGCGTGGTGGCGTCGGGCGCCGGCGGCACGAACGAGGTCGCCCAGATGTTGCCGGTGCCCGCGTAGTTGTAGGCCTGGTTCTGGAAGCGGTTGCGCACGCGGCTTTGCAGCAGGCCGATGCCGAGCTCGTGCCGCACGCTGCCGGTCGTCACGTTGCCCTTGAGGTTGAGGCTGCCCGCGGTCTGCGTGCGGCGTTCGTTCTCGCTGCGGAAGTCGTAGACGTCGAAGGTGCCGTCGCTGCAGTAGCGGTCGTAGTTGCCCTCGGCGCCGCAGCCGAAGGCGTAGGCCAGGCGGTCGTCGGTGCGCAGCCGTTGCCGGCCGATCTGCGCGCTCCAGCGCCAGTCGGCGTTGATGGCCTGGCTGAAGCGCAGCGTGCCGGTCAGCGCATCGAATTCCGAGGGTTGCGACCAGGGCTGGTTGTTGAGGTTGATGCGCGGATCGACCGGCGCCGGCAACCGGGCACCCAGCAGGCTGTAGCCGTTCTGGCTCGGCTGCGTCTTGCGGCTCTTCTCGATCTCGAACTCGAGCACCGAGTCGCGCGTGATGCGCCAGTCGGCCGCGAGCGAGAACAGGTTGCGGTTGCCGTCGAGGTCGCGCACCAGCGGCTTGAGGTTCTCGGCCGCGACGTTGATCCGGTAGCCGAACTCGCGCTGCGCGCCGAAGCGCCCGCCGAGGTCGACCGCGCCGAGCAGGCTGCCGCGGCTCGTGGTCTCGATGCGCACGGTGCGCAGGTCGTGTTCGGTCGGCCGCTTGACCACGTAGTTGACGAGTCCGCCCGGCGCGCTGGTGCCGGCCTGGATGCCGCTGGTGCCGCGCAGGATCTCGACGCGCTCCTTGTTGTCGAGCGGGATCGAGGTCTCGGCGCTGATCGGCAGTCCCTCGCGCCGGTAGTTGAAGCGGTTGTCGAGCACGAAGCCGCGCACCGTGAGGTAGTCCCAGTAGCCGGCCGAGTTGTAGGCGTCGGTCACGGAGGCATCGAACTGCGTGAGGTCCGCGAGGCGGCGCGCACCGCTCGCGCGCAGCTGGTTGCTGTCGATCACGGTGGCCGACAGCGGCAGCTCGCGCAGTGGCACGTCGCCGAAGCCGCTGATCTCGGCCGGCGGCGCGAGGGCCGCCGGGTTCACGGTCACGGCGGGCAGTGCGGTGGTGTCCTGTGCCTGGGCGAAGGCACCGTGAGCAGCGAGCAGGGCGGCCATCGCGCAGGCGATGGGGGTGCGGCAAAGAAGAGGAGAGGGATGCGTCATTCGGTCGGGTTTCAGGGCTTCGCAGCCGATGCGGTGCGGTGGGCGTCGATGGCCGCCATCCATTGCGCGGCCGTGCCTTCGGGGTCCTCGGCGGCGACCAGCGCGCGCACCACGGCGACGGAACCGACGCCGGTGGCGAGCACCTCGGGCAGGCGCAACGCGTCGATGCCGCCGATGCCCACCTGCGGATAGCCGCGCAGCAGGCGCGCGTAGGCCGCGAGACGCGCCACGCCCTGCGGCGCGGTCGCCATCTTCTTGAGCGTGGTCGGGTAGACCGCCCCCATCGCGATGTAGCTCGGGCCGACCGCGTCGGCGCGCACCATCTCGGCATAGCCGTGCGTGCTGACGCCGAGGCGCAGGCCGGCGGCGCGGATCCGGTGCAGCTCCTCGGGCGCGAGCGCATCGAGGTCTTCCTGGCCCAGGTGCACGCCGTAGGCGCGTGCCTCGATCGCCACGCGCCAGTGGTCGTTGATGAACAGCAACGCGCCGGTGCCTTGCACGGCCTCGACGGCTGCGCGCACTTCGCGCGCCACCGCCTCTGCATCCTCGGACTTGAAGCGCAGCTGCACCGTCGGCACGCCCGCGCGCGCCATGCGGCCGACCCAGGTTGCATCGGGCAGCACGGCATAGAGGCCGAGCTGCTCGGGGCAGGGCGCGAAGGCGTTGTCGCGCGCCGCCGGCGGAAATTCGCGCAGGCCGAAATCGACGGGCGCGTCGGGCCAGCGCTGCGCATCGAAGCCGCCGAGGCGCTCGCTCTGCGCGCGCCAGGCGCGCGCGATGCATTCGGCGTCGATGTCGATGAAGCCGAGCGCGCCGCAAGCCTGCCGCGCGCCGCGGTAGATGGCGTCGTCGGCGCTGTAGGCGATGGCGGCCGCGGGGGCCGAGGTGGCGGCGCCGAAGCGCAGGCCATGCGCCGCGACGATCTCCTGCGCGACGCGCGCGCGGTCCAGGTGAAGGCTGTCGTTCATGGTGTCGCTCATCCCGCGTGATGCCAGAACGGCGTGCCCAGCACCGGCGTGCTCGCCTGCGCCGCATCCTGCGCGGCCATGGCGCCGGCGCGGCGCGCGGCCCGGCCGGCCTGCACCGCATCGGCGAAGGCACCGGCCATCGCGACCGGGTCCTGCGCGAGAGCGACGGCGGTGTTCAGCAGCACGCCGTCGAAGCCCCACTCCATCACCTGGCAGGCATGCGAGGGCAGGCCCAGGCCCGCGTCGACCAGCATCGGCACCTCGAGCCGGTCGCGCAGCACCTGCAGCGCATAGGGATTGACCGGCCCGCGGCCGGTGCCGATCGGCGCAGCCCAGGGCATCACGGCCTGGCAGCCGACGTCGACCAGCCGCTGGCACAGCACCAGGTCCTCGGTGCAGTAGGGCAGCACCTTGAAGCCGTCGCGGATCAGCTGCGAGGCGGCATCGACCAGGTTCAGCGTGTCGGGCTGCAGCGTGTAGTCGTCGCCGATCAGCTCGAGCTTGATCCACGGCGTGTCGAACAGCTCGCGCGCCATCTGCGCGGTGGCGACCACTTCCTGCACGCTGTGGCAGCCCGCGGTGTTGGGCAGCACCGGCACCTCGAGCCGGCGCAGCAGTTCCCAGAAGCCGTTGCCGAGCTCGCTGTTGCCCGAGCCCTGGTTGGCGGTCTGGCGCCGCAGCGAGGCCGTGAGCATCGCGGGCTTCGCGCGCTTCACGGCGGCCTCGAGCAGGTCGGGCGAAGGGTAGCGCGCGGTGCCCAGCAGCAGGCGGCTGTGGAAGGTCTCGCCGTAGAGCACCAGCGGATCGTTCGGGGTCGTGGTCATCGGTCTTGTCTCCATCAATTCGTTCAGCCGCCCGTCACGGGGCGGATCACTTCGACGCGGTCGTCGGGCTGCAGCGCGCGCGCGGCATAGGCCGAGCGCGGCACGAACTCGCGGTTCACGGCCACCGCGAAGGGCGGCGTGGCATTCAGCGCGGCGAGTGCGTCGGTCAGCGTGGCGTGCTCGGGCAGCGCGAAGGGCTTGTCGTTGATCAGGATGTTCATCGTCGTCATGGGGTCTCCAGGCCGAAGCCTTGCGCCAGCGGCGAGCGGCCCTGCGCGAGCCACTCCATCGCGGCATCGAGCAGCGCGGGCGCGATCATGAAACCGTGGCGGTACAGGCCGTTGATCTGCAGCACGCGCGGCCGCGGCTGGCGCAGCGCGGGCAGGTTGTCGGGCAGGGTGGGGCGGCACTGCGTCGCGATCTCGACGATGCGCGCCTCGGCGAAGCCGCTGTGCACCGCATAGGCGGCACTCAGCAGTTCGAGCGTGGAGCGCACGCTCGCGGGCGACATGTCGTCCGATTCGATCTCGGTCGCGCCGATCACGAACAGGCCCTCGGGCTTGGGCGCGATGTAGAGCGGATAGCGCGGATGCACGAGCCGCGTGGGCCGCGCCAGCGTCACGTCGGGCGCATGCACGCGGATCACCTCGCCGCGCACGCCGCGCAGCGCGTTCCACTGCGGCCGGGCGCCGAGGCCGCGGCAGTCGATCAGCCAGTCGGGCTGGCCCGGCGACCCGGGCGCGAAGTCCTCGGGTGCGCGCGGCGATTGCCAGTGCAGCTTGACCTTGTCGTCGGCCTGCAAGGTCGCGAGCAGCGCGGCCAGCAGCGCGCGGTTGTCGAGCTGGCCTTCGCCGGGCAGGAACAGGCCGCTGGCGAAGCGCCGGCCCAGCGCGGGCTCGAGCGCCTCGATGCCCGCGCCATCGAGCGTGCGCATCGGCGCCAACTCGGGCACCTGCGTGCCGGTGTGGGCCAGCACGCGCGCGAGCCGCGCGGCCTCGTTCGCATCCTGCCGGTGCCACAGCACCAGCGTGCCTTCGCGCTGGAAGAACACCGGCCGCGCCAGCGGCGCGAGCAGCTCGGGCCAGCGCGACAGCGCGTGGTGGCCCATGCGCACCAGCGGCACCGGCGCCACGGCCGACTCGGCCAGCGGCGCGAGCATGGCCGCGGCCACGCGTGCCGCCGCGCCTTCGGCCTCGGCGCTGCCCGCTTCATACAGGTCGACGCGGCAGCCGGCCCGCGCCAGGGTCACGGCCATCAGCCGGCCCATGAGGCCCGCGCCGAGGATCGCCACCGATCGGAAGGGCAGGTTCATCGCCATGCTCCTTGCGCCTTCGAATCGCGTCGATAATTTTCGGCATGACCCAAGGACCCACCCAGCGCTATGCGCGCGTGCTCTCGATCGCCGGCTCCGACAGCGGCGGCGGCGCCGGCATCCAGGCCGATCTCAAGACCTTCGCGGCCCTCGGCTGCTACGGCATGACGGCCATAACGGCGCTCACCGCGCAGAACACGCTCGGCGTCACCGGCATCCACGGCGTGCCGCCGGCTTTCCTCAAGGCGCAGATCCAGGCCGTGGTCGAGGACATCGGCGTCGACGCGGTCAAGCTCGGCATGCTGCATGCGCCCGAGGTGGTCGAGGTCGTGGCCTGGGCCATCGACCACTACCGACTGCCGAACGTGGTGCTCGACCCCGTGATGGTCGCCACCAGCGGCGACCGCCTGATCGCGGCCGAGACGGTGCAGGTGCTGGTGCGCGAACTGTTCCCGCGCGCCGCGGTGATCACGCCCAACCTCGATGAGGCGGCCCTGCTGATCGGTCATGCGATCGACGGCATCGGCGCGCTCGATGGCGCGGCCGACGAGCTGCTGGCACTCGGCGCGCGCGCCGTGCTGCTCAAGGGCGGCCACCTGCCGGGCAGCGAGGTGGTCGACGTGCTGCTGCAATCCAGTGGCGAACGCACCCGCCTGGCCTCGCGCCGCATCGAGAGCCGCAACCTGCACGGCACCGGCTGCACGCTGTCGTCGGCCATCGCCGCGCACCTGGCACTGGGCGCGGCGCTGCCCGAGGCGGTGGAGCGCGCGCGCGCCTACATCCTCGGCGCGATGGCGGCCGCTGTCGACGTGCAGGTCGGCGCCGGTCATGGCCCGCTCAACCACGGCTTTGCGCCAGTGCCGACGCAGCGCCTGCCGCTGCGGGCTTCGGCCGGCTGAGCCAGGCGAGAACGAAGGTCAGCGCCAGCGTCGGCAGCGCCGAGCCGAACTGCGGCGCCCATTTCGCGAGCGCGTGGTAGGCCGCGATGCCCGCGATCCAGATCAGCGCCGCCGCCAGGTCGACCTTGGGGCGCGCGCCGGCCGGCGCCACCGCGCGGCCGCCGCCCAGCCGCCCGAGGATCACGCCGTAGAGCGGCACGAACACCGAGCTCAGCAACAGCAGGAAGGGCTCGAGCGTATGCATCGGCAGCACCAGCGCGAGCGCGATGCACAGCACGGCCAGCAGCAGGCCCCAGCGCTTCACGCTCCAGCGCGGCAGCAGGCTGTGGGTGGAGACCGAGCCCGAATAGACGTCGCCATAGGCGTTGTCGAGCTCGTCGATCAGGATCAGGCCCAGCGCCACCAGCCCGCCCTGCGCCAGCAGCAGCGCCGTGACCAGGCTGGTGCCGGGCTCGGCCACGCTCACCACCATCACGCCCAGCGCATAGCACCAGATGTTGGCCAGCGCATAGCCGATCCAGGTGCCGCTGAAGGCGCTGCCCAGTCCGCCCGCGCTGCGCTTGCCGTGCCGCGCATAGTCGGCCACCAGCGGCAGCCATGAGACAGGCATCGCGATCACGAGGTCCAGGGCGCCGAACATGCCCATGCTGCCGTCGCCCGGGCGCGACCAGAAGGCATCGAAGCCCTTGGCATGCAACTGGGTTGCGAATTGCCAGCTGAGCCACAACAGCGACAGCACCACCAGCGGCAGCCCGAAGCGGCTCACGAAGCGCCGCACCAGCTTCACCATCGAGCCCGCGAGCAGCGCCAGCAGCACCGCGCCCCACAGCAGCGTGGTCGCCACGCCGCCCCAGGCACTGCCGAGCCACGGCCCGGCCACCGACTGGCCGATGGCCTGCGTGCCCTCGCGCATGATCACCAGCTCGAAGGTGGTCCAGCCCACCAGCTGCACGATGTTGAGCAGCACCGGCAGCCGTGCGAAGGCGCTGCCGTAGGTGGCATGCATCAGGCCCGCGCTGGCCAGGCCGCTCTCGCAGCCCAGGCGCGCGGTCCAGGCCAGCAGCGCGGCGCCGAGGCAGGAACCCAGCGCGATCGCGATCGCCGCGTCGCGCGTGCCCACGGCCGGCACCAGGTAGGCGCCGATCTGCATCACCAGCAGGCCCACGCCCAGGCTGAACCAGAGCGAGGCATGGTCGTGCCAGCCGAAGACGCGCTGCGACGCCGGCAGCGGTGTCAGCGCCTCGTTGGCGAGAGGGTTCGATGTGTCGTCGTGTGCCATCCGTTTTGCTCCGGGCAAAAGGTTTGGCAGGTGGGCGAGGCTCCAGCGGCACGGCTGGCACGCGAGAGAACGTGACAGGCCGCCGGACCAGCTTCCCTGCGCGAGGATTACCTCAATCAGGTTCAAAGGGACTTTCTCAGCCGGGACGGCAAGCCGACCCAACACCCCTAGCGAACCGCCATTTTAGGCCCGTCGCGGCGTACCGGGGGCATTCCTCGAAGTCCGGGACAATCCGCGCCACGACGAACGAGGCGCGCACGAGCGCGCCGAAAGGGAATGACATGGCAGAAGCTGCGATACCGCCGGACTCCACGGATGCCACCCGGCCGTCCGCGGCCGCGACCCGCCTGCGCCGCTTCCGGGTCGATGTCGGCACCATCATCTGCGCCGTCGCGCTGGTCCAGTCGCTGCTGCTGGTGGCGCTGGGCTACTGGGGCGCGCAGCGGCTGGTGTCGCGCGTCGGCGAGTCGGCGCACAAGGTCCACCACGACCGCATCGAGGACAACGTGCTGGCCTTCCTCGCCAAGACCCAGGCGGTGGTGCACGCCATCGGCGATTCGCCGAGCCTGCATCCGCTGGGCGAGGACGGCGAGCGCAGCGCCGAGATGCTGTGGACCATGCTCGAGGAGGCCACCGAGCTCGACAGCCTCGGCGTGGCCAGCGACGACGGCCATCTGCTGATGGCCGAGCGCTACCCGGTGTCGGCGATCCGCCAGGTGGTGCGCGATCCGGCCTTCAGCACCGAGACCTGGGAATACAAGCGCTCGGTCGACATCGAGGGCGGCGATCCGCGCCAGCGCTTCGCGACCACGCGCATCGAGTCCTTCCGCAGCGACCACGACGCCACCGAACGCGACTGGTACCGCGAGGCGCTGGCGCGGAAGGCGCCGGTGTGGACGCCGCCGTTCCACCTGGCCGACGGCGAGGAACTCGGCGTGAGCTACGCCCAGCCGGCCGAGCGGCTCGACGACGAGGGGCGGCACCTGCAGTCGATGGTGGTGGTCGGCCACCTGTCGCTGGGCCACCTGTCGACGCTGGTGCGCCAGTTCGGCAGCCGCGGTCCCGGCGAGAGCGTGCTGCTGAGCGACGACCACCACGTGCTCGCGCGCAGCGACCATCCCGATCCCGTGCGCGCGCTGCAATGGCCCGAGGGCGGCGTGCTCGGCGCGGTGCATGCCTACATGCTGGCCCACGGCATCTCGGAGAACGTGGAGGACGAGAGCTTCGTCGTCACCCATGCGGGCGAGCGCTACCGGGTCGAGTCCTCGCGCATCGGCCCCACGGGCTGGGAGCTGATCAGCTGGGAGCCCGAGGCCGCGCTGCTCGCCGGCGTGGAGCGCCTGGTGCGCTGGGGCCTGCTGCTGACCCTGGCCTTCCTGGCGTTCGCGCTCTTCATCTCGCTGCGGCTGTCGAAGCTGGTGACCGCGCCGATCGAGAAGCTGTCGCAGACCGCGCGCCGCATCGGCCGGCTCGAGCTCGACGACCTGCCGCAGCAGCCCAGCCGCGTGCTCGAGATCCAGCACCTGAACCAGGCGCTCGACGACTCCGCGCGCAGCCTGCGGGCCTTCAGCAAGTTCGTGCCGGTGCACCTGATCCGCCAGCTCGTGGCCGAGGGCCATGCGCTGGCGCCAGGCGGTTCGTCGCGCCGCATCACGGCGATGTTCACCGACGTCGAGGGCTTCACCAGCATCGCCGAATCGCTGGAAGCCGGCGTGCTGGTGCGCCAGCTCACCGAGTACTTCAACCTCGCGCAGCGCGTGTTCGCGCGCCATGGCGGCGTGGTCGACAAGTACATGGGCGACGGCATCATGGTGCTGTGGGGCGCGCCGCTCGACCTGCCCGATGCCGAGTACCGCGCCTGCCTCGCGGCACGCGAGCTGCATGCCGAGATGGCCGAGCTCAATCGCCGCTGGCAGGCCGAGGGGCTGCAGCCCTTCCACACGCGCATCGGCATGCACACCGGCGTGGTGATCGCCGGCGTGCTCGGGTCCAGTGACCGGCTCTCCTACACCGCGCTCGGCGACGTGATCAACGCCGCGAGCCGCATCGAGGGCAGCAACAAGGAACTGGGCACGCGCACGCTGATGTCCGAAGCCACCCACGCGGGCCTGAACGGGCGGCTGCCCACGCGCCGCATCGAGGAGCAGGTGGCGCTGCGCGGCCGGCAGACGCGCATGGTGCTCTACGAACTGCTCGAGGAGAACGAGGCGCCCTAGAGATCGAGCACCAGTCGCGGCGAACGCGCGCGCGAGCAGCAGGGCAGGAACTGGTCGTTGGCCGCCTGCTCGGTGCGCGTGAGAAAGAGGTCATGGTGCGCGACCTCGCCCTCGAGCACGCGCGTGAGGCAGGTGCCGCAGACGCCCTGGGCGCAGGACACCGGAATCTCGATGCCCTCGGCCGCGAGCGCGTCCACCACGCTGAGCGCGGCCGGCACGTGCACCACGCGGCCGCTGCTGCGCAGCTGCACCTCGAAGCTGCCGGCCTCTTCGACGGGCGGCAGCGTGCCCGCGAAGCATTCGAAATGCACGCGCTCCTCGGGCCAGCCGCGCGCGCGGGCGGTGGCGCGCACCGCTTCGATGAATCCGTTCGGCCCGCAGACGTAGAGCTGGCGCCCGGGCGCCGGTTCGCCGATGGTGGCGGCCAGGTCGATGCGCTGCGCGGGCGGGCCGTCGTCGTCGTGGAAGAACACCCGGTCGGCGAAGGCCGCCGCCCGCAGCCGCGCGCGATAGGCCGCACGTGACGCGCTGCGGTTGCAGCAGTGCAGCGCGAAGTCGCGGCCCAGCGCCGCGAGCCGGTACGCCATCGCGAGCAGCGGCGTGATGCCGATGCCGCCGGCCAGCAGCAGGCTGTGGCTCGCCGCTTCGTCGAGCGCGAACAGATTGCGCGGCGCGCCGACCTGCAGCAGCGTGCCTTCGGTCACCGCCTCGTGCAGCGCGCGCGAGCCGCCGCGCGATGCTGCCTCGCGCAGCACGCCGATCTCGTAGTGGCCGGGTGCCTGCGCGGGCGGGTTGCACAGCGAGTAGGGCCGCACCAGGCCGCCGGGCAGCAGCAGCTCGATGTGCGCGCCGGCCTCGAAGGGCGGCAGCACGCCGCCGTCGGCCGCCTCGAGCCGGAAGCCCGCGATGCCCTCGGCCTCGATCGTCTTGCGCGCGACGCGCACCGCGATGCGTTCGATGGCCGTGCTCATTCGCCCTGCAGGAAGTTGCCGGCCTCGAAGCGCACCGGCGGCGCGTCGGCGTCGAAGCTCACGCCGGCCGGGTCGCGGCCTTCGCGCAGCGCGTCGAGTTGGCGCTGCAGCAGCCGGCGCAGCATCACGATGCCGCGGTCGGAGCTCGCCAGGTGCTCCTCCGAATGCGCGGTGATCGCGCCCTGGCTCACCTGCGCCTCGTAGTCGCCGGGAAAGCGGCGGTGCTCCTCCTCGCTGAGTTCCTCCCACAGCTTGCCGTTGAGGCGCGAGCGCACCCGCGCGAGATCGCCGGGCTCCTTCACCCGGCCCACGGTGTAGATGCGGAAGCTGTGGTCGTCGATCGGCAGCACCCAGCCGATCGACTCGACCCGGCCATAGGCCGCCACGCGCGGGTTCGGCACCACGCGCAGGGTCGGCAGCACCGGCCCGGCGACGCGGCGGAACACGCGGCCGTCCTCGAGGCGGCGGATCGAGGTGATCATCACGCCGGTCTCGGTGCTCTCGAAGTTCACCTCGGGCATCTGGCCCATCAGCGCCACGAACTGGGTGCCGCTGAAGCTGCCGTGCAGCACCGGCACGTGGAAGGGGTCGGCCACGTTCTCGTAGTGCTGCAGCCAGTTGCAGGGAATGATCCGCGGCCCGCCGCCGCCGATGCTGTTGTCGTCGGCCTCGAGCGTCTCGCCCTCGTCGAGCACCTCCAGGCAGTCGTAGCGCGGCAGCACCGGCTTCTTCTCGGCCGGGCCGAGGTAGGCCCAGACCAGGCCGTAGCGCTCCTCGACCGGGTACCAGGGCTGGCGCACGCGGCCGCGGGTGCGCGCGCCGTTCTCGGGCTCGCAGGGCTGGTCGACGCAGTGGCCCTGCACGTCGAACATCCAGCCGTGGTAGCAGCAGCGGATGCCGCCTTCCTCCACGCGGCCGTAGTAGAGCGAGGCGCCGCGGTGGGCGCAGCGCCAGTGCACCAGGCCGGGCCGGCCGCCCTTGTCGCGGAACAGGATCAGGTCCTCGCCGAGCACGCGCACCTGGCGCGGCGTGTCGGTGGCATCGGCGGCCAGTCCGATCGGATGCCAGTAGCGCCGCAGCAGCTCGCCCATCGGCGTGCCGGCGCCGACCTCGGTCAGCTCGGCCTTGTGGCTCGGCGGCTTGCGGCCGTAGGCGGTGCCGGTGTCGAACGCGACCGGCTGCCATTCGGCAGCGGCAGGAGAAGAGGAAGAGGAGGGGGGAAGGACGGTGCTCATTCGGGGGTGACTCCTGCGGCCTTGATCAGGTCCGCGACACGGGGGAAATCGGCTTTCTGGCCGGCACGGAACTCGGCCGGCGTGCTGCCCAGCGGCTCGAAGCCGTAGCCGGCCAGCCGCTCCTGCACGTCGGGCTGGCGCGTGACCGCCTGCAGCGCGGCGACCCATTCGTCGAGCACCGGCTGCGGCGTCTTCGCGGGCGCGTAGACGCCGATCCAGCTGTCGAGGTCGAAGCCCGCGAAGCCCTGCTCGGCGAAGGTCGGCACCTCGGGCATCGAGCGCACGCGGCGCCGGCCGGTGATGCCCAGCACCTTGATGCGGCCGGCCTGCGCCAGCCCGCGCGCGGTGGCCGGGTTGGCCCAGGCCACGCCCAGCGCCTCGCCGAACAGGTCGTTGTGCGCGGCCGCCTCGGCCTTGTAGGGCACGTGGATCAGGTCGATGCCGGCCTGGCGCGCGAGCAGTTCGCCGAACAGGTGGGCGTTCGAGCCGTTGCCCCAGGTGCCGTAGCTGATGCCGCGGTGCGCCTTGGCGTAGGCGACGAACTCGCGCACGTTCGAGAACGGCTCCGAGGCACGCGCGATCAGCATCGGCCCGCCGGTCGCGAGCTGCGACAGCGGCTCGAAGTCCTTCACCGGGTCGTAGGGCAGGCGCGGTTGCAGCACCACGTTGTTGATGTGCGTGAGCGGCAGCGTCAGCAGCACCGTGTAGCCGTCGGGCGCCGCCTTGGCGACCGCATCGGCCGCGATGGTGCCGCTGGCGCCGGGCCGGGGCTCGACGATCACCGGCTGGTTCCAGCGCGCCTTGAGCTTCTCGGCGTAGATGCGCGCGATCGAGTCCATCGGCCCGCCGCCCGAGCCGAAGGGGATGATGCGCACCACGCGGGTCGGGAAGTTCGGCGCGCTGGCCTGCGCGAAGGCCGGGCCGGCGGCGCCGGCCATGACGGCGCCTAGAAGGCCGAGCGCGCGTCGGCGCGTCGGCTGGGGTCGCAACGGATTCATCGTGTCTCCAGGTCGTGCTGTACTTGTGGACCCGACGATAAGTACCGCCCGTGCCCCGGGCAATTCGAAGCTTTGGATATGAGATATGGCCCGACGTGATATCCGCAGCCTCGACGTCGGCATGCTGCGGACCTTCGATGCGCTGATGCGCGAGCGCAGCGTGTCGCGCGCGGCGACGCGCCTGTTCCTGAGCCAGCCCGCGGTGAGCGCCTCGCTCAACAGGCTGCGCGAGACCTTCGACGACCCGCTGTTCACGCGCACCGCGCACGGCGTGCAGCCCACCGCGCGCGCCACGGCACTGGCGGGCCAGGTCGAGCGCGTGCTGGCCGACCTGTCGGCCATGCTCGAGCCCGACGACCGTTTCCAGCCCGAGCATTCGCAGCGCATCTTCCGCATCTCGGGCGGCGACTACGCGAGCCACCTGCTGCTGCCGCGGCTGGCCAACGAGCTCGTGGCCTGCGGCTCGCGCGTGCGGCTGTACTGGGAGACCAGTTCCTTCCTCACGCTGACCGAGCGGCTGCGCAAGGGCGATTTCGACGTCGCCGTGCTGCCGCGGCTGCAGCCGCCGAGCGACTGCGAGTCGGCGCTGCTCTACGAGGACCGCTACGTGGTCGCGGTGCGCCGCGGCCATCCGACCATGGGCGAGGCCGCCTCGCTCGACGACTTCTGCGCCGCGCCGCACGTGTTCCTGGGCTACGGCAGCTCGGCGCTCGACGACCTGATCGACCAGGTGCTCGCGCGCCAGGGCCGCCAGCGCAGCATGAGCGTGGCCATGACCAGCTTCGGCCAGATCGTCGACCTGCTGGCGCAGACCGACCACGTGGCCGTGATGCCGCTGCGCGTGGCCGCGCGCTTCGACGCGCTGCTCGCGGTGCATCCGCTGCCTTTCGAGCTGCAGGGCTACCGCTCGGTCGTGTGCTGGAACCGGCGCTCGAATTCCGACGCTGGCGTGCTGTGGCTCAAGGACGCGCTGCTGCGCATCGGGCGCGACGCCGATGCCGTGCCGATGCCCATGCCTACGTCGGCCTGACGCGCCGCGCGAAGGCCTCGAGGCCGTCGATGGTCATCTGGACGTGGCGCTCGAAGCTGCTGTCCAGCGGCACCGTGCTGCCGTTGTCCCAGCGCACGATGAAGGCGCGGTTGGCCAGCAGCGGCAGGTTGCGCGAGAGCACCGGGTGGTCGAGCGGGCGGATGGTGTGGACGCGTTCGCGCAACTCTTCCGCCCAGGTCTGCGTGTTGTCCGAAGGCAGCGGCGAGAACTCCATCGTGAGGAAGCCCAGCATCGCCGCGATCGTGCAGTTGTAGGCCTCGCGCAGCGGCTCGCCCTCGAAGCCGGCCTCGGTCAGCGCCGTCAGCACGCCCTCGACCAGCGCGGTCGGCAGGCTGCCGTTGGACACCAGCTGCGCGCCCAGCAGCTGCGCAACGTTGGGATGGCGCCGCACGGCCGCGCGGCAGCGGCGGAACAGCTCGGCGATCCAGGCCTGCCAGCCCGGCTGCACGGCATCGGCGGGCGGCGCCACGTCGGCCATGACCGTGGCCGCGACCTCGGCCAGCAGCGCCTCGCGCGAGCTCACGTGCCAGTGCACCGTGGCCGGGTAGACGCCGAGCCGTGCCGCCACCTCGCGCAGGCTGAAGGCGCCGAGGCCGGCCTCGTCGATCAGCGCCAGCGCGACCTCGGCGATCCGGCCCCTGGTCAGCGCGGCGCCGCCCGCGGGTCGGCCGGCGGTACGGGGCGGGGGATCGGCTTTCTTGCGCGCGGTGGTCATCGGGTGGGTGCCATTGTTCGGTCAGTGAATTGATTGTATAAACATCAAAAAATTGAGCATCGAACAATTAACGCTGAGCCAAGCGCCAATTCCAGCCGTCCAACCCCTTCCAGGAGCCGCCATGACCCTTGCCCCCATCGACCACGCCCTGGCCGAGGCGCACCGCCGCTTCACCGAGGCCAACCCCGCCAGCCGGCGCCAGTTCGAGGCCAACGCCGAGTCCATGCCCGGCGGCAACACGCGCTCGGTGCTGTTCTACGCGCCGTTCCCGCTGACCATCGCGCGCGGCGAAGGGGCCGCGCTGTGGGACGCCGACGGCCACCGCTATGCCGACTTCATCGCCGAGTACACGGCCGGCGTCTACGGCCACTCGGCGCCCGAGATCCGCGAGGCCGTGATCGAGGCGATGCAGGGCGGCGTCAACCTCACGGGACACAACCTGCTCGAGGGCCGGCTGGCGCGGACCATCCGCGAGCGCTTCCCGCAGGTCGAGCGACTGCGCTTCACCAACTCGGGCACCGAGGCCAACCTGATGGCGCTCACGGCCGCGCTGCACTTCACGGGGCGGCGCCGCATCGTGGTGTTCTCGGGCGGGTATCACGGCGGCGTGCTGGGCTTCGGCGACCAGCCCTTGCCCACCACCGTGCCCTTCGACTTCCTCGTGCTGCCCTACAACGACGCCGAAACGGCCCGCGCGCGCATCGCCGAGCAGGCCTCGCAGATCGCGGCCGTGCTGGTCGAGCCGATGCAGGGCGCGGCCGGCTGCATCCCGGGGCAGGCCGATTTCCTGCGGGCGCTGCGCGAGGCGGCCACGGCGGCCGGCGCGCTGCTGATCTTCGACGAGGTCATGACCTCGCGGCTGGGCCCGCGCGGGCTGGCCAACCAGCTGGGCATCCGCGCCGACCTCACGACCCTGGGCAAGTACATCGGCGGCGGCATGTCCTTCGGCGCCTTCGGCGGCCGCGCCGACGTGATGGCGCAGTTCGACCCGCGCACCGGCGCGCTCGCGCACTCGGGCACCTTCAACAACAACGTGATGACCATGGCGGCCGGCCAGGCGGGCCTCACGCGGCTGTTCACGCCCGAGGCGGCCGGCGCGCTGGCCGAGCGCGGCGAGGCGATGCGCGCGCGGCTCAACGCGCTGGGCGCGAAGGAGGGCGTGGCGCTGCAGTTCACGGGCGTGGGCTCGCTGATGAACGCGCATTTTTTGCAGGGCGAGGTGCGGCGCGTGGCCGACCTCGCGGCGGTCGATGGGCGCCTGCGTCAGCTGCTGTTCTTCCACCTGCTGAACGCGGGCATCTACACCTCGCCGCGCGGCTTCGTGGTGCTGTCGCTGCCGCTCGGCGACGCCGACATCGAGCGCTACGTGGCCGCCATCAGCGGCTTCATCGCCGAGTACCGCGCGCTGCTGCCCGCGCTGGGCTGAACGCGGCTCAGGCCTTGCCGGCCACGCCCAGCAGCTCGTGCAGCCGGGTGCTGGTGGTCGTGTACTGCAGCGGGATCGCCTTGCCCGGGAACACCAGGGCGGCGGCGCCCCAGGCGGCCAGCGTGGCCTCGTGGAAGCCGCAGACGATCAGCTTCTTCTTGCCCGGGTAGGTGTTGATGTCGCCGACCGCGAACACGCCCGCTTCGCGCGTCTGGTACTTCTCGGTGTCGACCGGCACCTGCTTGCGCTCGAGCTCGAAGCCCCAGTCGGCGATCGGCCCGAGGCGCGGCGAGATGCCCAGGCAGGCGACCAGCGCATCGAGCGGCAGCTCGACCGTGCTGGCATCGGGCGTGGCGATGCGCAGCGTCTGGCCGTCGAAGCCGCTGGGCTGGCCGACCTGGAAGCCCAGCCGGCCCTCGGCCACCAGCGCGCGCATCGCGGCCACCGTGGCCTCGTCGGCCTGGAAGCCGTCGCGCCGGTGCACCAGCGTGACCTGTCTGGCGATGGCGGTCAGCGCGATCGCGGTTTCGAGCGCCGTGTCATCGCCGCCATTGACCACCACGGCCTGGCCCGCGAAGCGGTCGAGCGAGTCGGGGTGATAGAACAGCGATTGGCCCTCGAAGCGGCCGATGTCCTCGAGCGCGATGCGCTTGGGCACGAAGGCGCCGACGCCGGCCGCGATGAACACCGTCTTCGCGAGGAAGCGGCGGCCGGCCGAGGTGCCCAGCAGCAGCCGCTGGTCGGCCTGGCGTTCGAGCGTGGCGACCTGCTCGCCGAAATGGAAGACCGGCTTGAACGGCGCCACCTGCGCCAGCAGCGACTGCGCGAGCTCGCGCCCGCTGGTCACCGGGGTGCCGGGAATGTCGTAGATCGGCTTGTGGCCGTACAGCGCCACGCACTGGCCGCCCGCGGCGGGCAGTGCATCGACGATGTGGCAGGAGATCTCGAGCAGGCCGAGCTGGAAGGCCTGGAACAGCCCCACCGGGCCGGCGCCGATGATCAGGGCGTCGGTCTCGATGGGGGCGGGGGACTGGCTCAGCGCACCAGCTCCGAGATCTTGCCCGTCTTGTCCTTCCACTCGTCGGCGTCGGGCAGGGCGGGCTTGCGTTTGGTGATGCTCTTCCAGCCGTCGGCCTGGGCCAGCTCGGCATTGAGCTTGATGAAGGCGATCTGGTCGGCCGGCAGGTCTTCCTCGGCGAAGATGGCGTTGGCCGGGCACTCGGGGATGCAGACCGCGCAGTCGATGCATTCGTCCGGGTCGATCACCAGCATGTTGGGACCTTCGCGGAAGCAGTCGACGGGGCAAACGTCCACGCAGTCGGTGTATTTGCAACGGATGCAGGCTTCGGAGACGACGTGGGTCATTTGGCGTTGTATGCGGTCTGTGGTCGGGAAAAACCCTTGATTTTAGGCCTTTGCGGCGCTCGGCTGCACGAGCACGGCCGCCGAGGTGCGATGCGAGGCCGTATCGACCAGCACCAGCGAGCCCAGCGTGCGCGAGCGCGTGAACGGCAGCACCGCCAGCGGCTGCTGCAGCGCGAGCACCACGTCGCCGATGGCATTGGCCTCGAGCTGGGTCGCGGGCTCGGATTCGAGCGTCGTGATGTTGACCCGGTCGACGATGCGCGCGACCTTGGCCTTGACCCAGCGATGCCCCTGCAGCGCCCAGTAGACGCGGCCCGCGACCAGCGGCTCGTCGTCGAGCCAGGCCACGGTGGCGGTGATCTCGCGCACCGGCTCGAAGGCCTCGGGTGCCAGCAGCCAGTCGCCGCGCGACACGTCGACCTCGCGGTCGAGCACGATGCCGGCGCTGTGGCCCGCATGCACGGTCTTCGGCTGGCGCGCGTGGCTCAGCACCTGGGCCACGGTGGCGGTCTGGTTGCTCGGCAGCACGGTCACGCGCTGGCCCGGCTCGACATGGCCCGAGGCCACGCGGCCCCAGAACACGCGGCGGCCCTGCGAGGTATCGGCCGAGGACGAGAACTTCTCGACCCACTGCACCGGAAAGGCGAAGGGCACCGATTCGTCCTGCGCCGTCACCGGCAGCTGTTCGAGCAGTTCGAGCAGGCTCGGGCCCTCGTAGCCGACCCAGTCGGCATGGCGGGTGGCCACGTTCCAGCCCTTGAGCGCCGAGATCGGCACGATCGCGGCCACCTGCACGCCCGCGGCTTCGGCGAAGGCGTTGAGCGCGGCCGAGATGCGTTCGAAGGCCAGGCCGGCATCGGCGATGGCGTCGAGCTTGTTGACTGCGAACACGATCGACTGCACGCGCAGCAGGTGCGTCAGCAGCGTGTGGCGGCGCGTCTGCGGCAGCAGCTCGCGCTTGACGACCGTGCCGTCCTCCACCTCGGCGGCCCAGGCCAGCTTGGTGGCATCGACCAGCACCACGGCGGCGTCGGCGGCCGAGGCGGCCGTCACCATGTTGCGCGTGTACTGCTCGTGGCCCGGCGCGTCGCCGATGATGAACTTGCGCTTGGCGGTCGAGAAGTAGCGGTAGGCCACGTCGATCGTGATGCCTTGCTCGCGCTCGGCCGACAGGCCGTCGGTCAGCAGCGCGAGGTCGGTCTCGCCGCCGCGCTGCACGCCAGCGAGCTGGTCCTGCAGCACGGTCTTGCTGTCGACCAGCAGGCGGCCGATCAGCGTGCTCTTGCCGTCGTCGACCGAGCCGCAGGTGATGAAGCGCAGCGCGGTGCCGGTGTCGGCTGTGATTTCGGGTTGAAGCGTGGTGGCGGTCATGGGTTTCTTTCGGGAGACACCGCGGAACCGGCTTTGCCGGGCCGCTGGTGTCGCCCCCTTGAGGGGGGAGTCGAGCTACACGAAGTGAGCGAGGGACGGGGGTGGGTCAGAAATAACCGTCTTTCTTGCGTTTTTCCATCGAAGCTTCGGACGTCATGTCGTCCATCCGGGTGGCGCCGCGTTCGCTGACATCGACCGACAGCGTCTCGAGCACCACGTCGCCCGCGTCGGCCGCGAGGCTCTCGACCGGGCAGGTGGTCGTGATGTCGCCCACGGTGCGGAAGCGCACGTCGCGCACCTGCACGGTTTCGCCGTCGCGCGGCGGGGTCAGTTCGGTCACCGGTACCAGCAGGCCGCGGCGCTCGACCACCTCGCGCTTGTGCGTGTAGTAGATCGAGGGCAGGCCGACGTGCTCGCGCTCGATGTACTGCCAGACGTCGAGTTCGGTCCAGTTCGAGATCGGGAACACGCGGAAGTGCTCGCCCGGTGCCAGGCGGGTGTTGAACAGGGTCCAGAGCTCGGGGCGCTGGTCCTTGGGCTGCCATTGGCCGAAGCTGTCGCGGTGCGAGAAGATGCGCTCCTTGGCGCGGGCCTTCTCTTCGTCGCGGCGCGCGCCGCCGATCAGCGCGTCGAAGCGGAATTCCTCGATCGCCTCGAGCAGCGTCACCGACTGGTGCGCGTTGCGCGATTCGCCCGGGTGCGCGAGGCGCACCGTACCGCGCTTCATCGAGTCCTCGACGCTGCGCACGATCAGCTCGGCGCCGAGTTCCTTGGCGCGCTGGTCGCGGTAGTCGGTCACTTCGGGGAAGTTGTGGCCGGTGTCGATCATCAGCAGCGGATAGGGCAGGCGGCCGACGCCGAAAGCCTTCTCGGCGCACTTCAGCAGCACCAGCGAGTCCTTGCCGCCCGAGAACAGCAGCGCGGGGCGCTCGAAGGCCGCGGCCACTTCGCGCAGGATGAAGATGGTCTCTTCCTCCAGCGCATCGAGGTGCGTGTTGGACAGGTGCGCCGGCGGCAGCAGCAGATCGGATTCGGTACGGGCGTTCATCGGGTGGGGCGCTGGAGATTCGGAGTCGGTGGAGCGTGCGTTCAATGCGAGAGGTGCAGGCCGCATTCGCGGTTGTCCTCGCCCTTGGTCGGGTCCACGTAGTCGAAGTTGTTCGGCAGGCCGTGCGCCTCGCAGTAGGTGTAGAGGTCCTTGGACGACCAGTGCAGCAGCGGCGCGACCTTGATCAGGCCGTCGGGGTTGATGCTGACCGGCTCCATCTGCGCGCGCACGGCCGTGTCGGTGGCGCGCAGCGCGGTGAACCAGACCTTGGGCGCCGTCTCGCGCAGGGCACGCGCAAAGGGCTCGAGCTTCACCTCCTCGGTGAAGGCGGCGTGGCGCGGATCGTCGAGCGCCGGCGTCGGGCCGTCGACGGCCTCGCGGTGCGCGCGCGAGCGGCGCGGCAGGTAGATGTGCAGGTCCAGGCCCAGCTGCCTGGTCACATCGTCGGCGAAGCGGTAGGTGGCCTCGGTGTTGTAGCCGTTGTCCATCCAGATCACCGGCACGTCGCGCTTGGCGCGCGTCACCATGTGCAGGATCACGGCCTCGAAGGGCCGGAAATTGGTGGTGACGATCGCGTTCTGGCCCAGGCCGATGGCCCAGTCCACCAGGCCTTCGGCGTTGCGGCCGAGTTCGGTGTTGATGCGTGCGAGGTCGATGCTCATGGATGAATCAAGCGTTGCTGTGGGAGCTCAGTTGCCGGCCGCGAAGTGCGGCGCGGTCTGTACCGCGTCGCCCTGGTAGAAGGCCGAGAAGCGGTCGAACTGGCGCTGCGCGTCGGAGGCGTCCACGCCTTCCTTGAGCACGGCGCTCGAGAAGCCGGTGCGTTCCATCTGCACCAGCTGGTCGATCAGCACGTCGCCGGTGGCGCGGATGTCGCCCTTGAAGCCCAGGCGGCGGCGCAGCAGGAAGGCCTGGCTGTAGGCGCGGCCGTCGGTGAACTTCGGGAAGTGCAGGTCGATGCGTTCGATGTCCGACAGGCAGACCTCGATCGCGAGCGGATCGGCGTCGTTCGCCAGTTGCAGCACCTTCGGGTCGCCGTCGTCGACGTGTTCTTCGGCGGCCAGAATGTTCAGGGTCTTGTTCATGCTGCTTCCTCCACCTTGAAACGCGCACCGTTGGCCGCGGCCTTGAACGGGTCGGGTCCCACGCGGCGCAGCGTGTCGATGAAGTTCTCGCCGTTCTCGCGCGTGTCGCGGTAGGTCGTGAGCACGGCCTCGATCACGCCGGGCACTTCGGCCGCCGAGAACGAGGGGCCGACCACCTTGCCGGCCTGCGGCGTGCCGCTGAGGGCCGAGCCGTCGGAGCCGCCGAGCGTGACCTGGTACCACTCCTTGCCGTCCTTGTCGACGCCCAGGATGCCGATGTGGCCGCTGTGGTGGTGACCGCAGGAGTTGATGCAGCCGCTGATGTGCAGGTCGATCTCGCCGATGTCGTCGAGCTCGTCGAGGTCCTGGTAGCGCTCGGTGATCGCCTCGGCGATCGGGATCGAGCGCGCATTGGCCAGCGCGCAGAAGTCGCCGCCAGGGCAGGCGATCATGTCGGTCAGCAGGTGCACGTTGGCGCTCGCGAAGCCGGCCGCGCGGGCTGCGAGCCACAGCGCATGCAGGTCTTCGGCGTGCACCCAGGGCAGCACCACGTTCTGGTCGTGCGTCACGCGGGCTTCGCCGGCCGAGAAGCGGTCGGCCAGTTGCGCGAGCGTGTCGAGCTGGTCGGCCGAGGCATCGCCGGGCGCCTGCTTCAGGCGCTTGAACGACAGCGTGACCGCGCGCAGGGCCGGGTTCTTGTGCGGTGCCACGTTGCGCGCGAGCCAGCGTGCGAACTGCACGTCCTCGGCGGCATGGGCGCGCAGCTCGGCGTCGGTCTTCTCGGCGCTCTGCAGCACGCGGGTGGCCAGTTCCGGCGGCACGAAGGAGGCGGCCACGCGGTCGAACTCTTCCTGCGTGATGGTGTGCGGCGCGCCGTCGTGCTCGAGGATCTGCTTGTACTCGGCATCGACGTCGTCGATGTAGCGCTGGCCTTCGGCCTTCACCAGGATCTTGATGCGCGCCTTGTAGATGTTGTCGCGGCGGCCGTAGCGGTTGTAGACCCGGATCACGGCCTCGAGGTAGTTCATGATCTGCTGCCACGGCAGGAACTCGCGCAGCACCGTGCCCACGATCGGCGTGCGGCCCATGCCGCCGCCCACCTGCACGCGGAAGCCGATCTCGCCGGCCTCGTTCTTCACCAGCTTCAGGCCCACGTCGTGCCAGCCCGTGGCCGCGCGGTCCTCGTCGGCGCCGGTGATCGCGATCTTGAACTTGCGCGGCAGGAACGCGAACTCGGGATGCAGCGTGCTCCACTGGCGCATGATTTCGGCGTAGGGGCGCGGATCGGCCACCTCGTCGATCGCGATGCCCGCGCGTTCGTCGCTCGTGATGTTGCGGATGCAGTTGCCGCTGGTCTGGATGCCGTGCATGTCGACCGAGGCGAGCAGGTCCATCACGTCGGCCGACTTGGCGAGCGGGATCCAGTTGAACTGGACGTTCTGGCGGGTCGAGAAGTGGGCGTAGTGGGTGGGCAGCTTCTGGCTGCCGAGCTGGCCCTGGGTCTCGATGGCCTTCTTGTAGACCTCGGCCTCGGGCTCGTCGTACTCGCGGGCGATCTTCGCGAGCACGCGCACCTGCCGGCTCGAGAGTTCGCCGTAGGGCACGGCCACGCGCAGCATCGGGGCGTAGCGCTGCACGTACCAGCCGTTCTGCAGGCGCAGGGGACGGAACTCGTCTTCGTGGAGGCGGCCCTTTTGCCAGCGCTCGAGCTGGTCGCGGAATTGGGCGGCTCGTTGATGAACGAACTGGCGGTCGAAGTCTGTGTATTGGTACATCGTGCGTGAGTCTTGTCTTGAAGTGCGGTGCGTCCAGCGCGCCAGCAAGAAGCCGGGATTCTGAAAGCGTGCCATATGGAACCAAACTATTTTTTGGTTCGCGCCTTATGCGGATAAGCTTATTCGCCAGTGTTCATGCGGGTTTGCGGGCGGTTGGATGCTTATTCTGGATAAGGGCGGGTGCGGGGGGAGGGGTGATTTTAGGAAGCCTTTGGGGTGGGCTTGGGTTGGGGTTGTGTTCTGTTTTTAGGCTGTTGGCCGGGACTCGCCCCGGCGGGCGAGTCACTTTCTTTTGCTTCGCCAAAAGAAAGTAACCAAAGAAAAGGCGACCCACTGTCTGCGACCCCTTCGCTTCGCTACGGGGCAACCTGCGGTGCTCGCGTTTCGCGGGGTCTCGCAGAACTCGCTTCGCTGCGCTGCGCTCAGACAGCTGCGAGCCCTTATCCGCGAAACGCTGCGCTCCTCGGCGCAGCCAGAGGGGGTGGGTCGGGCCATCGCTGCGCTCGGCCCCGGATACCCAACGCGCCGTCGCTTCGCTCGGCCCCGGTGGAAGAAGACCCAGGGCCTTCGCACTTGCACTCCCCACACAAGGACGCGCCATGGCGCGTTGACCCTGATCCCCTCTGGCTGTGCCGAGGAGCGCAGGGGAAAGCGGGATTAGGGCCGCAGCTGTCTGAGCGCAGCGTAGCGGAGCGAGTTCTGCGGACCCCCGCTTTCCCCGAGCACCGCAGGTTGCCCGTAGCGAAGCGGAGGGACACAGACAGTGGGGTCGCCTTTTCTTTGCCTACTTTCTTTTGGCGAAGCAAAAGAAAGTAGGTCGCCCGCCGGGGCGAGACCCGGCCAACGGCCTAAGCAGAGAAAAGAAAGATCAAATCTCAGCGCAACATCGAAGACATCGCCGAGCAGCAGTTCAACATCCGAACAGCAGCCTCGACGTCAGGAGCCAAGAAACGCAGGGTTACTCCATCGACCCGCTCAAACGCCGGCCACTGGCAAAACAGATCCGCCAGCGCCGCAGTCTGCGCCCTCAAAGTCACAGTCTGCGGCCCTTCGAACACCAGCGGAAGAACCTTGGCTCGTGAAGACAGCGCGACTTGAACCCCCGCCCGAATCGCTTCACGAGCCCTCTCGGGCGACAACGAAACCCCACTGGTATTCCCCGTAGCCTTCTTCGTCTCCACGAACACAGCCTGAGGAAACAAGCCACGGTTCTCTGCAATGAACACATCGTCCCCACTGCCCATCACCACCGGCACCCCATATTCCCCCGCCAACGCCCCATAAAGCCCAGCCTCACCCAGCTCCTGCCCACCGAGAGATACACCCGCAAAAGCAAAGCTGTTGATCGTGTGCGCCAGAATCCCGCGCCCTTGCGCCCGCGAGTGGTAGCCGACCATGCAGACAGCGTCGACGCCTTCTTCCACGCCTGCCACCATGCTCAGATAGCGCGGCTTCCCCTGCACCACGCGAGCCCGAGGATCGAGCACATCGGGCGGCATGTTGCGAAACCCCCCGTGCGAGTCGTTCACCAGCACCTCGTCGGCCCCCGCATCGAAGGCCCCCGCGATCGCCGCATTGGCTTCCTGTGCCATCAGCAGCCGCGCACGTTCGTATTCGGGATTGCCTTGCCGCGTCTGCTCGGGGTGATAGACCCCCGCAACGCCTTCGATATCGGTGGAGATCAGCACTTTCATGAGGGCACCCGGCAAAAGAGAAAAATCAAAGAAAGAGAGAAGGGGACAGCAACTCGCCCAACGCGGCACGGTGATTGCCGTCGCGCCCGGTCACCGACTCGGCCCGCCACAGCGCATGCAGGATCGCCTGCTCGGTCCCATCGGCCGCCGCCTGGAACAGCCCGTCGAGCTGCGTCTCGTGCAGCATCGCCACGGCCGGCATCGCACGCTCGGCCCGGTCGGGCACGGTGTAGGCGGTCGAGAAGGCCAGCACGATGTCGCCGCTGCCATGCCCGAAGACCGAGCCGGTGCGCGCCAGCCCGGCCCCCGCGCGCAGCGCGAGCCGGCGCAGCTGGCGCGCATCGAGCGGCGCATCGGTCGCGACCACGACGATGATCGAGCCCTTCTCGGGCTCCTGCGCCACGGCCCGTTCGGCCACGAGCGCGGCAAGGCGGGCGCCCACCGCGTGCCCCGCCAGCCGCAGCTCGGGCTGCCGCCCATAGTTCGCGAGCACCAGCGTGCCCACCGTGTGCGAAGCCTCGCCCACCGGCACGAGCCGCGAGGCACTGCCGATGCCGCCCTTGAGCTGGAAGCTCGACATGCCGCGTCCCGCGCCCACCGAACCCTGCGCGAAATCCACGCCCGCATCGGCCAGTGCCAGGAGGTAGTCCGCCTCGCCCACGGCCAGCCGCTGGATGTCGTTGAGAAAACCATCGTTGCACTCGAACACCAGCGGATTCACCGTCGGCAGCGAGCGCCCGGTCTCGGGGTTGTTCGCGATGCAGTCGCGGATCTGCGCGCCGGCCACGGTGCCGACCGAGAAGGTGTTGGTCAGCGCGATGGGCGTCTCGAGCACGCCGAGCTCCTCGAGCTGCACGAGCCCGATGCTCTTGCCGAAGCCGTTGAGCACCACGGCGGCCGCCGGCACCTTGTCGCGGAACGGGTCGCCGGCATGCGGGCGGATCACGGTCACGCCGGTCTGCACCGGGCCCTCGGCGAGCGTGCGGTGGCCCACGGTCACGCCCGCGACGTCGCTGATCGCGTCGCGCGGACCCGGGCGCAGGCCGCCGATGCGGGGCAGGGCGTTCGCGCTCATTGGCGGTCGATCTTCGGATCGAGCGCGTCGCGCAGGGCGTCGCCCAGCAGGTTGAAGGCCAGCACGGTGAAGAAGATCGCGAGGCTGGGGAACAGCGCCACGTGCGGCGAGGTCACCATGTCGGCGCGCGCCTCGCTGAGCATCGCGCCCCATTCGGGCGTGGGTGGCTGCGCGCCCATGCCCAGGAAGGACAGGCTGGCCGCGGTGATGATCGAGGTGCCCACGCGCATGGAGAAATACACCACGATCGAGGAGATCGTGCCCGGCAGGATGTGGCGCACGACGATGGTCCAGTCCGAGGCGCCGATGCTGCGCTCGGCCTCGATGTAGGTCTGCTGCTTGAGCACCAGCGTGTTGCCGCGCACCAGCCGCGCGAAGGCCGGCACGCTGAACACCGACACCGCCACCACCACGTTGGTCATGCTGCTGCCGAGGATCGCGACCACGCCCAGCGCCAGCAGGATGCCGGGGAAGGCGAACAGCACGTCCGAGATGCGCATCACGATGCGGTCCCACCAGCCTTCGTAGTAGCCCGCGAGCAGGCCGAAGGCGGTGCCGACGAAGCCGCCGACCAGCACCGACAGGAAGCCCGCCATCAGCGAGATGCGCGCGCCCGCGAGGATGCGGCTGAAGATGTCGCGGCCCAGCGGGTCGACGCCGAACCAGTGCGTGGCCGAGGGCCCGCTGTTGAGCATGTCGTAGTCGAAGTAGTTCTCGGGATCGAAGGGCACGATCCACGGCGCGAACACGGCGACGAACACCAGCAGCAGCACGAACAGGGCGGCGACGATGCCCACGGGCTGCTTCTTGAAGCGGCGCCAGCATTCGCCCCAGGGAGTGCGGACCTTGCCCGCGGTCTGGACCGCGGTCACGAGCGTGGCAGCGGGCGTGGCGGCGGGAAGGGTGGATTCGGCAGGCACGCCGGTGGCTTGGGTCATGGCGGCGGCCTCACTTGTAGCGGATGGTCGGGTTGATGAAGCCGTACAGCACATCGACCACGAGATTGATCAGGATGAACTCGAGCGAGAACAGCAGCACCAGCGTCTGGATCACCGGGTAGTCGCGCATCTGCACCGCGTCGACCAGCAGGCGGCCGAGGCCGGGCCAGTTGAACACCGCCTCGACCAGGATCGAGCCGCCGAGCAGGAAGCCGAACTGCAGGCCCATCATCGTGACCACCGGGATCAGCGCATTGCGCAGGCAGTGCTTGATGATCACGCTGCGCTCGCGCACGCCCTTGGCGCGCGCGGTGCGCACGAAGTCCTCCTGGATCACCTCGACGAACGAGGCACGCGTGAAGCGCGCCATCACGGCCGCCACGGCCGCGCCCAGCGTGATCGAGGGCAGGATGTAGTGCTTCCAGGTGGCCGCGCCCACGGTGGGCAGCCAGCCGAGCTGCACCGAGAAGATCTGCATCAGCAGCATGCCCAATGCAAAGGCGGGAAAGGAGATGCCCGAGACCGCCAGCGTCATGCCGATGCGGTCGGGCCACTGGTTGCGGTACACGGCCGAGACGATGCCGATGCCCATGCCGAAGATCACGGCCCACACCATGCTGGTGACGGTCAGCATCACCGTCGGGAAGAAGCGCTCGGCGATCTCGGTCGACACCGGCCGCCGCGTGCGGATCGAGGTGCCGAAGTCGCCCTGCAGCATGTGGGTGAAGAAGTTCGCGAACTGCTGCGGCAGCGGCTTGTCGAGGCCGAGCTCCGCGCGGACCATGGCCACGGTCTGCTCGTCGGCCTCCTGGCCGGCGGCAAGGCGCGCCGGGTCGCCGGGCAGCATGTGGACGAACAGGAACACCAGCACCGCCACGATGAGCAGCGTGGGGATCAGGCCCAACAGTCGTTTGAGGAAGTAGTTCAGCATGGGGAAGCAGGGGCCGCGAACGGCCGGCGGCGGGGTGCCGCCGGCCATCGCGCGGTCAGTCAGGAAACGGAGAGACCCGCGATCAGTTCGCCACCGACATCGCGTCGATGTTGATGTTGGCGTCGGGCATCACGAACACGCCCGTCAGGCGCTTCGAGTGCGCCGACAGGTTCTGCTCCGTCACCAGCGGCAGGCGCGGCAGGTCCTTGCGGATCTGTTCCTGCGCGGTCTTGTAGAGCGCGGCCTTCTCGGCCTCGTCCACCGACACCAGCGCCTTGGCCAGCGCGTTGTCGACCACCTCGCTCTTGTAGAACGACATGTTGTTGAGCTTCGGCGCCCACGACTCGGAGGCGAACAGCGGCCGCAGGCCCCAGTCGGCCTCGCCGGTCGACGAGGACCAGCCGGTGTAGTACAGGCGAACCTTGGCGGTCTTGGGATCGGGCCAGGCATCGACCTGCTCGGTGCGCTGGCCCACTTCGAGCGCCTGCACCTGCAGCTTGATGCCGACCTGCGCGAGCTGCTGCTGCACGAACTGGATGGTCTTCTGGCTGGTCGTGTTGTTGTAGGCGCTCCACAGCACCGACTCGAAGCCGTTCGGGTAGCCGGCCTCGGCCAGCAGTTCCTTGGCCTTCTTCACGTCGTAGGGCACGGGCGCCATCTTCTCGGCGTACTTCACGCCCTGGGGCATCACGCCCTGCGCGGGGATCGCATAGCCGCCGAAGGCCACCTTGGCCAGCGCTTCCTTGTTGATGGCGTAGCCGATGGCCTCGCGCACCTTCTGGTTGTCGTAGGGCTTCTGCAGCATGTTGAAGGCCAGGAAGCGCGTGATGATCGAGGGCGAGGCCACGACCTCGAGCTTGTCGCTCTTCTTCAGCAGCTCGGCCTGCTCGTAGGGGATCGGGAACGCGAAGTCGGCCTCGCCGGTCTGCATCATCGCGGCGCGCGTGTTGTTCTCGAGCACCGGCTTCCACTGCACGGTGTCGACCTTCGGGAAACCCTTCTTCCAGTAGCCGTCGAACTTCTTGGCCTTGACCGCCTCGGTCTGCTTCCATTCGACGAACTCGAAGGGGCCGGTGCCCACGGGGTGGAAGGCGATGTCCTTGTTGCCCCACTTCTTGAGCGCAGTCGGCGAGATCATCGCGGCCGAGGCATGGGCCAGCGAGTTGATGAAGGGGCCGAAGGGCTCCTTGAGCGTGATGCGCACGGTGGTCGGGTTCAGCGCCTCGACCTTGCCCACGCGGTTGAACTGGTTGTAGCGCAGCAGCTTGTTGTCCTGGTTCAGCACGCGTTCGAGCGTGAACTTCACGGCCTCGGCATTGAAGTCGGTGCCGTCGTGGAACTTGACGCCGCTGCGCAGCTTGATGGTGTAGACCAGGCCGTCCTTCGAGACCTCGTAGCCCTCGGCCAGCACGTTCTGCACCTTCAGGTCCTTGTCGAACTGGAACAGGCCTTCGTAGAAGGTCTTGGTCACGGCCGTGGTGATGGTGGTGTTGGTGTTGTACGGGTCCAGCGTCTCGGGCTGGTAGCCGATGGCGAGCACCACGTCTTTGGCGGCCAGGGCCGAGCCCGAGGCGGCGAGCGCGGCCAGGCCCAGCAGCGCAGAGGCCCATCGCAGGGAGGAAGAGGATGGCTTCATGGGAAGAACTCCAGTCGATTCGTGAGAGAGAGGGAGGAACAAAAAAGCAGGGGGCCCTGCGACGGAAAAACGAAGAAAGAACTCAGAAGGCGCCGCCGATGGCATGCCGCGCCACGAAATGGCCGGGCGCCACCTGCACCAGCGGCGGCACCTCGGGCTCGTCGCCCACGGCGCGGATCGGGCTCGGGATCTCGCCCTCGAGCAGCGCGCGCTGCTTGTGGCGGCGCGAGGGATCGGCCACCGGCACCGCGGCCATCAGCTTGCGCGTGTAGGCATGCTGCGGCGCCTCGAACACCGCGCGGCGCGGGCCGATCTCCACGATCTGCCCGAGGTACATCACGGCCACGCGGTGGCTGATGCGCTCCACCACCGCCATGTCGTGCGAGATGAACAGGAAGGCCACGCCGAGCTCGCGCTGCAGGTCGAGCATCAGGTTGACGATCTGGGCCTGGATCGAGACGTCGAGCGCCGACACCGATTCGTCGGCGACCACCACCTTGGGGTTCAGCGCCAGGGCGCGCGCGATCGCGATGCGCTGGCGCTGGCCGCCCGAGAACTCGTGCGGATAGCGTTGCGCCGCCTCGGGCGGCAGGCCCACCTTCTGCAGCAGCCAGTCGACGCGCTGCTGCGCCTCGGCGCCCTTGGCGATGCCGTGGATCAGCAGCGGCTCCATGATCGAGAAGCCCACCGTCACGCGCGGATCGAGCGAGGCGAAGGGATCCTGGAAGATGAACTGGATGTTGCGGCGCAGTGCCTGCAGCTCGCGCGTGGGCAGCTCGCGGATGTTCTGGCCGCCGAACTCGATCGCGCCGCTCTGGCTCTCGACCAGGCGCAGCAGCGAGCGGCCGGTGGTCGACTTGCCACAGCCCGATTCGCCGACCAGCGCCAGCGTCTCGCCGGGGTAGAGGTCGAAGCTGATCTTCTCGACCGCGTGCACGCGCCGCTTCACGCGGCCGAAGACGCCGCTGCGCACGTCGAAGCGCGTGACCAGCTCGCGCACGCGCAGGATCGGCCCGGCCTCGGCGCGCACCGTGTCGTGCGGCTCGGCGTGGGTGCAGGGCACGGTCTGCGCGCCGGTCTCGGTGCGCAGCAGTTCGAACTTGGCCGGCAGCTCGGTGCCCTGCATGGCGCCGAGCTTGGGCACGGCCGACAGCAGCGCACGGGTGTAGGGGTGTTGCGGCGCGCCGAACACGGTGTCCGACGGGCCTGCCTCGACCTTGTCGCCGCGGTACATCACGAGCACGCGGTCGGCGATCTCGGCCACCACGCCCATGTCGTGGGTGATGAACAGCACGCCCATGCGCATCTCCTGCTGCAGCTCGCGGATCAGCTGGAGGATCTGGGCCTGGATCGTCACGTCGAGCGCGGTGGTCGGCTCGTCGGCGATCAGCAACTGCGGCTTGCACGACAGCGCCATCGCGATCATCACGCGCTGGCGCATGCCGCCCGAGAGCTGGTGCGGGAAGCGGTCGAGCACGTTGCGCGCCTCGGGGATGCGCACCAGCTCGAGCATGCGCAGCGCTTCGGCGCGCGCGGCCGCGTTGCTCTTGCCCTGGTGGATGCGGATGGCCTCGGCGATCTGGTCGCCCGCGGTGAACACCGGGTTCAGCGAGGTCATCGGCTCCTGGAAGATCATCGCGATGTCGGCGCCGCGGATGCCGCGCATCGTGTGGTCGCGCGCCTGCGCGAGGTCGAGCACCTCGCCGTTGCGGCGGCGAAACGCCATGCGGCCCTCGAGGATGCGGCCGCCGCCGTGCTCCACCAGGCGCATCAGCGCGAGCGAGGTCACGGACTTGCCCGAGCCCGATTCGCCCACCACCGCGAGCGTCTCGCCATGGTCGACGTGGAAGGACAGCTTCTTGACGGCATCGACCGTGCGCTCCGAGGTGGTGAAGCGCACGCTGAGGTCGTCGACCGCGAGCACTCGGCCCTCAGGGAGATGGGGCAGGTTGGGCAGAGGGGGGAGGGAGGTCGCAGCGGACATGGCAGTCGGGAAAGAAAGCGGTGGCGTCAGGCGAAGATCGCCGTCTTCGGGGTCTCGCGGCCGCGCGCATGGGCGCGGTACATGCCCTCGGTGTTGAAGGGCAGCGCGAGGTTGCCGTGGCGGTCGACGGCGATCAGGCCGCCGGTGCCGCCGATGGCCGAGAGCGACTTCATCACCACCGTGTAGGCGGAGGCTTCGAGCGTGGCGCCGGCGTAGGCCATGCGCGCGCAGAGGTCGTGCGCGGCGGCGATGCGGATGAACATCTCGCCGCTGCCGGTGCACGAGACCGCGGCGGTGGCATCGTCGGCATAGGTGCCGGCGCCGATCAGCGGCGAATCGCCGACGCGGCCCACGCGCTTGTTGGTCATGCCGCCGGTGGAGGTGGCGGCGGCCAGGTGGCCGTGCATGTCGAGCGCGACCGCGCCGACGGTGCCGAACTTGCGGTCCTCGTCGAGCGGGGCATGCGCGAGCGAAGCCATGGCCGCGCCCTCGTGGTCGACCACCACGCGGCCGGTGTCGCGCACGCGGTGCAGCTGCTGGCGGCGCGCTTCGGTCGAGAAGTACGAGGGCTCGACCATCTCGAGCCCGCGTTCGCGCGCGAAGGCCTCGGCCCCGGCGCCCGCGAGCAGCACGTGCGCGCCGTCCTCGAGCACCGCGCGCGCCAGGCGCACCGGGCGGCGCACATGGCACACGCCCGCGACCGCGCCGGCGGCGAGCGTGGCGCCGTCCATCACGGCGGCATCGAGCTCGTGGGTTTCGTCGTGCGTGAAGACCGCGCCGTGGCCGGCGTTGAACAGCGGGCAGTCCTCGAGCAGCTCGACCGCGAGGCAGGTGGCGTCGAGCGCCGAGGCGCCCTGCAGCAGCGCGGCCTGGGCGGTGGCCACGACGTGGCGCAGCGCCTCGTGGTAGGCCGCCGCCTGTTCGGGCGTGGTGTTGCCCGCGCTGATGGTGCCGGCGCCGCCATGGATGGCGATCACGGGCACGCGCGGGGTGGAGGCGTTGTCGTTCTGGGTGGGGCTGTTCATCGGGAGGTCTTCTTCTTCGGGGTGCTGTCTGCGGGCGGCGTGGCCTGCGGGTTCGCGCCGTTCGCGCCAGTCGCGCCATTCGTGCGTGGCCCGTTGCCCCCGTGCAGCCACGGCCGCACCGCCTGCAGGATGCGGCCCGCCGACTGCACCGCGCCCGGCGCGCGCAGCGCCACCGCGCTGGTGAGCGCCTCGATCAGCGCGAGCACGCTGGTCTCGCAGTTGGGGCGGTAGCTGGTCTCGGTCTGGCAATAGAGCGCCACGTCGGCCAGCGGCGCCAGCGGCGAGCTCGGCCGGTCGGTCAGCGCGAGCACAGCGCAGCCCTGGCCGCGCGCGATCTGCGCCAGCGCGATGGTGTCGGTGAGGTAGCGCGGGAAGGTCACGCCGATGAACACGTCCTGCGGTCCCGCATGCATCAGCGTGCGCGCGGCATGGGTCACGCCGCTCACGCCCGAGAGCAGGCGCACGTCGCTGCAGCTGCTGTCCAGCCCGTGCTGCAGCAGGCCCGCGAGCCAGGCGCTGGCGCCGAAGCCGCCGATGTAGATCGAGCGCGCCTTGCCGATGCGCTCCACTGCCGCCTCGCAGGCCGCGTAGTCGAGCGACTGGCGCGTGGCGTCGATGTTGCGGCGGCTCTCCTCGAGCGCCGCGGCGAACACCTCCGACACCGTGGTCGGCCGCTCGAGGTTGCCGCGCAGCCGCTCGACCGGCGCCACCAGCGGCTCGAAGCCGCGCACCAGCTCGGCCCGGAAGGCCGGGTAGCCGTCGAAGTCGAGCGCGCGCGCGAAGCGGTTGGCCGTGGCGACCGACACGCCGGCCGCCGTCGCCAGCTCGTCGATCGGCAGCGTGGCCACCTGCAGCGGATGCTCGAGCACGTAGTCGGCCACCTGCCGGTGCGAGCGGGACAGCCGCGGCAGGGCCTGCGCGATGCGCTGGGCCACGGTGGTGCCTGGAGGGTCGACGTTGGTGCTCATGGGGTTCGGAAGGGCGCCGGAACGGTGCAAATTTGAAAACTGATTTACAAATATAAGTCAGTTAAGAAAATTTTCTGTCATTTTTGGCCGAGTTTGCAAGTTGCGGGCCAGTGCCGTGGGGAGATCGGGGCGGGTAAGGGAGGGCGCCGCGCGGGTGCTTTTCCCTCTGGGCGAGGGCGCGCGCGGGCACGGCCGCGAGCACGGCCTCGGGGATTTCCCTAGGGTCGTGTCAGAACGCGGTCTTCGAGGCCGCGGAGGCCGCCGAAGCCTGTTGCTCGAGCGATTGCGCGAGGAAGTCGACGAAGGCCCGCACGCGCGCCGCGAGCTGGTGGCGCTGCGGGTACACCGCGTAGATGTCGGCATCGGGCGTGTGGAAGGGGCGCAGCACCTGCACCAGCCGCCCGCTGCGCAGGTAGCGCGCGATGTCCCATTCGGCGCGCATCAGGATGCCGTGGCCCTCGAGCGCCCAGTTGACCGCGATCTCGCCGTCGTTGGTGGTCAGTGTGCCGCGCGTCTTCACGGCCTGCGTGCTCGCGCTGGCGCCGCGCCCGCTCGACAGCCGCCACAGGCCGTAGGCCTCCTCGCCCTGGCGGATGCCGATGCAGTTGTGGCGCGTGAGGTCGTTCGGCACCTTGGGCGTGCCGTGCTTCGCGAGGTAGGCTGGCGCCGCGCACAGCAGCCGCCGGTTGGCCGCGATGCGCCGCGCGATCACGCGCGACTCGGGCGGCGCGCCGAAGCGCACGCAGACGTCGAACGAGTCCTCGGTCAGCGGCGGCGGGTTCACCGACAGCTGCAGCTGCACCTCGACCTCGGGATGCCGGCGCACGAACTTCGAGATCAGCGGCGCCACGTGGCTGCGCCCGAAGCCCAGCGTGGCGTTGACGCGCAGAAGGCCCTGCGGCACCGCCTTCGACACCCCGAGCTGCTCGCCCAGGCTCTCGATGTCGGCCAGGATGCGCCGCGCCTGCGCGAGGTAGAGCTCGCCCTCGGGCGTGAGGCCCATGCGCCGCGTGGTGCGGTTGACCAGGCTCACGCCGAGCCGCGCCTCCATCTGCGCGAGATGCCTGCTCACCGCGGCCGTGGTGATGCCGAGTTCGCGCGCCGCCGCGCTGAGGCTGCCGGCGCGCGCGAGCGCCGAGAAGAAGCCGAGGTCGGCGGGTTGGATCTCGTGGGCCATCGCGTTTTTCGCTGTTGACTTGAAGTTGAAGATGGATTGACTTTAGGGGCGATCCGATCGCGCGTCGAGTTCCTACAGTCGGAACCATTCCAACACTCCAGCGACGCAGCTACACCATGAAGACCTACAGGATCGCAACCATTCCCGGCGACGGCATCGGCAAGGAGGTGGTGCCGGCCGGGCGCGAGGTGCTCGAGGCGTTGGCCACCGGCAGCGAGCGCTTCAGCTTCGAGTTCGAGGATTTCGGCTGGGGCGGCGACTACTTCCGCGCCCACGGCGAGATGATGCCGGCCGACGGCCTCGACGCGCTGCGCGGCAAGGACGCAATCCTGTTCGGCTCGGCCGGCGATCCGCACATTCCCGATCACGTCACCCTGTGGGGCCTGCGCCTGAAGATCTGCCAGGGCTTCGACCAGTACGCCAACGTGCGGCCCACGCGCATCCTGCCCGGCATCGACGGCCCGCTCAAGCGCTGCGGCCCCGGCGACCTCGACTGGGTCATCGTGCGCGAGAACTCCGAGGGCGAGTACGCCGGCGTCGGCGGCCGCGTGCACCAGGGCCATGCGATCGAGGCGGCCACCGACGTCTCGATGATGACCCGCGCCGGCGTCGAGCGCATCATGCGCTTCGCCTTCTCGCTGGCCCGCTCGCGGCCGCGCCGCCAGCTCACCGTGATCACCAAGAGCAATGCCCAGCGCCATGCGATGGTGATGTGGGACGAGATCGCCGTGCAGGTGGCCCGGGAGTTCCCCGAGGTGCGCTGGGACAAGGAACTGGTCGACGCCGCCACCGCGCGCATGGTCAACCGGCCGGCCTCGCTCGACACCATCGTCGCGACCAACCTGCATGCCGACATCCTCAGCGACCTGGCCGCCGCGCTCGCGGGCAGCCTCGGCATCGCGCCCACCGGCAACATCGATCCCGAGCGCCGCTTCCCCTCGATGTTCGAGCCCATCCACGGCTCGGCCTTCGACATCATGGGCCAGGGCCTCGCCAACCCGGTCGGCACCTTCTGGTCAGTGGTGATGATGCTCGAGCACCTCGGCGAGCCCGAGGCCGCCGCGCGCCTGATGCGTGCCATCGAACAGGTCACGGCCGACACCTCGCTGCACACGCGCGACCTCGGCGGCAGCGCCACCACCGCCGACGTGACCCGCGCCGTCTGCGCGCTGCTGGCCCCGCTGCCCGAGCGCCAGGCCGCCTGAGTTTTCCGCCCCCGGGGCCGGAGAGGGCGTGCGCGCACGGCCGGCCATTGCCACGACAACAAAGGAGACAACCCGTGACCCAGCCCATCGTCCGCCGCCGCGCGGCGCTGACCGCGCTCGCCGCCGCCTTCACCCTCGGCCTGGCCGCCTCGACCGCGGCCGCGCAGGCCTGGCCGACCAAGCCCATCAACCTCGTCGTTCCCTTTCCGCCCGGCGGCAGCTCCGACGTGCTGGCGCGCTCATTGAGCGACAAGCTCTCGCAGAGCCTGGGCCAGCCCGTGGTGGTCGAGAGCCGTCCCGGCGCCGGCGCCACGCTCGGCGCCGACTACGTCGCCAAGGCGCGGCCCGACGGCTACACCCTGCTGATGGGCGCCGTGCACCACACCATCGCCACCAGCGTCTATCGCAAGCTGCCCTACGACTTCGAGAAGAGCTTTGCCCCCATCACCACCGTCGCGCTGGTGCCCAACGTGATGGTCGTCAATGCCAAGTCGCCCGCGCGCGATGCGCAGGCGCTGATCGCCCAGGCCAAGGCCGCGCCGGCCAAGCTCTCGTACGGCTCGAACGGCAATGGCACCGTGCAGCACCTGATCGGCACCCAGCTCTCGGCCCTGTCGGGCATCGAGCTGCTACACGTGCCCTACAAGGGCAGCGCGCCGCTCACCACCGACCTGCTCGGCGGCCAGGTCGACATGTCCTTCGACACCCTGACGCCGGTGCTGCAGCACATCCGCGCCGGCAAGCTGCGCGCGCTGGCCGTGACCACCGCCAAACGCTCGAGCAGCCTGCCCGATGTGCCGACCCTGGCCGAGTCGGGCCTGAAGGATTTCGACCAGGGCACCTGGTTCGGCATCCTCGCGCCGGCGGGCACGCCGAAGGAGATCGTGGACAGGCTCAACGCCGAGATGGTGAAGATCATCCAGTCGCCGGAGTTCAGGAAGCGCATGGAGGAGATCGGTGCGGAACCGGTGGGGGATACGCCGGTGCAGATGGGGGCGCGGATTCGCAGTGACACCGCGAAGTATGCGAGGTTGGTGAAGGAGGCGAGGGTGGCGATCGACTGACGAGGTTGCGCAGGCGTTGTCGCATGGAAAGCCTGCGATTGCCGCGACCTTGTGGCGCGCTACAGCTCACAGCCCGAAGCTACCCATTCGTGAAGGGCCTCGGCCACCGCGATGAAGTCGGCGCGCGACATGCTGCCGTGACCCACCAGGTACACCGCGGTCGGCCACTGGTCCGGTGCCACGACGATCGCGCTGCCTCCACCGTCATCGCCGATCGTCAGCCAGCCGGGGCAGTACGTCCTGGTCTCGTAGGTCTCGTTGCGTTCGAGCAGGTCGGCGGGGGCGTAGAAGTGGGCGAGGTCGCCGAGGGTGGCGCCGTTCAGGCTGGAGAGCAATGCGCGCAAGGGTGATGAGATGGCGCATCCGCTCCATTCTTCGACTGCGCGAAATGGGTCGTCGTGATTCATTGGCTGTGTGCTTGTTGGATGGGGCTGATTGTGGCAACAGCAGTCGCATGGCTTGCCATAGCGAGCGGTCCGAATCGTCTTGATCGTGCGCATGCTTGCGCGAGGCCGTCCTTCTCCGATTCAGGACAACGAGCTTGCATCCACCACCACAGACCTTCTTCATAGGCCAAACGGCCGTGCAGCCGAATCATCGGAATTCCTGACAATGGCGCCGTCCATTTCCGGAGTCATCGATGCGTCCGCGTTCTGTCCTTGCCTTCCTTCGGCTGCTGGCCGCGCCGGCATTCGCCGGTCTGCTGTTTCTCTCCACGCTCGCGACCGCGCAGGACCTGCCCGGCGCCAAGGACAACCCACTGCTCAAGCGCTTCGCGGGTTCGACCATCGTCGGCTACGACTTCAAGCGCTTCGACGAGTACCTGGTGCCGACGGGAACCTACAAGGGCTACGACACGACGTCGAGGAAGCGCAGCTGGACCAGCTCCGTGCCGGTCGAGGGCGCGTTGACCCGCCTCTGGTACGAGTCGGCGGGCGACACGTCGACGGCGGAGCTGATCCGCAACTACCAGAACGAGGTGCAGGCGGCCGGTGGCGTCACGCTCTATGACTCGGGGCGCGACGAGAACTTCAAGAGCCGCTCCTGCTTCCTCTGCCCGTACAGCTGGAACGAGATCAAGACGAGCCGCAGCACCTACACCTTCTCGGCCGCCGGTCGCGACGGCGCGCCTGGCGAGCTTCAAGATTCCACGGCCGCAAGGCGATCTCTACGTGGTCGTCGAGGCCGTGCAATGGGCCAAGGACAGCAAGGACTACAAGGCGGTCAAGGGCGCGTACGCGGCGGTCGACATCATCGAGGTCGGGGCGATGAAGCAGAACATGGTGACGGTGAGCGCGGGCGAGATGTCGAAGGCCATTGCCGCCACCGGGCGCGTGGCGCTCTACGGCATCCTGTTCGACACCGCCAAGGCCGACATCAAGCCCGACTCCAAGCCCGCGCTGGACGAGATCGCCAAGCTGCTCAAGGCCGAGCCGGCGCTCAAGCTGCGCGTGGTCGGCCACACGGACAACCAGGGCACGCTGGACAGCAACATCGCGCTGTCGAAGCGACGCGCGGAGGCGGTCAACGCGGCCCTGGCCAGCCAGTACGCGATCGCGGCCAACCGGCTCGCCGCGTATGGCGTGGCCGATCTGGCGCCGGTCGCCAGCAACGCGGCCGAGGACGGCCGCGCGAAGAACCGGCGCGTGGAACTGGTGCCGCAATAGGCGCGGCGCCGGCGGCAGGGGTTGGCTAACCGGGGCCCTTGCGATCGAACGCGAGCGACAGCGCGATCCCCAGCGCGAGGCCGATGCCGATCCCCAGGCCGATCTCGTCGAGCAAGGCACCGATGCCCACGCCGGCCGCGAGTCCGGCGCCCACGCCAAGTCCTTGGTTGGTTTTCATCGGCCCAGTCTAGGGTCGGGTGCCGCGCAGAGGTTCTACAGCGTGTAAGAACTGTACGCAGGCCCGGTGCTATCGCGCCAGTATCCAGCCCGCGATCCGCGGCACGACCTCGCCATCGAGTCCGTTGAACCCGTGGTAGGCCATCGCTTCGCAAGGATCGCCCCGGTTCTCGCCGCCCTGGAAGCTCAGCATTTCCTTGCGCGGCGCGTTCTCGAGCTTCGCCATCAGCGCGGGCACGCCGGCGAAGGCACAGTGCCTGCAGCCGTCCTGTTCGTGATGCACCACGAGCACGGGCACGCGGATCTTCGCGAGCGGCATGGCCGGAACGGGGCGGCCGCCATCGTCGGTGAGGATGGTGGAGCTCAGCACCACGCCGTCCGGGCCGTCGGTGCCCGAGAGCTCGGTCGCTACATAGGCCGCCGATTGCGTGCCGCGGCTGGTGCCCACGAGCCATACCGGCACCTTCGACTGCGCGCGCATCCAGGCGATGACGGCCTGGAGATCGGCCGCATGCTCGGGCTTCTGGCGAAAGCCGGCGAGATAGGGCGGGCTCTGCCGATCGGACGGTGCATCGATCACGGCCACCAGCAGCCCCTGGTTGGCGAACAGCTGCCGCGTGCGGACGAGGAAGTTGCCGGCACCCCATTGGAGCGATCCGTTGGCAAAGATCCGAAGCCCGCCATGTCCGCCCGCGATCAGGATCACGGCTGCCTTCGGGCTGGGCGGCGTCAGCACGAGCATGCGCTGCGTCACGCCGGGGCGGGTGGGGATGTCCACCACCTGCTGCGTGGCCTGGGCCTGCACGGGTGAGAAGCACGCGATCCACAGGGCCGCGATCCAAAGTCTCGCAAGCTGGCGCATCGACGATCTCCTGGAGAAAAGGCGGTCGATGCTACCGCCGAGTCCCCTGGCCCAGCCATTCGCGTTGCGCTGCCAGCACTTCATCCGCCGTACGGCCCAACAGTTCCGCATAGACCGAAGGCGCGGTCGCCCCCTCGGTGCTGATCAAGAGCACCTTCGACGAAGCATCGAGCCCGGCCTGCGCCTTCGCCGTCTCGGACCGCGCGAGCTGCAGCAACGCGGCCACGCCAGCCGCGCCCGATTCCCCGCTCACCACCGGCACGTCGCGCGCCGATCCTTCGGCCAGCCGCCGCATCGCATTCACCGCCTCTTCATCCTCCAGCGTGAGGAAGACATCGACCGAGGGCTCGAGAAAGCGCCAGGCCAGGGTCGAGGTCTCGCCGCAGGCCAGGCCGGCCATCACCGAGTCGACGCTGCCGGTGGCCACGGCCGGCCGGCCTTCGATGGCACTGCGCGTGAGGCAGTCGGCCTGGCGCGGTTCGGCGATGACGAGCACGGGGCGGCGTTCGCCGAAGCGTTCCCAGAGGTAGCTCGCCACGCCGGCCGCGAGGCCGCCGACGCCGCCCTGCAGGATGACGTGGGTGAAGGGGCAGGCGCCGTCGGGCGTGGCGGGACGCTGTTCGAGCGCCTCGTCGACCATCGTGCCGTAGCCCTGCATGACGTCGCGCGGCACGTCCTCGTAGCCGGGGTACGCGGTATCGGACACGACCTGCCAGCCATGCCGCTCGGCGAGCTGCGCGGCATGCGCGACCGAGGCGTCGTAGTTGCCCTCGATGCGCACGATCTCGGCGCCGAAGTCGGCAATGGCGCGCTCGCGCTCGGCGCTCACGTGCCGGTGCAGCACGATCACGCAGCGCACGCCCACGCTGCGCGCCGCGGCGGCGAGTGCGCGGCCGTGGTTGCCGTCGGTGGCGCTGATGACGACGAGGTCCTTCAAGGCATTCGCGTGTTCGCCGCGCAGCACCGCATCGGCGTTCCAGTCCGGATGGCGCCGCAGCACCAGCCGCACCAGAGCGGCCGGCGCGCCGAGTGCCTTGAAGCTGCCGAGCGGCGACCGCAGCGACTCGTCCTTGAGGATCACGTCGGCGATGCCGCAGGCCTGCGCCAGGTCGCTCAGGCGGCGCAGCGGCGTGGGCTCGGGCGCGAGCAGCGACCAGCGCGAGAGCCACGAGCGCGTGGCGCGTGCTTCCTCGATGTTGAGGATGCGGTGCAGCGCCTCGGGGTAGGGCGCGCGCACGGCGCGGGCATTGCGGACCAGCATGTCTGGTGTCTTTCGGAAGAAGAGAAGGGATTCAGCGCGGCAGCCGCAGCCGCACCAGTTCCGCGAAGTAGCGCGCGCCGATCTCGAGCACCGCGTCGTTGAAGTCATAGCCCGCGTTGTGCAGCGGCGTGCCGCCGGGCTGGCCGTCGGCACCGTTGCCCAGGAACACGAAGGCGCCGGGCACCACGCGCAGGAAGGCGCCGAAGTCCTCCGAGGCCATCATCGGCACGGTGTTGGCGTCCACGCGCCCGGCGCCGAGCACCGCGGTCGCGGCGGCCACGGCGTGCGGCACGCATTCGGGCCAGTTCACCGTGGGCTCGAACTCGTGCGTGTACGAGAACGCGCACTCGGCGCCGTGCAGCCGGCAGATGCCCTCGCTGATCTCGCGCATGCGCCGCTCCAGGGTGGCCTGCACGGCGGGGTCGTAGCTGCGCGTGTCGCCCTTGATGACGACGTTCGAGGGAATCGCGTTGCGGATGCCGTCGGTGATGAACTCGGTGCACGAGACCACGGCCTGCGCGCCCGGATCGAGGCTGCGCGAGACGATGGTCTGCAGCGCGAGCACGATCTCGGCGCCGATCACGATCGGGTCGATGCCCATGTGCGGCCGCGCCGCATGGGTGCCGCGGCCGCGCACGTGGATTGTGAAGTTGTCTTCGCTGGCCATGATGCCGCCCGCGCAGGTGGCGATGGTGCCGGCCGCGAGGCCCGGCATGTTGTGCAGGCCGTAGATCTCGTCGACCGGGAAGCGCTCGAACAGGCCGTCGGCCATCATCGCCTTGGCGCCGCGGCCGTGTTCCTCGGCGGGCTGGAAGATGAAGCGCACGGTGCCGTCGAAGTCCTGGCGCTCGCGCAGCAGCCGCGCCGCGCCGAGCACGATCGACATGTGGCCGTCGTGGCCGCAGGCGTGCATCTTGCCCGGCGTGGCCGAGGCATGGGCGCGGCCCGGCGCCGATTCGGCGATGTCGAGCGCATCCATCTCGGCGCGGATGCCGATCGTGCCGCGGCCTTCGCCCACGCGCAGGTTCGCCACCAGCCCGGTGCCGCCGATGCCCTCGTGCACCTCGAGGCCCAGCGCGCGCAGCGTGCGCGCGACGAAGGCCGAGGTGCGGTGCTCGGCGAAGCCGGTCTCGGGAATGGTGTGCAGGTAGCGGCGCCAGCCCGAGAGTTCGGCATCGAGCGGCGCGTCGGGGGCGAGGGTGGCGGTGGTCATGGGCAACAATGCTATTTCGCCGACCCCTGAATTTGCGCGCATTGAAGGGGCTGTCGGCGCAATTTCATTCCACCCGCCACGCCTGCCGGTCCCGCCCATGCCCACGCCCCTCGATGCCTACGACCTCAAGCTGCTGGCGCTGGTGCAGCAGGACGCGCGCCTGCCGCAGGGCGAGCTGGGCCAGCAGGTGCATCTCTCGGCCGCGGCGGTCAACCGGCGCCTGAAGCGCATGGCCGACGAGGGCGTGATCGAGCGCCATGCGGCGATCGTCAACCCCGATGCGGTGGGCTGCGAGCTCACGGTGATCGTCGAGGTCGAGGTGGAGAGCGAGCGCGTCGACCTGCTCGATGCGATGAAGCGCAGCTTCCAGGCCTGCCCGCAGGTGCAGCAGTGCTACTACGTGGCGGGCGAGTGCGACTTCGTGCTGATCTTCGCGGTGCGCAGCATGGCCGACTACACGCGGCTCACGCGCGAACTGTTCTTCGAGAACAACAACGTGAAGCGCTTCAAGACGCTGGTGGCCATGAGCCGGGTGAAGGTGGGGCTGACGGTGCCGGTGGACGAGGCCCTGAAGGAGATCGCCCCTTGAGCTCGCGCGACACCGCGCTCGGCGGCCGCATCCTCAAGGTCGACCATGCGGGCGAGCAGGGCGCGGTGAACATCTACCGTGCGCAGATCCTGGCCGCGCGCTTCACCGCGCCGGCGCTGGTGTCGCAGCTGCGCGAATTCAGGTCGCACGAGGAGCGGCACCGCGCCGTGTTCGCCACCGAGTTGCAACGGCGCGGCGTGCGCCGCTGCCGCAGCTACTGGCTGTGCGGCATCGGCGGCTGGGTGCTGGGCCTGGTCACCGGGCTGCTCGGCCGCCACGCGATCGCGGCCACCACCGTGGCGGTGGAGCGCGTGGTGCTGCGTCATCTCGAAGCCCAGCTGCGCGAGCTGGCGGGCAAGGACGAGGCGGCGGTGGCGGCCATCGCGCAGATCGTCGACGAGGAGCGGCAGCACCACGACCAGTCGGCCGCGCACCTCGAGCCCGGCCGCTTCTGGTCGCGGCTGCTGAGCCCGGTCGTCGCGGCCTCGACCGAATCGGTGATCTGGCTCGGCATGCGGCTGTAGACGCCATCGTGCCGTCGCGAGGCGTGTGGACATGGCGCCACAGCCTGGCCGATCCGACCGGCGAGGTTGACGCTGCCCGGTCCCCGGCGCAGCATCCCGCCCCGGCACGACGTGTGCCGGGGTCGAAGAGGAACCACATGGAACAAGAAAAATGGCGCCGCGCACTCGCGGCTGTGTGCGCTTGCGTGCTCGTCGCGGCGATGGCCGCCTGCGGTGGAGGTGGCGGCGGAGGAGGCGGTGGCCTCCCGATCCTGCCGCCGGGCCCGGCACCCGAGCAGCCCGCGCCGCCGCCGCCATCCACCAGCGGCCGCGTGGTCAGCGAGACCGTCAGCGCCAAGGCCTATGGCGTGGACTACCGCATCGACATCTACATCCCGGCCGGCTATGACGCCAGCACCGATGCCTACGCCACCATCTATGCGCTCGACGGCGATGCCACCAACGGCCTGCCCGACACGCGCTTCACGAACCTCAAGAACATCCTGCAACGGCGTGGCACCAAGGCCATCCTGGTGGGCATCGGCGGCAGCGCGCGGCGGCAGGAGGACTACAACTTTCCGGGCGCCACCGGCTACCACGGCTTCCTCGTGAAGGAGCTGGTTCCCTACCTCGAATCGAAGTACCGCATGGACCCGAAGCGCCGCATGCTCTCGGGCCTGTCGACCAGCGGCAACCTGGCCGCGACCGCGATGTTCCTCGAGGCGCCCGACCAGCTGGTGTTCTCGTACTTCCTGTCGACCGAGGCCGCCTTCTGGCAGCAGAAGGACCTCAACTACGACCTCGAGCAGAAGATGTTCACCGCGCTGGCCGGCAAGTCGCTGCCCGCGACCATGGTGCTGGCGCGCTGCGACGCCAACTGCAACGGGCCGCTGGTGAAGGAGATGTACGACCGGCTCGCGGCCCGCAACTACAAGGACTTCAAGCTGACGCAGACGGTGTTCAACTCGACCCACGTCGGTTCGGACGTGCTGGCGTTCGAAGACGCGATCTCGAAGCTGCTGCCCTAGAAGCCCGACTGCCGGCCGGGGTTCAGTCCCGCGGCCAACAATGGCGGCCATCCGCGGGCCGCCGGCCCGCACCACCCTGGCCCGCGGGCCGAAGGAGCAGCATCTTGGAATACCGTCATCTGGGCCGATCGGGCCTCAAGGTCCCCGTCCTGAGCTTCGGCACCGGCACCTTCGGGGGCAAGGGCGAATTCTTCCAGGCCTGGGGCAGCACCGACGTCGCCGAGGCCCGCAAGCTGATCGACATCTGCCTCGAGGCCGGCGTCAACATGTTCGACAGCGCCGACATCTACTCGGGCGGCGCGGCCGAGTCGGTGCTCGGCGAAGCGATCAAGGGCCGGCCGCGCGACAAGCTGCTGATCTCGACCAAGGCCACCTTCCGCAGCGGCGAGGGCGCCAACGAGGTCGGCTCCTCGCGCTACCACCTGGTCGCCGCGGTCGACGCCGCGCTCCAGCGCCTGGGCACCGACTACATCGACCTGTTCCAGCTGCACGGCTTCGACGCCGCCACGCCGGTGGAAGAGACGCTCTCGACGCTCGACGACCTGGTGCGCGCCGGCAAGCTGCGCTACGTGGGCGCCTCCAACTTCTCGGGCTGGCACCTGATGAAGTCGCTGGGCGTGGCCGATCGCTACGGCTATCCGCGCTACGTGGCGCACCAGGCCTACTACTCGCTGGTGGGCCGCGACTACGAATGGGAGCTGATGCCGCTGGCGCAGGACCAGGGCGTGGGCGCGGTGGTGTGGAGCCCGCTGGGCTGGGGCCGCCTCACGGGCAAGATCCGCCGCGGCCAGCCGCTGCCGGCCAACAGTCGCCTGCATGTCACGGCCGACATGGGCCCGCCGGTGCCCGACGAGCTGCTCTACCGCGTCGTCGATGCGCTCGAGAAGATCGCCGGCGAGACCGGCAAGACGGTGCCGCAGGTGGCGCTGAACTGGCTGCTGCAGCGCCCGACGGTGTCGAGCGTGGTGATCGGCGCGCGCGACGAGCAGCAACTGCGCCAGAACCTCGGCGCGGTGGGCTGGAACCTCACGAAGGAGCAGGTGGCCGAGCTCGACGTGGCCAGCACGACGACGCTGGCCTATCCGTACTGGCACCAGCGCGGCTTCGCGGAGCGCAACCCGGCGCCGGTCTGATCGGGCTCAGCCCTTCTCGGGCGTCAGGCTCAGCACCCAGCGCTTGAAGTGCTCGAGCGCCCCCGAGGCCGGCCGGCCCTCGGGATAGGCGAAGTAGTAGCCCTGGCTCACGTCGAGGCTGCGGTCGATCGGGATCACGAGCTCGCCGGTGCGCAGCTCGTGCTGGATCAGCAGGCGCGGCGCCAGGCCCACGCCCATGCCGGCCGCGGTGGCGGCCGTCACCATGGTGAAGAGCTCGTAGCGCGGCCCGCGCGAGGCATGCACCGTGTAGTCCCAGCCCTGCTGCGCATACCAGTCGCGCCAGGCATGGGCGCGCGTGCTCAGGTGCACGTGGCGGCAGCGCGCGAACGCGGCCTCGTCCCAGGGGCCGTTGGCATCGCGGAAGGCCGGGCTGCACACCGGCACCATCTCGCCCTCGGAGAAGATGCGCCCGCCGCGCGTGTCGGGCCAGAACTGGTCGCCGAAGTAGATCGCGGCGTCGTAGGCGTTCTCCTGGAACGAGAAGGGCTGCGAGCGCGCCGACAGGTTGACCGTGATGTTGGGATGCAGCCGGCTGAAATCGGGCAGGCGCGGAATCAGCCACTGGGTGGCGAAGGTGGGCACCACCGCCACCTCGAGCACGAAGCCCATGTCGTGGCCGGCGGCGATCTCCAGCGTGTCGCGCCGGATCTGGTCGAGGTGGCGGCGGATGCGCGCCGCGTACTCGCGGCCCACGTCGGTCAGGGTGAGCCGGCGCCGCACGCGCGAGAACAGCGCCACGCCGAGCCGCTGCTCGAGCATCGCCACCTGGCGGCCGACCGCGCTCTGCGTGAGCGCCAGTTCGCTCGCGGCGCGCGTGAAGCTGCCCAGCCGCGCCGAGGCCTCGAAGGCCTGCAGCGCGCCGAGGTTGGGTATGTCTTTTCTCATCTCGCCTGCTTGTCCTGGTGGGCCGATTCTGGCGCGGCCCGCTTTCCGTCAACCAAAGCATTCATCGCGTCGCCGATCCGGCGGTCTTCCTTCCGGGATCGCACAACGTCGTGCGCATTGAGCGTTTGTTGCGCCCGCCAGCGCGACTCTATTCTGCGTTCGGGCCTCCAGCGCGGCCCGCACGCACAAACACAAGGAGACTTTCGATGACCGCTTCGCGCGTACCGCCACGGCGCCATGCCGCCGTCTCGGCTTGCTTGCTGACCGGCGTCCTGGCCGGCGCCCTGGCGCTGCCGGCCCGGGCCCAGTCCGAGCAGACGGTGCTGATCGGCCATGCCGGCCCGCTCACGGGCGGCGCCGCCCACTGGGGCAAGGACAACGACAACGGCGCGCGGCTCGCGGTGGAGGATCTCAACAAACAGAACCTGCTGATCGGCGGCAGGAAGATCAAGTTCGTGCTGCAGTCGGAGGACGACCAGGCCGATCCCAAGCAGGCCATGGTGGTCGCCAACAAGCTGGCCGACATGGGCGTGAAGGGCATCCTCGGCCACTTCAATTCGGGCGCCGCCATCCCCGCCTCGGCGGTCTACAGCCGCGCCGGCCTGCCCGACGTGTCGACCGCCACCAACCCGAGCTTCACGAAGCAGGGCTACGACAACGTGTTCCGCATTCTCGCGAGCGACGACGACGTGGGCATGGCGATCGCGAACTACACGGTGAAGGAGCTCAAGGCCACGAAGATCGCCGTGATCGACGACCGCACCGCCTACGGGCAGGGCGCGGCCGAGGTGTTCGCGCGCGGCGTCAAGGCGCTGGGCGGCACCATCGTCGCGCAGGAGTACGGCAGCGACAAGGCGACCGACTTCATGGCGATCCTCACCAGCATCAAGGCGAAGCAGCCCGAGGTCGTGTTCTACGGCGGCATGGACGCGCAGGGCGGGCTGATCGCGCGCCAGATGAAACAGCTCGGCATCACGGCCAAGCTGCTGGGCACCGACGGGCTGTGCACCAACGAGGTCGCCAGGATCAGCGGCGGCGCGGTCGACGGGCTGCTCTACTGCACGCGCGGCGGCAAGGAGGTCGAGAAGACCACCAGGGGCGCCGAGTTCGAGCAGCGCTACAAGGCGCGCTTCGGCGTCGACGTGCTGACCTACGCGCCCTACCTCTACGACGCGATGATGGCGCTGGCCGCCGGCATGCGCGAGGCCAACTCGGTCGAGCCCGCGGCCTACCTGCCGGCGATGCGCAAGGTGAAGTTCGACGGCGTGACCGGCGCCATCGCCTTCGATGCCAAGGGCAACCTGCAGAAGCCCGACTTCACCGTCTTCACCTACAAGGACGGCAAGCGCGTGCGCGTCGCCGGTTCCTGAGGCGGCCCCGGTGCGCACGCTCGATGCGGCCGAGACGGCCGCGGCCTTGCCCTGGGGACCGCTGGTCGAGGCCATGCTGCGGATGTTCGAGCGCGAACGCCGCGGCGAAGCACGGGCCGCGCCGCGCACCGCGGTGCCGCTTGCGGCCGGCGGCACGATGCTGCTGATGCCCGCGGCCGACGCCGAGTTCGCCGCGCTCAAGACCGTGACCGTGCATGCGGGCAATGCGGCGCACGGCCTGCCGGTGGTGCAGGGCGAAGTGGTGCTGCTCGATGCGGCCACCGGCACGCGGCTGCTCGCGCTCGACGGCAATGTGCTGACCGCGCGGCGCACGGCGGCCCTGTCGCTGGCCGGCGCGATGCGGGCCGGGCGCACGGGGGCGGAACGCGTGCTGCTGATCGGCGCGGGCGTGCAGGCGCGCGCGCATGCCGAGGCGCTGGCCGAGCTGTGGGGTGTGCGGCGGCTCGCGATCCATGCGCGCACTGCCGCCCATGCCGAGGAGCTCGCGCGGCACATGCGCTCGCTTGGTGTCGATGCCCAGGCGATCGCCGATCCGGACGCCGCCGCGCGCGAGGCCGACCTCATCGTCGCCGCGACCAATGCGCTCGACCCCGTGGTGCCGCCCGATCTGCGCCCCGATGCCTGCGTGATCGCGATCGGCGCCTACCGCGCCGACATGGCCGAGGTGCCCGCCGCGCTGGTGCGCCGCGGCAGCGTGTTTGTGGATACGCTGGAGGGCGCGCGCCGCGAGGCCGGCGACCTGATCCGCGCCGACGTCGATTGGCGCGCCGTGCAGGACTTTGCGCGTGCGGTGCCCGCGGCAGCCGGCGCGCCGGTGCTGGTCAAGACCGTGGGCCATGCGCTGTGGGATCTGGCGGCGGCGCGGCTGGCGCATGACGAAGGACAGTGACGATGACGAGCGGAGCGAAAGGCATTCCATGCGGCGTGTGGTGATCATCGGCGGCGGGGCCATCGGCTCGGCCATCGCCTATTTCCTGACCCGCGATCCGGCGCAGGAGCCCTTCGAGGTCACGGTGGTCGAGCGCGACTTCTCGTACAGCCAGGCCTCCTCGGCGCTGTCGGCCAGTTCGATCCGCCAGCAGTTCTCGACAGCCATCAACATCGAGATGTCGCGCTACGGCATCGACTTCTTCCGCGGCCTGGGCCAGACGCTGCGCGTGGGCGACGACGAACCCGACATCGGCCTGGTCGAGCCCGGCTACCTCTACCTGGCCTCGGCGGCGGGCGAGGGCGTGCTGCGCGAGAACCATGCGCTGCAGAAGGCACATGCGGTCGACGTGGCGCTGCTCGAGCCCGAGGAGTTGAGGGCGCGCTTTCCGTGGCTCGACACCGAGGGCGTCGCGCTGGGATCGCTGGGCCTGTCGGGCGAGGGCTGGTACGACGGCTACAGCCTGCTGCAGGCCTTTCGCAGGAAGGCCGTGTCGCAGGGCGTGCGCTATGTGCAGGCGCAGGCGACCGGGCTGCAATGCGAAGGGCGCCTCGTTCGCGGCGTGGTGCTCGCCGACGGCCAGGCCCTGCCGGCCGACGTGGTCGTCAATGCCGCGGGCGCCTGGGCCGCGACGGTGGCACGCTGGGCCGGCATCGAGCTGCCGGTGCGCGGCCGTCGGCGCAGCGTGTTCAGCTTCTCGTGTCCCGAGGCCTTGCCCGGCTGCCCGCTGGTGATCGACACCTCGGGCATCTGGCTGCGCCCCGAGGGCCGCCAGTTCATCTGCGGCTTCGCGCCGTCCGAGGACCAGGACCCCGATGACGCCGCGCTCGAGGTCGAGTATGAAGCCTTCGACAGCTTCATCTGGCCCGCGCTGGCCGAACGCGTGCCGGCCTTCGAGGCCATCCGCATGACCGGTGCCTGGGCCGGCTACTACGAGATGAACCTGTTCGACCACAACGCCATCCTCGGCCTGCACCCGGACTGCGACAACCTCTACTTCGCCAACGGCTTCTCGGGCCATGGCCTGCAGCAATGCCCGGCGGCGGGGCGCGGCGTGGCCGAGCTGATCCGCTTCGGCGGCTACCGCAGCCTCGACCTGTCGCCGGTGGGCTTCGAGCGCATCCTGCGCAACGCGCCGCTGCTGGAGCGCAACGTCATCTAGGGGCAAGCCTCGCGGGCGTAGGATGGCCCCCGAAAGGTGTCCCGACATGACCGCCAAGACATTGACCGACACGGCCGCCGCGCTGCTGGCCGCCGACAAGGGCCTGCTCGCGATGGACGAGAGCAACGCCACCTGCAACAAGCGCTTCGCCGCGCTCGGCATCCCGCAGACCGAGGCGGCGCGGCGTGACTGGCGCGAGCTGATCGTCACGGCGCCCGGGCTGTCCGACAGCATCGGCGGCGCGATCCTGTTCGACGAGACGCTGCGCCAGGCCACCAACGACGGCGTGCCCTTCGCGCAGGCCCTGGCCGCCGCGGGCATCGTGCCGGGCATCAAGGTCGACACCGGCGCCAAGCCGCTCGCGGGCCATCCGGGCGAGACCGTGACCGAGGGCCTCGACGGCCTGCGCGAACGGCTGGCCGAGTACGCGGGCCTCGGCGCGCGCTTCGCCAAGTGGCGCGGCGTGATCGCGATCGGCGCGGGCCTGCCGAGCCGCGCCTGCATCCGCGTCAACGCCCATGCGCTCGCACGCTATGCGGCGCTGTGCCAGGAAGCCGGGCTGGTGCCGATCGTCGAACCCGAGGTGCTGATGGACGGCGACCATTCGCTCGCGCGCTGCGCCGAGGTCACGGAAGAAGTGCTGCACCGCACCTTCGCCGAGCTGCGCGCGCAGGGCGTGCTGCTCGAGGGCATGCTGCTCAAGCCGAACATGGTGTTGCCGGCGCAGAACGCCGCCGTGCAGGACGACGTGGCCGCGGTGGCCGATGCCACGGTGCATTGCCTGCTGCGCAGCGTGCCCGCCGCGGTGCCGGGCGTGGCCTTCCTTTCGGGCGGGCAGTCGGCGCAGCTCGCCTCGGCACGGCTCAATGCGATGAATGCCCGCTTCGGCGCGCGGCTGCCGTGGGCGCTGAGCTTCTCGTTCTCGCGTGCGGTGCAGCAGCCCGCGCTCGAGCTCTGGAAGGGCGACCCGGCCCGCGTGGCCGAGGCGCAGAAGGCCTTGGTGTTCCGCGCGCGCTGCAACCGGGCCGCGCGGCGCGGTACCTACGATGCGCGCAACGACGCGCCGCTGTAGGCCGCCCCCTCATTTCCCATCCCTTCAGAAAAAGAGACGAGACGCTTCATGGACTTCCAGGACCAGTACCGCCGCAAGCGCGCCAGCGCCGCCGATGCCGTGCGCCAGGTGCGCAACGGCGACATGATCATCGTGCCCACCGGCGTGGGCGAGCCGCCCGCGCTGCTCGAGGCACTGTCGGAACAGCGGCGCGATTTCCGCGACGTCAAGGTCGCGCAGATCCTCGCGATGCGCAAGTACGCCTACATCGATCCCGAGACGGTGGCGCACGTGCGCCACGTCGCGCTGTTCTTCGGCGGCGCCACGCGCGCGGGCGGGCAGGAGGGCTGGATCGATTTCCTGCCCAACTACTTCTCGGAGATCCCGGCGCAGATCGAGCGCGGCCAGATTCCGGCCGACGTGGTCTTCAGCATGGCCTCGCCGATGGACGCGCACGGCTACTTCGCGCTGAGCCTGGGCGCGGACTACACGATGGCCGCCGTGGCCAAGGCGCGCGCGGTGGTGCTCGAGGTCAACCCGAACGTGCCCTTCGCGCATGGCGCCTGCCATGTGCACGTGTCGCAGGTGGCGGCGCTGGTCGAGAGCGAGGCGCCAGTGCTCGAGGTGGGCCTGCCCAAGATCGGCCCGGTGCAGCAGGCCATCGGCAAGTACGTGGCCGAGCGCATCGACGACGGCTCGACCTTGCAGATCGGCTATGGCGGCATTCCCGACGCGGTGGTGATGCAGCTCACGGCCAAGCGCGACCTCGGCATCCACACCGAGATGATCGGCGACGGCATCCTCACGCTGGTGGAGAGCGGTGCCGTGACCAACCGGCGCAAGAACCACCTGCCGGGCAAGTCGATCGCGACCTTCGCGCTCGGTTCGAGCAAGCTCTACCGCTTCATGGACCGCAACCCGGCGCTCGAGATGCATCCGGTGAACTTCACCAACGACCCCGCGCTCGCCGGCCTCAACGACAACCTGGTCGCGATCAACGCCACCATGCAGATCGACCTGCTGGGCCAGTGCGGCTCCGAGAGCCTGGGCCATGCGCCGTATTCGGGCACGGGCGGGCAGTCGGACTTCGTGCGCGCGGCCAACCGCTCGCGCGGTGGCAAGGCCTTCATCGTGCTGCCCTCGACCGCCAAGGGCGACACCATCTCGCGCATCGTGCCCTCGCTGTCGCCCGGCACGCACGTGAGCACGAGCAAGAACGACATCGACTACGTGGTGACCGAGCATGGCGTGGCGCAACTGCGCGGCAAGTCGGCCAAGCAGCGTGCGCGCGAGCTGATCGCGATCGCGCATCCGGCGTTCCGGGCGGAGCTGGAAGAGCAGGCGGGGCGGCTGAGGCTGCTCTAACGCTGTTGAGGCGCGTGGCCGACTGCCGTCAGCTCGCCTTCGCCGCGCTCACCAGCGCCGGCGCCGAGCGATAGCTCTCGGGAAAGAGCTTCTTCAGGTCGTCGATCTTGGGCCAGTCGTTGACGACGATGTAGCCGTGGTCCGGGTGCTTGGTGAGGAAGTCCTGGTGGTAGTCCTCGGCGGCGTAGAAGGGCTTGCCCGTCTCGATGGTGGTGGCGAGCGGCTTGCCGAAGGTCTTGGCCTGGTTCAGCTGCGCGATGTAGGCCTTAGCGATGCGCGCCTGCTCGGCGTTCTCGGCGAACACGGTGGAGCGGTACTGGGTGCCGGTGTCGGGGCCCTGGCGGTTGAGCTCGGTCGGGTCGTGCGCGACCGAGAAATAGATCTGCAGCAGCTTGCCGTAGCTGATCTGCTTGGGGTCGTAGGTGATGCGCACTGACTCGGCATGGCCGGTGCGGCCCGAGCCGACCTCGTCGTATTTGGCGGTCTTCGCATCGCCGCCCGCATAGCCCGAGACGGCATTGCTCACGCCCTGCACGCGCTGGAACACGCCCTGCACGCCCCAGAAGCAGCCGCCCGCGAAGACGGCGGTTTCGGTCCTGGCGGCGGGTGGCGCCACGAGGTCGGCGGTGGGGGCGGGCACGCGGCGCGCCGGCTCGGCCGAGGAGGGCACGGCATGCCAGACCAGGGCCGCGGCGGCGAGGGTGGCGGCGGTGAATGCGAGGGATTTCATGGGTGGTCCTTGAGGGGAGGTTGCCGCGCGGGCGCGGCCGCCGGAGGCGACATTGCCGCCGATTCCGGCGGCCGTCAATGCCGCGTCCGGTTCGGGCGTCCTTTTCTTACTTCTTCATCTCGTCCTTGCCCATGGCATCCTTCTTCATGCCATCCTTGGACATGGAGTCTTTGGCCATCGAGTCCTTCTTCATGCCGTCTTTCGACATGGAGTCCTTCGCCATCGAATCCTTCTTCATGGCGTCCTTGGACATCGAGTCCTTGGCCATGCCATCCTTGGCCATCTCGTCGGCGGCAAAGGCGGAGGCGCCGGCAAAGGCCAGGCAGGTGGCGAGCAGGGTTGCGCTGAGCTTGTTCATTGGGAAGTCTTTCGGGTTGAGGTTTCACTTTTTCAAGAGAGGCGCGGTTCATCGAGGAACACGGCCTCGCGCTTTCATCGGCAGTCGGGTCGTCGCGGGCGACGACTCAGCTCCCTCCGAACCAGTTGTAGCCCTGGTCTTCCCAGTAGCCACCTGAATAGGTATTGCTGACGAACATCGCCTGGATATGCTTGGGGTTCTTGTAGCCAAGCTTGGTCGGCATCCGCAGCTTCATCGGAAAGCCATACTTCGGCGGCAGCACCTCGCCGTCGTAGGTCAGCGCGAGCAGGGTCTGCGGATGCAGCGCGGTGGCCATGTCGATGCTGGTGTAGTAGTCGTCGGCGCACTTGAAGCCGACGTAGCGCGCGGTGGTGTCGGCGCCGACATGGCGCAGAAAATCGGCGAAGCGCACGCCGCCCCAGCGGCCGATGGCGCTCCAGCCTTCCACGCAGATATGGCGCGTGATCTGTTCGTGCTGCGGCATGGCGCGCAGCTCGGGCAGGCTCCAGCGGCGCTTGTCGGCGACCAGGCCGGTCACCTCGAGCCGGTAGCTCGCTTCGTCGACCTCGCGGACCTCGTCCTCGCCGTAGTAGGCATTGAACGGAAACGGCCGCGTGATCATCGAGGCGGGATAGGTCTCGGCGAGCTGCGTGGGGCTGAAGATCAGGCCCTGCACCTTGTCGTTGATGCGCGAGATCTTCGAGAGCGCGGCTTCGACGTGGCTGTCGTCGCTGATGCTGCAGCCTGTGAGCAGCGACAGGCCACCCAGGGTCAATGAGCGTTGCAGGAAGGCGCGGCGTGCAGGGTGCTCTACCTTCTTCGCGATCAATGCTCGGGCTTCCTGGACCACGGCCTCGCTGTCGACGGTGGTCATCTTTGGGGCTTTGAAGATTCTCATGTCTGGCTTGGGTTGTTTGAGGTCGGGGCGCGTGCACAGGACAGCGGGTACTTCCCTCCGCGAATGTCCCCCGCCTTCGGCTCCTCCTTTATTTCGCTGCGGGAAGCACCCACTGCCCTGTGCACGGGAGGCGCTGCGGTGGTGCCGGCGGCACGACGACCGTCGCGTCCAGGCGCGCGCCGATGGGGTACTCCCCGCAGCGAAATAAAGGAGGAGGCCGCAGGCCGGGGGACATTCGCGGAGGGGAGTACCCCGTCGGCGTGAGCCCACCCCGAACGCAGCACATCAAGAGCCAGGGCGTTCATTTCAGACCCCGAGAAGAACGGCCCCAAACCATGGCGAGCAAGGTCCGAGGAACCAGCGCCACCATCACCAGGTGAAGCACGACAAAGGCAACCAAAGAAGCCATGCCGAAGAAGTGAATGCGCCTTGCGAACTCGTAGCCACCCAGCAGATCACGCAACACAGCGAACTGCACCGACTTCCAGAGCACCAGCCCCGACAGCACGATCAGGACGATGTCGAGCATCACGAACAGGTAGGCCAGCCGCTGCACGTTGTTGTAGCGGCGCGGGTCGGCATGCGAGAGCCGCCCCTTGAGCGCCGACAGCGCGTCGTGCCACACACCGCCCGGCGTGACCGGAAAGAACTTGGTGGCAAGCCGTCCGCTCGCGATGTTGAGCGCCAGGTAGACGAAGCCGTTGAATACCAGCAGCCACATTGCCGCGAAGTGCCATTGCAGCGCGCCGCCGAGCCAGCCGCCGAGCGTGATCCCGGTCGGGATTCGAAACGGCAGGAAGGGCGCCGCGTCGTAGATGCGCCAGCCGCTCGTCACCAGCACCAGCACCGCCAGCGCGTTGAGCCAATGCGTGATGCGCATCCACAGCGGATGGATGGGACGGGTGTCCGGGACGGCGAGGGCGGTGCTGTTCATGGAGCGGATTCTTGAGCCCACCCCCTGGCCGATTCATCACGCAAAGTTCAAAGAATCGTGATAACTCGGGAATCCGTATCGCGGGACAATCGGCGCCATGGACACCCCCAAGCGCGTGCTGCTGGTCGAAGACGACGCCCATATCGCCGAATTGCTGCGCATGCACCTGCGCGACGAAGGCTATGCGGTGGTGCATGCGGCCGATGGGCACGCGGGCCTGCGCGAACTGGAGCGCGGCCAGTGGGACGCGCTGGTGCTCGACCTCATGCTGCCCGGCATCGACGGGCTCGAGATCTGCCGCCGCGCACGCGCCATGGCGCGCTACACCCCGATCATCATCATCAGCGCGCGCTCGAGCGAGGTGCACCGCATCCTCGGCCTCGAGCTCGGCGCCGACGACTACCTCGCCAAGCCCTTCTCGGTGCTCGAGCTGGTGGCGCGCGTGAAGGCGCTGATCCGCCGCACCGATGCGCTGGCGCGCAATGCGCGGCTGGAGTCGGGCAGCCTCGCGCTCGGCAACCTCGAGATCGAGCCGCTCGCACGCGAGGTGCGCGTGGACGGCAAGCCCATCGAGCTCACGCCGCGCGAGTTCGACCTGCTGTATTTCTTCGCGCGCCACCCGGGCAAGGTGTTCTCGCGGCTCGACCTGCTCAACCAGGTCTGGGGCTACCAGCATGATGGCTACGAGCACACCGTCAACACCCACATCAACCGGCTGCGCACCAAGGTCGAGGCCGACCCGGCCGCGCCGCGGCGCATCCTCACCGTGTGGGGCCGCGGCTACAAGCTCTCGGCCACGGCTGACGGCAAGGAAGAGGGCGCTTCATGATGGGCTGGGCCACGCTCTCGCGCCGGCTGTCGCTGGTGTTCGCGCTGCTGCTGCTGGTGTGCTGCGGCGCTTCGGCCTGGCTGCAGGTGCGCGCGAACGGGCGCCACGAGCAGGAGGTGATCCAGCGCCTGTCGGGCGGCCTGGCCGCGCACATCGCCGAGAACGCCGAGCTGATGCGCCCGGGCGGTCTCGACCCGGCTGCGGTCAAGCGGCTGTTCGACCAGCTGATGGCCGTCAACCCCAGCGTCGAGGTCTACCTGCTCGCGCTCGACGGCCGCATCGAGGCCCAGGCCGCGCCCGAGGGGCACCTCAAGCGCGACCGCGTCGACCTCGCGCCCGTGCGGCGCCTGCTGGCCGGCGCGCCGATGCCGATCCTTGGCGACGATCCGCGCAACCTGCAGACGGCCAAGGTCTTCAGCGCCGCGCCGCTGCGCATGGATGGCCGCGACGCGGGCTATGTCTATGTCGTGCTGCAGGGCGAGGACCACGATGCGCTCGCCGCGCACGTGGCGGCCGACAACGCGCTGCGCACCACGCTGTGGTCGATGGGGCTGGTGGCGCTGCTCGGGCTGGTCGCGGGCACGGCCGCGTTCTGGCTCATCACGCGGCCGCTGCGCGAGCTCACGGCCGCGGTGCGGCGCTTCGAGACCGAGGGCATCGATGCGATCGAGGGCCAGGCGCCGACGCTGGAGCGCATCGCGCGCGGCGGCGGCGAGATCGCCTTGCTGGCGCAGGCCTTCGCGCAGATGACGCGGCGCATCGCCGAGCAGTGGCGCGAGCTCACCTTGCAGGACCAGCAGCGGCGCGAGCTGTTCGCCAACGTCTCGCACGACCTGCGCACGCCGCTGACCTCGCTGCACGGCTACCTCGAGACCCTGCGCCTGAAGGCCGGCACGCTCGACGAGGAGGAGCGCCGCCGCTACCTCGACATCGCGCTCGACCAGAGCCGCAAGGTGGGACGGCTCGCGCAGGAGCTGTTCGAGCTGGCGCGGCTCGAGTACGGCGTGGTCAAGCCCGAGAAGGAGAGCTTCGCGCTGGCCGACCTGGTGCAGGACGTGTTCCAGAAGTTCGAGCTCGCGGCCGAGTCGCGGCAGCAGAAGCTGCGTCCCGACATCGCGCCGGGCCTGCCGGTGGTGTCGGCCGACCTCGGGATGATCGAGCGCGTGCTGACCAACCTGCTCGACAACGCGATCCGCCACACGCCGGCCGGCGGCGAGATCGTGGTGCAGCTGCGGGCGGCCACCGGCGACGAGGGCACGGGCGTGGCGGTGCAGGTCAGCGACACCGGGCCCGGCATTCCGCGCGAACTGCAGCCCGGCCTGTTCAAGCGCCCGGCCTTCACAGGCAGCGTGCGCAGCGACGGCTCGGGCGGCGGCGGGCTGGGGCTGGTGTTCGTGCAGCGCATCCTGCAACTGCATGGCAGCGATATCCGGCTGGTGCCGCAGGCGGGGCGCGGCGCGGTGTTCCGCTTCCGGCTCTCGGGCGGCTGAGCACCGGGCGCATCGGTGCAAGCGCCGGTTGCGCGCGCGGCGGCCGATGCTACAAGCGGATGCGGGATGCAGGCACGTCGACCTGCGACCGACGATCCACCCAGGAGACACCGCCCATGCCCGACTTCCGCACCGTCGTCATCGACCAGGACCCGCAGCATCCGCGCATCGCGCGCCTCGTGCTCAACCGCCCCGAGAAGCTCAACGCCATCGCCGAGACCACGCCGACCGACATCCGCCATGCGGTGGAGTGGGCGCAGGCCGAGGACGCGGTGCACGTGATCGTGGTCGAGGGCGCGGGCCGCGCCTTCTGCGCCGGCTACGACCTCGGCGACTATGCCGAGGGCCATGGGCGCGAGGGGCAGGGCGAGCATCCGTGCCGGCAGGAGAAGACGCCCTGGGACCCGATGCTCGACTACGCCGCGATGAAGCGCAACACCGACGACTTCATGGCGCTGTGGCGCTGCACCAAGCCGACCATCGCCAAGGTGCATGGCTACGCGGTGGCCGGCGGCAGCGACATCGCGCTGTGCTGTGACCTGCTGGCCATGGCCGACGATGCGCGCATCGGCTACATGCCGACGCGCGTGTGGGGCTGCCCGACCACGGCCATGTGGACCTACCGGCTCGGCGCGCTGCGCGCCAAGCAGCTGATGTTCACCGGCGACACCATCGACGGCGCGCAGGCGGCCGACTGGGGCCTCGCCAACTTCGCGGTGCCGGCCGATGAGCTCGACGCGGCTACGCTGAAGCTGGCGCTGCGCATCGCGGGCGTGCCGCGCTCGCACCTGATGATGCACAAGCTGGTGGTCAATCAGGTCTGGCACTCGATGGGCCTCGAGCAGAGCCAGATGTTCGCCACCGTGTTCGACGGCATCACGCGCCACAACCCCGAAGGCATGTGGTTCCGCCGCCAGGCCGAGGCCGAGGGCTTCAAGAGCGCGGTGCAGTGGCGCGACAGCGGGCGCGACATCCCCGAAGGCGACGAGGCGAGGGCGCTGATCGCCGCGCTCGAGGCGAAGCTGGCCGCGCGCTCCTGAGCGAGGCGCGGGGTCCGTGCATGTCACGGCGCAGACACATGGCCTCGCAATGATCCGACGCCCGCCAAGAACCCATAACAACGCGCGGCGGGTGGCGACGAATCCGTACCAGCCACACAGCGAGAGAGAGGGTCTCCCATGCAGTCATTTTCCCTGGCCAGGATCGCCCTGGCGGTCAGCGCCTGCGCGCTCATGAGCGCTTGCGGCGGAGGCGGCGGCAACGCCGTCTTTCCGATCCTGCCGCCCGCACCGGCCCCCGCGCCGCCGGCACCGCCGCCGCCCGCGCCGGCCCCCGTGCCCGCCGCGCTCGTGATCGGGCACCGCGGCGAACCGGCCAAGCGGCCCGAACACACGCTGGCCTCGTACCAGCAGGCCATCGACGACGGCGCCGACTTCATCGAACCCGACCTCGTGCCCACCAGGGACGGCGAGCTGGTGGCGCGCCACGAGAACGCGATCGCCATCGTCGACGCCAGCGGCAATGTGCTCGAAGCCACCACCAACGTGATGGACGTGCCGAAGTTCGCGAGCCGCAAGACCACCAAGACCATCGACGGCCGCCAGGTCATCGGCTGGTTCACCGAGGACTTCACGCTGGCCGAGCTCAAGGAGCTGCGCGCGCGCGAGCGCATTCCGGCGCAGCGCCCGGCCAACATCTCGTACAACGACCTGTTCCAGGTGCCCACGCTCGACGAGGTGATCGAACTCGCGAAGGCGCAGTCGCAGGCCAAGGGCCGCACCATCGGCATCTATCCCGAGACCAAGCACCCGACCTACTTCCGCTCGATCGGCCTGCCGCTCGAGAACAAGCTGCTCGACACGCTGCAGAAGCACGGCCTGAACAAGGCCGATGCGCCGGTGTTCGTGCAGTCCTTCGAAACCGGCAACCTCAAGGACGTGCGCCTGCGCAGCACGGTGAGGATCGTCCAGCTGATCGGCGGCTCGGGCGCGCCCTACGACCTGGTGGCGCTCGGCGACAAGCGCACCTATGCCGACCTCGTGAAGCCCGAGGGTCTGGCCGAGATCGCGACCTATGCGCAGGGCATCGGTCCCGACAAGTCGCGCGTGATCCCGGTGGTGGCCGGCAAGCTGGGCACGCCCACCACGCTGGTGAAGGATGCGCACGACAAAAAGCTGTTCGTCCACATCTACACGGTCCGGCCCGAGAACGCCTTCCTGCCCGACAGCCTCAAGAAGGAGCCGAAGACCGACGGCACCGTGCACGGCGACACGGCGGCGGAGATCACCGCTTTCCTCGATGCCGGGATCGATGGGCTGTTCGTCGACAGCGCCGCGACCGCGGTGCCGGTGGTGAAGGCCTACAGCGCGCAGAAGCGCTGAAGGCGGGCGGGAACCGCCGCGCGGGCGGTTCCCGTTCGATGCACGTCAGCAGGGACGCGCGGCGGCGGCGCCGGGCCGCGTCAGCTGGCTGGTGCCGCTTTCGTCGACCGTGCCCAGCGGCCGCGTGAAGGTGCAGCCGTACTTCGGATCGGCCACCGTCGCCGCGGTCACCACGTCATCGCCCGCGGGCTTCACGCCGTCGCGCTCCCACTTGATCATCGCGTCGAAGGCCTCGACCTGCTCGGCCAGCGTGAAGTCGCAGTGCGAGATGCCGCGCACCGCGCGCTGCACCAGCCAGCTGGCGTTGCCCTTGGCCGCGACGCGCTTGTTGTAGATCTGCTCCATGCTGAAGGGCACGTAGAGATCGCCGAGCGTGTGCAGGCTCACCACCGGGATCTTGAACTCGCCGTTGGCCTTGGGGATCCAGCGCAGGCCGTCGCGGCGCAGCCGGTTGGCATCGGCCACGGCGGTGAGCTTGATGACCGAGGCATTGAGCGCGGTCGAACCCGCGGTGTCGCCCTCGATGGTGTAGGTGAAGCGGTTGGTGTCGAGCGTGTTCTTGTTGAGGATGCCGTTGACCGTGCCGTCGCTGCCGAACACGCCCCACACCGCGGCGAAGGAGCCGCCGGCGGTGAAGCCGAGGTCGAACATCGGACGCTTGCCGCCCGTGAGGTTCTCGACCACCGAGGCGAACTTCAGGCCGGTGGCCGTGGGCGCGCCCGGGAAGCTGGTGTAGAGCGTGCCGGTCACCTGCGCGGAGATGTCCGACCAGTTCACCGTCGGGTACTTCGGCAGCCCCGCCAGCGCCTGCGCCGTGACCTGCGCGCCCGCGAAGTAGTCGAACAGCTCGGTGTCGCCGACCACGCCGCACATCGGCACCGCGCCGTTGTAGCGCACCTTGTGGTTGGCCGTGGCATAGGCCTCGTCCTCGATCGCCGCGGCCGTGATGTGGCCGCCCATCGAGTGGCCGGTGATGTAGATCTTCGACGGCGCGGCGAGCTCGCGGCCGTTGGCCTTGGCGATCTTGTTGAACTCCAGCGCCAGCGCGTTGGTGTCCTCCACGCCCACGCGCACGTCGTAGAAATTCTTGCTGTAGCTCGAAGCGGCCCAGGCATAGCCGTTCTGGATCAGGTAGCGGCGGATCGAGGGGTTGGTGACCGCGAGCACGTTGCCTTCGCCGGCATAGCCGTGCGCATACATCACGAGCTTGCCGTTCCAGTTGGACGGCACTTCCACGCGGTAGGCCGCGCCGCCGAGCACGCCGGCCCAGCGGCTGGTGGTGGCGTTGTCGACGGTGTCGCCGGCCGCGGCGACCAGGGCCGTGAAGGTGGTGGCCGCGGCATCGGCCGGCGCGAAGGAATTGCGGTCGTCCTGCGCGCGGCGCTCCTCGGGCGCGGGGGGCGGCGGGGGCGGTGCCGGCGGCGCGGGGGCGGGCGCGGGCGGCACGATCGGGAAGATGGCCCCACCGCCGCCTCCACCGCCGCAGGAAGCGGCGGCGATGCTGGCGGCGATGACGATGAGCTTGAGGCGCGCGGAATGCATGGTTCGTTGTCTCCGTTTTCTGGGGGCGAGGAATGCCGGCCGCCTTCGTCCGGAGGTGCCCATGAGGCTGGCACGACCGTGCTTTTCAGGTGGACCGGCGGCGCAGCGTAGAGGCGCCGCCCCTGCAAACGGTGGGGGCTTTCCCGTAGCCGCTATCGCCTGCGCGACAGCGGCGCCGCGCTCAGTTGCGCCGGCGCGTGACCGTCACCGTAGCCTCGAGGCCTTCATAGGCCTCGGCCGGGCCGTACCAGCTGCCCGAGATCGGCGCGCCCTGGGCCGGGTCGCGCGTCACGCCGACGCGGATCAACTGGCCGCTGCCCATGAGGTTGTTGGTCGGGTCGAACGCGACCCAGCCCGCGCCCGGCAGGTAGGCCTGCAGCCAGGCGTGGGTGGTGCCGGCGCCGGTCATGGCCTCGCCCTTGGCCTGCACCGTGCTGTCGAGCGCGGCGTCGTAGATGTAGCCCGAGACGAAGCGCGTGGCGATGCCCAGGCGGCGCACCGCCTCCATCATCAGCAGCGCGTAGTCGCGGCAGCTGCCGCTGCCCAGCGCCAGCGTCTCGAGCGGCGTCTGCGTGCCTTCCTCGTCGCGCGCCAGGTACTCGAGGCTCTGGCCGATGTGGGCGTTCATGCGCGTGAGCACCTCGCGCGTGCTGTTGGGCTTGTCGGTGTGCAGGAACTGGTGGGCCCAGCGGATCAGCGTGCCGTCGGGATCGTCGTGGTGCGGGCGCAGGTAGTGCTCGAGGTCGAGCCGGTCCTGCACCGAATAGGCGAAGGGCAGGAACTCCGCGGCCGGGTCGATCGCGAGCTGGTCCTGCGTGGCCGCGGGCACGGTCTCGATGGTGAAGGCGCAGACGATGCGCAGCTCGGTCGCTTCGCCCATCGGCTGCACCAGCGCCACCGAGTTGGAGTGCGGATCCTGGATCAGCCGCGTGTGGGCCGACGGGCTCACCTGCAGGTCGGTGGCCAGCACGCGCAGGTCGTGGCTGTCGCGTGGCCGGAACATCACGCGGTGCAGCCCGAAGCTGACCGGCTCGTTGTAGCGGTAGATCGTGGTGTGGCGGATGTCGTACTGGGTGCTGGGCATGGGGCATTCTCCTGCGTTCGTGTGTCGCCGGACATGTCCGCGGTGATGGGCGCAGGCAGGACTGCCGCATAATCCGCGCCCCTTCGGCCCGCGTGGCCGCACCGTTCGCCCATGGAGGACCATGTACGCATCGACTTTCATCTTCGCCACCCGCCAGTTCGACGACGCCTTCCACCGGCTCGACCAGGCGATCGCCGAAGCCGCCCGCGCGCTGCCCGGCTACCTGGGCGAGGAGAGCTGGGAGAACAGCGCCAACGGGCTGGTGTCGAACGTCTACTACTGGCGTTCGCTCGAGGCGCTGCAGGCGCTGATGACGCATCCCTCGCATCTGCAGGCCAAGGCGGCGCAGGCGAACTGGCTCGATGGCTACCGGGTGGTGATCTCGGAGGTGGTGCGCAGCTACGGCGATGGGCGCATCGACCACCTGCTGCCCGCGCTCGACGCCGCGTAGCGGCCCTCAAGCCCGCGCGGTGCGCCGCGTATCGAGGGCCTTGGCCAGCGCCACCGGCAGCGGCAAGGGCTCGCCATGCCACTGCGCGGCCAGCAGTTCGGCGCACAGCGCGGCAAAGCTGAGCCCGCGCGAGCCGAGCGCCGTGCAGGTCCACAGGCCCTTGTCTTCCGGCGCATCGCCGAGCGGCCCGACCAGCGGTCGGCGGTCGCCCGAGGCGCAGCGCACGCCGACCCAGGCGTGGGCCTCGCCGCGTGCGAAGGCCTGGTCGATCGACTCGGCGCTGGCCGGATGCAGCCGGGTGGCCCGTCCGCGCACGGCCTCGGCGTCGCTGTCGCGCGGCGCGAGGTCATGGCTGTCGCGGTCGAAGGTGGCGCCGGCCAGCCACAGCGGCGCGCCGCCATCGGCCTCGGGCACGCCGGCGATCAGGTGGCCGTCGCCGTTCACCGGCGCGACGGGCAACGCGGCCGCGTCGCTGTGGCCCCAAGCCACCTGGCCGCGCACCGGCTGCAGCGGCAGGCGCGGCGCCAGCAGGCCCGAGCCATGGCCCATCGCGACCACCACGCGGTCGGCCTCGGCCAGCACGCGGCCGTCCTCGGCCAGCAGGCGCCAACCGCCGGTGGCCGCATCGCGCTCCAGCCGCTCGACGAGGCAGCCGCCGCGGAACGCGATGCCGGGCTCGCGCAGCCAGGCCTCGACCAGCGCACGCGGCCGCACCCAGGCGGCGCGCGCATGCCACAGCGCGGGCGCGTCGGGCGGCAGGCCCGCGGCCGCGAGCTGCGCGGCGCTCGCGGGCCAGGATTCGTTGGGCCCGTCGGCCTGCCAGCCCGCGGGCACGCGCACATCGCCATCGGGCCGGCGCTCCAGCGTGCCGGTGCCGTGCCAGTCGCGGCCTTCTTCCAGGCGCTGCGCCAGTTCGTTCCAGGTCGCGCGGATGCCGGCGCGCGTGAGGCGCGAGAGCAGGGCGTCGTCGGGCGACACATGCGGCGCGAGCAGGCCCACGGGCAGGCCCGAGGCGCCTTCGGCCGGCCGCGCCGCGGCGTCGAGCACCTCGACCTGCCAGCCGCGCCGCGCGAGGCTGGCCGCCACGGCCGCGCCCGCGAGGCCGGCGCCGATCACGGCGCAGCGGCCGGGCGTGGCGACGGTATCGGGCAGCGGCTCGCGCCGGCGCACGGTCCAGGCCGGTGCGAAGCGCGCGCCCAGGCAATCGCGCTTGGGCGGCAGGCCGGGGCGGCGTTCGAGCTGGAAGCCGTTCTGCGCCAGCGCGTCGCGCACGGCGCGCGCATAGGTCCAGGTGCCGAGCAGGGTGCCCTGGCGCGCGAAGCGCGAGAGCGCCTTCAGCGTCTCGGGCGACCACATCTCGGGATTGCGCTGCGGGCTGAAGCCGTCGAGGTACAGGCTGTCGGCCTCGAAGCGCTGGGCGCGCAGCATAGTCTGCACTGCGCCCACGCAGAGCGTGAGCAGCACCCGGCCGTCGTCGAAGGCCAGCCGATGGAAGCCCGGCAGCAGGCCGTGCCAGCGCGCGGCCAGCTCGCGTGCGAGCGGCGCGAGTTCCTCATAGGCACCGGCGGCGCGCAGCAGGCTCTCCGCCGCCACCGGCCAAGCCTCGATCGAGACGAAGTGAAGCAGCCGCGGGCGTGCCGGATCTGCGCGCCACGCGGCCCAGGTCGCGAGGAAGTTGAGGCCCAGCCCGAAGCCGGTTTCGAGAATGCGCCACTGCGGCTGGCCGGCCCAGGCGGCCGGCAGGCCGCAGCCGCCGAGGAAGACGTGGCGCGACTGCGCGAGCGCACCGGCCTCCGTGTGATAGATGTCGCCGAAGCGCTCGCTGTGCGGTGTGCCGTCCGTGCGCCAGGCGACCGGTTCGGCCGTCACTGCGGGTCGTTGCGCGGCCTCAGGCCGACGGCGGGACGTAGCCCTGGGCGACGTCGGCGCCCTCGCCGAAGAAGTGCTTCTCCATCTGGCGTGCCAGGTACTGGCGGGCGCGCTGGTCGGCGAGGTTCAGGCGGTTCTCGTTCACCAGCATGGTCTGCTGCTTGAGCCAGGCGGCCCAGGCTTCCTTGCTGACGCTCTCCCAGATGCGCTTGCCGAGTTCGCCGGGATAGGGCGGGAAGTCGAGGCCTTCGGCTTCCTTGCCGAGCTTGATGCACTGAATCATGCGTGCCATGTCGATTGCCTTTGGGTGGGGGAGCGCGAAAAAGCTGCTCTTAGTTGATTTAGCTATTTAGAACTGAAAACTTGGTCGTTCCAGTTCCTATATGTCGTATTGAGAATACGCAGCTTCATTGATATGCCATTCGAGAACGACACCATGAGCCTCCGCCGCGACTTTATCAAGCTTTCCCTCGGTGCCGGCGTGGCCGGCGCCATGGCCCTGTCGGCGCTGCCGGCGTTTGCCCAGGGCAACGCCGCCGGCCCGGTGACGCTGCTGAACGTCTCCTATGACCCCACGCGCGAGCTGTACGTGGACTACAACCAGGCCTTCGCCAAGTACTGGAAGGGCAAGACCGGCCAGGACGTGACGATCAAGCAGTCGCACGGCGGCTCGGGCAAGCAGGCCCGCTCGATCATCGACGGCATCGACGCCGACGTGGCCACGCTGGCGCTCGGCGGCGACGTCGACGCGCTGGTCACCCATGGCGGCCTGCTCAAGGCCGACTGGCAGAAGCGCCTGCCGCACAACTCGGCGCCCTACACCTCGACCATCGTGTTCCTGGTGAAGAAGGGCAACCCCAAGGGCCTGAAGGACTGGGACGACCTGGTCAAGCCCGGCGTGCAGGTGATCACCCCCAATCCCAAGACCTCGGGCGGCGCCCGCTGGAACTACCTCGCGGCCTGGGAATTCGCCAAGCGCAAGTACGGCGGCGATGCCAAGGCCAAGGAATACGTGGGCAACCTGTTCAAGAACGTGCCCGTGCTCGACACCGGCGCGCGCGGCTCGACCATCACCTTCGTCCAGCGCGGCGTGGGCGACGTGCTGCTGGCTTGGGAGAACGAAGCCTTCCTGGCGCTGAAGGAATTCGGCCCCGAGAAGTTCGAGATCGTGGTGCCGTCGATCTCCATCCTGGCCGAGCCCACCGTGGCGGTGGTCGACAAGGTGGTCGACAAGAAGGGCACGCGCGCCGTGGCCGAGGAATACCTGAAGTACCTGTATTCCGACGAAGGCCAGGACATCGCGGGCCGCAACTTCTACCGCCCGACCTCGGACAAGGCGAAGGCCAAGTACGAGAAGCAGTTCCCCAAGCTGACGCTGGTGACCATCGACCAGGCCTTCGGCGGCTGGGGCAAGGCCGACAAGGACCACTTCGCCGACGGCGCCTCGTTCGACCAGATCTACACCGCCAAGCAGAAGTAAGCGCGGCATTCGCCCCGCGGCGACCGACCCCGATGGCGCCCGCTGCGGCGGATGCCAGGGACCGGTTCGCTTCGACCCTTCCGATACCGCCACCCGAAAGCCTTCCGTGTCCGTTCTCCTGATTGCCGGCAGCCCCTCGGCGCCCTCGCGCTCCACCGCCTTGCTCGACGCGGTGGCCGAGCGCCTGGCGCGGCGCCATGCGCAGATCGAACGGCTCGCGATCCGCGACCTGCCGGCGCAGGCGCTGCTGCTGGCGGACTGGAACCATCCGGCCATCGTGCAGGCCATCGCCCAGGTGACGCGGGCCCGCGCCATCGTGGTGGCCACGCCGGTCTACAAGGCCGCCTACAGCGGCGTGCTCAAGGTCTTCCTCGACCTGCTGGCGCAGAACGCGCTCAAGGGCAAGACGGTGCTGCCGCTGGCCACCGGCGGCAGCCCGCACCACATGCTCGCGCTCGACTACGCGCTGCGGCCCGTGCTGCAGTCGCTGTCGGCGCGCCACATCCTGCCGGGCGTCTACGCGAGCGATTCGCAGATCGCGCTGACGCCCGAGAACGCCTACCAGGTGCACAACGACCTGGCGGAGCGGCTCAACGAGGCCGTCGAGGTGCTGGCCACCGAGGGGCTGAAGCTGCCGGCGACACACGGCTTCGAGCCGGTGCCGTTCTCGCGCGTGCGATGTAGCGTCTGAAGCCGGCCGGCGCACGACCCGGCCGCCACCACCGCTTCATCCCATTCCCGACCATTCCGAACGCGGCGATTCACGCCGCGCGGGGATGGCTTCGCCTCCAGTTTCGATTCAGTCCAAGGACCACCCCGCATGAACCCCGTTGCCACCGAAGACTCCGTGCTCGACGTGCCGCCGCGCTCGCTCTGGCGCGCGCTGCGCGACCTCGCCGTCAGCATCGTCGTGGTCGCCGCGATCGCATTGATCGTGAGCTTCCTGTCCGCCACTTCCGCGCATGCGCAGGGCAAGGCCGGCGCCGCCAAGGAGCTGCGCATCGGCTACCAGAAGTCGGCCAGCCTGTTCGTGCTGCAGAAGGCGCAGGGCTCGCTCGAGAAGCGCCTCGCGCCGCTGGGCGTGGGCGTGAAATGGGTCGAGTTCCCGGCTGGCCCGCAACTGCTCGAGGGCCTGAACGTCGGCGCCGTCGATGTTGGCTACGTGGGCGAGGCGCCGCCGATCTTCGCGCAGGCCGCGGGCGCCAAGTTCGTCTACTTCGGCTACGACCCGGCCGCGCCGCGTGCCGAGGCGATCCTGGTCACCAGGGATTCGCCGATCCAGTCGGTGGCCGACCTCAAGGGCAGGAAGGTCGCGCTCAACAAGGGCAGCAACGTGCATTACCTGCTCGTGAAGCAGCTCGAGAAGAACGGCCTGAAGTTCAGCGACATCCAGCCGGTGTACCTGGCACCGGCCGATGGCCGCGCCGCCTTCGAGAGCAAGAACGTCGACGCCTGGGTGATCTGGGATCCGTTCCAGGCCGCGGCCGAGAAGGCCACCGGCGCGCGCGTGCTCGCCGACGGCACCCCGGGCGTGGTCAGCAACTACCAGTACTACCTGGGCGAGCGCGGCTTCGTGAAGAACAACCCGAAGGTGATCGAGGCCCTGTTCGAGGACTCGGTGGCCCAGGGCATCTGGCTCAAGAAGAACCTGCGCCAGGCGGCCGAGCTGATCGCGCCGCTGCAGGGCCTGCCGGTCGACGTGGTCGAGCTCGCGCTGCGCCGCTACGAGTTCAACGTGAAGCCGATCACGCCCGAGGTCGCCGCCGACCAGCAGCGCATCGCCGACACCTTCCACGCGCTCAAGCTGATTCCGAAGCCGATCAAGGTCAGCGACGCCGTCGTCGCGGCCCAGCCCTGAGCACCGGTCCCCTTCATCTTTCGCAAGCCACACCAGCCATGACCACCATCTCCCTCCCGCGCCGCCGCCTGCTGCAGGGCGCCGCCGCCGCCATCGCGCTGCCTTCCTCCCTCGGTGCGCTGGCGCAGGCGCCCGCGCGCCAGTTCCGCATCGGCAACCAGAAGGGCCTGCTCAACATCCTCAAGGGCCGCGGCACGCTCGAGAAGCGCCTCGCGCCGCTGGGCGTAAGCCTCAAGTGGACCGAGTTCACGGCCGGCCCGGTGCAGCTCGAGGCGCTGAACGTCGGCTCGATCGACTTCGGCGACGTGGGCGAGGCGCCGCCGATCTTCGCGCAGGCCGCCGGCGCGCCGCTGGCCTACGTGGGCGCCACGGTGCCGCGTCCGCAGTCGGAAGCGGTGCTGGTGCCCAAGGGCTCGGCCATCAAGAGCGTGGCCGAACTCAAGGGCAGGAAGATCGCGCTCAACAAGGGCTCGAACGTCCACTACTTCATCGTCAAGCTGTTCGAGAAGCACGGCCTCTCGTATGCCGACCTGAACCTGGTCTACCTGCCACCGGCCGATGCGCGCGCGGCCTTCGAGAAGGGCTCGATCGACGCCTGGGTGATCTGGGACCCGTTCCTGGCCGCCGCCGAGAAGACGCTCGAGGCGCGCGTGCTGGCCGACGCCACCGGCGTGGTGGGCAACCGCGCCTACTACTTCTCCTCGCTCGACTACGCGGCGAAGAACGCCGACGTGGTGGCGATCGCGATCGAGGAACTCAACAAGGTCGACGCCTGGGGCTCGGCCAACCGTGGCGAGCTCGCGACCGAACTGGCCGCGCTGTGGGGCCTTCCCAAGCCGGTGGCCGACCTCACGGTGGCGCGCACCGCCTACGGCACCACGCCGATCACCAAGGCCATCCTCGGCGAGCAGCAGAAGATCGCCGACACCTTCTTCGAGCTCAAGCTGATCCCGAAGAAGATCAACGTGCTCGAAGCCGCCACGGGGATCGCGTGATGCAGATCTTCTGGTTCCTGCCCACGCACGGCGACAGCCGCTACCTCGGCACCAGTGAAGGCGCGCGCCCGGTCGACCTCGACTACCTGCAGCAGATCGCGGGCGCGGCCGACCATCTCGGCTACGAGGGCGTGCTGATCCCGACCGGTCGCTCATGCGAGGACCCGTGGGTGATCGCCTCGAGCCTGATCGGTGCGACGAAGAAGCTCAAGTTCCTGGTCGCGGTGCGACCCGGCCTGCACCAGCCCAGCCTGGCCGCGCGCATGGCCGCGACCTTCGACCGGCTCTCGAACGGACGCCTGCTGGTGAACCTCGTGACCGGCGGCGACCAGGCCGAGCTCGAGGGCGACGGCGTCTACCTCGACCATGCCGCGCGCTACGAACAGTCGGCCGAGTTCATCCGCATCTGGCGCGAGATCCTCGCGCGCAGCCACGACGGCCAGGCCTTCGACTACGAAGGCAAGCACCTGAGCGTGAAGGGCGCCAAGCTGCTCTATCCGCCGGTGCAGAAACCGCATCCGCCGGTGTGGTTCGGCGGCTCGTCGGCCGCGGCCCACGAGCTCGCGGCCGAGCAGGTCGATGCCTATCTCACGTGGGGCGAACCGCCGGCCGAGGTGGCGAAGAAGCTCGCCGACGTGCGCGCGCGCGCCGAGCGCCAGGGCCGCCAGGTGCAGTTCGGCATCCGGCTGCACGTGATCGTGCGCGAGACCGAAGAGGCCGCCTGGAAGGCCGCCGAGGACCTGATCAGCCGCGTCGACGACGAGACCGTGATCCGTGCCCAGGCCGCCTTCGCGCGCATGGACTCCGAAGGCCAGCGCCGCATGGCCGCGCTGCATGCGGGCGGCGCCAAGCGCACGCGCGCCGAACTCGAGATCGCGCCCAACCTCTGGGCCGGCGTGGGGCTGGTGCGTGGCGGTGCCGGCACGGCGCTGGTCGGCGACGCCAGGACCGTGGCCGCGCGCATCGAGGAATACGCCGCGCTCGGGCTCGATCGCTTCATTCTCTCGGGCTACCCGCACCTCGAGGAGGCCTACCGCTTCGCCGAGCTGGTGTTCCCGCTGCTCTCGCGCAAGGCCAAGGCCCGGCTGGCCGGCGGCTCGCTGAGCGGGCCCTTCGGCGAAGTCGTCGCCAACCTCGACGCGCCTTCGCGCCTCGTCTCGCAAAGCTGAAGGACACGTCATGACGGAACAGGTTCAGGAACTGCCGGCGGTCGCGCCGGCCGAAGGCGCGGGCTCCGCGCTGCGCAGCTTCGGCCTCAATGTGGCCAGGCGGCTGGTGCCGTGGCTGGTGCCCGTGGGGCTGATCGTGGTGTGGCAGATCGCGTCGTCGCTGGGCTGGCTCAGCACGCGCGTGCTGCCGGCGCCGGTCGACGTGGTGAAGGCCGGGTGGAACCTCACGGTGTCGGGCGAGCTGTGGACGCACGTGAAGGTCAGCGCGGGCCGCGCGCTCGCGGGGTTGGCCATCGGCGGCGGCGCCGGGCTGGCGCTGGGCCTGCTCACGGGCTCGGTGAAGTTCTTCGAGACGCTGCTCGACTCCACCATCCAGATGGTGCGCAACATCCCGGCGCTCGCGCTGATCCCGCTGGTGATCCTGTGGTTCGGCATCGACGAGTCGGCCAAGCTGTTCCTGATCTCGGTGTCGGTGTTCTTCCCGATCTACCTCAACACCTTCCACGGCATCCGCAACGTCGATCCGCAGCTGATCGAGATGGGCCGCACCTACGGTCTCACGCGCTGGCAGCTCTACCGCGAGGTGATCCTGCCTGGCGCGCTGTCCTCGATCCTGGTCGGCCTGCGTTTCTCGCTGGGCCTGATGTGGGTGATCCTGATCGTGGCCGAGACCATCTCGGCGCAGGCCGGCATCGGCTACCTGACGATGAACGCGCGCGAGTTCCTGCAGACCGACATCGTGCTGGTGGGCATCCTGCTGTACGCGCTGCTCGGCAAGCTGGCCGACCTGTTCGCGCGCGGCCTCGAGCAGTGGTGGTTGCGCTGGCATCCGGGCTACCAGAAGAAGACGACGAAGTGAGGGCAGGGCAATGACGCACACGACCATCTCCCGCCGCCAGGCGATCGCGACGCTCGGCGCTGCCGGCGTGCTCGGCCTGACGGGCACGCCCGGCGCCTTCGCGCAGGGCACGGCCGCGCGGCCCGCCACCGTGCGCCTGGGCTACCAGAAGTCCTCGACGCTGATCGCGGTGCTCAAGGCGCAGGGCGTGCTCGAGAAGCAGCTCGCGCCGCTCAACGCCACCCTGAGCTGGCACGAGTTCACCAGCGGCCTGCCGCTGCTCGAGGCGCTGAACCTCGACAACCTCGACATCAGCGCCGACGTGGCCGACACCGTGCCGGTGTTCGCGCAGGCGGCCGGTGCCGAGCTGACCTTCATCGCGCAGGAAGCGCCGTCGCCCGCGGCGCAGGCGATCCTGGTGCGCGAGGACTCGCCGCTCAGGACCGTGGCCGACCTCAAGGGCAAGAAGATCGGCTTCGCCAAGGCGGCCGGCGCGCACTACCTGCTGATCGCCGCGCTCGACAAGGCCGGCCTCTCGTTCAAGGACATCGATCCTGCCTACCTGACGCCGGCCGACGGCCGCGCCGCGTTCGAGAAGGGCGCGATCGACGCCTGGGTGGTGTGGGACCCGTTCCTCGCCGCCGCGCAGCGCCAGTCGAAGGTGCGCGTGCTGGCCGACGGCGCGGGCATCGCGTCCTACCAGCGCTACTACCTCGCGAGCACCAAGTTCGCGAAGGCGCGGCCCGACGTGCTGCGCGTGGTCTATGCCGAGCTCGAGAAGACCGGCAGGTGGGTCAAGCAGAACCCCAGGGAGGCGGCCGCGCTGCTGTCGCCCGTGTGGGGCCTCGACGCCGCCACCATCGAGCAGGCCAACGGCCGCCGCAGCTACGCGGTGCGGCCGGTGGTGCCCGAGGTGCTCGGCGAGCAGCAGCGCATCGCCGACGCCTTCCTGGCCGAGAAGCTGCTGCCCAAGAAAATCAATGCGCTCGACGTGGCGCTGTTCAAGCCTGGAGCCTGAGATGAGTGCCGTCCTCGACCGACCGCAGAACGACGCGCCGCTGGCGATTCCCGGCGGCGTGCGCCTGGAAGTGCGCGGCCTGCACAAGCGCTACGGCGAACGCGAGGTGCTGCGCAATACGCAGCTCGCGATCGAGCCGGGCCAGTTCATCGCCATCGTGGGCCGCAGCGGCTGCGGCAAGAGCACGCTGCTGCGCCTGATCGCCGGCCTCGAGGAGGCCTCGTCCGGCGCGCTCTACACCGACGGCAAGCCGGTCAGCGGCCTGCACGACGACACCCGGATCATGTTCCAGGAGGCGCGCCTGCTGCCCTGGCGCCGCGTGCTCGACAACGTGACGCTGGGCCTGTCGAAGGACGCCAGGGCGCGCGGCAAGGAGGTGCTGGCGCACGTCGGCCTGGCCGACCGCGAGAACGAATGGCCGGCGCGCCTGTCGGGCGGCCAGCGCCAGCGCGTGGCCCTGGCGCGCGCGCTGGTGCACCACCCGCGGCTCTTGCTGCTCGACGAGCCGCTGGGCGCGCTCGACGCGCTCACGCGCATCGAGATGCACCGGCTGATCGAGAACCTGTGGCAGCGCCACCGCTTCACCGCGCTGCTGGTCACGCACGACGTGCAGGAAGCCGTGGCGCTGGCCGACCGCGTGATCCTGATCGAAGACGGGCGCATCGCGCTCGACGAGAACATCGCCCTGGCGCGTCCGCGCTCGCAGGGCGACCCGGCCTTCGCGGCCATCGAAAAACGCATCCTCGACAGGGTGCTGCAAAAGCCCGGGGCAACCGAAGAGGCTGAAGGCGGCACCGAAGCAAGCTGGCTCGGCAAGCCCGCGCATGAACTGCGCTGGGCGATCTGAGCGTTCCTTCCTCCCATCTGAAAGGCTTCGCATGTCGCAACACTGGAAATTCGAGACCCTGTCGGTGCACGCCGGCTATTCGCCCGACCCGACCACGCGCGCCGTGGCGCCGCCGATCTACCAGACGGTGGCCTACGCCTTCGACAGCGCGCAGCACGGCGCCGACCTGTTCGACCTCAAGGTGCCGGGCAACATCTACACCCGCATCAACAACCCGACGCAGGACGTGCTCGAGCAGCGCATCGCCGCGCTCGAGGGCGGCATCGCCGCGCTGGCGCTGGCCTCGGGCCAGGCGGCCGTGACCTACGCGATCCAGACCATCGCGGAAGCCGGCGACAACATCATCAGCAGCACGGCGCTCTACGGCGGCACCTACAACCTGTTCGCCCACACGCTGCCGCAGTTCGGCATCACCACGCGCTTCGCCGACCACCGCGATCCGAAGAGCTTCGAGAAGCTGTTCGACGAAAAGACCAAGGCGGTGTTCGTCGAGTCGCTCGGCAACCCGGCCGGCAACGTGACCGACATCGCGGCCATCGCGGAGATCGCCCATCACCACGGCGTGCCGCTGATCGTCGACAACACCGTGCCCTCGCCGTACCTGAGCCGGCCGATCGAGCATGGCGCCGACATCGTCGTGCATTCGCTGACCAAGTACCTCGGCGGCCACGGCACCAGCATCGGCGGCGCGATCGTCGATTCGGGCAAGTTCCCGTGGGCGCAGCACAAGCAGCGCTTCAAGCGCCTGAACGAACCCGACGTGAGCTACCACGGCGTGGTCTACACCGACGCGCTCGGCCCGGCCGCCTACATCGGCCGCGCACGCGTGGTGCCGCTGCGCAACACGGGTGCCGCGATCTCGCCGTTCAATGCCTTCCTGATCCTGCAGGGCATCGAGACGCTGTCGCTGCGTGTGGAGCGCATCAGCGACAACGCGCTGGCCGTGGCACGGCACCTGAAGGCGAACAAGTCGGTGAAGTGGGTCAACTACGCGGCGCTCGAGGACCATCCCGACCATGCGCTGGCGCAGAAGTACCTGGGCGGCAAGGCCAGCGGCGTGCTGACCTTCGGCATCGAGGGCGGCCGCGAGGCGGGCGCGAAGTTCCTCGACGCGCTCAAGCTGTTCACGCGCCTCGTCAACATCGGCGACGTGCGCTCGCTCGCCACCCATCCGGCCTCGACCACGCACCGCCAGCTCTCGCCCGAGGAACTCGCGCGCGCCGGCGTGAGCGAGGAGACCGTGCGCCTGTCGGTCGGCATCGAACACATCGACGACCTGCGCGCCGACCTCGACCAGGCGCTCGCCGCGGCCGCGGCCTGAGGCAGCGCGAAAGCAAAACCATGACAACACTGCAATCCATTCCCGACGCCGCGCTCGACCAGCTGTTCCGCAAGGCGCGCACCGTGCATGCCTTCAAGCCGGTGCCCGTGAGCGACGAGACCATCCGCCAGCTCTACGAGCTGCTGAAGTGGGGCCCGACGGCCTACAACGCCCAGCCCGCGCGCTACGTGTTCGTGCGCAGCGAGGAGGCCAAGGCCAAGCTCAAGCCCGCGCTGTCGTCGGGCAACACCGCGCAGACGCTGGCCGCGGGCGTGACCGTGATCGTGGCGCACGACACGCGCTTCTACGACCAGCTGCCGGTGCTGTTCCCGGCCTACGACGCCAAGCCCTTCTTCGAGAAGAGCGCCGAGGCGGCGCAGGCCACGGCGTTTCGCAACAGCAGCCTGCAGGGCGCCTACCTGATCCTCGCGGCGCGCGCGCTCGGCCTCGATGCCGGGCCGCAATCGGGCTTCAACGCCGAGCTGGTCGACAAGGCCTTCTTCCCCGACGGCCGCTGGCGCGCCAACTTCCTCGTCAACCTCGGCGTGGCCGACCATGCCGGCACCTTCGAGCGCGGGCCCCGGCTCGCGTTCGACGACGTGGCCGAGATCGCCTGAGCGCCACGTCCTTCCTTCACCGATCCATCCATCCACACCATCCAACCAAAGGGAACCATCATGTCCATCCAGGCCATCAACGTGCGCAACCAGTTCAAGGGCAAGGTCCGCGAGATCATCCGCGGCGACGTCGTCTCCGAAGTCGATGTCGAGACCGCCTGGGGCATCGTGACCTCGGTCATCACCACGCGCTCGATCGACGAGCTTCAGCTCAAGGTCGGCTCCGATGTCGTCGCGCTGGTGAAGTCCACCGAAGTGTCGATCGCCAAGCTCTGAATCCCCTGGAGTGCGCGTGGCGCATTCCCCCTCGGCCCGGCGCCAGCGATGGCGCCGGGCTTTTTTTTCATCGGTTCAGAGCGGGACGAGGCGCCAGAAACCGTAGGGGTTGTGGAACAGCGAGTCCGGGCCGTAGGGCTGGTCCTGTGTTTCCTCGATGCGGTAGCCCGGCGCATCGCGCGCGACCGAGAAGGTCTGGCCCGCGCGGATCTCGGGCTCCTCAGCGTAGAGGTAGTGCGTGAACGCGCGCAGCAGCTCGACGGCGGCCGCCATGTCGTCCTGGCCGTCGGTGACCGCGTCGCGCAGGCCGAGGTTGTGCATGCCGCAGGAGCTCACGGGCTCGCCCGTGAGGTAGAGCACCAGTGCCCGGTGCGCGAAGAACAGGTGCAGGTGCTCGCAGTGGTCGAGCCAGGCCGCCGGCGTGTGGGCGAGGCCGGTGCTCTCGACCTTCACGCCCAGCCCGCCCGCGCGCACCAGCGCGGCACCGGCCTCCATCAGCGACGTGGCGTTCTCGTGGCTGCCGCCGGAGCCGACGAGGTAGACCACCGAGCGGTGCCCGTCGACGGCCTCCATCTCGGGCGTGTCGCGCCAGTGCGGCGCCGCGGCGCGGAAGGCATGGGGCATGCGCTCGTCGGGGCCCTCGAAGACCAGCTCGCAACTGAAGCGCGTTTGCGCGCACATCAGGATGCGGCCGGCGAACAGATAGCCGCTGTCGTTCGCGATCAGGTCGCGGATCAGTTCCGTGGTGTCGGCCCAGGGGCCGGGGATGCACAGGACCATCTCGGGGAGGTCGGCGGGCTCGCTCACGTGGGTGCCTTCTCGGTGCTGAAAGCGGTCATTCTGCCGTCGGCCTCCGACATCTCAGTACTTGATCGTGATGCCGGCCTTCACGCCGTTGTTCTGCTTGCCGTCGGATTCGACGCCGGCCGAGAACGAGGTGTTGCCGCCGGTGCTGCCGCCCACCGAGTAGATCGGGCGCGAGCCCGAGGTGTCCATGCCGCCATAGGCCGCGGCGCCGCTGGGGCGCTGCACGCCGATGGTCGCGCCGAGGGTGTCGGCCGATTTCTCGGTGGGCGCGATCTTGGGCGCGACGTAGAGGATGGTGCCGTCGTCGGTCTTCACCGGGAGCTTGGGTTCGTCGGCCCAGGCGAGGGCGGCGGCCGTGCAGCCGGCGGCCAGGACCAGGGAGGTCGAGAGGAATCTGCGCATGCGTCGGGGGAGGATGTCGTCGGGGTTCAGGAGGTGGCCCTGGCGCGCCAGGGCAGGCCCGTCAGGATATCGAAGGCGTGCTCGGTCTCGCCGATCCGGATCACGAAGACGTAATCGTTTGTCAGCCCCTGCTGGCGCGCGCCGAGCACCTTGTAACCGGCGCGTCCCGAGGGCACCTCGTAGGTGGGTCCGAATTCGGCGCCCAGCGCGAGCAACTCGCGCGTGGTCCAGGTCTTCAGCAACCGGCCGCCGAGATAGAAGCCGAACGCGGCCTGTGGGCCCGCGGACGACGGCTCCAGCTCGCGGTCGAGCCGCATCAGCGCGACCTGGCCCGCGATCGGGCTCCACGCCAGCAGCAGGCGGCCCTGGTTGAACCAGGGATAGCGGTCGATGGCTTCGTCGCCGGTCTTGCGCACGCGGTAGACCGTGGTCGTCCCGGCGTCGCCCGTGTCGGAGTCGGGTATGCATCGGGCGTAGAAGACACCATCGGGGCCGGCCACGACGTAGGCGATGTTCGACATCGCGCGCGCGGCGAACACGCTGCCGGGCAGCCCGACGACGCCCGAGAGCAGTGCCAGTGAGAGGGACCTGCGTTGCATGAATGCACTCCCGAAGCGATGGGGCGGGGACTGTAGCGCCGGGCCTGCAGGGTGGCTTCAGCTTCCCTTCAGCCCCTGGAATGACGCTTAGAACGCCCGGTTGTTAAGAATCGACTTTTCAGTCGTTTGAGGATCGCGGACGGGCTCCTACAGTGATGGTCATCGCCACCAACGGCGCATGCATCCATCCCGACAGCAACGCACACCAGGAGCCCGCACACCATGTCCGTGGAAGTTGAAGACCTCGTCCTGCCCGAAGCGCTCGAGAAGGCGCGCGCCCATGCCGCCGAAGCCGGCTGGCCCCATGCCGGCGGGGTGACGCCGCCCGTGGCCTGGCAGCTGGTGCAGGAAGGCAAGGCGGTGCTGGTCGACGTGCGTTCGGGCGAGGAACGCAAGTTCGTCGGCCACGTGCCCGAGAGCGTGCACGTGGCCTGGGCCACCGGTACCGCGCTCACGCGCAATCCGCGCTTCGTGCGCGAGCTCGAGGCCAGGCTCGCGAAGGACGGCGGCAAGGATGCCGTGGTGCTGCTGCTGTGCCGCAGCGGCAAGCGCTCGGCGCTCGCTGCCGAGGCCGCGGCCAAGGCCGGCTTCTCGCAGGTCTACAACGTGCTCGAAGGCTTCGAGGGCGAGATCGACGGGCAGCAGCACCGCGGCGGCTCCGATGGCTGGCGCTTCCATGGCCTGCCGTGGGTGCAGGACTGATTTCTCCCCACGCACGGAAGGAAGAACGGCCCATGGCCCATTTCGAAGTCGCGGAGATCGTTGCCGCGCTGCATGCGGTGCGCAACGAATGGCGCGACCTGCAGCGCCGCTCGCGCGAACCCGGCGCGCGCGAGTTCCCCTCGCGCGATGCACTGGCCCAGACCGTGGAATCGCTCAAGGGCGCGCTGTTTCCGATGCGGCTCGGCCCGCACGACCTGCGCCACGAGAGCGAGGATTTCTATGTCGGCCACACGCTCGACGCCGCCTTGCAGGCGCTGCTGACGCAGGCCCGGCTGGAACTGCATTTCAACGCGCGCCATGTGCCGCGCAGCGCGAGCGAGATCGACGAAGCCGCAACAGCGGCGGTGCGCAGCTTCGCGAACCGTCTGCCCGAGTTGCGCCGGCTGCTCGACAGCGACGTGCTCGCGGCCTATCAGGGCGACCCGGCCGCACGCAGCGTCGACGAGGTGCTGCTGTGCTATCCGGGCGTGCTCGCGATGATCCACCACCGGCTCGCGCACGAGCTCTACAGACTCGACCTGCCGCTGCTGGCGCGCATCGTGGCCGAACTCGCGCACGGGCAGACCGGCATCGACATCCATCCGGGCGCGCGCATCGATGCCGGCTTCTTCATCGACCACGGCACCGGTGTCGTGATCGGCGAGACCGCGGTCATCGGCAAGCGCGTGCGGCTCTACCAGGCCGTGACGCTGGGCGCCAAGCGCTTTCCGACCGACACCGAGGGCAACCTGCAGAAGGGCCTGCCGCGCCATCCGGTGGTGGAGGACGACGTGGTGATCTACGCGGGCGCCACCATCCTCGGGCGCGTCACCCTCGGCAAGGGCGCCGTCATCGGCGGCAATGTCTGGATCACCGACGACGTGCCGCCGGGCGCGAGCGTCACGCAGGCCAGCCTGCAGAAGAACAACGCACCGAGGGGGTGAACACACCATGAATGCATTCGTCGAAGATTTCGGAGTGGCCGTGCGGCAATTGCGCGAGGCCCATGGCTGGTCGCAGGAACAGCTCGCGGAGCGCTCGGACCTCAACCGCTCCTACGTGGGCGAGGTGGAGCGCGGCCGCGTGATTCCCTCGATCGTCACCGCGCACAAGCTCGCCACCGCGCTCGAGATCAACATCGTCCATCTGCTGTCGCGCTGCGAGCAGCTCGGCCAGTCGCGCCTGGCACGCCGGATCAACTTGGCGGCTATAGCCTGTTGAGGGGAAACCCTTGGCGCCGGGACACTCCCGCCGTCAGTCGCGTTCGTCCCTTTTCTTCATTCCCACGGCCTTTCGGAGTCGCCGGCACCGCTCGCGGTGACCCGGTGGGCCTGACCACATCGGAGTTTTCTTCATGACCGCAACCGTCGGTGGAACCACCGCGCTCGGCGACAACGCCGCAAGGCAGTTGGCCAATGCCACCAAGACCGTTCCCCAGCTCGAGACCATCAGCCCGCGCTGGCTGACGCATTTGCTCCAGTGGGTGCCGGTGGAGGCGGGCATCTACCGCGTCAACAAGGTCAAGAATCCCGAGTCGATCAAGGTCACCTGCACCTCGCGCGAGGAAGAGAACCAGCTGCCGCGCACCTTCGTCGACTACGAGGAGAACCCGCGCGAGCACTACCTCAACGCCGTGAGCACCGTGCTCGACGTGCACACCCGCATCTCCGACCTCTACAGCAGCCCGCACGACCAGATCAAGGAACAGCTGCGCCTCACGATCGAGACGATCAAGGAGAACCAGGAGAGCGAGCTCATCAACAACCCCGACTACGGCCTGCTGGCCCAGGTCAGCGAAGAGCAGCGCATCTTCCCGCTGACCGGCGCGCCCACGCCCGACGACCTCGACGAGCTGCTGACCAAGGTCTGGAAGGAACCGGCCTTCTTCCTCACGCATCCGCTGGCGATCGCCGCCTTCGGCCGCGAGGCCACGCGCCGCGGCACGCCGCCGCCGACCGTGAGCCTGTTCGGTTCGCAGTTCATCACCTGGCGCGGCATTCCGCTGATCCCGTCGAACAAGGTGCCGGTGGCCGACGGCAAGAGCAAGATCCTGCTGCTGCGCGTGGGCGACAAGCGCCAGGGCGTGGTCGGCCTGTTCCAGCCGGGCCTCGCGGGCGAACAGAGCCCGGGCCTGTCGGTGCGCTTCATGGGCATCAACAACCATGCGATCGCGTCGTACCTGATCTCGCTGTACTGCTCGCTCGCGGTGCTGACCACCGATGCGCTGGCGGTGCTCGACGACGTCGAGATCGGCAAGTACCACGACTATCCCGACACCTACAAGTAAGCCGCGGTGAACACTCCCACGACTCCGGGCGAGGCGCCGTTCGATCCGGCGATCCTCGCGCGCATGGCGAGCGCGATGTTCGCGGCGCTGCCGGGCACGCCGCCGGCTTCGCTACCGGGTGCCGCCAGCGGGCTGGTGCCGGGCGCGCAGTTCCCCGCCAACATCGCGCCGCCGGGTTCGCCGCTCGTGAGCCCGGCCGGCTTCGGGCCCAGCGTGCCGGGCACGCCGATCCCGCAGGGGCAGGTGCCGGGCACCAACCTGCTGCCGGCCTCGCCCACGCAACTGCCTTCGCTCGCGAACCGCGCGCCCGCGCTGCTGCCGCATGCGGTGGCCGGCAACGGCGTGCCCGACACCCTGCTGTCGGTGGCGCCGGCCTTCGAGCCGCGCTCGGGCGGCCACGTGCTCGGCGTGCCGCCGGTGCAGCCTTCGCAGGCCGCATCGAGCGCCGCCTCGCCGTACTACTTCCTCGGCGGCAACCATGGCCAGCCGGCCGGTGCCGGCGGCTTCGCGGTGCACGATCCCTTCGCCGACCTCGCGGCGCTGGCCGTGTCGCGCGAGCCCGCCGTGGCGCCGTCCGTGCCCTCGGCACCAGCCAATGGCCGCGACGCGCAGTTCTACTTCGTCGACGCGGTGCGGTTGCCCAGCGGCTTCGTCACGCCGGCCAAGGCCGATCCGCGCGGACCCGAGGCGGTGCCGCTGGCCGGCAGCGGCCAGCATCCGCCGTTCGACGTCAACGCCGTGCGGCGCGACTTCCCGATCCTGCAGGAGCGCGTGAAGGGCAGACAGCTCGTGTGGTTCGACAACGCGGCCACCACGCACAAGCCGCAGTCGGTGATCGACCGCATCGCCTACTTCTACGCGCACGAGAACTCGAACATCCACCGCGCGGCGCACGAGCTGGCCGCGCGCGCCACCGACGCCTACGAAGGCGCGCGGGAGCGCGTGCGCAGGTTCATCAACGCGCCCGAGGTGGAGGAAGTGATCTTCGTGCGCGGCACCACCGAGGCCATCAACCTGGTGGCCAAGAGCTGGGGCGGCCAGCACGTGGGCGAGGGCGACGAGATCATCGTCTCGAACCTCGAGCACCACGCCAACATCGTGCCGTGGCAGCAGCTCGCCGCCGCCAAGGGCGCGAAGCTGCGCGTGATCCCGGTCGACGACTCGGGCCAGGTGCTGCTCGACGAGTACCGCAAGCTGCTCAACGACCGCACGAAGATCGTCGCCGTCACCCAGGTCTCGAACGCGCTCGGCACCGTGGTGCCGGTGAAGCAGATCGTGGAACTCGCGCACCGCGCGGGCGCTAGGGCACTGGTCGACGGCGCGCAGTCGGTCTCGCACATGCGCGTGGACGTGCAGGACATCGGCGCCGACTTCTTCGTGTTCTCGGGCCACAAGGTGTTCGGCCCGACCGGCATCGGCGTGGTGTGGGGCAAGCGCGAGGTGCTCGAGGACATGCCCCCGTGGCAGGGCGGCGGCAACATGATCGCCGACGTGACCTTCGAGAAGACCGTGTTCCAGCCGATCCCGAACAAGTTCGAGGCCGGCACCGGCAACATCGCCGACGCGGTGGGCCTGGGCGCGGCGATCGATTACGTCAACAAGGTCGGCATCGAGAACATCGCGCGCTACGAGCACGACCTGCTGGTCTACGGCATGGCGCAGCTCGGCGCGATTCCCGGCGTGCGGCTGATCGGCACCGCGGCCGACAAGGCCAGCGTGATGTCCTTCGTGCTCGACGGCTACAGCACCGAGGAGGTGGGCCAGGCGCTCAACGAGGAAGGCATCGCGGTGCGCACGGGCCACCATTGCGCGCAGCCGATCCTGCGCCGCTTCGGTGTCGAGACCACGGTGCGGCCCTCGCTGGCCTTCTACAACACCTTCGACGAGATCGACCGGCTCGTGGCGGTGGTGAGAAGGCTCGCGGGCCAGCGGCGCGCGGGTTAGTTCGACGACCCGAGGTGCTGTCTGAAGAAGGCCAGCACCTCGGCGTTGAAGGCCGCATGGAAGGCCGTGCGGTCGAAGTCCGGGCCGTCGCGGCAGATCTCCGGATTCGCCGCGAGCTGCGCGGCGGAGCAGGGCGCGAGAAAGCCGAAATGGCCGGCCTTGTCGGCCACGCGCCAGTCCGGGGCCGTCGGCAGGTTGCGCCGCACGGCCGCCACGTTGTCGGGCGTGACGCCATCGCCCCCGTATGCCGAGGCCCAGAGCTGCACCGGCACCTTCACCTGTTTCAGGCTCTCGGCATCGAACAGCATGCTGAGCGGATCGGCGATCACCGCGGCCCGGATGCGTTCGTCGTGCGCCAGCGGTGCCGCGAGCAGCGCGCGAAAGCGCTGCCGCATGGCCGTGCAGGCCGGGCCCTGCGGCGCCGCGCTGCAGGGCGAGCCGGGCAGCGGTGGCAGCTTCTCGAAATCGGGCCGCGCGCCGATCAGCGCCAGGCCCGTGTAGCCGCCGCGCGAGAAGCCGTAGAAGCCGACCTTGCCGGCCGCGAGCTGCGCATGCGCGGGCCAGCGCGCGAGCATGTGGTCGACCAGGCGGCGGATGTCGGTGGTGCGCGTCGCGAGCGCCACGATGCTGTCCTCGGGGCCGCCGCGGATGCGGAAGTTGTCGTCCGAGTGGTTGATCGCGGCGACCACGAAGCCCGCGTTCGCGAGCGCCTCGGCCGTGTCGTGGTGACCGAGGAAGGAGCCGCCGTAGCCATGCGACAGCACCACCAGCGGCAGCCGGTCGCCGGCGATCGGGCAGTCGCGCACGCCGGGCAGCGTGGCGCGCTCGAGCTGGACCTGGCCGTCGGGCGCGGCGCAGGGCGTCCATACCGCGCCGCGCAGCGCCGGGCCATCGGCATCGGCCGGTATCTCGAGGGTGCTGAAGCCCGCGGCCTGGGCGCAGGCCGCCCCCAGGCCGAGCGCGAGGGGAAGAAGGAAGCGAAGCAGGTTCATGGCGGCAGTGAAGACCGGGATCAGCCGGCGGGACGGATCGGAATCAGCAGGTCGGTGCGCAGCGCCGCCGGCGCGACCTGGCGCGGCGAGTTCAGGTAGTGCTCGAGCGTGGGCCGGTCGTCGGGCTCGTAGCCGCTGCCGGGCAGCCAGCGTGCATGAAGCGCGTAGACGGCGGCGTTGATGCGCGAGTAGGGGCCCGCAAGGGTGTGCACCGCGTAGAGGCCGCCCGGCATGTCGAAGGCCTCGATCTCGGTGTCGCCGGCCGGCCAGGGATCGGGCGAGGCCGCCGCCACGTAGTAGCGGAAATCCGGCCGCGCCTCTGGATTGCCGCAGGAGATGCCGAACCAGCCCGATACGCGGCGCGGGCCCAGCCGGGCGCGCAGCCGCCGGTGCGTGTGCGGGATGGTGGAGGCCGGCCCGTGGTGGCGCAGCGCATGCACCGGCTGCGCCGGGCGCTCGACGATCCGCACGGCGGGCGGCGCCTCGTCGCTCCGGTCCCGCGCCACGGGCATCGCGTCGAGCACCACCGCGTGCATCTGCTGCTGGAATTCGCTCGGCGATTGCCCGGTGAACTGGCCGAAGGCGCGCGTGAAGGCCTGCGGGCTCTCGTAGCCCACGGCCAGCGCCACGTCCGTGATGCTCTGGCCGCCGCGCACCAGCAGCCGCGTGGCCATGGCGAGCCGCACGCGCCGCACCGTGGCGGCCACGGTCTCGCCCGCGACGCTCTGGTAGATGCGGTGGAAGTGGAAGGGCGAGAAATGCGCGAGCGCCGCGAGGTCCTCGAGCCGGTGGTTCGCCATCGGGTCGGCCACGATGGCCGCGACGGCGCGCGCCACGCGTTCGCGGTAGTCGTGTTCGGCGCGGGGGGCGGTCATGCCCCGCAGTGTGCCGCCGGGCGGCGGCGGCCGCTTAGCCGACTTTGCGGAGTCCGCGACGCACAGGCTATGCTTTGCGGTCGTCGACAACGTAGCCTGTCCCTCGCATGTCCCAGCCTCCCGTTTCCACTCCCGCATTCTCGGTCACCGACGAATCCTGCGACGTGCTCGTCGTGGGCGGCGGCCCCGCCGGTTCCACCGTGGCCGCGCTGCTCGCCCAGCAGGGCCGCAAGGTGGTGCTGCTCGAGAAGGCGCAGCACCCGCGCTTCCACATCGGCGAATCGCTGCTGCCGGCCAATGTCGAGCTGTTCGACAAGCTCGGCGTGCGCGACCAGGTCGAGAAGATCGGCATGCCGAAGTTCGGCATCGAGTTCGTCTCGCCCGAGCACGAGCACCGCAGCTACGTCGACTTCGCCGAGGGCTGGGACAAGTCGCTCGACTCGGCCTGGCAGGTGCGCCGCTCGGAGCTCGACGAGCTGCTGTTCCGCAACGCCGCGGCGCGCGGTGCCGAGGCGATCGAGGGCTGCCGGGTGCGCGACGTGAGCTTCGACGCCGACGGCGCCACGGTGCGCACGCAGATGGACGACGGCGAGCGCCGCAGCTGGCGCGCGCGCTTCGTGGTCGATGCGACCGGCCGCGACACCCTGCTGGCCAACCAGTTCCGCTGCAAGGAGAAGAACCCCGAGCACAACAGCACCGCGCTGTTCGGCCATTTCCGCAATGCCAAGCGGCTCGAGGGCCGCAAGGAAGGCAACATCAGCATCTGCTGGTTCCCGCACGGCTGGTTCTGGTTCATCCCGCTGGCCGACGGCACCACCAGCGTGGGCGCGGTCTGCTGGCCCTACTACCTGAAGTCGCGCGAGAAGCCGCTCAAGGACTTCTTCTACGACACCATCGCGCTGTGCCCGGTGCTGGTCGAGCGCCTGAAGGACGCCGAGCTGGTCGACGACGCCGTGCACGCCACCGGCAATTTCTCGTACGCCAGCACCCATGCCACCGGCGACCGCTACCTGCTGCTGGGCGATGCCTTCGCCTTCATCGACCCGATGTTCTCCTCGGGCGTCTACCTCGCGATGCACAGCGCCTTCGACGGCGCCGAGGCCGTGGCCAAGGCGCTGGACCGCCCGATGGAGTACGCGGGCGCGCGCGCCGACTTCGAGGCCATGATGCGCAAGGGCCCGCGCGAGTACTCGTGGTTCATCTACCGCGTGACCAATCCGACGATCCGCGAGATGTTCATGTACCCGGGCAATCCCTTCCGCGTGAAGGAGGGCCTGATGTCGCTGCTGGCCGGCGACATCTACCGCGGCACGCCGTTCTGGCGCGCGCTGGGCATGTTCAAGGTGCTGTACTACTTCATCTCGGCGATGCATCCGCGCCGCACCTGGGCCGGGTGGAAGCGGCACCGCGTCAACATCCAGGACATGGGGATGTTGAAGGGGGAGACGATCCTCAAGTCGGATTGACAGGGCGGTCGCGCTCGCCTTTGCCATTCAGCGGGGCGGCCCCGTGAATAGCAAGGTGAATAGATGAATCGCGCGGCTTCACCCGGGTTTTCGCTGGGGAAACCCGGGAAGCTGAATAGATTCGTGAATAGATACTTGGCGTGCGCCGGCCAGAGGCTCAGCTCGCCGCGCCCTGCGCGCGGGCGCGCTGCACCTCGTAGGCCTTGAGGTGCACGTAGGCGATGCGCAGCACCGAGGGCACGGCGGGCGCCGGCTGCGGTGCGCGGCTCAGCAGGTCGCCGAGGATGTGGTCGGCCTCGACGGCGCCGCCGCGCGCGAGGTCCTTGTACATCGAAGCGGTGATCGGCGAGCCGGCCGCGGTCATGAAGGCATGGCCGCGCTCGACGGCGCCGGGGCGCACCGCGAAGCCGTTGTGCGCGGCGATGGCGGCGCATTCGTCGAACAGGGCCAGCGCCACGTCCTGGCCGCCCGCGGCGACCACGTCGCCGATGGCGCCGCGCATCAGGCTGGTGAGGCCGGCGATCGAGGCGATGAAGACCCACTTCTCCCACATGTCCTGCAAGACGTTGTCGCTGGCCTTGGCCTCGAAGCCGGCGCCCTCGAACTGCTGCTGGATCGCCTGGATGCGCGGCGGGATGCCGCCGGCGCGGTCGCCGTAGGTGAGGCCGTGCGAATCGTTGAGGTGCAGCACCCGGCCCTCGTCGTCGAGCGTGGCCGAGATCAGGCACAGGCCGCCAAGCACGCGCGCCTCGCCGAAGCGCTCGACCAGGGCGTCGATGTGCTGCATGCCGTTGAGCAGCGGCAGGATCATCGTCTCGGGGCCGACGGCGGGCGCGAACGAGTCCATGGTCGAGGCCAGGTCGTAGGCCTTGCTGCCGACCACGACCACGTCGTAGGGGCCGCCGATGTTCTCGGCCGACACGTGGGGCGGCGAGGGAATGTGGAGGTTGCCCTGCGGGCTCTGGATCACGAGGCCGGTGGCCGCGATCTGCGCCGCGCGCCGCGCGCGCAGCAGGAAAGTGACGTCGCGTCCCGCCGCCAGCAGGCGGCCACCGAAATAACCACCGAGTGCGCCGGCACCCACCACCAGAAATCTCATCGCGCTTGCTCCTGAATCAGACAAAGAACCGGCGGCGATGATGCCGAAGAACGCGCAAGGCTGCTCTACGCCACCGGCTTCTCCAGCAGCCGCTGGCGGGCAAAGGGCGACAGGTCGAGCGTGCTCGCGCGCCCCAGCACATGATCGGCGATGGCATCGCCGAGCCCGGCCGAGTGCTTGAAGCCATGGCCCGAGCAGGCCGAGACCACCAGCACGCCGGGCAGGCCGTCGAGCGCGTCGATGACGAAGCGGCGGTCGGGCGTCACGGTGTACATGCAGGCGCGGGCCTTGAGGGCGCGGCCCTCGATCTGCGGGAAGCGTCCGGCCACGCGCTCGCGGAACATCGCGGCGCTTTCCTCGGGCCGCACGCTGCGGTCGATGGCGTCGGGCGTGGTGGCTTCCACGTACTGCTCGGTCGCGACCTTGAGCGCGGGCTGCGCGGGGTCGGAGGACGGAAAGCCGTACATGTAGTCCTCGGGCCCGTCGCCGAACATCCAGATGAAGACCGGGAAGCGGCCGGGCGCGAAGTCGGCGGCGGCCGCGCCGGTGTCGAACCAGTGCATGACCTGGCGGTGCACCGAGAAGTCGCGCTGCCAGTCGGCGCGCGCCTGCCGGCCGAGGAATTCGGGCAGCCAGGCGCCGGCCGCGACCACGACGCGCCCGGCCTCGAAGCTCGCTGTTTCGGTGCGCACGCGCACGGTGTCGCCGTTGCCCACGGGCTCGACGGCCAGCACCTTCTCGCCGGTGCGCACCTGCGCGCCCGAGGCGCGCGCCACCGCGAGTTGGACCTCGATCGCCGCCTCGGGCCGCACGAAGCCGGCCTCGCGCTCGTGGTAGCCGATCTCGTCGCCCTGCAGCTGGAATTGAGGAAAGCGCGCGCGGATGCCGGCCGCGTCGAGCACCTCGTGCGCGATGCCGAAGCGCTCGGCGCAGGCGATGGTGCGGCGCACGAAGTCGGGCTTGCCGTGGTGCTCGGCCACGCGGCCCTGGGGTGCCAGCACCAGGCCGCCGGTGGTGGTCATCAGCGAGCGGCCGGTGCGCGCCTCGAGTTCGCGCCAGATGGCGTGCGAGCGCTGCACGAAGGGCACGCACTCGTCGCCTTCGCCGATCGCGAGCCGCGTGATGCGCGAATCGCCGTGCGAGGAGCCGAGCTCGTGCGGTGGCGCGAACTGGTCGATGCCGAGCACGCGCGCGCCGCGTTGCGAGAGCTGGTGGAGCGTGGCGGCACCGAGGGCGCCGAGGCCGATGACGATGACGTCGTGGTGGGAGCTTGAAGTCAAGAGGGCAGCGGTGTCAGACGAGGTTCAGGTCCAGGAAGGCGTCCTTCACCTCGATCGGTTTGGGAATGAGCTTGAGCTGCGCGAACACGTCGGCCAGGCCCTGCTGTTCGCGGGCGATGGCCGGTGTGAGCGCGACCACGCCATATTGACGCCGTTCGGTCGCGAGCGCCAGCACCTTGGGCTCGACCTTGAGCTGCGGCGCGAGCGTGGCCACCACCTCGGCGGGATGGGCCTGGGCCCAGTCGTTGGTCTTGCGCAGCTCGGCGAACACGGTGCGCAGCAGATCGGCATTGGCGCGCGCGAACTCGGGCTGCGCGAAGTGGTAGGTGCGGTTGCCGCTGAGGCCGGTGCCGTCGAACAGCAGGCGCGATTCGGTGGCCTGCTGCGCGCCGGCCAGGAACGGGTCCCACAGGCCGATGGCCGCCACGCTGCCCGACTGGTAGGCCGCCACCGCGTCGGAGGCGGTGACGATGTAGACCGGCTCGATGTCCTCGTAGCGCAGGCCCGCGGCCTCGAGTGCGCGGATCAGCACGTACTGCGTGTTGTAGCCGCGGCCCGTGACCACCTTCTTGCCCTTGAGGTCGCGCACGGAACGGATCGGCGAGTCGCGCGGCACGAGGAAGCCGACGCCGCCGGGGTAGGGGCTCTCGGCCGCGAGGTAAACCAGGCCCTTGCCGCTGGCCTGCTGGAACACGCCGATGCCGTCGGAGGCATGGCCGAAATCGATGGCGCCGGCGGCCAGCGCCTCCGACAGCTGCGCGCCGCCGAGGAACTCGGCCCATTCCACCTTCACGCCCGCGGGCGCGAGCGCCTGCTCGAGCCGGCCCGTGCCCTTGAGGATGTTGAGCGTGTTGAACTTCTGGTAGCCGATGCGCAGGGTCTTGGCACGGGTCTGTGCGAACAACGGCGTGGCGGCCGCGGCGAAGGCGGCACCGGCGCCGGCGCGAAGCACGAGGCGCCGCGAGAGAGCGGATGAGGACAAACGGGGAGTGTTCATGGCGATGCCGCGCGCGGCGCGGTGGGAGAAGTGAGCGTGGAGGCCGGCGACTCTAGGGGCCGCGCGCGCATCGCGCGACGAAGCTTTTCGCATGAGCTCATGCGCAACTCCGCGGGGCATATGCAAGCGGAAATTGCTTCGTTGGACGCGGCGCGCGCGCTGCCTAGAGTCGCGGCTTTTCATTCCGAAGAGCAGGCATGACCCGCAGCACTTTCATTCTCTCGAGCCTGGCGCTGGCCATCGGCTCCTTCACCCTGTCCGGCGCCGCCTGGGCCGACCGGCTCGACGACGTCAGGAAGGCCGGCGTCCTGCGCGTGGCCGCCTTCGACGGCAACCCGCCGTTCGGCTACATCGACCCGGCCAGCAAGAAGCAGGTCGGCCACGACATCGACCTCGCGACCGAGTTCGCCAAGAGCCTGGGCGTGAAGATCGAGCTGGTGCCGACCAACCCGGCCAACCGCATCCCGCTGCTGACCTCGGGCAAGGCCGACGTGGTGTTCGCAAGCTTCACCATCACCGACGAGCGCGCCAAGGCGGTGGACTTCACCACACCGTACTTCCTGGTCGGCCAGCAGTTCCTCGCGAAGAAGGGACTGCTGAAGGACGTGGCGCAGATCAACGAGATCCGCATCGGCACCGAGAAGGGCACGACGATGGAATCGAACCTGCGCAAGAACTACCCCGAGGCCAAGGTCGTGCTCTACGACGACTCGCCGTTCGCGCTGGCCGCGCTGCGCAACGGCAACGTGCAGGCCATCACCAACGACGGCGTGAAGCTCACGGCGCAGTGGAATGCGCTGCCCGACAAGGAGAAGTACGAGATCCCCGCGATCACGGTCTCGAAGGAGTACCTGGGCGCGGCCGTGCCCAAGGGCGAGACCCGGCTGCTCGAGGCGCTCAACACCTGGCTGGCCGAGAGCGAGAAGAACGGCCGCGCGCTGGCGATCTACGACACCTGGTTCGGCCCGAACAGCAAGGCGCCGCTGCCGCGCCTGCTGAAGATCGGCGACCAGCGCGTGGCGGCGCGCTGAAGGCGCCACGGCCTTGATCGATCTCCTGCGCGAGCAGCTGCTCGCGCCGCGCTACCTGGGCTGGCTGCTCGACGGCTGGCTGACGACGATGTGGAGCTCGCTGCTGGTGGTGGCCGGGGCCACGGTGCTGGGCGTGGCGGTCGCGGCCGGCCGTTCCTCGGACCGGCCCGCGCTGCGGCGCGCCACCGCGGCCTACGTCTCGCTGTTTCGCAACACGCCGCTGCTGGTGCAGCTCTTCTTCTGGTACTTCGGCGCGCCCTCGGTGTTGCCCGAGGCCGCGCGCGAATGGCTCTACGCGGGCCACGTGCTGTCCTTCGAGCTGCTGTCGGCGCTGGTCGGGCTCACGCTCTACGCGGCCGCCTACGTGGGCGAGGACATCCGCTCGGGCATCCGCGGCGTGCCCGTGGGCCAGACGCTGGCCGCGTCGGCGCTGGGCTTCACGCGCGCCCAGGTACTGGCGCAGGTGGTGCTGCCGCAGGCGCTGCGCATCGCGCTGCCGCCGCTGCTGGGGCAGTACATGAACATCGTCAAGAACACCTCGCTCGCGATGGCGGTCGGGCTGGTCGAGCTGTCCTATGCCTCGCGGCAGGTGGAGGCCGAGACCTTCAAGACCTTCCAGGCCTTCGGCATCGCGACCTTGCTCTACATCGCGACCATCGGCGCGATCGAGCTGCTGGCGGCCTGGGCCGCGCGGCGGCAGGCGAGGGCGGCATGACGGTGTTCGAGACGCTGTGGGACAGCCTGCCGTACCTGCTGTGGGGCGCCTTTCCACAGGGGCCGCCGGGCGGCGCCGCGCTCACGCTGCTGCTGAGCGCCGGCTCGGCCGTCGCCTCGGCGCTGCTGGGGCTGGCCGGGGGCATCGGGCTCGCCACGGCGCGCGGCGGCCTCAAGGCGCTGCTGGTGCTGGTGCTGGGCTTCCTGCGCGCGATCCCGGTGCTGATGCTGATCTTCTGGACCTACTTCCTGCTGCCCTTCGCCTTCGGCGTCAGCGTGCCGGGCGTGCTGTCGGTGATGTGCGCGCTGTCGCTGGTGGGCGGCGCCTACCTCGCGCACGCGGTGCACGCGGGCATCCGCGGCGTGGGGGCCGGGCAATGGGCGGCGGGCCTGTCGCTCGGGCTCACGCGCTGGGGCACGCTGCGTGTCATCGTGCTGCCGCAGGCGCTGCGCATGATGCTGCCCTCGTTCGTCAACCAGTGGGTCACGCTGGTGAAGGACAGCTCGCTGGCCTACATCGTCGGCGTGGGCGAGCTGTCGTTCGTGGCCGCGCAGGTGAATGCGCGCACCATGGTCTATCCGGCCGAGATCTTCATGCTGGTGGGCGCGATCTACTGGCTGCTGTGCAGCGGGCTCGACCGGCTGGCGAACGCGTGGCTGCGGCGGGCGCGTGCCGATGGCGCCGAGGCCAAGAACTTTTCCGGAAAAGGTCTTGAACGCTTCGCATAATCGCCAGCGTCATTTCGACGCCCTTCTTCACTACGACTCTCTCATCCAAGGAGCTTCACCCATGGCCCAGACCCGGATCGCCGTCATCGTCGGCAGCCTGCGCAAGGACTCGTTCAACCAGAAACTGGCGCTCGCGCTGGCCAAGCTGGCGCCCGAGGACTTCACCTTCGAGCACGTGCGCATCGACGACCTGCCGCTGTACAACCAGGACGACGACGGCAACCAGGCGGCGTCGGTCAAGCGCCTGAAGACCGAGATCGCGGCGGCCGACGGCCTGCTGTTCGTCACGCCCGAATACAACCGCTCGGTGCCCGGCGTGCTGAAGAACGCGATCGACCATGCCTCGCGCCCCTACGGCCAGAGCGCCTGGGCCGGCAAGCCGGCCGGCGTGGTCGGCATCTCGGTCGGCGCCATCGGCACCGCGCTGGCGCAGCAGCACCTGCGCAACGTGCTGGCCTACCTCGACGTGCCCACGCTCGGCGCGCCCGAGGTGTTCCTGCAGACCAAGGACGACCTGTTCGACGACAAGGGCCACATCGGCAACGAAGCCTCGAAGAAGTTCCTGCAGGGCTGGATGGACAAGTACGTGGGCTGGATCAAGAGCCACAAGGCGGCCTGAGCACGGTCCGCACGCGGGTTCAATAGAGGATCACCAGCACGGTCTCGCCGCCGAAGGCCTCGTCGCGGGCCACGGCGGCCGTGACCGGCCGGGTGGCGACCTTGCCCGCCTTGCCGTCCTTGTCGATCCTCGGCGGCAAGGGCGCGTTCAACTGCACGTAGCGCACCTGCGCCGGCGCGGCGGCGAACTCGGCCACCGCGCGCAGCGAGGCCGCGCCGGGCGGCGGCGCCACCGCCTGCATCTGCTGGTTCACGCGCTGCGAGAGTTCCTGCAGCGCCTTGAGGTCGCCGCGTGCCGCCGCGGCCTGCAGCTCCTGCCGCATCGAATCCATCGACTTCATCGCCGCGTCCTGCTGCTTGCGGCCCGGCACCTGCGAGCCGTCGAAGGTCTTCTGGCCCTTGGCCACCAGCTGCAGCACCTGCTCGGGCGACAGCCGCGTGGTGAAGACCGCGCGGCCTTCGCGCGCGTCGCTCGCGAACGGGCGCCAGCGCAGCGTGGCCGCGTCCTTCGCGCCGACGGCGCTGGCCAGGCCCAGCCGCGTGGCATCGGGCTGCTCGTCGGGCACCAGCGCGCCGAAGCCGTTGCGCTGGCCGGCGCGCATCCACGGTGCCAGGCCCTTGCGGAAGCGGTCGTCCTGCACCTCGAGCATCTGGCGCGCGATCGCCCGCACGCCGGGCGAGGTGTGGTCGAGCGCGGCCAGCACCGCCTCGCGGTCCTCGGGCGAGCCGATCTTGCCCAGCCTGCGCAGGCCCATCTCGGCCAGCATGGGGAAGCGGGCGCGCGCGGCGCTGCGCAGCACCTCGCGGTCGATCTCGCCGCGCGACTGCAGCATCTGCAGTTCGCCGTAGAGCGAGAGTTCGAGTTCGGTGCGCAGGCCGGGGCAGGCGGCGTTCCAGCGGCCGTCGACGCACTGGGCCTCGAAGCGCGGCAGCACCTGCTCGGGCGGGATCTCGGTGCGCGGGCCGCCGATCAGCAGCGCGGCGCTCAGCAACAGGGCTTCGTTCATGGCGATGACTCCGGATGGGGGCTCACTGGGTGGCGCGGCGCATCGCGTTGCCCTTGGCCTTGACGTTCTTCGTCAGGGTGACGATCTCCTCGGGTGTCGGCACCACCATGCTGTTGTCGGGCTTGCGCAGGTTGGTCGAGCCGGCCCACTGGCACTTGCGCGCCAGCGCGGCGATGTAGTCGCGCAGCACCCGCACACCGGCGTCGTAGGCCTTGGCGTCGCTCTGCACGAACCATTCGACCGACTCGACCGACTTGTCGCCGGCCTTGTAGGCGGCCGCGCAGGCCTTGATGTGCGTGTTCTCGTGCTCGATGGTGAATTCGGCCAGCGGCTTGCACAGCTTCTGCCGGATCTGCTGCTCGGTCACCGGCCGCGTGGTCGGCGACTGGCCTGGGCGCGGAACGTACTCCACCAGCTGGCAGCTGCCGCCGCTGATCACCGTGCCGAAGGAGGGCGCCGCGGCCCCGGCCGTGCCGGCGTCGCTGGCCGGCGGCGCGAGCACGCCGTAAAGGTTGCCTTGCATGGCCGCGGTGAGCGCGCTGGTGGCCTGTGTCTGCATCGCATCGATGCTCAGGGGGTAATAGGCCTGGGAGATCCAGGTCTGGAATTTGGCGCGCAGGAACTCCTGCTCGAGCATTTCGCGGTACAGCCGTGGCAGGTCCTGGCAGCGGTCGCAGTCGGGCGCGGCCTGGGCGGCGGCGCAGCCGAGCGCGAGCGCCAGCGCGGCCAGCGCGCGCGGGGGGCGTGGAAGCAGCTTCACGGTGAGGGGCTCCTGGAGGGAAGGGAGGGGGACGGCGCTTCGTCGTCGGCCGCCAGCGAGATCGCGAGCGCCAGTGCCTGGGTGCGCGGCGCGTCGGCATCGAGCGCAAGGGCCATGTCGATGCTTCGACGCGCATCGGCATCGCGGCCCGCGGCGGATTCGGCCAGCGCGCGGTTGTGCCAGGCGCGGGCCGACAGCGGCGCGCGTTCGGTGGCCTCGCGCCAGAGTGCGGCCGGGTCGGCCCAGGTGGCGGCGCGCCAGGCGCAGGTGGTCGCGAGTGCCGCCAGCAGGACGAGTCCCGGAACTGCGCGGCCGGGCCGGCGCAGCCAGGCCGCGAGCAGGGCGCCCAGCGCCAGTGCGGGACCGATCCACGCGGGGTACAGCGGCTTTTCCACGATCCAGTCGAGCCGCGCGATCAGCGTGTGCGTCGGCGCGAGCATGGCCAGCGGCCACAGCAGTCCGAGCGTCGCCAGCGGCCAGCGCCGGCGCAGAGCGAGCGCGGCGAGCAGCAGGCCCACGAGCGCGAGCGCGCCCGGCAGCACCGCGTTCGCGCCAGGCGCCGGGTGCTCGACCGACAGCGCCCAGGGCCGCAGCCACAGCGCGAGCGACAGCGGCAGCGCGGCGGCATGCCGGGCCAGGGCCTCGAGCGGATCGGCCAGCGCGAGCGAGTAGCCGGCCAGTTCGCGCAGCCGGGGGCCGAAGGTCCAGAGCAGCGCGGCGCCGGCGAGCGCGGCGAACGCGGGCCCGGCCACGCGCCGCGCGATGCGGCCGGCCGTGGCGCCGGGTCGGGTGGACTCCCACACCACCAGCAGCAGCGGATAGACCAGCGCCACTTCCTTGGCCGACACCGCGAGCGCGAAGGCGACGAGCGACAGCGCCTCGAAGACGGCGCGGCGCACGCGGACCAGGCCCTCGCGCCACGCATGTTCATGGGCCAGCAGCGCCAGCACCAGCCCCAGCGTCATCAGCCCGGTGGAGCGCCCGCTCGCGAAGCTCACCACCGCCGCGTGCGCGGGCTGCAGCGCGAACAGCGCGGCGGCCAGGAAGGCCGCCAGCGGATCGGCCAGCCGGCCGAGGGCCAGTCGCCACACGGCCAGCACGGTGGCCGCATGCAGCGCGAGGTTGGTCGCCAGGAAGCCGGTGCCGTCGAAGCCCCACAGCGCATGGTCGGCGACGTAGCTCAGCCGCAGCAGCGGCCGGAAGCCGTTGGCCAGCCGCTCGCGCAGGGCCTCGCCGCCGGCCGTGGCCGGGTCGAGCACGATGTTGGGCAGGTCGTCGTACTGGAAGCCGCCGGCCAGCCCGGCGGCCCAGGCGGCGAGGCACAGCGCCAGCAGCGCGACCGCCGCCATGGGTTCGGTCGCGGGAAGAAGAGGGATGCGGGAAGCCGGAAGGCGGGCTGCGGGCATGCGGCGATTCTGGCGAGCGCGCCGCGCGCCAGCCATTGGCCGAAGCGCCTATGTCAGCCGGGGTGTCGCCCATGAAAAAAGCCGGCACGTCGGCCGGCTTGTCGTCGGGGTGCGCCGCGAACGGCGCGCCGTCATCAGGCCGCGAGGGCCGCGACGCTCTGGTTGGCGGCTTCGGCGGTCGCCGTGCCGATGTCGCTCCGGGCCGAAGCCAGCGCGGCGTTCTTGACCGCGTCGCCCATGCCGAGGCCTTCGGCGCGCACGAAGCGCACGTCGGTGATGCCGAAGAAGCCGAAGATCACCTTCAGGTAGCTCTCCTGGTGCTCGGTGGCCTGGCCGCCTTCGGTGGTCGAGTAGATGCCGCCGCGGCTCGAGGCCACGATCACGGTCTTGCCGCCGGCGAGGCCGACCGGGCCCTTGTCGGTGTACTTGAAGGTGCGGCCGGCCTGCGCGAGGCGGTCGATCCAGGCCTTGAGCTGGCTCGGAATGGTGAAGTTGTAGAGCGGGGCGCCCACGACCACGACGTCGGCGGCGAGGAACTGGCTCACCAGCTTCTCGGACAGCGCGTTCTCGCGTTGCTGGGCTTCGGTCGGCTGGGCCTGCACGCCGGTCTTGATGCCGAGCGCGTCGGCGCTGAAGTGGGAGGGGGTGTCGACCGCGAGGTCGAGGTACTCGACCGTGGTGTCGGGATGGGCGGCGCGCCAGGCGGCCACGGTTTCGGCGGTGAGCAGGCGCGAGGCCGAGTTGCCGCTGAGGATGCTGGAGTCGACGTGAAGCAGCTTCATGATGTTGATCGCTTTCTTTCTTTCGATGTCGGCGCTCAAAGGTGGCCGGCGTGGTCAGAATTCTATTTTTGGTGCGAGTGAGTGATAAGTAGGTAAAAATAAGCCACATCGTTTCAAAAACAGGACAGTAGAGCCATGCAGGACCTCAACGACATGGTGTTCTTCGCCGAAGTGGCCGAGCGCGGCGGCTTCGCGGCCGCAAGCCGGGCGCTGGGCATTCCGAAGTCGCGACTGTCGCGGCGCGTGGCCGAGCTCGAGGAGCAGCTCGGCGTGCAGCTGATGCAGCGCAGCACGCGGCGGCTGTCGCTCACGCCGGCCGGCGAGATCTACCTGCGCCACGCGGCCTCGGTGCGCGACGCGGCGCGCGCCGCCTCCGAGGCCGTGGCGCAGGTGCAGACCGAGCCCAGCGGCCTGGTGCGGCTCAGCTGCCCGGTCACGATCTCGCACAGCGGACTGGCGCAGGTGCTGCCGAGCTTCCTCGAGCGCTATCCGGCGGTGCGCATCGACATGCGGGTGATCAACCGGCCGGTCGACCTGATCGAGGAGGGCATCGACATCGCGCTGCGCGTGCGGCCCCAGATCGAGGACAGCGCGACGCTGGTGGCGCGCACCTTCGGCACCAGCCGCGGCGTGCTGGTGGCCACGCCCGAGCTGGTGCGGCGGCTGGGGCCGATCGAGGGGCCGGAGGATCTCGCGAAGCTGCCGACCGCGGCGATGTCGGTCAACGGGGAAGGCCGCAGCGAATGGCGGCTCGAGGGCCCCAAGGGCCGGATCCACGTGCATGCCCATACGCCGCGCTACGTGGCCGACGACCTCGCCACCCTGCAGTACGCGGTGCTCGGCGGCGTGGGCGCGACCCTGCTGCCCGACTACATGTGCCGCGCCGACCTCAACGAGGGCCGGCTGACCCGGGTGCTGTGCGACTGGGGGCCGACGCCGGTGGTCGCGCACATGGTGTTCCCGGCGCGGCGCGCGCTGGTGCCGGCGGTGCGGCGGCTGATCGACTTCCTGGTCGAGCACCTGGAACACGGCGCGCACCGCATGTTCTGACGGCGATTTCGAGGCGCCGGACCGCCTCGATATGCAAAAAACGTCATAACCAAACAATCAGATATTCGTTTGGCATCCTTGGCGGGGTTCGGACAATCCAGGTCTTCCATTCCATCCAAGGAACGACCATGGCAACCCTCCGTCTCGGCGACAGCGCCCCCGATTTCACCCAGGATTCCAGCGAAGGCCCGATCAAATTCCATGAATGGGCCGGCGATTCGTGGGTCGTGTTCTTCTCGCACCCGGCCGACTTCACGCCCGTGTGCACCACCGAACTCGGCAAGACGGCGGCCCTGTCGGGCGAGTTCCAGAAGCGCGGCGTGAAGCCGATCGCGCTGAGCGTGGACCCGGCCGACAAGCACAAGGAATGGATCGGCGACATCAACGACACGCAGAACACCACGGTCAACTTCCCGATCGTGGCCGACGCCGACCGCAAGGTGTCGGACCTCTACGACCTGATCCACCCGAACGCCACGGCCACGGCCACGGTGCGCAGCGTGTTCATCATCGATCCGAAGAAGGCGATCCGCACCATCATCACCTACCCGGCCTCGACCGGCCGCAACTTCGACGAGATCCTGCGCGTCATCGACTCGCTGCAGCTCACCGACAGCCACAAGGTGGCGACGCCCGTGAACTGGAAGGACGGCGACGACGTGGTCATCATCCCGAGCCTGCAGGACCCGGCCGAGATCGCCCAGCGCTTCCCCAAGGGCTACAAGGCGGTGCGTCCCTACCTGCGCCTGACGCCGCAGCCGAACAAGTAAGCCGGCGGCATCGGCCCAGGCCCACCACCTTCGCATGCAGACCCGCATCGTCATCGTTCCCGGCTGGCGCGACTCCGGCCCTGGCCACTGGCAGAGCCTGTGGCAGGAGCGGATTCCGGGCGCCGCGCGCGTGCAGCAGGACGACTGGGCCTCGCCGCGGCGCGAGGCCTGGGTGTCGACGCTGGCGCGGCTGGTGCTCGAATCGCCGCAGCCGGTGGTGATCGCGGCGCACAGCCTGGGCTGCATCGCCACGGCGCACCTGCCGGCGGAGGCCGCGGCCCGGATCCAGGGCGCGTTGCTGGTGGCGCCGGCCGATCCGGAGCGCCGCGCCGTGCTGTCGGACTTCGCGCCCGTGCCCTACGCGGCGCTGCCGTACCGCAGCATCGTGGTGGCCAGCAGCAACGACCCGTACTGCCCGATCCGCCTGGCCGGCGCATACTCGCGCGCCTGGGGCAGCGAGTTCGTTCGCATGCAGAATGCGGGCCACATCAACGTCGACTCGGGGCACGGGGAATGGCCGCTCGGCCTGGCCCTGCTCCAGTCGCTGACCGACGAGCCCGCCCCCTGGGCGGCGGGCCGTGATTTTTCAGAAACCTTGGCAACCACATGACTTCCAGAATCAAGACCTTCGCCGCCGTGCTCGCGCTGGCGTCCTCCGCACTCGTCGGCAGCAGCGCCCTGGCCCAGGGCACCGGCCTGCTGAACGCCTCGTACGACGTGGCGCGCGAGTTCTACAAGGACTACAACGCGGCCTTCACGGCGCACTACAAGAAGGCCACCGGCAAGGACGTCAAGATCGACCAGTCGCACGGCGGCTCCAGCGCCCAGGCGCGCGCGGTGGCCGACGGCCTCGATGCCGACGTGGTGACCATGAACACCTCGACCGACATCGACTTCCTGGCCAACGCCGGCGTGGTCGCCAAGGACTGGACCAAGAAATTCCCCGAGAACGCATCGCCGACCACCTCGACCATGCTGTTCCTGGTGCGCAACGGCAATCCCAAGGGCATCAAGGACTGGGACGACCTGGTCAAGCCCGGCGTGCAGGTCGTGATCGTCAACCCCAAGACCGGCGGCAATGGCCGCTACGCCTACCTGGCGGCCTGGGGCTACGTCAAGAAGAAGGGCGGCACCGACGCCCAGGCGGCCGAGTTCGTCGGCAAGCTGTTCAAGAACACGCCGGTGCTGGCGCGCGGCGGCCGCGATGCCACCACCGCCTTCCTGCAACGCAACATCGGCGACGCGCTGATCACCTTCGAATCCGAAGTGGTCTCGATCGACCGCGAATTCGGCACCGGCAAGGTCGACTCGGTCTACCCGTCGATCAGCATCGTGGCCGAGAACCCGGTGGCCGTGGTCGAGCGCACCGTCGCCAAGAAGGGCACCGGCGAACTCGCCAAGGCCTACCTCGACTGGCTGTACTCCGAAGAAGCGCAGGAAATCGCCGCCAAGCACGCGCTGCGCCCGCGTTCGCAGACCGTGCTCAAGAAGTACGCCGCGACCTTCAAGCCGCTGCAGCTGTTCACGGTGCAGGAACTGTTCGGCAGCCTCGGCGAAGCGCAGAAGGTGCACTTCAACGACGGCGGCCAGTTCGACAAGCTCTACACGCCCGGCGCCCGGTAAATGAGTGGGGCAACCTCCTCGGCGCTGTCCTCACCGGCAGCGCCGTTTTCGCGTGCGGTCGGCGGCGGTGGGGCCAAGCGCGTGCTGCCTGGCTTCTCGATGACGCTGGGCTTCGCGGTCTTCTATCTCTGCCTGATCGTCCTGATTCCGCTGTCGGCGCTGGTCTTCAAGACCTTCACGCTGAACTGGGACCAGTTCTGGGTCGCCGTGACCGCGCCGCGCGTGCTGGCCTCGTACCGCCTGACCTTCGGCGCCTCGCTGCTCGCGGCGCTGGTGAACCTGGTGTTCGGGCTGCTCGTGGCCTGGGTGCTGGTGCGCTACAAGTTCCCGGGCAAGCGCATCGTCGATGCGCTGGTCGACCTGCCGTTCGCGCTGCCCACGGCCGTGGCCGGCATCTCGCTGACCGCGCTGCTGGCCGGCAACGGCTGGGTCGGGCAGTACCTCGAGCCGCACGGCATCAAGCTCGCGTTCACGCCCGCGGGCGTGGTGATCGCGCTGATCTTCATCGGGCTGCCCTTCGTGGTGCGCACGGTGCAGCCGGTGCTCGAAGACGCCGAGAAGGAACTCGAGGAGGCCGCCACCTCGCTGGGCGCGACGCGGCTGCAGACCTTCACCAAGGTGATCTTCCCCTCGATCGCGCCGGCGCTGCTCACGGGCTTCGCCATGGCCTTCGCGCGCGCGATCGGCGAGTACGGCTCGGTGATCTTCATCGCCGGCAACATGCCGATGATCTCGGAGATCACGCCGCTGATCATCATCGGCAAGCTCGAGCAGTACGACTACGCGGGCGCCACGGCGGTCGCGCTGGTGATGCTGGTGATCTCGTTCCTGCTGCTCTTGGTCATCAACGGCCTGCAGGCATGGCAGCGTCGCCGCGCGGGAGCTTGAGATGAGCGCACCGTCCAAAGTCATCCGCCGCACCCAGGCCGGCACCACCGAAGCCGCCTGGGTCCGCTGGCTGCTGATCGGCCTCGCGCTGGTCTTCATGTTCCTGTTCCTCGTGCTGCCGCTGGCGGCCGTGGCCACCGAGGCACTGCGCAAGGGCCTCAACGCCTACCTCGAGGCGCTGAAGGAACCCGATGCCTGGAGCGCGATCCGCCTGACGCTGATCACGGCCGCCATCGCGGTGCCGCTGAACCTGGTGTTCGGCGTGGCCGCGGCCTGGGCCATCGCCAAGTTCGAGTTCCGCGGCAAGGCCTTCCTCACCACGCTGATCGACCTCCCGTTCGCGGTGTCGCCGGTGGTGGCGGGCCTGATCTACGTGCTGGTGTTCGGCGCCCAGGGCTGGTTCGGCCCGTGGCTGGCCGCGCACGACATCAAGATCATCTTCGCCGTGCCAGGCATCGTGCTGGCCACCGTGTTCGTGACCTTCCCGTTCATCGCGCGCGAGCTGATCCCGCTGATGCAGGCGCAGGGCACCGACGAGGAACAGGCCGCGATCGTGCTCGGCGCGAACGGCTGGCAGACCTTCTGGCGCGTGACCCTGCCCAACATCAAGTGGGGCCTGCTGTACGGGGTGATCCTGTGCAATGCGCGCGCCATGGGCGAGTTCGGCGCGGTGTCGGTGGTCTCGGGCCACATCCGCGGCCAGACCAACACCATGCCGCTGCACGTGGAAGTGCTCTACAACGAATACCAGTCGGTGGCCGCCTTCGCGGTGGCCTCGCTGCTGGCGATCCTGGCGCTGGTGACGCTGGTGATCAAGTCGGTGATCGAATGGCGCCACGAGCGCGAGATGAAGGCGATCGCCGAGCTGCCGCCGGAACGGCCGACGGCGGCCTAGGAAGAAAGAATTTCATGAGCATCGAAATCCGCAACATCAGCAAGCAGTTCGGCACCTTCCGGGCCTTGAACGACGTCAACCTGAACGTCGAATCGGGCGAGCTCGTCGCGCTGCTCGGCCCCTCGGGCTGCGGCAAGACCACGTTGCTGCGCATCATCGCCGGGCTGGAAACGGCCGACGCCGGCAGCATCCTGTTCTCGGGCGAGGACACCACCGACGTGCACGTGCGCGAGCGCCAGGTCGGCTTCGTGTTCCAGCACTACGCGCTGTTCCGCCACATGACCGTGTTCGAGAACGTGGCCTTCGGCCTGCGCGTGAAGCCGCGCAAGGAGCGCCCGAGCGAGGCCCAGATCAAGGCCAAGGTGACCGAGCTGCTCAAGCTCGTGCAGCTCGACTGGCTGGCCGACCGCTATCCGCCGCAGCTCTCGGGCGGCCAGCGCCAGCGCATCGCGCTGGCCCGCGCGCTCGCGGTCGAGCCCAAGGTGCTGCTGCTCGACGAGCCCTTCGGCGCGCTCGACGCCAAGGTGCGCAAGGAACTGCGCCGCTGGCTGCGCCGGCTGCACGACGAACTGCATGTCACCTCGATCTTCGTCACCCACGACCAGGAAGAGGCGCTCGAGGTGGCCGACCGCGTGGTGGTCATCAACAAGGGCCACATCGAGCAGGTCGGCTCGCCGCAGGAGGTCTGGGACCAGCCCGCGAGCCCCTTCGTCTACGGCTTCCTCGGCGACGTCAACCTGTTCCACGGCCGCGCCGACAACGGCTCGGTGCAACTGGGCGACGTGCGCCTCGATTCGCCCGAGCACAGCGGCGCGCGCGACGCCAAGGCGCTGGCCTACGTCCGTCCGCATGACCTGGAGGTGACAGCCCACGTGCCGGGCGCGACGAGCGGCATCGTCGCCACGCTGGCGCGCGCGATCGTCGTCGGTCCGATCGCGCGGCTGGAACTTGAACCCGTCGACACGAATCCAGACAATCCGGGCTCCGGAACCATCATCGAGGCGCAACTCCCTGCGCAACAGTTCCGTGACCTGGGCTTGAAGGAGGGCGACACCGTCGTCGCCACGCCACGCAAGGCCAGGGTGTTCGTAGAAGAGGATTGGGTGTCTCCTTGATCGATTGGTACTTCGGCGCGCCGCGCCGCGCTTACGGCCTGATCTGCCTGGCCTGTGTGCTCATGCTGGCCTTCGGGCTCTACCTGCAGCACGTGGTGGGGCTCGAGCCCTGTCCGATGTGCATCGTCCAGCGCTATGCGCTGGTGCTGGTGGCGGTGTTCACGGGGCTGGCCGGGGCTTTCCGCGGCCGCGCGCTGCAGGTCGGCGGCGGCCTGCTGGCCCTGCTGTCGGCCCTCGGCGGCGCCTACACGGCGGCCTCGCAGAGCTGGCTGCAGTGGTATCCGCCCGAGGTGGTGTCGTGCGGCCGCGACCTCTACGGCATGATCGAGACCTTCCCGCTCAAGCGGGCGCTGCCGATGATCTTCCGCGGCGGCGGCGACTGCTCCAAGATCGACTGGACGCTGTTCGGCCTGACGCTGGCGAACTGGTCCTTCATCGCCTTCGCGGTGCTGACAGTCCTGCTGCTGGTGCTGCTGTTCCGCCGGCGTCCGGCGCGCTGAGCGCGGCGTTCGCCGCATCGGCTTTCCAAGGCGGACCGCGGGTCCGCCTTTCGTCTTTGTGGCGCCCGTCACGGTGATGTGGGCGATGAGGGCGATGAGGGCGGAGTAACCCCGCCGCGGAACTCCGTCTTTAGGAACGCTTCAGACAGCGGGACTAGGATGCCCCCATCCCCCTTGCATGGCGACCCGGCCGCAGAGCCCGGCGAATGCATCCCCCGCCCGTTCCACTTCCTTCCCGCTGCATGCCCCAGACTCCCCCCCGGCGTTCGCGCAAGCTCCTCTACGGCATCCTGGCCCTCGTCGTGCTCGGCATCGCGGCCGCGATCGTGCTCACGCCGGCCAAGAAACCCGAATACCTGACGGCGACGGTGCAGCGCGCCGACCTCGAGAACGCGGTGCTGGCCACCGGCGTGCTGCAGGCGCTGCGGCAGGTGGAGGTGGGCGCGCAGGTCACGGGCCAGCTCAAGTCGCTCAAGGTGTCGCTGGGCCAGACCGTGAAGAAGGGCGACTGGCTGGCCGAGATCGATCCCGCGATCTCGCAGAACACGCTGGCGCAGGAACAGGCCCGGCTCGACAACCTGCAGGCCCAGAAGGTGGCGAAGGAAGTGCGCGTCAGGCAGGCCGAGCTGGCCTGGGCGCGCCAGCGCGAGATGCTGGCGCAGGACGCCTCGGCGCGGCAGGACATGGAGAGCGCCGACGCCGAGTTGCGCGCGCTGCGCGCCGACGCGGTGTCGCTCGACGCGCAGATCCGCCAGCAGCGCCTGGCCGTGTCCTCGGCCCAGACCAATCTCTCGTACACCCGGATCATCGCGCCCATCGACGGCGACGTGATCTCGATCAAGACGCTCGAGGGCCAGACCGTGGTCGCGTCGTTCCAGGTGCCCACGCTGATGACCCTGGCCGACCTGTCGACGATGACGATCAAGGCCCAGGTCTCCGAAGCCGACGTGGTGCGCGTGCGCGCCGGCCTGCCGGTCTACTTCACCATCCTCGGCGACCCCGACAAGCGCTACCACGGCACCCTGCGCGCGGTGCAGCCCTCGCCCGAGAAGATCAACAACGCGGTGTTCTTCAACGCGCTGTTCGACGTGCCGAACCCCGACCGCACCTTGCGCGTGGACATGACGGCCCAGGTCGCGATCATGCTCGGCGAGGCGAAGCAGGCGCTGACCGTGCCGCTGACCGCGCTCGGCAACCGCGACAAGGAGGGCCGCTACGAGGTGCGCGTGCTCAAGGCCGACCACACGCCCGAGACGCGCAAGGTGCGCACCGGCATCACCAACAACTTCCAGGCCCAGGTGCTCGAGGGGCTGAAGGAAGGCGACCAGGTCATCACCGGCGACGCCTCGGCCGTGGAGCCGCGCGATGGAGAGGCCAACGGCGGCGAGCGCCGCGGCAAGGGCCCATGACGCAGCCGCCACGGCAGGCCCTGCTGTCGCTGCGCGGCATCGGGCGCAGCTTCCCTTCGGGCGAGACGCGGGTGCAGGTGCTCGAGGACGTGAACCTCGACATCGGCCACGGCGAGATGCTCGCGATCGTCGGCGCCTCGGGCTCGGGCAAGTCGACGCTGATGAACATCCTGGGCTGCCTCGACCGGCCCAGCAGCGGCAGCTACACGGTCTCGGGTCACGACGTGGGCACGCTCGACAGCGACGCGCTGGCCGAGCTGCGGCGCGAGCACTTCGGCTTCATCTTCCAGCGTTACCACCTGATGCAGCACCTGACGGCCACCGGCAACGTCGAGGTGCCGGCGGTGTACGCGGGCACCGACGGCGCGACGCGCGAGGCGCGCGCGCGGCAGTTGCTCGCGCGCCTGGGCCTGGACGACCGCGGCGACCACCGGCCGAGCCAGCTCTCGGGCGGCCAGCAGCAGCGCGTGAGCATCGCGCGCGCGCTGATGAACGGCGGCCAGGTGATCCTGGCCGACGAGCCCACGGGCGCGCTCGACAGCCGCAGCGGCCAGGAAGTGATCGCGATCCTGCGCGAGCTGCATGCGCAGGGCCACACGATCATCATCGTGACCCACGACATGCAGGTGGCGAGCTGCACCGAACGCATCATCGAGATCGCCGACGGCCGCATCGTGGGCGACCGGCCCAACGTGCCGACCGTGCCCGCGCCCGAAGCCACCGGCGCCGGCGAGGCACCGCAGCCGGTGACCCGGCCCGCCACGGGCGGCCGGCTGAGCACCGGCTGGTCGCGCTTCGCCGAGGCCTTCCGCATGGCCTGGCGCTCGATGATGTCGCACCGCATGCGCACCGCGCTCACCATGCTGGGCATCGTGATCGGCATCACCTCGGTGGTCTCGATCGTGGCGATCGGGGAGGGTGCCAAGCGCTTCGTGCTGTCCGACATCCGCGCCATCGGCACCAACACGCTCGACATCTACCCGGGCCGCGACTTCGGCGACGACAAGGCGCAGAGCATCCGCACGCTGGTGCCGGCCGACCTGCAGGCGATCGCGGCGCAGCCCTTCGTGCACAGCGTGACGCCGGCCACCATGCGCAGCCTGCGGCTGCGCTACCGCAGCATCGACATCAACGGCAACGTCAACGGCGTCAGCGACAACTACTTCGCGGTGCGCGACGTGCAGATGGCCAGCGGCATCGCCTTCAACGCCAACGACGTGCGGCACCAGTCGCAGGTGGTGGTGATCGACCAGAACACGCGCCGCAAGCTGTTCCCCGAGGGCGTGGATCCGCTCGGCAAGATCATCCTGGTCGGCAGCCTGCCGTGCACCGTGATCGGCGTGGCGCAGGAGAAGAAGAGCATGTTCGGCGAGAACAAGCAGCTCAACATCTGGCTGCCCTACAGCACGGCGGCGAGCCGGCTGTTCGGCCAGCAGCATTTCGACGGCATCACGGTGCGCATCCGCGACGAGCAGCCGACCAAGGCGGCCGAGGACGGCATCGTGAAGCTGCTGACCCTGCGCCACGGCGGCAAGGACTTCTTCACCTTCAACATGGACAGCATCGTGAAGACGGCCGAGCGCACCAGCCAGTCGCTGACCCTGCTGCTGTCGCTGATCGCGGTGATCTCGCTGGTGGTGGGCGGCATCGGCGTGATGAACATCATGCTGGTGTCGGTGACCGAGCGCACACGCGAGATCGGCATCCGCATGGCGGTGGGTGCGCGCCAGAGCGACGTGTTGCAGCAGTTCCTGACCGAGGCCGTGCTGGTGTGCCTGGTCGGCGGGCTGATCGGCGTGCTGCTGTCCTATGGCATCAGCTTCCTGTTCTCCCTGTTCGTGAAGCAATGGCAGATGATCTTCTCGCTCGGTGCCGTGCTGTCGGCCTTCTTCTGCGCCTCGCTGATCGGCGTGCTGTTCGGCTACCTGCCGGCGCGCAACGCGGCGCGGCTCGACCCCATCGAGGCACTGGCCCGTGAGTAAGGCGCGCCTGCTCCCCCTGGCGCTGGCGGCCGCGCTGCTCGCGGCCGGCTGCACCGCGTTCCAGCCCGAGCGCCGGCCCGAGAAGCCGCTCGAGCTGCCCTCGGCCTGGCAGCAGCCGCAGCCGGGCACGGCCAGCGCGGCGGCGGTGTTCCCGGCGAAGTGGTGGTCGTCCTTTGGCGATCCGCGGCTCGATGCGCTGGTCGACCAGGCGCTGCAGGTCAACAACGACCTCGCGGCCGCCGGCATCCGGGTGCAGCGCGCGCAGCTGCAGGCCGGCCTGGCCGACACCAACCTCACGCCCGGCGTGGTCGGCCAGGCTGCCACCAGCCGCGGCTACGACCTCAAGCGCGGCGGCGTCGCGGGCTCGAGTTCGAGTTCGCTCGTGACGCTGAGCTACGAGCTCGACCTCTGGGGCCGGCTCGCGGCGGTGCGCAGCGCGGCCGACTGGGAACTGAAGGCGACCCAGTCCGACCGGCAGGCGACGGCGCTGGCGCTGGTCGCCACCACCGCCAATCTCTACTGGCAGACCGGCTACCTGAACCAGCGCATCGCGCTGAGCGAGGCCGGCATGGAGGACGCGCGGCGCATCGTGGCGCTGGTGCGTGCGCGCTACGAGGCCGGCGCGGTCTCGGGCCTCGACGTGGCGCAGGCCGGCCAGAACCTCGCGAGCCAGGAGGCGGCGCACACGCAGCTGCTGCAGCAGCGCGTGGAAACGCGCAATGCGCTCGCGATCCTGTTCGACCGTCCGCCCGAGGTGGCGGCCGAGGAGCCCGCGAGCCTGCCCGATGCGGCGCCGCCCGCCATCGACGCGGGCCTGCCCGCCAGCCTGCTGGGCCGGCGTCCCGACCTGCGCGCGGCCGAGCAGCGGCTGCGCGGCGCGCTCGCCAATGTCGACGCGACGCGCACCGGCTTCTATCCGGCGCTGAGCCTCACGGGCTCGCTCGGCACCTCGAGCACGGCGCTGGGTCAACTGCTGCGCAACCCGGTCGCGACGCTGGGTGCGGGGCTGGCGCTGCCCTTCCTGCAATGGAACACGGCGCGCCTGACGGTGGCGGTGTCGCAGAGCCAGTACGAGGAAGCGGTGGCGGGCTTCCGGCAATCGCTGTACACGGCGCTGTCGGAAGTGGAGAACGCGCTCTCGTCGCGCACCCAGTTGCGCGACGAGAGCGCGAAGCTGGTGGTGGCGCTGGAGCTGGCGCAGCGCGCCGAGCGGCTGTCGGAGGTGCGCTACCGCGCGGGGGCGACCGCGCTGCAGCCGGTGCTCGACGCGAAGGACCGGCGGCGCGCGGCCGAGGTGTCGCTGGCGCAGAACCGGGTCAACCAGCTCAACGCGACGATGACGCTCTACAAGGCACTCGGCGGCGGAGCCGTCGAATAGCGGGCACGGTGGATCAGGCCTGGAACGGCGGCGCGCCGCGCAGCTTGCGCCAGAGCAGGCCCGGCAGCCGCAGCACGAACTCCACCATCAGCCGCGTGTGCATCCAGGTCAGCAGCACGTTGTCTCGCCCGTAGCGGAAGTGCGAGACCCCGCCTTCCTCGGCCGTCAGGTACTTGACCGGCGCGTCGATGTTCACCGGCTTCACGCCGCGCCAGGCCAGCCGCACCACGGCCTCGGTGTCGAAGTCGAAGCGGCGCATCCAGGGCTGGCGCTGCATCACCGCGATCAGGTCCTGCACCGGGTAGACGCGAAAGCCGTAGAGCGAATCGCCGACGCCGGCGAACAGCGTCTCGAGCTGGGTCCAGCCGTTGGAGACGCGGCGCCCGCGCACGCGCAGCAGCGGCGCGCTGGCATCGAACACCGGGCGGCCCAGCACCATGGTCTCGGGCCGCGCCAGCGAGGCCTGCATGAAGGCCGGGATCAGCGGCGCCGGATGCTGGCCGTCGGAGTCCATGGTGAGCGCATGCGTGAAACCGGCGTCGCGCGCCGCGCGCAGCCCGTGCAGCACCGCCGCGCCCTTGCCCTGGTTCTCGGGCAGCAGCCACACGCGCAGGCCGGGGCGGTCGGCGGCCATCTGCTGCAGCCGCTCGCCGGTGCCGTCGTCGCTGCCGTCGACCACCACCCACACCGGGCTCCATTGCGCGAGCGCCGCCTCGACGGTGGAGAACAGGCGCTCGCCCGTGTTGTAGCTCGGGATCAGGACAAGGTGGGTGCGCGAGGCGTCTGGCATTCGGGAGAGTCGGCGTCGGCGGCGCGCCGTTCCAGGTGGTGGCGGAAATATTGTTCGAGCTCGGATTGCAGCACGTCGCTGTCCTGCGTCGGCGCGAAGCGCTGGCCCAGGCGCAGCGTGAAGACGATCGGCAGCGGCGGCACGCGCCAGATCGGCCAGCCCTTGCCGAGGTAGGGCGAGTCGGTGTCGATGAACACGGTCTGGATCGGCGCCTGCGCGAGCTTGGCGATCAGCGTGACGCCGGGGCGGAACGGATTGAGCGGCGGCGTGACGGTGCGCGTGCCCTCGGGAAAGATCACCAGCTGGCCGCCTTCACGCAGGTCGGCCACCGCCAGCCGCACCATGGTGCGCGCCGATTCGTTGCTGATGTAGCGCGCCAGCCGCGCGCCCGCGCCCAGGAAGATGTTGTGCAGCAGCTCGGCCTTCATGATGCAGGCGCTGCGCGGCAGCCGCGCCACCAGCAGCAGCGCGTCGAGCATGGTCGGGTGGTTGGCCACGAAGATCACGCCGGGCTCGTCGCGCAGCGCGTCGAGGCAGCTCGCGTCGATGCGCATCATGCCGGTGACCGAGGCCAGGCCCCAGAAGGTGCGGTAGGCGAAGGCGATGGTGGCGCGGCCCAGCGCGCGCGCCGGCTTCACCGGCATCACCGGATGGATCAGCATCGCGAAGGCGTTCCAGACCAGCGAGATCACGCCGAGGAACAGCAGCAGCGCATAGAGCATCAGCGCCAGGGGAACGGCCGTGAGAATGCGCAGCACGCGGAGGATCATCGGGAAAGGTGGGGCTGCCGTTCGAGCGTCAGTCCCGCCGCCGCCCGGGGGCGGTGGCATGGGCTTCGATCTCGACCAGCAGGTCGCCGCGGCAGATGTCGGCCTCGAGATATACCGCGCCGCGCACCATCGGCGCGTCGGACCCGAGCGCGTCTTCGAGCACGCCGCGCACGGCTTCGAGATCGGCCGGGTGGCGCACGTAGACCACGCCGTCGAGCGCCGCGACCGAGAAGCGCGCCGATCCCTGCGCGTTGGCGGCATGCACCACGGCCTCGAGGTTACGCAGCGTCTCGCGGGTCTGCTCGCGCACGTCGCCGCGGTGCACGGTCTCGTGGCCGACGATGCTCGCGGTGCCCGAGATGAACAGCGCGCAGCGTTCGTCGCCGATGTCGGCCAGCGCCGCGCGCGAGAAGGTCGGGGCGCGCGGCCCGTAGGTCGAGGGATAGCGGTAGGCCGAGACCTGGCGCGGGTTCTCGATCGGCAGCGGGGCGCGGCGCCCGGCCAGGAAGCGCACCGACAGCGCGCCGCGGTGGATGCCCAGCGCGCAGGCGGCCGGCGCGCCTTCGAAGGCGGCGCGGCCGGCTTCGAGGAAGGCGTCCTGGCGGCCCAGGTTGAACTGGCGGTAGCGCTCGAGCCCGCCGCCGTCGCCGTTGATCTGCGGCAGGTAGTTCCAGATCCGCAGCGGATGGGAGATGCCGCTCTGGTCGAGCGTGGCGAACAGGTCGCGGTAGGCGCGGTGCGCCAGCTCGGCCAGGCCCTGCTTCTCGACGCTCTCGTCGAGGTCGATCGCGCCCAGCAGCCAGTGGTCGTCGGCGCGCCAGCGCACGAGGCCGGTGCGGCCGGTCTGGACCGAAGAGCCGGCAGCATGCCAGACGTCGGCCACCGCGCCGCGCTCCGACAGCACGCTGGCGTCGACCGGCGGCATCCAGTCGAGCCGCTCGGGCGTGCCGTAGCCGATGGCGGCGAAGGGCGCCGGTCCGTCGGCGGCCAGCGCCAGGCTGTCCGCGAGGGAAAGGCGCTCCACGCGCAACGAGGAAGAGGAGGGTGTTTCGCCCTGGAAGCGCACGATCAGGAAGCCTTTGCGAGGGGATCGGGGCCTGCCTGCGGGGTGTCCGCCCGGCTCGCACGGCGTGCGTGGCGGGTGGGCGGCAGCGTCGGATGTCCCGACCCGGCGAAAGGCAATGGCGTCATCGAGGGATTATCACCAAAAGGTTTGACCGGCCCGCCCGCCCGCGCCGCCGGTCCGTTGTGCGCGCCGGACAGTAAACTCGCAGCCTGCTTCGAAAACACAGGACAGCGAGAGAAAAGCCATGGCCGGACACAGCAAATGGGCAAATATTCAGCACCGGAAGGGCCGGCAGGACGAAAAACGAGGAAAGCTCTGGACCCGCGCCATCCGTGAAATCATGGTGGCGGCCCGGGCCGGCGGCGGCGACCTGAGCGCCAACCCCCGCCTGCGCTTGGCGGTCGAAAAGGCCAAGGCGGTCAATCTGCCGGCCGACACCGTCAAGCGAAACATCGACAAGGCCACGGGCAACCTCGAAGGCGTCAATTACGAAGAAATTCGTTACGAAGGGTACGGCATCGGCGGCGCGGCGATCATCGTCGACACCATGACCGACAACCGCGTGCGCACCGTGGCCGAAGTGCGCCACGCCTTCGCCAAGCACGGCGGCAACATGGGCACCGAGGGCTCGGTGGCCTTCCAGTTCAAGCATTGCGGACAGTTCGTCTTCGCCCCGGGCACGGATGAAGACAAGGTGATGGAAGTGGCGCTCGAGGCCGGCGCGGAAGACGTCGTGACCGACGACGACGGCGCCATCGAGGTGATCACCGCGCCCGGCGATTTCGAGGCGGTGAAGAACGCGCTCGAGGCGGCGGGCCTGAAGCCCGAGGTGGCCGAGGTCACGATGCGGGCCGAGAACACCATCGACGTCGTGGGCGAGGACGCCGCGAAGATGCAGCGGCTGCTCGACGTGCTCGAGGACCTGGACGACGTGCAGGAGGTCTATCACAACGCCTCGCTGTCCGAATGAGGGCCGGCACCCGGCAGCAGCAATGATGGAAAGAACACAGCGTATGAAGGCCCGAGAATGAAGGTACTGGTGATTGGGGGAGGGGGCCGCGAACATGCCCTGGCATGGCGGCTGGCGCAGGCCACCCGGGTCAGCCGCATCTACGTGGCGCCCGGCAATGGCGGAACGGTCACCGACCCGCGCTACGACAGCATCGACATCACCGAGCCCGCCGCGCTGCGCGAGTGGGCGCTCAAGGAAAAGATCGCGCTGACGGTGGTCGGCCCCGAGGCCCCGCTGGCCGCGGGCGTGGTCGACGAATTCCGCGCGCACGGCCTGCGCATCTTCGGCCCGACCAAGGCCGCCGCCCAGCTCGAGAGCTCGAAGGCCTTCTCCAAGGCCTTCATGAAGCGCCACAAGATCCCGACGGCCGAGTACGAGGCCTTCACCGACGCCGCCGCCGCCCATGCGTACATCGACGCCAAGGGCGCGCCGATCGTGGTCAAGGCCGACGGCCTGGCCGCCGGCAAGGGCGTGGTGGTGGCCATGACCGCGCAGGAAGCGCACGACGCGGTCGACTTCATGCTGGTCGACAACAAGTTCGGCGTCTCGCACAACGAAGGCGGCGCGCGTGTCGTGATCGAGGAGTTCCTGCAGGGCGAGGAAGCCAGCTTCATCGTGCTGTGCGACGGCAAGAACGTGACCGCGCTGGCCACCAGCCAGGACCACAAGCGCCTGCTCGACAACGACGAGGGCCCCAACACCGGCGGCATGGGTGCCTACTCGCCCGCGCCCGTGGTCACGGCCGAGGTGCATGCGCGCGCCATGCGCGAGATCATCCTGCCGACCATCCGCGGCATGGAAAAGGACGGCATCCCCTACACCGGCTTCCTCTATGCCGGCCTGATGATCGACGCGCAGGGCCATCCCAAGACGCTCGAGTTCAACTGCCGCATGGGCGACCCCGAGACCCAGCCGATCATGATGCGGCTGAAGTCCGACCTGTTCGAGGTGTTCTGGCACGCCACCGACGGCACGCTCGACCAGGTCGAGCTGCAGTGGGACCGCCGCGTCGCGCTCGGCGTGGTGATGGCCGCGCACGGCTATCCGCTCTCGCCGCGCAAGGGCGACCGCATCGACGGCATTCCCGCCGAGGCGCCCGATGCCGTGGTGTTCCACGCCGGCACCACCGTCAAGGACGGCGAACTCCAGACCAGCGGTGGCCGCGTGCTCTGCGTGACCGTGCTGGCCGACAGCGTGAAGCTCGCGCAGCAGCGCGCCTACGAAGTGGCGGCGCGGGTGCGCTTCGACGGCGCCCAGTACCGCCGCGACATCGGCTTCCGCGCCGTGCAGGCGCGCAGCCACGGCACCAACGGTTGATGCAGCGGCAACCCTCCGATCCCCAGGCGGTCGGCGACTATCTGCGCGGGCTGCAGCAGTCCATCGTCGCCGCGATCGAGGCGGCCGATGGCGGCACCGCGGTGCGCGATGCCTGGCACAAGGCGCCCGACGAGCCGCTGCAGGGCAGCGGACTCACCTGCATCCTCGAAGGCAGCGAGCTGTTCGAGCGCGCGGGCTGCGGCTTCTCGCAGGTGCGCGGCCCGAAGCTGCCGCCCTCGGCCACGCAGAACCGGCCCGAGCTGGCCGGCGCGCCCTTCGAGGCGATGGGCGTGTCGCTGGTGTTCCATCCGCGCAACCCCTACGTGCCGATCGTCCACATGAACGTGCGCATGCTGGCCGCGCTGCCGGCCGGCGGCGAGCCGGTCTGCTGGTTCGGCGGCGGCATGGACCTCACGCCCTGCTACGGCTTCGAAGACGACGCGGTGCATTTCCACACCGTCTGCCGCGATGCGCTCGCGCCCTTCGGCGAGGACAAGTACCCGCGCTTCAAGACCTGGTGCGACGAGTATTTCTTCCTCAAGCACCGCAACGAGCAGCGCGGCATCGGCGGCATCTTCTTCGACGACTTCGCCGAGGGTGGCGTCGACAACGGCTTCGCGCTGATCCGCTCGGTCGGCGATGCCTTCCTGCCGGCCTACCTGCCGCTGGTGGAACGCCGCCGCGGCATGGCCTGGGGCGAGCGCGAGCGCGCGTTCCAGCTCTACCGGCGCGGGCGCTACGTCGAGTTCAACCTCGTGTGGGACCGCGGCACGCACTTCGGGCTGCAGTCGGGCGGGCGCACCGAATCGATCCTGCTGTCGATGCCGCCGCAGGCGAGCTGGGCCTACCGCCGCGAGCCCGAGCCGGGGTCGCCCGAGGCGGCGCTCTACAGCGACTTCATCGTGCGCCGCGCGTGGCTGCCGTGAACGCTTCGAAGAACGCGCCGCGCATCGGCGTGTTCGGCGGCGCCTTCGATCCGCCGCACAACGCCCACGTGGCGCTGGCGCGGGCCGCGCTCGAGCAGCTGGGCCTCACGGCGCTCTATGTCTTTCCGACCGGGCATGCCTGGCACAAGGTGCGCGAACTCACGCCGGCCAAGGACCGCCTCGCGATGGCGCAGCTGGCGTTCGGCGACATCCCGGGCGTGGTGGTCGATTCGCGCGAGATGCTGCGCGACGGCCCCACCTACACCATCGACACCCTGCACGAACTGCAGCAGGCGCAGCCCGACGCCGAGCTGGTGCTGGTCATGGGCGCCGACCAGGCACGGGCCCTGCCGAGCTGGCACGGCTGGCAGGATATACTCGCGGTCGCTACTATTTCTGTAGCGTATCGCGCACTATCGACGGCCGACACCGCCCGTTTTGATCCGAATACGCTGCCCGGCCTCCCGGCCGGCGCGCGTTTCGAGGCGCTCGAACTGCCTGCCATGGACATCAGCGCCACCGACATCCGGCGGCGTGCGTCGCTGGGCGAGGAGATTTCCTCACTGGTTCCGTCCACGGTTGCACGCTATATTGACCAACACTTCCTCTATCGCTCTGCCTGATGACCACTGAAGCCGCCGCCAAGAAAGACACCCAGAAACTCCAGCGAGCCATCATCGATGGGCTCGAAGACGTCAAGGCGCAGGACATCCAGGTATTCGACACCGAGCATCTCTCGCCGCTGTTCGAGCGCGTGATCGTGGCCTCGGGCACCTCGAACCGCCAGACCAAGGCGCTGGCCGCGAGCGTGCGCGACGCGGTGCGCGATGCCGGCTTCGGCAAGCCGCGCGTGGAGGGCGAGGAAAACGGCGAGTGGATCATCGTGGACTGCGGACAGGCCGTCGCGCACATCATGCAGCCGGCGATCCGCCAGTACTACCACCTCGAGGAGATCTGGGGCGACAAGCCCGTGCGCCTGAAGCTCGGCGCCAGCAAGCCGGCGCGTGCGTCCGAGGACAAGGAAGCCAAGCCCGCGGCCGCCAAGGCGCCGACCTCGCTGCGCCGCGCGAGCGCCGCCAAGACCGCGATCCGTGCCGCCGAGCGCGAGGCCAAGGAAGCCAAGGCCGCGCCGAAGAAGGCGGCGGGCAAGACCGGCGCGAAGACCGCCGCGAAAAAGGCACCGGCCAAGAAGGCCCCGGTGGTGGTGGTCGGCAAGCCGGTGGCCAAGAAGGCCGCCGCCAAGACGGGCGCGAAGCCGGCGGCCAAGCCCGCGGCGAAGAAGGCACCCGCGCGCAAGACCGCTTCGCGCAGCGCATGAAGCTGCTGGTGGTCGCAGTCGGGCAGCGCATGCCCGACTGGGCACAGACTGCCTGGGACGACTACGCCAAGCGCTTCCCGCCCGAACTCAAGCTCGAACTGCGCGCGGTCAAGACCGAGCCACGCGGTTCCAAGTCGCTCGAGACCCTCTACGCCGCCGAACGCGAACGCATCGAAGCCGCCATCGCGCGCGGCATGCGCATCGTGGTGCTCGACGAGCGCGGCACCGCGCTGACCACCAAGGCGCTGGCCGCGCGGCTGCAGAGCTGGCAGGGCGAGGGCGACGATGTCGCGCTGGTGATCGGCGGCCCCGACGGGCTCGACCCGGCCTTCAAGGCCGCGGCCCACGAGCGCATCCGCCTGTCCGATCTGACCCTGCCGCATGCGATGGCGCGCGTGCTGCTGGTGGAGCAGCTCTACCGCGCATGGTCGGTCAACGCGGGCCATCCCTACCACCGCGAATGAGCGGCCCGTCGAGCCGCCGCGCGACGAGGACCTCGCCGCGTTCCTCCATCGACCCCGTCTTTTCTTCCGCTTCACAGAGACGACCGCCGTGCCGACCATCCCGACCTTCCTCTACCTCGCCTCGCAGAGCCCGCGCCGCGCCCAATTGCTCGGCCAGCTCGGCGTGCGCCATGAACTGCTGCTGGCCGCCGACGACGAGGACGCGGAGGCGCTCGAGACCGTGCTGCCCGGCGAATCGCCCACTGCCTACGTGCAGCGCGTGACGGCGCTCAAGCTCGATGCCGCCGTGGCGCGCCTGCGTCGCCGCGGCCTGGCCGATGCGCCCGTGCTGTGCGCCGACACCACCGTGGCGCTGGGCCGCACCATCCTCGGCAAGCCCGAGGACGCGCGCGATGCCGAGCGCATGCTCGCGCTGCTGTCGGGCGCCACGCACCGCGTGCTGACCGCCGTGGCGCTGCAGCAGGGCCGTCGCCGGCAGGCCGCGCTGAGCGTGTCGCGCGTGCGCTTCGCGCCCATGAGCCGCGCGCAGATCCGCCGCTACGTCGAAGGCGGCGAGCCGCTGGGCAAGGCCGGCGCCTATGGCATCCAGGGCGCGGCGGCTGCCTTCGTCGAGCACATCAGCGGCTCCTATTCGGGCATCATGGGCCTCCCCATGTTCGAGACCGCGCAACTGCTGCGGCGCGCCGGTTTCCCCACTTGAGACAACCGAGAACTCCATGCAAGACATCCTGATCAACTGGTCCCCGCAGGAGACCCGCGTGGCGGTGGTCGAGCACGGCGCGGTGCAGGAGCTGCACGTCGAGCGCACGCTCGAGCGCGGACTGGTCGGCAACATCTACCTGGGCAAGGTCTCGCGCGTGCTGCCGGGCATGCAGTCGGCCTTCATCGACATCGGCCTCGAACGCACCGCCTTCCTGCATGTCGCCGACATCGTCGCGCCGTTCACGCCGGGCTCGCGGCCCAGCGCCGCGCCGGCCGAACGCGACCACCGCAACGGCGGCACCATGGTGCCGATCGAGAAGCAGGTGTTCGAGGGCCAGTCGCTGCTGGTGCAGGTCATCAAGGACCCGATCGGCACCAAGGGCGCGCGGCTGTCGACGCAGATCAGCATCGCGGGACGGCTGCTCGTGTTCCTGCCGCAGGACAACCACATCGGCGTGTCGCAGAAGATCCCGGCCGACCTGCGCGATGCGCTGCGCTCGCGCATGCTCGCGCTGATCGAGGCCGCCGCGGCCGCCGACAGCGGCGGCGTGGTGCCCGAGAACACCGGCGGCTTCATCCTGCGCACCAACGGCGAGGACTCGACCGACGCCGAGCTCGCCGACGACATCGCCTACCTGCGCAAGACCTGGTCTCGCATCCGCGAGGCCTCGACGCGGCTGCCGCCGATGTCGCTGCTGCACCAGGACCTGAGCCTGCTGCAGCGCGTGCTGCGCGACCTCACCACCGAGGACACGCAGACCATCCGCATCGATTCGCGCGAGCAGTTCGAGCTGCTGCTGAAGTTCGGCCTGGAGTTCATGCCCAAGGCGTCCGGCAAGCTGCAGCACTACCGCGGCGAGCGGCCGATCTTCGACCTCTATTCGGTCGACGAGGAGATCGCGCGCGCGCTCGGGCGCCGGGTCGATCTCAAGTCGGGTGGCTACCTCGTGGTCGACCAGACCGAGGCGCTGACCACCATCGACGTGAACACCGGCGGCTTCGTCGGTGCGCGCAACTTCGACGACACCATCTTCAAGACCAACCTCGAGGCGGCGCAGGCCATCGCGCGCCAGCTGCGGCTGCGCAACCTGGGCGGGATCATCATCGTCGACTTCATCGACATGGCGCGCGACGACCACCGCGAGCAGGTGCTCGGCGAGTTCCGCAAGCAGCTCGCGCGCGACCGCGTGAAGACCACGGCCGGCGGCTTCTCGCAGCTCGGCCTGGTCGAGATGACGCGCAAGCGCACGCGCGAATCGCTGGCCCACATGCTGTGCGAGCCCTGCGTGGCCTGCGGCGGCCAGGGCATCGTGAAGACCGCGCGCAGCGTGGCCTACGACGTGATGCGCGAGATCCTGCGCGAGGCGCGGCAGTTCACGCCGCGCGAGTTCCGCATCGTCTCGTCGCCGCAGGTGATCGAGCTGTTCCTCGACGAGGAGAGCCAGCACCTGGCCGGGCTCAGCGACTTCATCGGCAAGCCGATCTCGCTGCAGTCCGAGCCGGCGATCGGGCAGGGGCAGTACGACATCGTCTTGCTCTGAGCCTTCGGGCTCTTAGCGCCGCGATTCGCGGCCCTGGCGCATGCCGATGCTGGCGAGCGCCGCCAGCACCAGCAGCACGGCCATCGCGAGCAGGCCGTTCGTCGTGCTGCCCGTGCTCTGCTCGATCCATCCCATCACCGACGGCCCGATGAAGCCGCCCAGCAGGCCGCAGGTGTTGACCAGCGCCAGCCCGCCCGCGAGCGCCACGCCGGCCAGGCGCGAGGAAGCGAACAGGAAGATCACCGACTGCACCACGAAGAACATCGAGCCCGTGAGGCAGAAGCCCGCGAGCGCGACGGCCGGGCTCGCGAAGGCCGCGATGCCCAGCCCCACGGCCATGGCGACCAGCCCGATCAGCAGCAGCAGCCGGCCGCGCTGCGGCGTGACCGCGAGCCGCGGCAGCGCGATCGCGCCGACCGCGGCGGCGACCCAGGGCAGCGAGTTGAGCGCGCCGATCTGCAGCGGCGTGAGCTTGCCGTAGGTGCCGATGATGCTCGGCAGGAAGAAGATCACCGTGTAGATGCTGATCTGGTGGCAGAAGTAGACGAAGATCGCGAGCCAGATCTGCTTGTCGACCAGGCAGGCACGGAACGATTCGCCGACCTGGCCATGGGCCGCGTCCTCGGCGCGTTCGGCGGCGAGGCCTTGCTCGATGGCGCGCGCCTGCGCCGGCGTGAGCCAGCTCGCATCGGCCGGGCCGTCGGGCAGCTTGCGCCAGACCACGAAGGCCAGCGCCACGGCCGGCAGGCCCTCGATCACGAACATCCATTGCCAGCCGTGCCAGCCCAGCAGGCCGTCCATCTGCAGCAGCGCGCCGCCGACCGGGCCGCTGAGGATGTTGGCGATGCACACGCCGAGCAGGAAGTAGCCCGTGGCGCGCGCCCGGTCCTTGCGGCCGAACCAGTAGTTCAGGTAGAGCATCACGCCCGGGAACAGGCCGGCCTCGGCCGCGCCAAGCAGCACGCGCATCACGTAGAACGAGGTCTCGCCCGTGACGAAGGCCATGCCGGCCGACAGCAGGCCCCAGGTGATCATGATGCGCGCGATCCACCAGCGTGCGCCCACGCGGTGCATCACCAGGTTGCTCGGCACCTCGAGCAGCGCGTAGCTCAGGAAGAACAGGCCTGCGCCCAGGCCGTAGGCCGCGGCCGAGATGCCGATGTCGACCGCCATGTGGCTCTTGGCGAGCGCGATGTTGGTGCGGTCGATGAAGCTGATCACGTAGGCCAGCACCAGCAGCGGCATCAGCTTGCGGAAGATCAGCGCATTGAGCGAGGCCTGCTCGTCGGTGGTGGCCGTGTCGGCCGCGGGCCCGAGACGGGCGCCGGGGATGGAGGTGTGTGCCATCGGTGTCTCTCTCTGAAGTCTTGTTCTGGTGAAGGAATGCAGCGGCGCGCCGTGCGATGCGGCGGCGCTGCGGACGATGGGAATGCGAGGGCTAGAAGTCGACCTTGGCCGCGCCCTTGAGGCCGAGGATCTCGCGCGCCTCGTCGGGTGTCGCGATGTCGATGTTCAGCGCCTCGAGCACGGCGCGGATGCGCAGCACCTGCTCGGCGCTCGAGGCGGCGAGCCGGCCCGGGCCGATCCACAGCGAGTCCTCGAGGCCGACGCGCACGTGCGAGCCCATGGCCGCGCCGATGGTGGCCAGCGGCAACTGGTTGCGGCCGGTGCCGAGGATCGACCACTGGAAGCGGTCGCCGAACAGGCGCGCCGCCGTGCGGTGCATGTGCATCAGGTCCTCGGGATCGGCACCGATGCCGCCGAGGATGCCGAACACCGTCTGCACGAACACCGGCGCGCGCACCAGGCTGCAGTCCATGAAGTGGCGCAGGTTGTTGAGGTGGCTGACGTCGTAGCACTCGAACTCGAAGCGCGTGCCGTTGGCCTCGCCCAGGCGCAGGATGTTCTCGATGTCGGCGAAGGTGTTCTTGAAGATCAGGTTGCGGCTGTTCTCGAGGTGCTCGCGCTCCCAGTCGTGCTCGAAGGACTTGAAGCGCTCGAGCATCGGGAACAGGCCGAAGTTCATCGAGCCCATGTTGAGCGAGGCCAGCTCGGGCTTGAAGGTGGTGGCCGGGCGCATGCGTTCCTCGACGCTCATGTGCGGGCTGCCGCCGGTGGTGATGTTGATCACGGCGTCGGTGGCGGCCTTGATCTTCGAGAGGAAGGGGCGGAACAGGTCCGGGTCCTGCGAGGGGCGGCCGTCCTTCGGATCGCGCGCATGCAGGTGCAGGATCGCGGCGCCGGCGCGGGCGGCCTCGATCGAGGCAGCGGCGATCTCGTCGGCCGTCACCGGCAGGTGCGGCGACATGCTCGGCGTGTGGATCGCGCCGGTGGGGGCGCAGGTGATGATGGCTTTGGTGCGGGTGGCCATGGATGGGGTTCGGGTGAGGTCGGGAAGAGAAGAAGAGGGCGGGTCAGCTCAGCGCCTGGGTGTGGCCGTCGACCACGAGCTCCTGGCCGGTGACGCTGGCGGCCAGGTCGCTGGCGGCGAACAGCACCATGTTCGCGATGTCGGTGGCCGTCACCATGCGGTTGAGCGCGGACTGCGAGGTGTAGATGCGCGTGACTTCCTCGATGGGCTTGCCGAGCGCCTGGGCCTTGGCGGCGATCACGGCGCGGATGCGCGGCCCGTCGACCGCGCCCGGCAGGATCGCGTTGACGCGGATGCCGTCGGGGCCGAGTTCGAGCGCGAGCGTCTTGGTGAAGCCGATCACGGCCCATTTCGAGGCCGAGTAGGGCGAGCGGCCCGGCATGCCCAGGTGGCCGGCCGCCGAGGACAGGTTGACGATCGAGGGATTGCGGCCCTGGCGCAGCCGTGGCACCGCGAGCCGGGCGCAGAGGAACTGGCCCGTGATGTTGACGGCCAGCGTGCGGTTCCAGTCGTCGAGCGAGAGGGTCTCGATGCCACCGGTCGGGCCGGCCACGCCGGCGTTGTTGACCAGCACGTCGAGGCCGCCGAACTCGCGGTCCGTGGCTTCGAACAGCCGGGCGACCTGTTCCTCGCTCGAGACGTCGGCGAGGCAGCTGCCGACCTCGGGCAGCTCGGCCGACAGCCGGTCCAGGCCCTCGGCCTGCACGTCGCAGGCGAAGACACGGGCGCCGGCCGCGGCGAAGGCACGCACGATCTCGAGGCCGATGCCGCTGGCGCCCGCGGTGACGAGCACGCGTCGGCCGGCGAGGGAATTTCCGTTCCACATTCTGAATAGCTCCTTGGGGTGTGACAGTGAACGGTCGGCATCGTAGATCTGTGATCACAGATATCGCATAGGGTATACCCCGAACCGTATACTCCGCGGCATGGAGCTCTCCGACCTCGTCACCCCGCTCAAGCGCCAGACGCTCAGCGCCAACGTCTATGACCAGTTGCGCGACCTCGTGATGAGCGGGCAGATGATGCCGGGCGAGCAGATCTCGCTGCGCAGCGCCGCCGCGGCGCTGGGCGTGAGCGTGATGCCGGTGCGCGAGGCGATGCAGCGGCTGGTGGCCGAGCAGGCGCTCGAGCTGACGCCCAGCCGCACCCTGCGCGTGCCGCGCATGACGGCCGCGCAGTTCAAGGAAATCACGGTGATCCGCACCAACCTCGAGGGGCTGGCGACCGAGGCCGCGGCCGCGGCGGTCGGCACCGTGGCGCTGCGCGAGATCGCCGAGCGCCACGATGCCTTCGTCGCCGAGATGAAGGCCGCGAGTCCCGATGGCTCGAGGCTGGTCACCTTCAACAAGGAATTCCACTTCGCGGTCTACGCCGCGGCCGACATGCCGATGCTGCTGCAGATGATCGAGGCGCTGTGGCTGCGCATCGGGCCGATCCTCAACTACGACCTGCGCGCCGGCTCGCGCCGCGTGGGCGAGAAGACGGGGGTTGTGCACCATGCGGCGCTGCTCGCGGCGCTCAAGCGGCGCGACGGTGCCAAGGCCCGGGCCGCGCTCGAGGGCGACATCCGCAGCGCGGCCGAGTTCATCCTCTCGGCCGGCGTGCTGGTAGCGGAGGGTGTCTCAAGGCCGGCGCCGCCCGGCGGCCGGGATCAGAGCGTCGGATCCTGACCCGCGGCGGCGCTGCGCACCGCGTTCGTCTGCAGCCGCGCATAGAGGCCGTCGAGCGCCATCAGCTGCGCGTGCGAACCCTGCTCGGCCACGCGGCCCTGTTCCATCACGATGATGCGGTCGGCATGCTGGATGGTCGACAGGCGGTGCGCCACGATCAGCGTGGTGCGGTTCTGCATCAGGCGCTGCAGCGCGTCCTGCACCAGGCGCTCGGATTCGGTGTCGAGGGCCGAGGTGGCCTCGTCGAGCAGCAGCACCGGCGCATCCTTGTAGAGAGCGCGCGCGATCGCGAGGCGCTGGCGCTGGCCGCCCGAGAGCTGGGTGGCGTTGTGGCCCAGCACGGTGTCGATGCCCTGGGGCAGGCCTTCGACGTGGGTGCTGAGGTTGGCGGCCGCGATGCAGGCCAGCACGCGGTCGCGGTCGATCTCGGCGTCGGCGCCCAGCGCCACGTTGGCCGCCAGGGTGTCGTTGAGCATCACCACGTCCTGGCTCACCATGGCGAACTGCGAGCGCAGGCTCTTGAGCTCCCATTCCGAGATGTCGTGGCCGTCGAGCAGCACCTGGCCGCCGCTGGGCAGCACGAAGCGCGGCAGCAGGTTCATCAGCGTGGTCTTGCCCGAGCCCGAGGGACCGACGAAGGCCACGCTCTGGCCCGGCTCGATCACGAGGCTCACGCCGTCGAGGGCGGGGCGCTCGTCGTCGCCGCGGTAGTTCACGCGCGTGTCGCGGAACTCGATGCGGCCCTGCGCATGCGTCATGCCGAAGCTGCCCTGCGGCTCGGTCGGCACCTCGTCGACCAGCGCCAGGCCGCGCTCGAGGGCGGCCAGGCCGCGGGTGATCGGGCCGGCCACTTCGGCCAGCCGCCGGATCGGCGCGATCAGCATCAGCATCGCCGTGATGTAGGCGACGAAACCGCCGACCGTGAAGCCCTGCTTGCCGCTCTGCCAGAGCGCGATCATCACCACCACCGACAGCGCCAGCGAGGCCATCATCTGCGTGAGCGGGGTGGTCGCGGCCTGGGCGATGGTGGACTTCACGGCCAGCCGGTTGAGTTTCTGGCTCAGCTGCTCGAAGCGTTGGGCCTGGGCCGTTTCGGCGCCATGCAGGCGCACCATGCGGTGGGCCAGCACGTTCTCTTCCACCACGTAGGCCAGCTCGTCGGTGGCCTGCTGGCCCTGCTGCGTCAGCTTGTAGAGGCGCTTGGAGAACACCTTCATGATCCAGGAGATGCTCGGCACCAGGAAGGCCACGATCAGCGTGAGCTTCCAGTTCAGGTAGACCAGGTAGCCCAGCAGCGCCACCAGCGTGAAGCCGTCGCGCGACAGTCCCAGCAGCGCCTGCACCAGCAGCATCGCGCCGGTCTGCACTTCATAGACCACGGTGTTCGACAGCGTGCTGGCCGACTGGCGCGCGAACAGCGCGAGTTCAGCGCCCAGCAGCCGGTCGAACAGCACCTTGCGCAGCCGCTGCATGCCTTCGTTGGCGATGCGCGAGAGCGCGTACTGCGAGATGAACTGGGCGATGCCGCGCACCGCGAACAGCAGCAGCACGGCGGCCGGCACGAACCACAGCGGCATTTCGCCGCGCGTGAAGCCGCGGTCGAGCAGCGGCTTGAGGAGGGCCGCCATCAGCGGCTCGGTGATGGCGGCCAGCATCGCGCCGCTCAGTCCCAGCGCCCACCACTGGCGCGAACCGCCGAACCAGGTCATGAGCCGCGCCAGCCGGCGCATCAGGGGAGGGCGTGCGGCTTCGCTGCCGGGGGGTGTCTGCATGGCGGCGGATTCTACGGGGCGGGTCGGAACACCCTTTCAGCGGCCCTGGCCGGTGCTTCGGACCGCTTTCCTGAAGCATTTTGAATGTAGGACCCGGCCCCGCATGGAACGTTTTGCCATGGCGCCATCAAAGCAATGTGTACCATGTGGCCCCGTTACAAGGGGAGAAACTTTTTCAACCCGAGATCTCTCCGAAACCGCATGAACAAGCCGTTGCAAGCCCTCTCTCCAACTCCTTCTTCATCGCTTTTGGGTCGCCGCACGGTCATTGCGGCCCTGGCTGCCTCCCCCGTCCTGCCCGCACTCGCCCAGTTCAAGGTCGAGGTGTCGGGCGTGGGGCTGACCCAGTTGCCCATCGCGCTCGTGCCGTTCCGCGGCCAGGATTCCTCGCCGCAGAAGATCTCCGAGATCGTCCAGGCCGACCTCGAGCGCAGCGGCCAGTTCCGCGGCGTCGATGCCTCGGGCCAGGCGCTCGACGAGGGCTCGCGTCCTGATTTCTCCGTCTGGCGCCAGCGCACCGCCGACTCGCTCGTGGTCGGCAGCGTCACGCGCCTGGCCGACGGCCGCTACGACGTGCGCTTCCGTCTCTGGGACGTGGTGCGCGGACCGAACGGCGGCGATCTCGGCGGCCAGAGCTACATCGTTCCCCAGGGCGACCTGCGGCTCGCCTCGCACCGCATCGCCGACTACGTCTACGAGAAGCTCACGGGCGACAAGGGCATCTTCTCGACCCGCATCGCCTACGTGACCAAGGGCGGCAGCCGCTATTCGCTGTGGGTGGCCGATGCCGACGGCGAGAACGCGCAGGCCGCGCTGGCCAGCCCCGAGCCGATCATCTCGCCGGTCTGGTCGTCCAACGGCCAGCAGCTGGCCTACGTGTCCTTCGAGTCGCGCAAGCCCGTGGTCTACGTGCACAACGTGGCCAGCGGCCAGCGCCGGCTGGTCGCCAACTTCCGCGGCTCCAACAGCGCGCCGGCCTGGGCGCCCGACGGCAGCACGCTCGCCGTCACGCTGAGCCGCGATGGCGGCTCGCAGCTCTACACCATCCCGGCCAGCGGCGGCGAGCCGCGCCGGTTGACCCAGAGCGCGAGCATCGACACCGAACCGGTCTACTCGGCCGACGGCAGCACCATCTACTTCGTGAGCGACCGCGGCGGCGCGCCGCAGATCTACAAGATGGGTGCCAACGGCGGCAACCCGACCCGGGTCACCTTCAGCGGTACCTACAACATTTCTCCTTCCGTCAGCGCCGACGGCCGGTGGTTGGCCTACATCTCCCGCGTGGGAGGGGCCTTCAAACTCCATGTGATGGAGTTGGCCAGCGGCAATGTCACCGCCATCACCGACACCTCGGCGGACGAGAGTCCGAGTTTTGCCCCCAATAGCAAGCTGATCGTCTACGCCACGCAACTGCAAGGTCGCGAAGCCCTCATGACGACCACGCTGGACGGAAAAATAAAGGCACGGCTGGCGGGTCAGGCAGGAGACATCAGGGAACCGGACTGGGGTCCGTTTCAAAAGCAATGATTAGGTTTATCTGAGGAGTTCGAAATGTTGAAACGTACGATTTATTCGCTGGCCATCGTGGCGCTGATCGCAGGCTGCTCGTCGGGCACCAAGCTCAACGAAACGCCCGTGACCGACCGCACCGGCACCACCGGTGGCGCCGGCAACCAGGGCGCGACCACTTCCGTGGCGCCCGTCACGATCGATCCCAACGCCGGCACCGCGCAAGGCCCGGTGGGCGTCGAGCGCATCGTGTTTTTCGACTACGACAGCTACACGGTCAAGCCCGAGTTCCAGTCGCTGATCGACGGCCATGCCCGTTTCCTCAAGGCCAACGCACAGCGCCGCATTTCGATCGAAGGCCACACCGACGAGCGCGGCGGCCGCGAGTACAACCTCGCGCTGGGCCAGAAGCGTTCGGAAGCCGTGCGCCGTGCGCTCACGCTGCTGGGCGTGAACGACAGCCAGATCGAAGCCGTGAGCTTCGGCAAGGAAAAGCCCGCCGTGACCGGCGCGGGTGAAGAAGTCTGGGCGCAGAACCGTCGCGCCGAAATCCGCTACACCCGGTGATGCGACCCGCCCAACGCGCTCTGTGGCGTGGCGCGGCCCTGGCGGCCGCCCTGTTGTGCGCCTCGGCCGGATCGCAGGCCGCGCTGTTCGAGGATGACGAGGCCCGCAAGGCCATCCTCGACCTGCGCCAGCGCGTGGAGGCCGTGCGCCAGCAGACCGATCAGCGCCTGAGCGACGAGAACGGCCAGTTGCGGCGCAGCCTGCTCGACCTGCAGACGCAGATCGAGCAGATGCGCGGCGACCTGGCGCGCATGACCGGCCAGAACGAACAGCTCACGCGCGCCGTGAGCGACCTGCAGTCCAAGCAGACCACCATCGACGACCGGCTCAAGCAGAACGAGCCCTCGAAGGTCACGGTCGATGGCCGCGAGTTCAATGCCGATCCGCGCGAGAAGGCCGACTTCGAAGCCGCGCTCGGCGTGTTCCGCGCCGGCCAGTTCGCCCAGGCCCAGACCGCCTTCGCCGAGTTCGTCAAGCGCTACCCGCAAAGCGGCTACAACGCGTCGGCCCTGTTCTGGCTCGGCAATGCCCAGTACGCCACGCGCAACTACAACGAGGCCATCGCCAACTTCCGTTCGATGCTCTCGCTCGCGCCCGACCATGCCAAGGCCCCCGAGGCCGTGCTGTCGATCGCGAACTGCCAGATCGAGCTCAAGGACACGCGCGCCGCGCGCCGCACGCTGGAAGACCTGACCAAGGCCTACCCGCAGTCGGAAGCCGCGCAGGCCGGCCGCGAGCGTCTCTCGCGCCTGCGCTAGTGCCGGCGGAGCCCTCCGCTTGAGCGCCGTTCACGAGCCCGTCTCCACGACCGAACCGGCGACTGCCCCCGAGGCAGCCGCCGGTTTTGTCGCGTCTGGCGACGACGCGATGGCGCCCGATTTCGCGCGCCGCTTCGGCGGCCTCGAGCGCCTGTATGGCGTAAGCGGCGCCGCGCGCATCCGCAACGCGCACGTGCTCGTCGTGGGCATCGGCGGCGTCGGATCGTGGGCCGTCGAGGCGCTGGCGCGCAGCGGGGTGGGGCGCCTCACGCTGATCGATCTCGACCACGTGTCCGAGTCCAACATCAATCGCCAGATCCACGCGCTCGACAGCACCGTGGGCCAGGCCAAGGTCGAGGCCATGCGCGAGCGCATCGCGCAGATCAACGCCGAGTGCCGCGTGCTGCCGATCGACGAGTTCGTCGAGCCCGACAACTGGCCCGCGCTGCTCGAAGCCGCGCAGGCCGCCAACGGCCCCGTGCATGCCGTCATCGATGCCTGCGACCAGGTGAAGGCCAAGCTCGCGATGGCCGCCTGGGCGCGAGGTGTCGCACGCGGCACCGACTTCATCACCGTCGGCGCGGCGGGCGGCAAGCGGCTCGCCCACAAGGTCGACATCGACGACCTCTCGCAGGTAACGCACGACCCGCTGCTCGCGCAACTGCGGCAACGCCTGCGCAAATCGCACGGCGCGCCGCGCGAGGGTCGCAAGATCGGCGTGACCTGTGTCTTCAGCCGCGAGAGCGTGGCCCCGCCCGATGCTTCGTGCGCCATCGAGAGCGGCGACGGTTCGCTCAACTGCCATGGCTACGGATCGGTGGTGAGCGTGACCGCGACCTTCGGCCAGTGCGCGGCGGGGTGGGTTCTCGATCGGGTGGCTGCAAATACCACGCTATAATCTCGGGCTTTGCCGCGTTTGACACAGCGGCGAAGCACCAAGAAGAACAAGAACGAGGAACTCCCTTCCCAGGGAAACCGAATTCGGGACGTTAGCTCAGTTGGTAGAGCAGCGGACTTTTAATCCGTTGGTCACTGGTTCGAATCCAGTACGTCCTACCACTTCTCATTCGCAACGAATGAGAAGTCTGAAACGCGTTGCCGACTGCGGCGGCTCCACTGATGGAAAGACACTGCTTGGTGTCCTCACCATCCGCTTCTTTCCTACCTCCACACGGATCGTCCATTCCGCAGGCCCGCGCCATGGCGCTTGACTCGACGCGTCGACGTGCAAGCCGTCCTCGCATCTTTCAGGCCGATCTCTCTTGCGGCAGGATTGACGTCGCCATCGCCACCTTGCGCATGTGATGAGCAATTCGCATGAAGTAGATGATGGTGTAGGCAAGCGACGCGACGAACACGAGCAGGCGATAAACGAAAGCCGGATCCCGAAACGTGTCGTTCGTCAGCACATGCGGCAGTCCGAAGTGCATGAGGGTCGCCACCAGAAGATTGAGGGCCAGGACCTTGAATCCGATGGGAACCGCAATGACGCAATAGCGACGAACGAAGTCGCGCCCGGAAGCCGCACCGTTCGCGACAAATGCTTCGTGCGTGCCCACGAAGCTGATGGCGAGGGTGAGGGCGGCCTCGAACAGCAAGGTCCAGTTTCGGTAGCCACCGAACCAGAGCGCCGAATAGTTCAGGATCACATAGAGCAGCGCCGCTGCCAGCATGTACTTCAGGCCATCGGTTTCATCGAGCCTGTCATGGACCAGATCGTCTCTGAGTTTTCGCGTGTTCCAGATGTGCATGCTCATGGGGATTTCGATGGCTGGGTTGAATCCAGATGTACACCCATAAGCATGCCGGATCCACCTTTGTCCGCCGGATCCAGATGGTCAACAAGCGGATGAAGTCCGGGTGCTCCCGGAACCACCGGGTCGATTCACGTCGCGGGCCGACTCTTCCGCGGCCAAAGCAACTCCTTCCCCGCCGGCGTCAACTGATAAGCAAACCGCCGCGCCGGCCTCGCATGTATCTGCAGCGAGGGCGTCTCCACCGCCGCAATCAACCCCGCCGTCTGCAGCACCTCGAGGTGATGTCCCTCGACCTCGGGCCACGCCCCAGCGCTGACCCGCGCAAGGCAGGCGGTGACGAGCGTCTTGTTCTCGAGCATCAATGACTCCTTCTGGCTGGCCGCGATTCTGTGCCTGCCATGGAGTTCGATCCCTCCTCCGTTGGGAGGAGGAGGAAGGGCGCACGCGGAGCGAGGTCCGAAGCGCGTGCAGCTAGTCGATGAACCGCGCCGCGATGTCTCCGAGCGAAGGGATATCCATCTGCGTGTGCCCGCCCGCATACCCCTTCAGGCTCAGCTTCAGGTCCTTGTAATTGCGGCTGGCGATGGTGTCGTGCATCGCGGTGATCGTGGGGCCGCCGCTGTTGTTGAGGGCATAGGCCAGCAGCAGCGTCACGGGAACATCGCGGGTGCCGGCGTTGGCGTACATCTGCTTCTCGAGCTGATCCATCGGCGCGGCCAGCGGGCCGTTGAAGGGGCCTTCGGAAGAGAAGAAGTACTGGAAGGTGAATTGGCCCGCACCCTCCATGAAGAAGGCGCTCGCGACGAAGATGCCGCCGTTCGACAGGCCCGAGAGCATGCGCTTGGCCGGGTTGGCGCGGTAGTTCGATTCGACGTAAGGCACGAGTTCGCGCGTGACGAAGTCGTGATACGCCGTGGAGCCGGGCGGCAGGTAGTCGGTGTTGCGGTGGGCGGTGCCGCCGATGCCGACGACGATGGCCTTCTTGCCCTGCTGCTCGAGGATGTCGACGAAGTTCTGGAAGCGCGACGTGCCGAAATTGAATTTCGCATCGCCGTCCGTCAGGTACATCGCGGGATAGGTCGATGTCCCGCCATCGTAGGCGGCGGGCAGGTAGATCTGGATCGGATAGGTGTCGCCGTTCGCATTCGACTTCAGCGTGGCATTGATCACCCGGCTCGTGCTGGACGGCGGCGGCGCGGGCGGCGGTTCACCGGCCACCGGCGGAAGCAGCGGCAGCCCACCACCGCCTCCGCCGCCACCCCCGCCACAGGCGGCGAGGCCGAGCACGAATGCGGCGGCCAGGGCCAACGTGAATCGGCGGAACATCCGATGAACCTGCATGCTGAATCTCCTCGTGCTGCGGATGCGCGGGGCATCCTGCTTGTGCTCGCCGATGCGGGATGGCATCGCGCGGCCAATGGCTTGCGCATTGGTGGAGAGCGATTGGGTCAGAAGATGTCGTCGAATGGAAGTTACGAAGATCGTTGTAGTCGGCAGGGGCGCGAGCGACGCGGGCGCACGAAGATCGGGGGTATGGCCGCGCGCTACAGTGGTCCACCTCCGGAACCACAGACCAGGGACGATCCATGACCATCCGAAGAAGCTGCCCGGCCTGCCTGCTGCTGGCACTGGCGGCCTCCTGCACGGCCGCATCGGCCGCCACCATCGTCTGCACGCCGGGGCCGGCCGCGGGCAATGCGCCGTTCAACGCGGTGCGCAGGATCGCGATCGACGAGTTCTCGCGCACGGTCAATCTCGACGTGGTGCGATCGAAGACGCGCGAGACCGAGACGCTGGGCAAGATGCGCGCGGACCTGGTCGGCATGGACGAATCGTCCGGCGATCCGGTCTACGTGTTCAATTCGATCCCGACCTCCGAGGTGGAGACCACCACGCTGTTCAAGCTGTTCAAGGCCGGCGAATGGCGGCTGACCAGCGCCACGCTGAGCTTCGTGGGCAAGGTGCCCATGCTGCGCGCGGCGGACAGCGGCACGGTGTTCAACTGCAAGCGCTCGAGCCTCGGTTGAGGAGACCGCGCGCGAACGAGGGGAACGGGCTCAGGGCTGGGTGCGTGCCTTGATGAACTGGCCACCGCGCAGCCGCACGCGTTCGACGGCCGCTTCCAGCGAAGGTTGGCGCATCACGACGAGGTCGCCCTTGGGGATGCCGTGCCAGGTGATCCGGGCTACGCCCGAATAGCTGCCGCGCACCGTCTCCCTGCAGAAGAACGAACCATTCCAGCCATCCTGGAGGTCGACGGAGATGTGGGCTGAGTGCATGGGTGGCGAGCGTAGGCGCGAGAGGCCTGCGAAGCCAGGAAATAGTACCTTGGTTCTCAACTTATTGCTACCGATCGCCGTGGGCGATCCGGCATCGGCAGCGGCCGGCCTTCAGGGCTCGTCTCGTCAGTTGAAGTCGGTCATGAAATACCAGATCGGCTCGAGCTTCGCGCCGGGCGCGGGCCGGTGCAGGTAGATGTCGTAGACGATGGTCCGGGGCTGCGGCCCCCGCTTGTACGCGATGCGCACCACGCCTTCGTCGACGCTGGCCGGGTCGGTGCGCCTGAGCCGCACCAGCTTGCCGTCGCCGCGGATCTCGAGCGCGTGGTGCTCGAGCGGCACGACGGTTCCGGTGCCCTTGGCGATGAAGCTCACCCATTCGGCATCCCGCTCGCGCGCCTCCCTGGCCGACAGGTAGATGGTGGGGTAGAGCAGCCGCTGGGCCTTGGCCAGCGCGCCGATGAAGGCCTCGCCCTTCCTGTTCCCGATGTCGTCGATCAGCCGGCGGTAGGCCTCGACCACCTCGGCCTCGAGCTTGGGATCGTTGGCATCGAGCGGCACGCTGCGTTCCCAGCCGGCCAGCCTGTAGGGCACCTGGGCCTCGAACTGCACGGTCTGGCTGAAGCCCTGCGGGTCGGTGAACTGCGCCTGCCTGCCGTCGCGCAGCGGGGGAAGTTCATAGAGCGTGGTGTTGCGCGGCGGCGCGGTCTTGCTGCGCACGACCAGCTCCACCTTGAGGTCGTCCGTGTCGGGCAGCCGGTCCTGCCCGGCCGCGGGCAGCAGGCGGATCGTGAGCTTCTGCGGGCCGCTGCGCAGGATCGCGGGGTTGAGCGGCATGCTCATCGAGCCGATCCGCCGGGTCGGGAAGGCCTGGATCAGCAGGTCGTTGACGTACACCCGGAACGCCAGCTTCTCGGTCGAGATCCGCAGGTCATAGGAAGGCTGCTGCTCCTGCTGTTTGGGCGCGGCCGGGTCGGCCGGGGCCTGGGCCGCCACCGGCACGGTGGCCTGCAGCAGCGCGGCGAGCACCACGATGGCGGTCGATTTCCTCATTCGACGATCTCCGGAGGGCACGCTGGACGGCCGTGCATTGTGTGGGAAGGGGGCAGGGAGGCGCCCGTCATCGGACCAGGCCACCCTGGCCCTTGAGCCGGGCCGTGCGCTGGGCATGCAGCGCATCCTGCACGCGGTCGAGCTCGGTGCCGAGCGTGTCGATGCGTTCGAGCAGGCCGATGAAGGCGCGGCGCATGTCGTCGTCGGCAGCGCGGGCCCGGGCCCAGTGGTCCTCGAGGAAGCCCTTGGACGCGTAATAGGCGTCGAGCGGCGTCCAGACGTCGACCAGCCTGTCGCCGGCCGCCAGCACGCCGTCCACGGCGGCGTCGAGTGCCGCGTCGCCCGAGCCGTCGATGCGCGCGGCCTCGAGGTCCGAGAGGATGGGATGCAGCTCGGAGGGACTGCCATGGAAGGCGCTCGCGTTCGGCGCCGTGCCGGGCACGTTCATGCGCAGGTAGCTGCGGTACTTCGCGGCCACGCTGCGGTTGTCGGCGACGAGCCGGTAGTAGGCCGTGCCGTAGGCGCCGCGGGTGGTGGCCTGCAGCCTGTCGAGTGTGGGGCGGGCCAGGGCCGGGGGAGCCGCGTTCGAAGGCGCCGTCGCAGTGCGGTCGCTCGGACCGCAGGCCGCGAGCAGGGCGCAGCACAGGCCCGGCAGCAGCAGGCGCGCATGCGCCACCCTCCCTCTTTCTCGTTCGCTCATGGGCGTCTTTTCTCTCCCGAAGGGCGCGGATGATAGCCACGCCCTCGGCCAGAACGGCCGCGCGACATGCAAGCAATCGCAACGTCCGCTGCTTTGCGCTTCAGGCCTCGCGGGCAGGTTTCTTGCTGCGCGAATACCTCCGTGTGCATCGCCTCAGGGCAACCGCCATGGCGGCCCGCGGCGTTTGCACGTAGATTCGCCGCCGCACAAGACGCAACAAGCGTTCGGTTCCCCACCTTGAAATCGCAGGAGTGTCCGTGGAAGCATGGTCGAGCCAGCAACTCTCGCCGCTGTACGGGCGCGAGGTCTTCCGTTCCCGCGCGGCGGACGAAACCCATGCGCGCATCGCCTGCGAGCTGAAGCCGCACCGCAGCGTCTGGCATCGCGGCGACGTCGATGCGATCTTCTGCCGCGCCGAGCTCAGCGCACTCTCGCTGTGCATCCTGCGCTATGGCTGCGACGTGGACATCGAGCCCGATGCGCTCGGCAACTTCGTGCTGGTGCAGATGCCGTTGCGCGGCCACGCCGACATCCATCACGCGGGCGGCAGCCTGCAGATCCATCCGGGGCAGGGCGCGGTGATCTCGGCCCACAAGCCGGTGCGGCTGCGCTGGCATGCCGACTGCGAACAGCTGATGCTCAAGATCGAGCTGAGCCGGCTGCAGGAGGTGGCGCGCCATGCCTTCCCGCTGCGCGGCGCCGATGCGGTGGGCGAGATCGACTTCGAGATGCCGTTCCGGCTCGACGACACGGCGGGCACGCAATGGCGCCGCATGGTGGCCAGCCTCGCCTCGCTGCTGCCCGCGGCAGGCGATGCCGGCTACGACGCGCGCTGGCTCTCGCACTGCGAGGACAACCTGATGCTCTACCTGCTGTGCCACCGGCCGAACTCGGTGCGCGAGCGGCACGACGAGGCGCGGCATGGCTCGGAGGCCGCGAGCCTGCGCCAGCTGCGGCGCGCCGAGGAGTTCATGCAGGAGCGGCTCGACACGCCGCTGTCGCTCGAGGACGTGGCACGCGCCGCCGGCCTCACGCGGCGCGGGCTGGCGCTGCTGTTCCGGCGCTACCGCGAGCTCTCGCCCGGCGAGGTGCTGCGCAACATGCGGCTCGATGCCGCCCACGCGCAGCTCGCGCGCCACGACGGCGCCAGCGTGACCGAGGTGGCGCTCAACTGCGGCTTCTCGCACCTGAGCCGCTTCGCGGCCTGCTACCGCGAGCGCTTCGGCCACCTGCCGCGCGAGACCGCGCGGCATTGAGGCACGGGATCAGGACGACTTCATCGCGCACTGCGCCGCGGTCGTGTCCTGGTAGTTCGTCAGCACGGTGCCGATCACCTTGTTGGCGATGCGGCCGCTGCCGTCCTTGGCGATCACGCGCAGGTAGTAGTTCTGCACCGGGAAGTTGTTGGCGCCATAGCGGAAGTCGCCGCGCACCGACTTGTAGTTGGCGGCCTTGATCGCCTTCAGCAGCGCGGGCTTGTCGGCCACCTTGCCGCCGACGTCGCGCACCGCCGCGTCCATCGCCATCAGCACGTCGTAGGCCTGGCCCGCGTAGAACGAGGGATTGCGGCCGTTGTTCTGCTGCCGGAACGCGGCCACGAAGCGCTGGTTGGCCGGGTTGTCGAGGTCGAAGGACCAGTGCGCGGTGTTGAACAGCCCGAGCATCGGCTCGCCGACCGCGGGGATCATGTCCTCGTCGGCCGAGAAGGCGGTGGAGATCAGCGCCACGTCCTTCGACAGGCCCGCGCCCACGAACTGCTTGATGAAGGCCACGCCCATCGCGCCTGGCAGGAAGAAGTAGAGCGCGTCGGGCTTCGAGGCGCGGATCTGCGCGAGCTCGGCCGAGTAGTCGAGCTGGCCCAGCTTGGTGTAGAGCTCGTCGCCCGTGCCGCCCTTGTAGGTGCGCTTGAAGCCGGTGATGGCGTCCTTGCCGCCCGGGTAGCTGGGCGCGATCAGCGCCACCTTCTTGAAGCCCTTGTCGCCCGCGAACTTGCCGGCCGCCTCGTGGTACGCATCGTTGGGATACGAGGCGCCGAAGAAGTAGGGATTGCAGCGCGCGCCCGAGAGGTCGCTCGGCCCGGTGTTGCTCGACAGGTAGGGCACCTTGGCCGCGAACAGCGGCGGCGCCACCGCCAGCGCCACCGAGGAGCCGACCGGCCCGGTGAACAGGTCGATCTTGTCGCGCATCAGCATGCGCTCGACCACCTGGCGCGCGGTCTCGGGGTTGCCCGCGGTGTCGGCCTCGACGAACTCGACCGGCACGCCGCCGAGCTTGCCGCCCAGCTGCTTGATCGCGACCGCGAAGCCGGCCTTCGACTCGGCGCCGCCGACGGCGAAGGGGCCCGACAGGTCCATCGCGAGGCCGACCTTGACGGTCTGCGCGCGCACCTGCGGCGACACGGCGAGCACCGCGGCGAAGGCGGCGAGGGCGATGACCGAGGGCACGGCGGCGGTGGTCGTGCGCTGGCGTCTGTACGGCATGAAGGAACTCCTCTGGCGGTGGTCCGCCGAACATGGGTGGCAAGGCTGGATGGAAAAAGCGTCAGGGAAATGTACGCAAGCCGGAGTCTGGGCAGCGCCCCTCGGCGCGGCTATCCATTTCCTGCAGCGCCGCCGGCTGCCGGAAATGGACAGACAGCCCGCGCGGGCGCTCGCCAGAATCGCCGCCACGACGATCCACCCCTTCGAAAGAGACACCCCCGATGAGCCACTACATCGACATCCCGGCCGGCGACGGCGCGCAGAGCTTCCGCGGCTACCTGGCCCTGCCGGCCTCGGGCCGCGGCCCCGGCATCGTGCTGTGCCAGGAGATCTTCGGCATCAACGACTACGTGCGCGAGGTGGCCGACCTGTATGCCGAGGAAGGCTACGTGGTGCTCGCGCCCGACCTGTTCTGGCGCATGGAGCCCGGCGTCGAGCTCGGCTACTCGCCCGAGGACTGGCAGCGCGCCTTCGGCTTCTTCCAGCAGTTCGACATCGAGGCCGGCATCGCCGACGTGACCGCCAGCGTGCAGGCGCTGCGCGCGCACCCGGCCTGCACCGGCAAGGTCGGCGCGCTGGGCTTCTGCCTCGGCGGCAAGCTGGCCTACCTCGCGGCCGCGCATTCGGGCGTGGACGCGGCGGTCGGCTACTACGGCGTCGGCATCGAGGGCGCGCTCGAACTGGTGCCGAAGATCGCGTGCCCGATCGCGCTGCACTTCGCCGAGCTCGACAAGTTCTGCCCGCCCGAGGCGCGCGCCCAGGTGCTCGAGGCCTTCGCGGGCCGGCCCGGCGCGCAGATGTACGTCTACCCCGGCGTCGACCATGCCTTCGCGCGCACCGGCGGCGACCACTTCGACAAGCCCTCGACGCTGATGGCGCACCAGCGTTCCATGGCGCTGTTCAAGGAGGCGATCGGCCCGGTCTACGACCTGTCGGCGCTGTGGGACAAGCACTGCGAGTACGAGTTCGCCACGCGCGACGTGGTCGCCACCATGGGCACCATGGTCGCCGAGCCCTACGTCAACCACATCCCCACCATGACCGGCGGCGTGGGCGCGAAGGAGCTGTCGCGCTTCTACAAGCACCACTTCATTCCCACCACGCCGCCCGATACGCGGCTCACGCCGATCTCGCGCACCGTGGGCGCCACGCAGATCGTCGACGAGATGCTGTTCTGCTTCACCCACACGGTCGAGATCGACTGGATGCTGCCGGGCATCGCGCCCACGGGCCGGCCGGTGGAGATCCCGCTGGTGGCCATCGTCAAGTTCCGCGGCGACAAGCTCTACCACGAGCACATCTACTGGGACCAGGCCAGCGTGCTCGCGCAGATCGGCCTGCTCGACCCGAAGGGCCTGCCGGTGGCCGGCGTGGAGACCGCGCGCAAGCTGGTCGACGAGACGCTGGCGTCGAACACGCTGATGCCGCGCTGGGCCAAGTCCACCGCGCTGACCATCGCCGACCCCGCGCTGCCGCTCGGATGAGCACCGCGCCTTCCATGCTCGAGCTGGTGGTGGCCTCGGTCAGCGCGCTCACGCCGGCCATCAAGGCCTTCGTGCTGCGCAGCGCGAACGGCGAGGCGCTGCCGCCGTTCGAACCCGGCGCGCACCTGGGCGTGCAGGTGATGCAACCCAACGGGCAGGCCGGCCAGCGCGCCTATTCGCTCGCGCGGCCACATGACGATTCGGACCGCTACGAGATCGCCGTGCTGCACGAGCCCGACGGCGCGGGCGGCTCGGCCTGGATGCATGGCCTGTCCGAGGGCGCGCGGGTGCTCGCGCAGGCCCCGCGCAACGACTTCGCGCTGCGCCAGGGCGAGGCCGCGCCGCTGCTGATCGCGGGCGGCATCGGCATCACGCCGCTGCTGTGCATGGCGCGCGCGCTCGCGGCCCAGGGCCACGCCTTCGAGTTCCACTACGCCACGCGCAGCCCCGAGGCCACGGCCTACCTCGACGAGGTGCGCGCGCTCGGCGGCCGCATGGCGCACGACGGCGGCGATCCCGCGCGCGGCCTCGACCTGCGCGCGCTGCTGGCCGTGCCGGTGCCCGGGCGTCATCTGCATGTGTGCGGCCCGCGCGGCCTGGTGCAGGCCGTGGTCGACACCGCGCGTGCCCAGGGCTGGGCCGACGACCACGTGCACTTCGAGCTGTTCGCGGGCGCGCTCGCGCAGGCTGGCGACGCGGCCTTCGAGGTGCGCACGCTGCGCTCGGGCCATGTGCTGACGGTGCCGCCGGGCCAGAGCCTGCTCGACGTGCTGATCGCCGCGGGGCTCGACCCGCTCTACGATTGCCGCCAGGGCGACTGCGGCGTGTGCGCCGTCGACGTGGTCGAGGGCGTGCCCGACCACCGCGACCACAACCTGAGCCCGCGCGAGAAAGCCGACGGGCGCACCATCTGCACCTGCGTGTCGCGCGCCAGGACGCCGCAGCTGGTGCTCGACATCTGATCCCACGATTCCAGGAGACCCATCCATGACCATCGACCTGCAATCCCTCGTGCAGCCCGACCGCGTCCACAAGCGCGTCTACACCGACCCCGCGATCTTCGAGCTCGAGATGGACCGCGTGTTCGGCCAGGCCTGGCTCTACGTCGGCCACGAGAGCCAGGTGCCCAAGCCCGGCGACTACTTCACCACCCGGCTCGGCCGCGAGCCCGTGGTGATGGTGCGCCACACCGACGGCCAGATCCACGTGATGTTCAACCGCTGCCCGCACAAGGGCGCCAAGATCGTGCCCGACGGCAGCGGCAGCGCCGGCAAGTTCCTGCGCTGCCTCTACCACGGCTGGACCTTCAAGTGCGACGGCAGCCTGCTGTCGGTGCCGCTGCGCAGCGGCTACGAGGACACGGGGCTCGACCTCAAGGACCCGCAGTACGGCGTGCGCAACGTGGCGCGCGTCGCCACGCACCGCGGCTTCGTGTTCGCGAGCCTGTCGAAGGAAGGCCCCGAGCTCAAGGAGTTCCTCGGCGGCGTCGCCACCTCGCTCGACAACTTCTGCGACCGCGCGCCCGAGGGCGAGGTCGAGGTGGCCGGCGGCGTGCAGCGCGTGATCCAGCGCAACAACTGGAAGATCTTCTTCGAGAACCTGCACGACACCATCCATGCGGTGGCCACGCACGAGTCGTCGTGGCGCGCGGCCAAGGAGGAGTTCGAGGCCATGCCCGCCGGCACGCAAAAACCCTTCGAGGTGGTGATCGTCGACGGCAACGGCGAGCCGCTCGAGTTCTGGGAGAAGCTCGAGCTCAAGGGCTACGACAACGGCCACGGCTTCATGGAAGGCATCTTCGTGCCGCCGACCGACCCGGTGAGCCTGGCCTACGTGGCCGCGCTCGAGGCGGCGCAGGGCGCCGAGCGCGCCGACCAGATCCTGCGCGTGAACCGCCACAACACCATCGTCTACCCGAGCTGCTCGCCCCACACCTCGTTCCAGCAGATCCGCGTGATCCGGCCGCTGTCGGTCGACCGCACGCTGGTCGAGATCTTCAGCTTCCGGCTCAAGGGCGCGCCCGAGGCCACCTTCCAGCGCACGCTCAAGTACACCAACATCGTCAACTCGCCCTCGTCGAACGTGATGCCCGACGACCTCGAGGCCTACAACCGGGTGCAGGAGGGCCTGGGTTCGGACGGCGGCGACTGGGTCAGCATGCATCGCGCCGTGGGACGCGACCAGCCGCTGCCGGGCGGGCGCGCCTCCAACGGCAACAGCGAGATGCCGGCGCGCAACATGTTCGGCGCCTGGGCCAAGTACATGGGCGTGGACACCGGGAGCGCCGCATGAACTTCCTCGACTGGAACGAACAGCAGGAGATCACGCAGTTCCTGCACCACGAGGCGCGACTGCTCGACGAGCACCGCTGGGACGAATGGCAGCGCCTGTTCACGCCCGACGGCCTGTACTGGGTGCCGCTGGTGCACGGCCAGGCCGACCATCTCAACCATGCCTCCCTGTTCTGCGAGGACGCGCTGCTGCGCTCGATGCGCGCACGCCGGCTCGAGCAGGCGCGCGCCTATTCGCAGCAGCCGCCCACGCGCACGGTGCACGTGGTGGGCAACATCGGCATCGAGGTGCGCGAGGAGGGTGAGAACGGCGGCTGCACCGTGCGCTCCACCTTCGTGCTGCTCGAATGGCGCAAGACCGAGCAGCGCATGTTCGGCGGCAGCGTGCTGCACACGCTGCGCCGGCACGAGGGCGAGCTGCGCATCCACCTCAAGCGCGTCGAGCTGGTCAACTGCGACGCCGCGCACGAAGCGCTGCAGGTGTTCGTGTGAAGGCCGCGCTGCTCGCGATGCACTACCAGAACGACGTGCTGCACGCCGACGGCAAGGTGCGCGTGGGCGTCGCGGCCGACGATCCGGCGCGCCCGCGCCTGATCGCCTCGGCCGGCCGGCTGATCGCGGGGGCGCGCGCCGCGGGCGTGCCGGTGATCTTCGTGCGCATCGCCTTCGCGCCCGGCTACGTCGACTGCCTCGACAACTGCACGTTGTTCCGGCGTGTGGCGCAGAGCGGCGCGGTGCAGGAGGGCAGCTGGGGCGCGGAGTTCTACGACGAGCTCGCACCGCTGCCGGGCGAGGCCGTGGTCACGCACAAGCGCAACAACCCCTTCTGGGCCAGCGGGCTCGAGCGAGCGGTGCGCGCCACCGGCGCCGACCGGCTCTACGTGGCGGGCATCGCGACCAACCACGTGGTCGAGCACGGCGCGCGCCATGCGAGCGACCTGGGCTACGACGTGGCCGTGGTGGCCGACGCCTGCAACACGGCGCAGCCGCACCTGCATGCCGCGAGCCTGGAGAATCTCTCGATGCTCGCGCAGGTGATCGGCGTCGAGGACGCACTCGCCCAGATGGGCCCCTGAACCGATGAAGGACATCTCATGAACATGCAAGGCAAGGTCGCGATCGTCACCGGCGCGGCCGCGATGCTGGGCAGCGCCATCGTGCGCACGCTGGCGCAGGCTGGCGCGCGGGTGGTCGCGGTCGACATCGACGCGGCGCGCGGCCAGGCGCTGGCGGCCGAACTCGGCGCGGCCTGCCGCTTCGCCGCCTGCGACATCGCGAACGACGAGGCGCTCGACGCGCTGGTGGCCGATGCGCTGCGCATCGAGGGCCGCATCGACTGCCTGATCAACAACGCCGTGGTCTACAACGATGGCGGCATGGGTGCGAAGCGCGCCGAGTGGTTGAGCGCGCTCGACGTCAACCTGGTGTCGGGCGCGCTGCTCGTGCACAAGGCGACCGAGGCGCTGGCCGCGCAGGGCGGCGCCATCGTCAACATGGGCAGCGTGGGCGGCAAGTTCGGCACGGCCGACCGCGCGCTCTATCCCGCGGCCAAGGCGGCGATCCTGCAGCTCACGCGCAACCAGGCCGCGACCCTGGCGCCGCGGCGCATCCGCGTGAATTCGGTGTCGCCGGGCTGGACCTGGTCGGACGCGCTCTCTCGCATGGCCGGCGGCGACCGCGCCAAGGCCGACCGCGTGGCCGCGCCGCTGCATCCGCTGGGCCGCGCGGGCGACGGCGACGACGTGGCGCAGGTGGTGCTGTTCCTGTGCTCGGACGCGGCGCGTTTCGTGACCGGCGCCGACATCCCGGTCGATGGCGGCTTCTCGATGCTGGGCCCCGACCAGGGCCGCTCGGCGCGCGACTGGTTCGCGAGCTAGTCGAAGCGCTGCTCCCACTCCCAGTTCACCGCCGGCAGCGTCTCGACCACCGGCCGCGCGAACAGGTAGCCCTGGAACAGCCGGATGCCGAGCTCGCGCAGCGCCACCACCTCTTCCATGATCTCCACGCCCTCGGCCACCACGTGAATGCCGAGTTCGCCGCAGGTCGACACGAAGCCCTTGACCACGGCGCGGCGCACGCCGTCGGTGTGGATGTTGCGGATCAGCTCCATGTCGAGCTTGACGATGTGCGGCCTGAGCGCGACGAACAGCTCGAAGCCCGCGAAGCCGGCGCCGAAGTCGTCGATGGCCGAGGAGAAGCCGTGCTGCTGGTGCATCTCGAAAGCCTTCACCAGGTGCGGCAGGTCCTCGACGCGCTCCGACTCGGTCACCTCGAAGATCAGCCGCTCCTTCGGAAAGCCGAAGCGCTCGGCGGTCTCGACCGCGCTCTGGAAGCATTCGCCCTGGCGCCCGGTGTCGTTGGGCATCACGTTGAGGCTCAGCCGCGAGGCCATGCGCAGCCCGGCCGCGAGCTCGATCGCCTTGGCGCGGCAGGCGCGGTCGAACTCGACGCGGTGGCGCGCATGCACCAGCCCGAGGATGTGGCCGGCGCCTTCGCCGTGGATGCCGCGCACCAGCGCCTCGTGCGCGTAGACCTCGCCCTTGTCGACGTCGACGATGGGCTGGAAGGCCATGGTGAAGGCCGGGCAGCTGGCGGCGAAGTCGAGCACCGCCGAGGCATCGTTGCTGGCCTGGGTGGCCGGCTGCTGGAGGCGGTTGATGGTCAGCGCGCGCGCGGCGCTGCAGTAGCCCGGCGGGCGGGCGTTGAGATCGAGGGCCAACGACGATGCCGAACTGGACACGGATGGCCTTCAGGCCCGGGGGCCGTGGATGAAAAGTCGGTGCGGGATGCTCGACATGCTGTTCTCCGGTTCCTGGGCGCGGCCACGTGGGGCCGCATGTCCGCTTTTTCGGCGCGGCGGCGGCAGACTTGAGGAAAAAAGCGGGTCGGCGGGCAAAAAAAGAGTGGACTCCTCCCAATGGAGGAGGGCTCGCCTAGAAGCCGCCCGCGGCGATCATCCGCAGCAGCGCGCGGTTGACTTCCTCGGCATCGACCGCATGGGTGCGGCGCAGGTTGCGCAGCGCGGTCGGGTTGCTCGATTCGAGCGCGGTCGCGAGCTGCAGCGCCGGCGCATAGGGGCCGTTCTGCGCGATGGTCGCGGCCACGATGCGGTCGGTCAGCGGGATGCGGCCGAAGCTGGTGCGCAGCGGCTCGCCCATCACCAGGTCGAGCTGCGAGAACAGGCCGCACAGGTAGACCTCGCGCTTGAGGTCGTCCTCGATGCCGGCGTCCATCAGCTGCGCGACCAGGTGGCCGCGCATCGCCATCGAGGTGTTGAGCGGGCGCAGGTTGGCGTCCTCGCTGGCGGTCGGCAGCTGCTGCGACAGCCAGGTGCTCAGGCGCTGGAAGCCGATCATCATGAAGCCGTGGCGCAGCGAGGCCACGCGGTTCGGCAGGCCCAGGCCGGGCGAGTTCAGGTAGAGCATCAGCGCATAGACCAGCGCCGCCTCGCGGCTCACGAGCTGGTCGATGCGCTCGAGCGATTCCTCGGCGTCGATCGCATTCATCACGCGCACGATGGCGCGCCGCGTCGGCGGCAGCGGCTGGCCGCCGTAGCCGTGCAGCACGTCCTCGCTGGGCCAGCCGGCCACGGCCCAGGCGTTCTGCTGATCGAGCGCATGCTCGGCCAGCGCGCGGCTGGCCACGCCGTCGATCAGCGCGTCGGGGCGCACCGGGCTGCTCTCGCCGGGGTGCGTCATGCCGCGGTCGAACACCGTGGTGTCGCGTTCCACCTGCGCCAGGCGCAGCGCGTCCATCGCGTCTTCCGGTGCCAGCCGCAGCAGCCGGCGCTCGAACCAGGGCGCGGCCTCGGCATCGGGGATCTGGGTCGGCACGCCGCTCGCGACCATGCGCACGCCGCGGCGGGCGGCGGCGCGCACCGCGGGGCGCAGGCCGGCGTCCTGCATCCAGCCGAGCGGAATCTCGAGCATCGGCCCGGCTGCCTCGGCATTGCTCGCGATGTCGCGCAGGAACTCGGGCGTCTGGATCGACAGCAGCAAGGTCGGCGAATCGGCGTTCCAGGTCTCGGCCAGCGTGCGCAGCAGGTGGCGCCCGTCGATGCGTTGGCGGTCCTCGTGGACGAACAGCTGGACTCCCGCGAGCGCGCGCGGCCGGTTCCAGAACGGGCGGTAGCCGAAGGTCAGGCTGCCGAGTACCGATTGAGACATGAAGACGAGAAGGAGAGAAAGAACGAAAGGGCGGTCACGCCACCTCAGCCGATGAAGTTGAACAGCGAGAGTTTCTGGATTTCGGCATAGGAGCCGAGGGCCGCGGAGTAGGCGGTCTGCTGGGTCTTGAAGTCGGACAGCGCCTGGATCGTGTCGAGGTCCTCGGCGCGCGAGCGGTCGGCCTCGAGCTGCAGGCTGCGCGAGGACTGGCGGTCGGAGATGCTGTCGACCTGGTTCAGCAGGTCGCCCGCGCGGCCGCGCGAGGCCGACAGCCGCGCGCTCGCGGCGTCGATCTGCACCAGCGACTGCGCCACGTTCTGCGCCAGCTGGCCGCTGCTGTTGCTGCCGTCCTTCACGCCCGCGATCGCCTGGTCGAGCACGCCGAACAGGCTGGTCTTGCCGCTGGGCGCGACGGTCAAAGCGTTGCCGTCGGCCGGCACGCCGCTGGCCGTGAGCGAGATCCCGGCGAACTCGATCGCCTGGCCCGCGGTGTAGGGCTGGCCCGACTTGAGCGTGGCCTGCGTGGTGGTGTCGATCACGTCGTAGGTGGTCACGCCGTTGGCGACGCTGAACGCGACGCGGTAGCCGTGGCCGGTCAGCGCCGAGGGATCGACCACCTTGCCGGCGTCGCTGTAGACGTTGCGCGTGCCGGCTGCCTGGCTCACGGTGAACACGCCGTTGCCGGTGGGCACGTCCATCCAGGTGCCGTAGCCGTCGAGCATCGAGGGGATGGCGGTGTCGCTGGCGGCGCCGGCCTGGCCCGCGATGCCGTCGAAGCGCACGCCGCTGCCGTTGTCGACGAAGGGCGCGGCGGTGCTGCCCAGGCCGCCGAACAGCGACTGGCCGTTGCTGTCCTGCGCATTGGCATAGCCGAGCAGCTGACCGCGCAGCGTGGTCAGGCGCTGCGCGATGGTGGCGCGGTCGGCCGCCGACAGCGTGGCATTGCCGGCGTTCACCACCAGCGTGCGGAACTCGGCCATGGCCGCGGTCGCGCTGCCCAGGGTCGACTCGGCGGTCGAGACCGCGTTGCGCTGCAGTTCCAGCGCGCGCTGGTCGGTGCTGACGCGCGCCATGCGCGTGATGGCGCGCTCGGCCTGCGCCGCGCCGGTCGGGTCGTCGCTCGGGCGCAGCACCTTCTTGCTGGCGCTGAGCTGTTCCTGCAGTTTCGAGAGCTGGGACTGGCGCGTGGTGAGCTGGCGCACCGCGTTGTCGTAGGTGGTGGCACTGGCGAGGCGGGTGGCTGTCATGGTTCTTCCTGTCTCCCGGGTCAGTTCATGTTCTGCAGCAGCGAATCGAAGATGCTCTGCGCGATCTGGATCATCTTGGACGAGGCCTGGTAGGCCTGCTGGTACTGCAGCAGCTTGGCGGCTTCCTCGTCGAGGTTCACGCCGGCCTGGCTGGTGCGGTCGGTCTCGAGCGAGGTGGCGATCGAGCCCGAGATCTCGGCCGCGTACTGCGCGCTCTGCGAACGCACGCCGACCTGCGCCATCAGCGCGGCATAGCCGTCGGTCATGGGGGCGCCGTCGAACACCGTCTTGTCGCGCAGTGCCAGCAGCGCCTGCGCATTGCCCGCGTTGCTGCCGCCGTAGGCGGTGGTGGCGGCCTGCACGGTGATCGTGTCGCCGGCCTTGGGCGTGCCCGACAGCACGATGGTCCAGCCGTTGTAGCTGATCGGCTGGCCCGCCACGTAGGGCACGCTGGTCGGGTTGCCGGTGCCGTTGCCCGAGACGTCGAAGCCGCCCGCGCCGTTGAAGGTCAGCGTGACCGGCTGGTTGAGGTTGGCATTGGCCGAGGTCGCTGCCAGGCTGCCGACCGCCATGCCGCCGGTGTTGCCGGTGCCCACGCGCGCCTCGACCGGGCTGCCCGCGGCCAGCCCGCGCGCCGAGCGCAGCACGGTGGCCATGTCGCCGGCGGCCGAGGCATAGGGCTTGAGCACGAAGCTGTCGCCCTCGGCCGCGCTGCCCGACTTCAGGTCGAGCTTGAGGCCGTCGATCTCGATCGGCATCGGGCCCGCGAAGCTGGTGGTCTTGCCGTCCGACAGCCGCTGCACCTCGATGCTGCCGCCCGCGCCGAACTTGACCTGGTAGCTCGAGGCCGCGAGCGCCGAGGTGTTGGACACCGTGGCGCCGATCACCGCGTTGCCGGTGTTGCTCGCGGCGCCCATGGCATCGGGGATCGCGATCGGCTTGAAGAAATCGCCGCCGGCCTTGCCGTCGAGGTCCACGCCGAGCCGGTGCTGGGCATTGATCTCGGTCGTCAGGGTGAGCGCCATGCGGCCCAGGCCGTCGCGTGCCTCGGCCAGGTCGCTGTTCTGGAAGCGCAGCAGGCCCGCGACCGCGCCGCCGCCGAGCGTGGCCTCGTCGATGGTGGTCGAGAGGCCGCTGCGCATCAGCGTCAGCTTGCTCTGGTTGGCGTCGTCGGTGCTCATCGCGACCTGCGCCGCCTTGTTGCCCAGCACCAGCGCCTGGCTGCCCACGAACACGCTGAGCGAGCCGTCGTCGGCCTGCACGGTGGTGGTCTGCACCTGCTGGTTGAGCTCGCGCAGCAGCTGGTCGCGCTGGTCGAGCAGGTCGTTCGGGCTCTGGCCGCCGCCGCTGGCGCGCGCGATCTGTTCGTTGAGCGTGGCCAGCCGCGCGGCCAGGCCGTTGATGCTGCGCACTGCGTCGCCGAGCTGCGAGTTCACGCCCTTCTGCAGGTCGTCGAGCCGGGTCTGGGCATCGCGCATGCGCGCGGCCATCTCGTCGGCGCGCGTGAGCACTACGTTGCGCGCCGTCACGTCGGTCGGTGCGCTCGCGATGTCGGAGAAGGCGTTGAGCAGGTCCGACACGGCCGCGCCCAGGCCGGTCTTGCCGCCCTTGAAGATGTCCTCGAGCGAGGACAGGCGCGCCGCGCGCGTGGCGTCCATGGCCTGCACCGACTGCGCGGCCGCAGCCTGGCGCGTGAGGAACTCGTTGTGGGCGCGCTCGATGGTCGTGACCTCGACGCCCTTGCCGATGTAGCCGCTGCCGGTGTACTGGCCCGCGACCTGGCCCATCACGGCGGTCTGGCGCGAGTAGCCGACGGTGCTGGCGTTGGCGATGTTGTGGCCGGTGGTCGACAGCGCGACCTGGTTCGCGAGCAGGGCGCGGGCGCCGACGTTGAGCAGACTCATGGCGGGATCTTTCTCGGCGCTTCAGGTGCGCTGGATCTTCAGCGTGGTGTGGATCGCGCGGCTGAGCTTGGCCGCGTAGGCCGGGTCGGTGGCATAGCCGGCGCGGTGCAGTTCGCTCGCGTAGGCGCTGACCGAGCTCACGCTGGCGCGCGCCTTCTCGTAGCGCGGCGAGTTGCCGATCAGGCGCGCGTAGTCGCGGAACGACTCCTCGTAGGAGTCGTAGGCGCGAAAGCGCGCCGTCACCTTGCGCGGCTCGCCGCCGATGTATTCGGTGGTGGTCACGGCCACGGTGGGGCCGGTCCAGCTGCCGCCGGCCTTGATGCCGAACAGGTTGTGCGAGGGGCTGCCGTCGCGATGGCGGATTTCGCTGCGGCCCCAGCCGGTCTCGTGGCCGGCCTGGCCGATCATGAAGCTGGCGGGAATGCCGGTCTCGCGCGACACGCGCTCGGCCGCATCGTCGTGCTGCTCGACGAAGCTGCGCTGGTTGGCGGCCGGCTTGATGCGCGCGGCCTCGGCGCCCAGCGCGATGGTCGGGGCCTTGGCGGTGCCGCTCATCTGCTGCGTGAGCTGGCGCGTGATCGCGTCGGTGAGGCCGCCGGGCAGGCCCGAGAGCTGCACCGCGAACTGCTGGTCGAGCAGGTCGGTGCCGAGCTTCTCGCCGTCGCTGTCGAGCAGGCCCGACTTCATGGTCGCCTCGCGCATGCTCTTGATCAGCTCGCGCATGAACAGCGACTCGAACTGCTTGGCCGCCTCGCGCACCGCCTTCGGGTCGTTGCCGTTGGCCGCGAGCTTGAGCGCGTCGAGCGAGCGCGCATCGGCCGCCAGCCCCTGGCCGGTGGACGGCGACATGGACATCGCGGACAGCGAGGTCTGCATCGACATCAGATCACCTCGAGTTCCGCGTTGAGGGCGCCCGAGGCCTTGATGGCCTGCAGGATCGCGAGCAGGTCCTGCGGCGTGGCGCCCAGCGAGTTGAGGGCGCGCACCACGTCCGACAGCAGCGGCGCGGCCGGCACCTGGATCATGGTGCCGGGTTCCTGCTTGATCTGGATCGAGGCCTGCTCGGCGACCACCGTGCGTCCGCCCGACAGCGGCGCGGGCTGGCTGATCACCGGCGCCGAGCTGATCGTGACCGACAGATTGCCGTGCGCGATGGCGCAGGGGCCGAGCGTCACGGCCTGGTTCAGCACGATCGAGCCGGTGCGCGCGTTGATCACCACCTTGGCCGCGGGCGTGCTGGCCTCGAGCGTGAGCTCCTCGAGCTCGGCGATGAAGTTCACGCGCGCATTGGCGTCGGTGGGCGCGCGGACCTGCACCGTGCGGCCGTCCATGGCGCGCGCGGTGCCGGTGCCGAGCCGGCGGTCGATGGCCTGGGCCACGCGGCGCGCGGTCTGGAAGTCGACCGCGTTGAGGTCGAGGTTCACGCTGTCGCCGTCGAGCAGCGGCGAGGGCACGCTGCGTTCCACCTGCGCGCCGTTGGGCACGCGGCCCGCGCTCAGGTGGTTGATCTGCACCTTGCTGCCGGCGGCCGAGGCGCCGGCGCCGCCCACCACCATGTTGCCCTGCGCGAGCGCATAGATCTCGCCGTCGGCGCCGCGCAGCGGCGTGGCGACCAGCGTGCCGCCCTTGAGCGACTTGGCATTGCCCATCGAGGAGACGTTGACGTCGAGCTGCTGGCCCGGCTGCGCGAAGGCCGGCAGCTGCGCGGTGACGATCACCGCCGCCACGTTCTTCAGCTGCAGCTGCGAGGCGCGGTTGTCGGGCAGCGTGATGCCGAGCTGCTGCAGGTAGTTCGCCACGCTCTGCGTGGTGTAGGGCATCTGCGTGGTCTGGTCGCCGGTGCCGTCGAGCCCGACCACCAGGCCGTAGCCCGTGAGTTGGTTGCTGCGCACGCCCTGCACGGCGGCGACTTCCTTGATGCGCAGCGCATGCGCCTTTTGCGCGGGGCCGAGCGCGAGCAGCAGCATGCCGGCCACGCCGAACGAGAAGGCGGCGAGCCGGCGGCGCAGGCGGTGCTTCGGTGAACGGGCCATGGCGTCGTGCATCCTCAGAACGGCAACACGCTCATGAAGAAGCGGCCCAGCCAGGGCATGACCTGCGATTCCTGCTGCGCGCCGCGGCCGCGCGACTCGATGCGCACGTTCGCCACCTGCGTCGACAGCACGTTGCTGCCGGCCTGGATCGAGCGCGGATCGATGGTGCCCGAGAAGCGCAGCACGTCCACGTTCTGGTTCACGCCGATCTGCTTCTCGCCGGTCACCACCAGGTGGCCGTTGGGCTGCACGTCGATCACCGTCGCCGTGATCGAGCCCTGGAAGGTGTTGGCGCTCTCGGTGCCGCCCTTGCCCGCGAAGTTGTGGGCCGACTCGGCATTGGCGCTGGCGCGGCCGAAGGAGTTGGCGGCGAAGAAGGGCAGGGCCGCGATGCCGGTGTCGATGCTGCTGGTCTTGCCGATGGTCGAGGTCGACTTCTGGCTCGCGCTCACGTTCTCGACGATCGAGATCGTCACCGTGTCGCCGATCATGCGCGCGCGCCGGTCCTCGAACAGCGGCCGGTAGCTCGCGGTGCGGAACAGGCTGCCCGTGGCCTGGCGCGGCACGGCCGCCATCGGCGAGGCGCTCACGGGCGGCGGCGCGGTCGAGGGCATCTCGACCTGCGGCGTGTTGGCCAGCGTGGTGCAGCCGCCGGCCACGACGAGGGCGAGGGCGGCGAAGGCCGCGCGGAACAGTGGAAGTCTCACAGCTGCCCCAGCTTCTGCAGCATCTGGTCGCTGGTCTGGATGGCTTTCGAGTTCATCTCGTAGGCGCGCTGCGTCTGGATCATCGAGACCAGCTCCTGCACCACGTTCACGTTCGAGGTCTCGAGGAAGCCCTGCATCACCGTGCCCAGGCCGTTGGTGCCCGCGGTGCCGCCGTTGGGCTGGCCCGAGGCGGCGGTCTCGGCGTAGAGGTTCTCGCCCAGCGGCTCGAGGCCGGCCGGATTGATGAAATTGACGATCGCGAGCGAGCCGATGTTCTGCGGCGTGGCATTGCCCGACAGCGTGGCCGAGACCGTGCCGTCGCTCGAGATGCTGACGCTGGTCGCGGTGGCGGGCACCGTGATGCCGTTGGCCACCGGCAGGCCCGAGGAGGTGACCAGCCGGCCCTGCGCGTCGACCTGGAACGAGCCGTCGCGCGTGTAGCCGATGGTGCCGTCGGGCTGCGTGACCTGGAAGAAGCCGTTGCCCTTGATCGCGAGGTCGAACTGGTTGTTGGTCTGCTGCATGCTGCCCTGCGAGAACGAGCGGCTGGTGGCGACCGTGCGCACGCCCAGGCCCAGCTGCAGGCCGGTGGGCAGCTGCGACTGCTCGGTGCTGTTGGCGCCGACCTGGCGCAGGTTCTGGTACATCAGGTCCTCGAACACCGCGTTGGCGCGCTTGTAGCCCGTGGTCGAGACGTTGGCGAGGTTGTGCGAAATCACGTCCAGCTGCGTTTGCTGGGCTTCCATGCCGGTCTTGGAGATCCAGAGCGAATTGATCATGGCGAGGGTCTTTCTCTTGCGATGGGCATCAGCCCTGGACGTTGAGCAGCTGCGCGGCCGACTTGTCGGAGTCCTGCGCGGACTGCAGCAGGCGCAGCTGGCTGTCGAACTGGCGCGCGGCGGCGATCATCCCGACCATGGTCTCGATCGGGTTCACGTTCGAGCCCTCGAGCGCGCCGGTCTCCACGCGCGCGGTGGCGTCCGATGGCAGCGGCTCCTGCGAGGCGGTGCGGAACAGGCCGTCCTCGCCGCGGCGCAGCGGGTCGTCGGCCGTTGGCGTGGCGAGCTTGAGGCGGCCCAGGGTGGAGGAGGGCTGGTCGCCGGTCTTGGCGCTGACCGTGCCGTCGCTGCCCACCGACAGCGTCGAGCCCGGCGGCACGTCGATCGGCGCGCCGCCGTCGGACAGCAGCGGCAGGCCCGAGCTGGTCATCAGCGTGCCTTCGGGCGAGACCTGGAAGGCGCCGGCGCGGGTGTAGGCCTCGGTGCCGTCGAGGCCCTGCACCGCGAACCAGCTGCGGCCCTGCGCCACCATGTCGAGCGCGCGGCCGGTGCGCTGGATCGCGCCGGGCTTGTCGTCGTGGCCCGAGGTGGCTTCCATCGCGAACACGCGCGTGCTGGCGCCGTCGCCGCGCAGCGGCACCGCGCGGAAGGTGGAGAGCTCGGCGCGAAAGCCCTGGGTCGAGGCATTCGCCAGGTTGTTGGCGAGCACGCTCTGGCGCTGCGCTGCGGCGCTCGCGCCGCTCATGGCGGTGTAGATCAGGCGGTCCATCGCGCGTCGCTTCCGGTGCGTTCGATCAGCGCAGGTTGATCAGCGTGGACATGACCTGGTCCTGCGTCTTGATGGTCTGCGCATTGGCCTGGTAGGCGCGCTGCGTGCTCATCATGTTGACCAGCTCGGCCGTGAGGTCGACGTTCGATTCCTCCAGCGCGCCCGAGCGCAGCTGGCCGAAGGTGCCCTCGCCGGGCGCGCCGCGCACCGGCTGGCCCGAGGATGCGGTCTCGACCCAGTAGCCCGAGCCGCTGGGCGCCAGGCCCTGGGCGTTGCGGAAGCTCACCAGCGCGACCTGGCCCGCGGCCTGGGTCTGGCCGTTCGAGTAGGTGGCGGTGATGACGCCGGTGTCCTCGATCTTGATGCCGGTGAGCTGGCCGGCGGTGTAGCCGTCCTGCGTCAGGTCCGACACCGCGAAGCGCGCGTTGACCTGGGTCATGTTGCTCAGGTCGAGCGAGGCCGTGAAGGTGCGCGTCGGGTCGTTGGGCGAGGACAGCGTGATCGCCGGCACCGTCGAGGTGGTGGTGTTGAGGCTGCCGTCGGCGTTGAAGTTGAGCTGGAACGGCGTGGAGGCCGCGGGGTCGCTGCCGTTCACGCTGGTGTAGACGTTCCAGCTGTTGTTGGCGGTCTTCTGGAAGTACAGGCCGACCGGCACCTCGAGGCCCTGGGCGTCGTAGGCGGTCAGCGAGGTGCCGTAGGTGCGGATCGGCGTCGGCGGCGTGGCGGTGGAGGCCACCACGGCGCTGGCGTCGAGCGTGATCTCGGCCGCCATCTTGGTGGTCTGCTTGGCCGGAATGGGCGCGCCGGTGGGCAGCTTCAGCGGGATCGCGTCGTAGCTCTGGCGCACGCCGTTGGCGTCGGTGGCATAGCCCATCACCTGCGCGCCGCTGTTGGTGATGATGTTGCCCTGCTTGTCCTGCTTGAAGTTGCCGGCGCGGGTGTAGGCGGTGGAGCCGTCGGGCGCCTTCACCTGGAAGAAGCCGCCGCCGTTGATGGCCACGTCGAGGTCGTTGCCGGTGATCGACAGCGAGCCCTGCGAGAACTGCTGCGAGACGTCGGCCACGCCCACGCCCAGGCCCACGTTGGTGCCGCCGATGGCGCCGGCCGAGCTGGCGTAGATCTCGGCGAACTCGGCGCGCGAGGACTTCATGCCGGTGGTGCCCGCGTTGGCGATGTTGTGGCCGATCACGTCGAGGCTGCGGCTGGCGGCGTTGAGACCCGAGAGTGCCTGTTGAAAGCTCATGGAGTGGCTCCTGTGTGCTGGATGGGAAGGGGTGTCTGTCAGAGAACGGCGTGCACGTTGGCGTAGGGCGTCTTGCCCGCGGTCAGCAGCGTGAGCGTGAGGCCGCCGCTGGCGTCGCTGCCCACGGCCACCACCTTGTCGCGCATGAGCGCCACGGCATCGACCTTCTCGCTGCCGTTGGTGGCGATGACCTTGAACTGCAGCGGCGTGTCGGCCGGGTAGGTGGAGGAATCGAGCGTGAAGCCGTGCTGGCCCGCCTCGAGCTCGCCGAGCGAGACGGTGTCGATGACCTGGCCGCCGGCCGTGGTGACCTGGATCTTCACGTTGCTGGCCTTGGCCGGCAGCTCGATGGCGCCCACCGCGGTCTTGGCCGTGGTGTCGAAGGCCAGCTGGTTGCCTTCGGTCAGCACGCCATGGCCCACCAGGTTGCCGGCCTGCAGCACCTGCATGGCCGACATCTGGGTGTTCATGTTCTTCATCGTGTCGTTGAGCTGCTGGATGCCCGTGACCGTGTTGATCTGCGCGATCTGCGAGGTCATCTGCGCGTTGTCCATCGGATTCATCGGATCCTGGTTCGCGAGCTGGGCGACCAGCAGCTTGAGGAAGCGGTCCTGGGCCTCGGCGGTGCCGCTGGCGGAGATCGACTTGCTGTCCGCGCTCGAGCTCGGCACGTAGGTGGTGCCGGTGAGGTTGGAGGTGGCGGCGGTGGAGGTCATGCGCGGGCGTCCGGAAGAAGGGTGTGCGGTGGGGTGGCGGTCACTGGCCGATCTGCAGCGTCTTGAGCAGCAGGTTCTTGGCCGTGTTCATCACCTCGACGTTGTTCTGGTAGGAGCGCGAGGCCGAGATCATGTTGACCATCTCCTCCACCGCGTTCACGTTCGAATGGGTCACGTAGCCCTGGGCGTCGGCCATCGGGTTGGCGGGCTCGTGCACCTTGCGGCCGGGCGTCTGGTTCTCGGTCACCGAGTCCACGCGCACGCCGGCGCCGGTCTCGCCGTCGAGCGCCACGGTCTGGAACACCACCTGGCGCGCCTTGTAGGGCTGGCCGTCGGGGCCGGCCACCGCGTCGGCATTGGCCAGGTTGCTGGCCACCACGTTCAGGCGCTGCGACTGCGCGCTGACCGCGCTGCCGGAGATGCCGAAGATCGAGAACATCGACATGGCTTATTGCCCCTGGATGGCCGCGAGCAGCGTCTTGCCCTGGCCGTTGATGAAGCGCAGCGTGGCCTCGTAGCGCACCGCGTTGTCGGCGAAGGCCGCGCGCTCGCGGTCGAGGTCGACGCTATTGCCGTCGAGCGAGGGCTGGGTCTGGACCGCATAGCCGCCACTGGCGCCACTCGCGCCGCTGCCACCGGTTCCGCCGCCCGAAGTCAGCGGGATGTGGCGCGCGTCGGTGCGGCCGTCGGCGCTGGCACCCGAGGCGGCGCGCGGCGTGCCGCCGCCCGTGGCCTCGCGCATCGCGTCGGCGAAGCTGAAGTCGCGCGCCGCGTAGCCGGGCGTGTCGGCGTTGGCGATGTTGCTCGCGATGTCGCGCTGGCGGTCGGCACGCAGCACCAGCGCTTTCGCCTGGAAATCCAGTGAGTTCGTCAGTTTGTCGAGCATGGGCCAGGGTCCTCGCGAAGGGTGTGGGCGTGAGCGCCCGTGCGGAAATTGTGGGAGCCGCGCCGATTTCGGAAGCGCGGATGAAAGGCGGCTTTTTCGGCCTTATCGCGGCTTTGGGGTCGGGCCGGTCTGCCTACAGTGCGGGTCGCGGCGCGGTGGGCCGAGGCGCGCGCGTTCCGCATTTCCGTCCCTGCACATCCCGGAGGAGCCCATGGCCATCCCCGCATTCCATCTCGCCGCCGGCGCGCTGCTGCTCGCGGCCGGCACCGCCTTCAGCGCCTTCGCCCAGCAGGTGCCGTCCGAAGGCGCCGAGGCCGGCGAGGCCTTCGCCGCCAGCACCCGCCAGTGGCTCGACGACGCCGTGGCCCAGGCCCAGTCGGCCAATCCCGCGCCGCTGCGCATGGAGGTCGCCATCGGCGCGCTCGACAACCGGCTGCGCCTCGCGCCCTGCAGCCGCGTCGAGCCCTACATTCCCACCGGCCTGCGCCTGTGGGGCCGCACCCGGCTCGGCCTGCGCTGCGTCGAGGGCGGCGCGCGCTGGAACGTGTTCCTGCCGGTCACCATCAAGGCCTTCGGCCCGGCCTGGGTGCTGCGCGACAACGTGCTGCCCGGCACCGTGCTGAGCGCGGCCGACGCGGTCGAGGCCGAGGCCGACTGGGCCGCCGATCCCTCGCCGGTGATGGCCGAGGCCACCCAGTGGGTGGGGCAGGTCGCCTCGCGCTCGCTGCAGGCCGGCCAGCCGCTGCGCCAGTCGATGGTGAAGCCGGCCCAGGCTTTCGCCGCCGGCACCCAGGTGCGCGTGGTGGCCCAGGGCCAGGGCTTCGAGATCGCCACCGAGGCCCAGGCGCTGACGCCGGGCGTGGTCGGGCAGATGGTGCGCATCCGCATGGAGAATGGCCGCATCACCACCGGGGTGGTGCAGGATCCGCGCACCGTGCGCCTCTCGATGTGAGCGGCGCGGCGCAAAAAACTTCGAAAAAGTCCTCAAGTCCGTCGAACGGCGGCCGAAATCCTGGGGACGAAGCCCCCGCCCGGGGCCAGGAGCCGCCATGAAGATCAACCCGTTGCAAGATCCCGCCGTCGCGGCCGCCACTGGCGTGGCCGCGACCGCGAAGACCGGCCGGGGCGCCACGCCCGCGGTGGCCGATGCCGGCGACGCCACCGGCACGCCGGTCAGCGTGTCGGCCTCGGCCCGCACGCTCGAGGCCGCCGCCACGGCCGGCAACGGCATCGACGCGGCGAAGGTGGCCGCGGTGCGCGCCGCCATCGCCGACGGCAGCTTCAAGGTCGACTCCGGCGCCATCGCCGACAAGCTCCTGGCCAACGCCCAGGAATTCCTGAGCCGCGCAAGGAACTGATGCCATGCCCGATACCCGTGCTTCCGCCGAGATGCTGCTGAGCGAGGTCGAGGACCAGCTCGACCGGGTCGATGCCGGCCTGCGCTGCGACCAACCCTCGGACCTGCTGCAGGCCAGCAGCGAGCTGCGCCGCTGCGCCACCGGTTTCGCGCGCGCCCTCGAGGCCGCGCTGTCGGCCGAGGCGCTCGACGCCGAATTCCGCCGTCGCATCGAGGCCGTGGCCCAGCGGCTGTCGAACCAGCGCGACAGCGTGGCGCGCCGCACCGTCATCGTCGACCGCAGCCTGGCCTCGCTGCTGGGGCCGCGCCCCGACGCCACCTACACCATGCCCGGCGAGCGCAGGGTGTTCGCGGGCCTGCGCTCGGCCTCGATGCCGGCGCACTGACGACCAGGGCTACGAAGGCTTCGGCGCGCGCTCGAAGCGGTAGAACAGGTTGGGTTCCGACAGCAGGTAGAGCCGCCCGTCGGGCCCGACCGCCACGCCCTCAGGCTGCGGCACCTTGCGCTGCAGGCCACCGAAGCCGCGCCACAGCGGCAGCATGCTGATCGGGCGCCCGTCGGGTGCGTACTCCACCACCAGCGCCGACTCGTCGCTCAGCAGCAGCAGGTGGCCGGTCGCATCGTGCAGCGTGACCGACGACAGGTCGCTCATGAACAGCGAGGACGCGCGCGAGGACTGCCATTCGCTGATGTCGATGTTGAAGCCGCTGGAAGTCGTGTCGGGATCGAGCCCGGTGATCACCAGCACGCGCATCGGCAGCTTCTCGCGCACCACGTACAGGCGCTTGTGCACGCCGTCCCAGGAGATGCCCTCGAAGCTGCTGTTGTGCAGCCGGTCGATGCCGATGCCCAGGCTCGGTCGGCCGGCCACCGACACCTGCCGCGTGTCGCGCCCGATCTGCACCCAGTACATGCGGTGGCTGTCCTCGTCGGAGATCACGTAGCGCTCGCCCTGCACGTAGGTGATGCCCTCGGGATCCTTCACCCCCTCGAGCCCGATCACGCGCAGCAGCCGGCCCTCGGTGTCGAGCTCGGCGATCTGCGGCGGGCGGTTGATCACCGTGAACAGGGTGCCGGTCTCGGTGTTGAAGGTCAGGCCCGAGGCATTGCGCGTCAGGCCCTGGATCGGCAGGCCCTCGACCGCCACCCGGTAGTCCGGCAGCCACAGCGCGTTGTTCGCCCATTGCGCCGCGCCCAGCGTGGTGCTGAGCCAGTAGTAGCCGAGCGCGGGCACCTTGAAGTACCAGCCGAAGGCCACGCCGAATGCGAGCACGATGGCCAGGAACAGGGTCTTGCGGGATCTGGCTCGAGTCATGCGGGCGGAGTCTAGCGTTCAGACCACCGAGAGCAGCCAGTCGAGCAACTGGCGCTGCTGACCCGTCGTCGGCTTCTGCGGCGACAGCAGGAAATAGCCCGAACCGTCCGCGACGAAACCCAGCGGCGCGGCCAGCACGCCGCTCGCGAGGTCGTCGCAGACCAGGTGCCAGGGCCCGATCGCCACGCCGAGCCCGGCGACCGCCGCCTGCAGGCTGAAATAGAAATGCTCGAAGACCTGTTCCCTGCCGCCGGCGCCGGCCGATGCGCCTTGCAGCTGCATCCACGACGGCCAGGCCTGCGGCCGCGTGCGCGTGTGCAGCCGCACCGCGTCGCGGCGCAGCGACGCTCCCGCGCCGCTGGTGTCGAAGAAGGCGTCGACCCGGCCCGGGCTGCACACGGGGCCGACCTTCTCCTCGAACAGCGGCTGCGCCTGCACGCTCGCGGGCCACTCGAAATCGTTGCGCCGGATCGCGAGGTCGATGCAGCCGTCGAAGGCGAACGGCCCGCCGCCCGCCACCAGGTGCACGGCCGCCTCGGGATGGCGCGCCTGGAAACTCGGCCAGCGCGGGATCAGCCAGCGCATCAGCAGGGTCGGCTCGCACGAGAGCACCAGCGGCGCCTCGCGCGCCGAGTGCCGCAGCTCGCGCGTGGCTTCCTCGATCAGGCCGAAGCCCTCGTCCACCGCGCGCTGCAGCCGGCGCCCGGCCTCGGTGAGGAAGACGCCGCGGTTGCGCCGTTCGAACAGCGCCAGGCCCAGGTCGTCCTCGAGCATGCGCACGGCGCGGCTGACCGCGCCATGGGTCAGGTGCAGGCTGTCGGCGGCCTGGCTGAAGTTCTGGGTCCGGGCCGCGGCGGCGAAGCAGCGCAGCGCCATCAGCGAGGGCAGGCGCGAGGGGTTTTTCCGTGAGCCAGGCTCACCGTCGGTGTCAGCAATCATCGTTTGTCCTGAGGCGGGTATCTGCATAGATTAGAGCGTCCGGTCCCGCCGTTCCCCGATATCCCCACCATGCAAGAACTGTCAGCCCAGCTCACCCAGCCCGCGCCGCCCGAGCGGCTCGCGCTGACGATGGGCGATCCCTCGGGCATCGGCCCCGAGATCGCGGCCCGCACCTTGCTGAATGCCGAGTGGGCCCGGCGCTGCGTGCTGGTCGGCGATCCGCGCGTGATGCGCCAGGCCTTCGAGGCCCTGGGCGCCGGCGCGAGGCTGCGCGTGGCGGCGTCGATCGACGACATGGTGAACGCGCCCGGCACGGTGAACCTGCTGGCCGCGTCGCGGCTCGAGGCGCTGCCGCCCGTGGGCGTCGTGCATGCGGCCAGCGGCCGGGCCGCCTTCGAGGCGATCGCGGCGGCGATAGCCCTCGCGCAAGCGGGCCGGGTCGCGGGCATCGTCACCGCGCCGATCCACAAGGAGGCCTTGGCCGCCGCCGGCCTGCGCTATCCGGGCCATACCGAGATCCTGGCCGAGCGCACCGGCTGCAAGGTCGCGATGATGCTGGCCAACGACGAACTGCGCACCGTGCTCGTGACGGTACATTGCGCGCTGCGCGAGGCCATCGAGCGCGCGGACTTCGCGGCGCAGATGTCGGCGATCCGGCTCGCGCACCAGGGCGCCCGGACCTTCGGCATCGCCGCGCCGCGCATCGCGGTGGCCGGGCTCAATCCGCATGCGGGCGAGGGCGGTCTGTTCGGCGACGAGGAGCAACGCACCATCGCGCCCGCGATCGCCGCTGCGCGGCGCGAGGGCATCGACGCCAGCGGTCCCTGGCCCGGCGACACGGTGTTCATGCAGGCGCGCCAGGGCCGCTTCGACGTGGTGGTGGCGCAGTACCACGACCAGGGGCTGATCCCGGTCAAGTACCTCGGGCTCGACAAGGGCGTGAACATCACGCTCGGCCTGCCTTTCGTGCGCACCAGCCCCGACCACGGTACCGCCTTCGACATCGCGGGGCGCGGCATCGCCGACGCCGCCAGCCTCGAGGCCGCGCTCGACATGGCCGCGCGCCTGGCGGCCGCCCACCGAACCACGAGAAAGACCCGACCATGAGCGGCTTCGAATTCATCTTCATGCTCACGCGCCACGACCGCACCGTGACCGACGCGGCACGGCACCTGGCGACGGCGCTCGCGGCCGGCGTGCGCCACATCGGCTTCAAGGACATCGGGCTGCCGATGGCCGGGCTCGAGGGCCTGCATCGCACCCTCCGCGCACACGGCGCCTCGAGCTACCTCGAGGTGGTCTCGCTCGACCGCGACAGCGAGATCGCCTCGGTCGAGATGGCCTGCCGGCTCGGTGTCGACCACCTGCTCGGCGGCACGCATGTCGACGAGGTGCTGCCGCTGCTCGAGGGCACCGGCATCCGCTACTACCCGTTCGCGGGCCGGGTCTCGGGGCATCCGAGCGTGCTCGGCGGTTCCATCGAGGAGATCGTGGCCAGCGCCCGCGCCATCGTCAGCCGGCCTGGCGTGGCGGGGCTGGACCTGCTGGCCTACCGCGCCGCGCTCGACGTGCCGCGGCTGATGCGCGCGGTGTGCGAGGCCGCGGGCAAGCCGGTGATCGTGGCCGGGTCGATCGACACGCCGGAACGCATCGCGGCGGTCCGCGCCAGCGGTGCCGCGGGCTTCACGGTGGGCACGGCGGCGCTCGACGGGTGCTTTCCGGCGGCCGGTCGAAGCCTCGAGAGCCAGCTCGCCGCAATCCTCGGCGCGCGATGAAAAAAAGCACCGCGGCGCGGTGCTTCTGGGTCGGCGCTGGTGACTCAATGCGAGCGCATCTTCGCGCGCAACCGCGCGATCGACTGGCTGTGCAGCTGCGAGACGCGCGACTCGGTCACGCCGAGCACGGCCGCGATTTCCTTGAGGTTCATGTCCTGCTCGTAGTACATGCCCATGATGTGGCGCTCGCGCTCGGGCAGGCTGTCGATGGCGCCCACCAGCGCCTGGCGCAGCCGCTGGTCCTTGAGCAGGCTCATCGGGTCGGCGTCGGCATCGGCCAGGTGGCGGTCGAGGAAGCCCGACTCGCCCTCGGCGTCGGTGCCGCCGCCCATGTCCTCCAGGTACACGAGCTGGGTGCCGCGCACGCGGCCCAGCAGGCTCTGGTAGTCGGCCAGCGGCATCTCGAGCGCGTCGGCGATCTCGGACTCGGCCGGCGCGCGGCCCAGCTTCTGCTCGAGCGCGCGCACCGCCTGCTCGATCTGCTTCTGGCTCTTGCGCGAGCCGCGCGAGAGCCAGTCGCCGTCGCGCAGCTCGTCGAGCATGGCACCGCGGATGCGCTGGGTGGCGAAGGTCTCGAACTGCACGCCCTGGCTGGCCTCGTAGCGCGACAGCGCATCGGCCAGGCCGATCATGCCGACCTGGATCAGGTCGTCGAGCTCGACGTTGGGCGGCAGCTTGGCGATCATGTGATGCGCCAGCCGGCGCACCAGCGGCACGTGCTGGCGGATCAGCGCATCGCGGTCGAGCCGGCCCTTGGGCGTGTACATCTGGGAGAGCGGGGAAGCGGCCTGCATGTCGTGTCGTGGGGCGCAACGCTCCTCAGAGTTCGCCCGCGCCCGGCGAGAAGAACAGTTCGAGATCGGCCGGCTGCGGATCGAAGGGCGAGCGCTGTGCCGCGCGCATCGAGTCGCGCACCAGCTCGGCGGCCAGCGCCGGCTTCCAGTCCTGCGAGGTGCGCGGGCCATGGGCCACGCCGCGCAGCACCAACTGGTGGCGGATCAGCGTGTCGAGCGCCGGGCCCAGCTTCACGGCCTCGTCGGTCTTGCTCAGCACGGCCTGGCGCGCGCCGCCGATCTTGAAGCTGGCGGCCATCTCGTCGAGCGTGTCGCCGTGCGCGCCGGCGTTGAGCACCATCAGGCGCGAAATGCCGGGCAGGTCGAGCAGGTCCAGCAGGTCGCGCCGGCGCGGATCGCGCGGCGCCAAGCCGGCGGTGTCGATCAGCACCATGCGCTTGCCGTGGAACAGCGCGAGCAGCTCCTGCAGCGCGGCGCGGTCGTGCGCGAGATGCGCCACCACGCCCATGGCGCGGCCGTGGGCGCGCAACTGCTCGTGCGCGCCCGCGCGGTGCATGTCGAGCGTGATCAGGCCGACGCTGGCCGGGCCGTGCAGCCGCGCGCACTGGGCCGCGATCTTGGCGGCGGTGGTGGTCTTGCCGACACCGGTGGCGCCGACCAGCGCGTAGACGCCGCCTTCCTCGGCCAGCGTGGGCGCGGCGGGGTCGAGGCCGAGCATGCCTTCGAGCGCGCCCATCATGCGGCGCACCGCGCCGGCCGCGTCGTTGTCGAGCGCGATCGATTCGAGCACGCTGCGCGCGAGCGCGGGCGAGTAGCCGGCGCGCAGCAGCTTGAGCATCAGGTTCGAATGCACCGGGTTCTGCCGCGCCGGGCCGAGCCAGGCGAGGGCGTTGAAGCGGCTCTCCATCAGCGTGCGCATGGCCTGCAGCTCGGCCATCAGCGCCTGTTGCGTTTCGCTCGCGGTGTCGATCGCGGGAGCGGGCACGGCGATGGGGGCGGGGCGCGGCGTTTCGACGGTGGCGGGCGCGGCGGTGGGCGCGAAGGCCGCGCGGACCGGCGCGGCCGATGGCGCAGCGGGCGCGGGTGCCGGCGATGCGGCCTCCTGCTGGCGCCGCAGCATGCGTTCGCGTACGTAGTCCTGGAACGACAGCGTGCTCATGCCTAGCTCGGCCACGTCGGCCTCGACGATGGCGCGCGATTCGGCGCTCGCGAGCGGTGCCGGTGCCGGTGCGGCGGGTTGCGGTTGGGCGATGGCGGGCGCGGGCACTGGCTTCGGCGGCGTCCACGCGGGCGCCGACAGCGTGCCTTGCGTGCCCTGCAGGATCGCGCGGCCGGCCTCGAGCGCGCTGAGGCTGTCCTCGGCCGCGGCCACCACTTCCACGCCGTCGTCGAGCTGGCGGTTCGAGAGGATCAGCGTGCCGTCGCCGAAGACATTGCGCGCCAGCGCCATCGCTTCGCGGGCGGTCGGTGCGGTGAAACGTTGGATGTTCATGCGGAGGCTCCTCGCAGGATCGGGCCGATGCGGATCGTGTGGGTTTCAGGGATTTCGCTGTGGCCGAGCACCTGCATGCGCGGCGCGGCGCGGCGCACCATGCGCGCGATGGCGTTGCGGATGGCGTCGGGCACCAGCAGGCAGGCCGGCACGCCTTGCTCTTCCTGCTTGAGCGCCACCTCGGCGGCGGTGCGCGTGAAGATCTCGACCACGCCCGGATCGAGCGCGGGCGCCTGGGCATTGCCCAGCGCCTGCACCAGCAGGCGCTCGAAGGCAGGCTCGATGGCGATCACGTCGAGCTCCTTCACCGGGCCGTAGATCTGCTGCACGATGGCCGGCGCCAGCGCCACGCGCACGCGGCGCGCGAGCTCGGCCGGGTCGGTGGTGCTGCCGGCATGCTCGGCCAGCGTCTCGACAATGGTGCGGATGTCGCGGATGTGCACCGACTCTTCCAGCAGCAGTTGCAGCACCTTCTGGAACGTGGACAGCGGCACCAGCTTGGGCACGACTTCCTCGATCAGCTTGGGCGCCAGTTTGTTCACGTGTTCGACCAGTTGTTGGGTTTCGGTGCGGCTCAGCAGCCGCGCCGCCTGCACCTGCATCAAATGTGACAGGTGGGTGGCCATCACGGTCTCCGAATCAACGACGGTGAAACCGCTCATTTGCGCGGCTTCCCGCTGCCGCTCCTCGATCCAGTGCGCGGGCAGGCCGAAGGCCGGGTCGGTGGTGGGCGTGCCGATCAGCGGGGTGGTGATGCCGCCCGGGTTGATCGCCAGGTACATGCCCGGATGGGCCTCGCCCTCGGCCACCACCACGCCGCGCAGGGTGACGCGGTAGCTGCTGGGCTTGAGCTCGAGGTTGTCGCGCACGTGCACCGCGGGCGGCAGGAAGCCCACCTCCTGCGCGAACTTGCGGCGCACGCCCTTGATGCGCGTGAGCAGGTCGCCCTGGCGGCTCTTGTCGACCAGCGCGATCAGGCGGTAGCCGAGCTCGAGGCCCAGCAGGTCCACCGGCTGCAGGTCGTCCCAGCTGGCCTCGGCATCGGGTGCGGGCGGTGCCGGCGGCGCGGGCGCGGCCGGCGGCGGGCGGCGCGACAGCCGCCAGGCGCCCCAGGCCAGCAGCGACGCGATCGAGAGGAACACCACGTGCGGCATGCCCGGGATCACGCCCAGCAGGCCCAGGATGCCGGCCGTGAGGCCGAGTACGCGCGGCGAGGTCAGCAACTGGTCGACGATCTGGCGGCCCACGTCGTCCTCGCGGCCCACGCGTGAGATCACCATCGCCGCGGCGACCGAGATCAAGAGGCCCGGCACCTGCGCCACCAGCGCGTCGCCGACCGCCAGCAGCACGTAGGTGTCGGCCGCCTTGCCGGCCGACAGGCCGTGCTGCAGCACGCCGATGGCGAAGCCGCCGACGATGCTGATCACCAGGATCAGGATGCCGGCGATCGCATCGCCGCGCACGAACTTGGAGGCACCGTCCATCGAGCCGAAGAAGTTCGCTTCCTCCGACACCTCGGCGCGGCGGCGGCGGGCCTCCTTCTCGTCGATCACGCCGGCGTTGAGGTCGGCGTCGACCGCCATCTGCTTGCCGGGCATGGCGTCGAGCGTGAAGCGCGCCGACACCTCGGCGATGCGCTCGGCGCCCTTGGTCACCACCACGAAGTTGATCACCACCAGGATCGCGAACACGATCAGGCCGACCGCGAAGTTGCCGCCGATCAGGAAGTGGCCGAAGGATTCGATCACCGCGCCCGCGGCGCCGGGGCCGGTGTGGCCCTCGAGCAGCACCACGCGCGTGGAGGCCACGTTGAGCGACAGCCGCATCAGCGTGGTCAAGAGCAGCACCGAGGGAAAGGCCGCGAAGTCGAGCGGGCGCACCATGTAGGCCGCCACCATCATCACCATCAGCGCGACCGCGATGTTGAGCGTGAAGAAGCCGTCGAGCAGCCAGGGCGGGATCGGCAGCACCATCAGCGCGAGGATGGCCACCACCAGCAGCGGCGCGGCCGCGCGCTGGAACATGCCGCCGCGCTCGCCGAGCCACTGGCGCAGGGCGAGCGGGTTCATGGGCGCACTCCGGCGACGGGTTCGGCGGCGGTCGTCGCCGGCAACTTGCGGTGCGGGTCGAGCTCGGGCGCCACGTAGGGATCGGGCACGCCCTGCGGCATCGGGCCCTCGCCGCGCAGCGCGGCCTTCAGGCGGTAGACATAGGCCAGCACCTGGGCCACGGCGGTGAACAGGCTCGAGGGAATGGGCTGGTCGATCTCGGCATGGGCGAACAGCGCGCGCGCGAGCATCGGCGACTGCACCACCGGGATGCCGTTGGCGTTGGCGATCTCGCGGATCTTCATCGCGAGCAGGTCGGCGCCCTTGGCCACCACCTGCGGTGCGTTCATGGTGGCCTCGTCGTAGCGCAGCGCCACCGCGTAGTGGGTCGGGTTCATCAGCACGAAGTCGGCGCGCGGCACGGCCGTGATGCTGGCGCGCTGCGAGATCGCGCGCGCCGCGCTGCGCTGGCGGCCCTTGGTATGCGGGTCGCCGTCGGATTCCTTGTGCTCCTGCTTGAGCTCCTGGTGCGACATCTTGAGCTTCGACAGGTGGAAGAAGCGCTGCAGCGGCACGTCGATCACGGCAGTGGCGAACACCACCAGCAGCAGCAGGCCCACGCCGGTGGCGAGCCAGTCGCCGAGCGCGCGCAGCGCCGAAGGCGAGGGCTGCAGCACCACGCGCACCACCTCGCCGATCGAGCCGGCCACGTAGTACCAGCCGATGGCGCCGAGGATGGCCGACAGCAGCACCAGCTTGGTCACCTGCGCGACCTGCTGGCGGCTGAACAGGTTGCCCAGGCCCTTGAACGGGCTCAGGCGCGAGAGGTCGGGCGTGATCGCCTTGGTGCTCGAGACCCAGCCGCCGACCGCGAGGCTGCCCGCGACCGCCGCGCTCAGCACGATGGCCGCGAACACCACGCAGGCCACCAGGCCCAGGCCGGCGAAGGTCGACAGCCGCGACAGCATGTCGGCCGGGTCCTGCACGCTGGCCGCGTTGAAGACCAGCGCCTGCGCGAGCGTGCCGCGCAGCTGTTCGAAGGCGGTGGGCGCCAGCAGCAGCAGCGCGACCGCGCCGGTGCCCATCACCGCGAGGTGCGACAGGTCCTTCGAGCGCGGCACCTGGCCGTCGCGGCGCGCCTGGTCGATCTTGCGCTGCGAGGCGGGGAGCTGGCGGTCCTGGCTGTTCGATTCCATGGCGGTGGCGCTGGCTCAGGGCTGGGCGCGGCCCGGGGTGGCGGCGGGCGCCGCGCCGGCGGGAGCGGCCGGCGCATCGGCGCCCTCGGGCTTCTTCTGTTCCTTGGCGAGCTCGGTGGCGATGGCCTTCACCGCGTCGTTGCCCTCCAGGCGTGCGTTGCCGAACAGGCGCGACTCGGCATCGCGCGTGAGCACCACGATGCTGATGCGGCGGTTCAGCGGCGCCAGCGCGTTCTTCTTGTCGAGCAGGTCGCTGGCGGCCAGGCCGACCACGCGCACCAGCTTGTCGTCGGGCATGCCGGCGGCCACCAGCTCGCGCCGCGAGGCATTGGCGCGGTCGGCCGACAGCTCCCAGTTGCCGTAGCCGCGGTCGCCGTTGCCGTAGGGCGCGGCGTCGGTGTGGCCGGCCAGGCTCACGCGGTTCTCGATGTCGTTGAGCGCGCTGCCCACCGCGCGCAGGATGTCGTGCATGTAGGGCTTCACGATCGCGCTGCCGGTGTCGAACATCGGGCGGTTCTGCGCGTCGACGATCTGGATCTCGAGGCCGTCGGAGGTCACCTCGAGCTTGATCTGCGAGCGGAACTCGCGCAGCTTGGGGTTGGCGTTGATCATCTCCTCGATGCGCGCGCGCAGGGCGGCCATGCGGCGCGCGTCCTGGCGCGCCTGCTCGAGCTTGAGGCTGTTGTCCTGGCCGATCTTCTTCGGGTCCATGGTGCTGCCGTCGGTGCGGCGCACCTCGCCGGTGGTGCGCGTGAGGTCGCGCCCGCCGCCGGGCACCACGCTCGAGGCGCTGCCCGCGCCCGAGCCGCCGGCCATCTCGACCTTCATCGGCGAGTTGAAGTAGGAGGCGATGCCCTGCAGGTCGCCCTTGGCGGTCGAGCCCAGCAGCCACATCAGGAGGAAGAAGGCCATCATGGCCGTCACGAAGTCGGCGTAGGCGATCTTCCAGGCGCCGCCGTGGTGCGCATGCGTGGTCTTCTTGACCCGCTTGATGATGATCGGCTGGAGCTTGCGGGTCCCGGGCGTGGTGGCCATGGCGTTGCCTCTTGCGCTGGGCGCTCTACTTCTTCTTCACGTGGCTCTCGAGCTCGACGAAGCTCGGCCGGTCGGTCGAGAACAGCACCTTGCGGCCGAACTCGATCGCGGTCGTGGGGTTGTAGCCCTGCATGCTGGCCAGCAGGGTGGTCTTGATGCACTGCAGTTCCTTGGTGCCTTCCTCGGCCTTCTGCTCGAGCAGGCCGCCCAGCGGCTCGACGATGGCGTAGGCCAGCAGGATGCCCAGGAAGGTGCCGACCAGCGCCGAGCCGATCATGGCGCCGAGCACCGCCGGCGGCTGGCCGACCGAGCCCATGGTGTTCACCACGCCGAGCACCGCGGCCACGATGCCGAAGGCCGGCAGGCCGCCGGCCAGCCGCGCGATGGCGGCCACGGGCGCGTGCGATTCCTGGTGGTGGGTCTCGATCTCGCTGTCCATCAGCGACTCGATCTCGTGGCTGTTGAGGTTGCCCGAGGCCATCATGCGCAGGTAGTCGGTGGTGAACTCGACCACGTGGTGGTCCTTCGCCACGTTCGGGTGCTTCTGGAACAGCGGCGAATCCTGCGGCGCCTCGATGTCCTTCTCGATCGACATCAGGCCTTCCTTGCGCGCCTTCTGCAGGATGTCGTAGAGCAGCGCCATCAGCTCGAGGTAGCGCGCCTTGGTGTACTTGGAACCCTTGAGCGCGGTCGGCAGCGCCTTCAGCGTGGCCATCAGCACCTTGCGCTGGTTGTTCACCACGAAGGCGCCGAGCGCGCCGCCGCCGATCACCATCAGCTCGATCGGCAGCGCATGCAGCACCACCCCGATGTTGCCGCCATGGATGATGTAGCCGCCGAAGATGCAGCCCAGCGCGACGAGGTAACCGAGGATGACGGACATGGGGCGATACGAGTTCCTGGAGCCCCTATTGGGCCTCGGAGCCGCCGCCCGCATTCCATGAAAAAAGGGCCCTGCAGGGGCCCTTATCTTCTGTTTGCCGCGCTCACTGCAGCTGGATGCCGCCCGCGCCCGCGCCCTTGCCGGCGCGCGCCGGCGGTTCGCACAGGCCGCAGACGAAGTGCTGCGCGTTCTCGTAGGGCTCGGTCACGAAGTGGCCGCCGCAGCGCGAGCAGGGCGTCATGGCGAGCATCTGGTTCTCCATGAAGCGCACCAGCCGCCAGGCGCGCGTGATCGACAGCTGCGGCTCCAGGCCGCAGGCACCGGTCTGCTCGGTGTACAGGCCGTAGGCCTTGATCAGCGCGTCGACCGGTTCGAGCTCGCTGGTCTTGTGCAGGTAGGTGTAGATGTTGTGGAACAGCGAGGCGTGGATGTTCGGCTGCCAGGTCAGGAACCAGTCGGTCGAGAAGGGCAGCTGGCCCTTCGACGGCGACTTGCCCGCGACTTCCTTGTAGAGGCGCAGCAGCCGCTCGTACGACAGCTCGGTCTCGCTCTCCAGCACCTGCAGGCGGGCGCCCATCTCGATCAGATGGACCGCGCGCTCGATCTGCCGGGACTCGCCCAGCACGCTCTTCGGATTGGCCATGCCTTGTCAGCTCGCGAACGCGCGGCGCCTCAGTACGAGGTTTCCGCGAAGCGGCTCGACATGACGATGTTGGCGTGCAGCTTCAGCGTCTCGTCGTTGGCCGTGCGGGTGCGCACGTTGTGGTTGGTGAGCAGTCCCCAGACCATGTCGTCGGTGGCGCGGAAGCGGCACAGCAGCATGTTGCTGGAGGCCAGCTTCATGATCTGCGCCGGCGACAGCGTGTCGATGAGGTCCGCGGATTCCTCGGAAATGCCCAGCCGGAACAGGGCCTGTGCCTTGTCTTCCCGGATGAGGCTCTGGGCCAGCATCAGGTAGGTGAGGTTGGCTTCCTTGATCTCGGCGAGCAACTGTTCATTGGTCATGAGTGCCTCCTCCTAGGCGGGCAAAAGTGCCCTTGTCGACCGTGTACTTTCAGTTTAATCACAAATGTCAGCTTCAGTAAACATTTGTTAAAAATGTACCTGAGTAGGCGGGTTCCTACAAAAAAACTTCGACCCGAACGCATCCGATGGTAAGCGCTTGCAACCATCGCGCCCCAAGAATGTGATTTTGTTGGCTGAAATGAATACTAAGGGATGCGCGATGAAAGACTTATTTCGACACTACTAGATAAATCTATCGAAAGTCGGACATCCATGGCTTTCGCACTGCGCTTTACAAGCTGTTAACGAGTGTGACCTGTCGTGGTGCACAGACCACGAAATCCCGTGGGGGCGAAGTTGTCTTGCGTGGTGGGGAAGCTACGTGTTTCCGTGGGGGTAACACGCGGAACATGGTGGCCCCGGCAGCGCAATCGCGTGGCACCCGTCTGCATCCGCTCGGAAATCTTGAGGGTGCGATCGCAAAAATAAATCGCTAAAGAGCCGGCCGGGACCCACCGAAAACCAGTGCAACGGGCCTTGCACCAGGGTTCGTCAGGCAGCCAGCGCTTCGCTGGCGCGACTTTGGCAGCGATGCCCGACTTATCAGTTTGAAGGAGCTCTCATGGCCTCGATCATCAACACCAACATCAGTTCGCTCACCGCGCAGCGCAACCTCTCGGGCAGCCAATCCTCGCTGGCCACCTCGATGCAGCGCCTGTCCTCGGGCCTGCGCATCAACAGCGCCAAGGACGACGCCGCCGGCCTCGCGATCTCCGAGCGCATGACGGCCCAGATCCGCGGCCTGACGCAAGCCGGCCGCAACGCCAACGACGGCATCTCGCTGGCGCAGACGGCCGAAGGCGCGCTGAGCACCATCGGCAACAACCTGCAGCGCATCCGCGAACTGGCCGTGCAGTCGCGCAACGCCACCAACTCGACCGAGGATCGCGCCTCGCTGCAGAAGGAAGTCACGCAGCTCAAGAGCGAAATCGACCGCGTCGCCAAGCAGACCTCGTTCAACGGCACCAAGCTGCTCGACGGCAGCTTCAACGCCCAGTCGTTCCAGGTCGGCGCCAACCAGGGCGAGACGATCTCGATCGACTCGATCGCCAACGCCAGCATCAACTCGCTGGGCAGCTGGAACAGCGTGGACACCTACTCGGCCACGGTGGCCGGCACGGCGCCCGCGGGCTTCGGCGGCATCACCGCCAACGCCTTCACGATCAACGGCGTGGGCATCGGCGCGGTCAATGCCGGCACCGACGCGGCCACGCAGGGCGCCAACGTGGCGGCCGCCATCAACAAGAAGTCCAGCGAGACCGGCGTGGTCGCGACGGCCGCCGCCAGCGGCGCCATCACGCTGACCTCGAGCGGCAGCAACGCCATCAACATCGGCGGCACGCTGACCAACACCGGCCTGACCGCCGGCCAGACGGCCGCGACCGTCACCGCCGCGGGCAGCGCGCAGACCGGCTTCAACAACCTGACGGTCGACACGGTGGACGGCGCCGACAACGCGATCCTCGCGATGGACGCCGCGCTGAAGGCGGTGAACTCCTCGCGCGCCGACCTCGGCGCGATCCAGAACCGCTTCGAATCGGTGGTCTCGAACCTCTCGACCTCGGCCGAGAACCTGACCGCTTCGCGCAGCCGCATCCAGGACGCCGACTTCGCGGCCGAAACCGCCAACCTGTCGCGCGCCCAGGTGCTGCAGCAGGCCGGCACGGCGATGGTGGCCCAGGCCAACCAGCTGCCGCAGACGGTGCTGTCGCTGCTGCGCGGCTAAGGCTGGAACAGGGGGCCGAAGGCCGGCCTCCTGCACGCTTCATCGCGGGGCGGCGAACGGACAATTCCGTTAGCCGCCCCGCGCTTTTTTCCGTGGGCGCAGGCGATTCCAGCATCGGAGAAACGACATGGCCACCATCACATCGACCGGCATCGGCAGCCAGCTCGACGTCGAATCCATCATCACGCAGCTGATGGCGATCGAGAAGAAGCCGCTGACCGCGCTGCAGGGCACGGCGTCCACGCTCGACAACAAGATCTCGGCCTTCGGCACGCTGAAGTCGCAACTCTCGGCGCTGTCCGACGCGGCCACCAAGCTGGCGGCCGCCGCGACCTGGAACGCGAAGACCGCCTCGAGCTCGAACGCCACCGCGCTGAGCGCGAGCGTGACCAAGGCCGGCGACGCCGTGGCCAGCAGCTTCACCATGCAGGTGTCGCAGCTCGCGCGCGCCCAGGCCGTGTCCTCGGGCGCGGTGGCCACGGGCACCGGCTTCGGCCTCGGCACGCTGAGCATCCAGCTCGGCGACTGGAACGACACCGACGCGGGCGGCCCGAACTTCGCGGCCGGCGACAAGCCGGCGATCGACATCAGCGTGAACGAGGGCGACAGCCTCTCGGCCATCGCGGCCAAGATCAACGCCGCCGGCGCGGGCGTCAGCGCCACCGTGCTCAAGGACCTCTCGGGCGAGCGGCTGATGCTGCGCTCGGGCGCCACCGGCGAGGCCGCGGGCTTTCGCGTCACCGCGGCGCCCGTGGGCTCGGGCGACGGCGCCGACCTCGGCCTGCTGGCCTTCGACGGCACGGGGCAGGGCATGGGGGCGAACCCGGTGCAGTACGCGCGCAATGCCGAGGCCACCATCAACGGCGTGGCGATCCGCTCGGACAGCAACGTGCTGGCCGACACCGTGCCGGGCCTGAGCCTCACGCTGTCGCAGGTGACGACGGCGCCGGTCGAGGTCGCCGTGACCACCGACACCTCGGGCCTGCGCAGCACGATCCAGGCCTTCGTGACGGCCTACAACACGATGAACCAGACGCTGAACTCGGCCACCGCCTACGACGCGGCGAGCAAGACGGCGGCGCTGCTGCAGGGCGACTCCACCGCCGTGAGCCTGCAGAACGCGCTGCGCAGCTTGGTCGGTTCGCCCTCGGGCGGCGGCACGATCCAGCGCCTGAGCGACCTCGGCATCACGGTCGCCAAGGACGGCGCGGGCAACCTCGCGCTCGACACCGCCAAGCTCGACACGGCGCTGAAGAACCCGGCCGCCGTGCAGCAGTTCTTCGCCGCGCCGCAGAACACCGTGGACTCCAGCGCCACCGGCTTCGCCACGCGGCTGTCGGCCTTCACCCAGGCGGCCGTGGCCACCGACGGCACGCTCGACACCCGCACCCAGTCGCTCAAGGCCCAGCGCAAGGACAACGACAAGAGCCAGGACAACCTCAACGACCGGCTGACCCTGACCGAGAAGCGGCTGCGCGCGCAGTACACGGCGCTGGACACCAAGATGGCCTCGCTGACCGCACTTAACACCTACATCTCCCAGCAGGTGGCGCAGTGGAACAAGTCCACCAGCTGAGGCGCGCAATCGGGCGCGCGCGCCGGGCCCGCGGGCCTCAACTTCCGCACCGGAATGCCGATAAAGAAGGCATAGACACCGGAACAGGAAGCCGCACCATGTACACCTCGCCCGCAGCCCGCGCCGCCAAGGCCTACTCCAGAGTGGGCGCCGAATCGGGCGTGGACGCCTCGACCTCCCCGCACCGGCTCATCGAACTGCTGTTCGACGGCCTGCTGCAGTCGATCCACGCCGCCAGCGGAGCGCTCGCGCGCGGCGACATCGCGCTCAAGGGCCAGCAGATCATGCGGGCGGTGCGATTCCTCGAGGAGGGCCTCAAGGGTGGGCTCGACGAGGCCCGGGGTGGAGAACTCGCGGTTACACTCCGCGCGTTGTACGACTATTGCATCAACCGCCTGACGGTCGCCAACCTCCGCAACGACGGGGCGGCCCTGGCGGAAGTGGCCTCGCTGATCGCACCGGTCGCACAGAGCTGGAAACAGATCGGGCCCTCCCAGCCCGCGCAGGCCGCCTGAGGCGTCCTTGGAGTCCTTCATGCAAGAGCGACTGCTCGACTACTACAAAGCGATCGAAGCCGCGAGCAAGCAGATGCTCGAGGCCGCCCGCATGGAAGACTGGGAAGGCGTGGTGCGCTGCGAAGGCGCCTGCGCCGTGCTGATCGAGCAGTTGCGCTTCAAGGCCACCACCCTCGAGCTGCCGCGCACCGACCGCGCCGAGAAGACCCGCGTGATGCAGCGCATCCTGCGCAACGACGCCGAGATCCGGCTCCTGGCCGAGCCGTGGATCGCCGACCTCGACCACCTGTTCGATTCGCGGCTGCAGCTGATCCACTGAAGAAGAAGGACCGACACCGCCGGCAAGGCGGCGGCACGGTCCGGCAAGACGGACGGGCAGGGCGCCCGTCGCCTCACACCTGCATGTTCATGATGTCGCTGTAGGCCTGCACCATGCGGTTGCGCACGTGCATCGTGGCCTGGAAGCCGATCTGCGCCTTCTGGATCGCGACCATGGTCTGCTCCAGGCTGACGTTCGGGTTCTCGAGCTGAACCTCGCGCTGCAGCGCGCCGGCCTGGTTCTGGGCCGCGCTCACCGACTGCAGCGCACCCGAGAGCGCCCCGGCGAAGCCGCCGCCGCTGCCCTCGGCGGCCGAGGGCGCGGCGCGCGCCGTGCGCGCGAAAGCCTGCGCCGGGGTGGGCGAAGTCAGCGGTGCGAGTCGGAGGTCCATGGGCACCGATGCTACGGGCGCTCGGCCGAGCGCGATCGCGGGGAAATGGGCAGGAAAGCAGCCCTTTATCGGGCTTATGTGGGACGGGGCCGGCCCGAATAATCGCAGCGAGCACGAAGCGCCTTCCGCGCCGTGCGAACACCCGCACCGCCGAGCCCATGTCCACCGCCGTCGCCGAACTTCCCGCCGCCCAGCCCGCGTCCCTTGCCGCCCCGGCCTGGCAGGGCCGCCTCGCGTCGCTCGACCGGCGCCAGCGCCTGCGGCTGGCGATCGGTGCCGCGCTGCTGGTGGCACTGGCCGCGGCCGCCATCGTGATGGGCCGCCAGGCCGACTGGCGCGTGCTCTACGCCAACCTCGGCGACAAGGACGGCGGCGCGATCGTCGCCCAGCTCGCCCAGATGAACGTGCCCTACAAGTACACCGAGGGCGGCGGCGCCGTGATGGTGCCGGCCGACAAGGTGCACGACGTGCGCCTGCGCCTGGCCTCGCTGGGCCTGCCCAAGGGCTCGGTGGCCGGCTTCGAGCTGATGGAGAACAACCGCTTCGGCATGACCCAGTTCCAGGAGAAGCTGAGCTTCCAGCGCGGCCTCGAGGGCGAGCTCACGCGCTCGATCCAGGGCCTGGCCTCGGTGCAGAGCGCGCGCGTGCACCTGGCGCTGCCGAACCAGAACGGCTTCTTCCGCGAGCAGCAGAAGCCCTCGGCCTCGGTGCTGCTGACCTTGCACCCGGGCCGCACGCTCGAGCGCAATCAGATCGCGGGCATCGTGCACCTGGTGGCCTCCAGCGTGCCCGAGCTCGCGCCCTCGGCCGTGAGCGTGGTCGACGACAGCGGCAAGCTGCTGTCGCAGACCGGCGATGGCGCCACCGGCGGCGCGGGCGCCGGCGAGGGCCAGCAGCTGCAGTACGTGCAGCAGATCGAGCAGCAGTACATGCGCCGCATCCTCGACATCCTCGAGCCGGTGGTGGGGCGCCAGAACGTGAAGGCGCAGGTCACGGCCGACGTGGACTTCTCGCAGAGCGAGGCGACCATGGAGGAGCACCGCCCGAACCAGGCGGCCGAGGCCGGTGCCGTGCGCAGCCAGCAGACGGTGGAGACCACCGGCCCCGGCGCGGCCGGCGCCACGCCGCCCGCGGGCGTGCCGGGCGCGACCTCGAACCAGCCGCCCGGCGCCTCGTCGGCCCCGGTCAACGGCCCGGCCGCGGCGCTCGCGCCCACCGGCGCCGCAGCGGGGGCCGCGGCCCAGCGCCCGCCGGGCAAGCGCGAGTCCACCATCAACTACGAGGTCGACAAGACCGTGAAGACCGTGCGCAGCGCCAGCGGCCAGATCCGCCGGCTCAGCGCGGCGGTGGTCGTCAACTACCAGGGCGTGGCCGATGCCGCGGGCAAGGTGGTGCCGACCGCGCTGTCGGCGCAGCAGGTCGAGCAGATGACGGCGCTGGTGCGCGAGAGCATCGGCTTCAACAAGGAGCGCGGCGACTCGGTGAACCTGATGAACACGCCGTTCCTGGTCGACGCGCCGGTGCAGGTCGAGCTGCCGCTGTGGAAGCGCCCCGAAACGCTCGAGCTGGCGCGCAGCTTCGCCTGGCCCGTGGGGCTGGTGCTGATCGGCGCGATCGTGCTCCTGGGCATGGTGCGCCCCGGCCTCAAGGCCATGGCCGCGGCCAAGCCGCTGCCCGGCAGCACCACGCCGGCGCTCGGCGGCCCCGCCGCCGGCAGCCAGCTCAACGCGATGGTGGCCGACACGCCCGAGCGTCCCGCGCTCGGCGCGCCCGAGGCGGTGGCCGTGCCCTCGCCGCAGGAGCAGGTGCCCGAGCAGATGCGGCTGGAGGGCGCGCGCCAGATGGCGCGGCAGAACCCGGTGGCGGTGGCGAACATCGTCAAGACCTGGGTCCACGGCTGACCGGAACGAACGCGCATGGACGAACAGGGACTCAACGACGCGGCGATCCTCCTGATGTCGCTCGGCGAACAGGAAGCCGGCGAGGTGCTGCGGCACCTGTCGCCGCGCGAGGTGCAGAAGATCGGCGAGACCATCGCCAAGACCCGCGCGGTGTCGCGCGAGCGGCTCGGCGAGGTGGCGGACCGCTTCATCACCGCCACCGCGGGCCAGAGCCTGTTCGCGGCCGACACCGGCGACTACGTGCGCTCGGTGATGCGCCATGCGCTCGGCGAGGAGAAGGCCTCGATCCTGGTCGACCGCATCCTGCAGACCGCCGACCTCAGCGGCATCGAGAACCTCAAGTGGATGGACGCGCCGTCGGTGGCCGAGGTGCTCAAGCTCGAGCATCCGCAGATCGTGGCCGCGATCCTGGTGCACCTGGAGCCCGAGCATGCCTCGGCGATCCTGCTGCAGCTGCCCGACCTGCAGCGCGCCGAGGTGCTGCTGCGCGTCGCCACGCTCGAGGGCATCCAGCCGGCCGCGCTGGAAGACCTCAACGAGGTGATGTTCCGCGTGCTCTCGGGCGGCGCCAAGGTGCGCAAGCCCTCGCTGGGCGGCCCGCGCACCGCGGCCGGCATGATCAACCTGCTGGGCAGCGGCGCCGATGCGCAGGCCATCGCGGCGATCCGCAACCACGATGCCGAGCTGGCGCAGCAGATCGCCGACCTGACCTTCGTCTTCGACGACGTGATGAAGCTCGACGACAAGTCGCTGCAGCTGGTGATGAAGGAGATCGCGTCGGAGACGCTGATCGTCGCGCTCAAGGGCGCGGCGCCGCCGCTGCGCGACAAGTTCCTCTCGAACATGTCCTCGCGCGCGGCCGAGGCGCTGCGCGAGGACCTCGAGGCGCGCGGTCCGCTGCGGCTGTCGGAGGTCGAGGCGCAGCAGAAGGAAATCCTCAAGGCGCTGCGCCGGCTCGCCGACGAAGGCCAGATCATGCTGGGCGGCGGCGATGGCGGGTTCGTCTGATGGGCGCACGCATGACGCTGGCTGAAACGACGGAGGTCCGGGCGTGAGCCGCGGCGCCTTCATCCGCGGCGAGGACGTCGCGCGCTTCGCGCGCTGGCAGTTCGCCGCCGTCGGCGCCGAGGGCAACGTGCTCGGCGGCGTGGTCGATCCCGAGGCGATCGAGGAGGCGCGCCAGCAGGGCCGCGACGAAGGCTATGCGGCCGGCCGCGCGGCCGCGCAGGCCGAGGCGCGCGAACAGATGGAGGCCTACCAGGCCAACGAGGGCCTGGAGGCCGCGCAGCGCGTGGCCGCCTTGCTCGCAAGCGCGGAAGCGCAGCTGGCCGAGGTGCAGCAGGAGCTCGCGCGCGGCACGCTCGAGATCGCCTGCGCGCTCGCGCGCCAGGTGCTGCGCCAGGAGATCGCGACCCGGCCGGCCGTGCTCGAGCCGGTGGTGCGCGAGGCGCTCGCGATGCTCGCGGTCGATGGCAAGGCCAGCGCCGTGCGGCTGTCGCCGGCCGATTTCGAGAGGCTGGGCGTCGCGCTGCGCGCCGAGTTCGAGGGCCAGCCCGTGAGCGTGGTGGCCGACGCGGGCATCGCGCCCGGCGACTGCCTGGTCGAGTCGGCCGGCACCGTCATCGACGGCGGCGTGGCCACGCGCTGGTCGCGCGCGGTCGCGGCGCTGGGGCTGGCGATGCCGTGGCAGGACGACGCGGCCCCGAAGGACCCGGATGCGGCTGGCTGACCCGCTCGACTGGCGCCAGTTCATGGCCGATGCGCAGGCGCGGCTGGCGCACGACGCCGGCCTCGAGGCGCGCGGCACGCTGACCCGGCTCACCGGCCTGGTGCTCGAGGCCTCGGGCATCCGCGCGCCCGTGGGCTCGCAGTGCCTGGTGCGCATGGGCAGCCAGCCCGCGGTGCTGGCCGAGGTGGTGGGCTTCTCGAACGACCGCGCCTTCCTGATGCCGGCCGGCGAGGTGCAGGGCCTGTCGAGCGGCGCCAGCGTGGTGCCAGCCGCGCCCTATGTGCCGGTGCCTCGGCTCGGCGAGGCCGATCCCGGCATCGCGCCGCGCGTGGGTGCGCTGCGCCTGCCGTTGGGCGACGGCCTGCTCGGTCGCGTGGTCGATCCGCAGGGCCATGTGCTCGACGACCTGGGCCCGCTGACCGAGGTCAGCGCCGAGCCGCTGGACCGCGCGCCGATCAACGCGATGGACCGCGACCCGGTGCGCGAGCCGCTCGATACCGGCGTGCGCGCGATCAATGCCTTGCTGACCGTCGGGCGCGGGCAGCGCATCGGCCTGTTCGCCGGCTCGGGCGTGGGCAAGAGCGTGCTGCTCGGGATGATGGCGCGCTACACCGCGGCCGACGTGATCGTGGTCGGCCTGATCGGCGAGCGCGGCCGCGAGGTGAAGGAATTCATCGAGGACATCCTCGGCCCCGAGGGCCGCGCGCGCTCGGTGGTGGTGGCCGCGCCGGCCGACTCGCCGCCGCTGCTGCGCATGCAGGGCGCGAGCTATGCCACCGCGGTGGCCGAGCATTTCCGCGACCAGGGGCTGCACGTGCTGCTGCTGATGGATTCGCTCACGCGCTATGCGATGGCGCAGCGCGAGATCGCGCTGGCGATCGGCGAGGCGCCGGCCACCAAGGGTTATCCGCCCTCGTGCTTCGCCAAGCTGCCGCGGCTGGTGGAGCGCAGCGGCAACGGCCTCAACGGCGTGGGCTCGATCACCGCCTTCTACACCGTGCTGTCGGAGGGCGACGACCAGCAGGACCCGATCGCCGACGCGGCGCGCGCCATCCTCGACGGCCACATCGTGCTGTCGCGCGCGCTGGCCGAGGAGGCGCATTTCCCGGCCATCGACATCGAACAGTCGGCCTCGCGCGTGATGCACAACGTGGCCTCGGCCGGCCACCTCGAGTGCGCGCGCCACTTCCGCGCCATCTACTCGCGCTACCGCAAGAGCCGCGACCTGGTGCGCGTGGGCGCCTATGCCGCGGGCAGCGACCCGGCGCTCGACCAGGCGATCCGGCTGCAGCCCGCGATGACCGCGTTCCTGCAGCAGCGCATGCACGAGAGCGCGCCCTTCGATGTCAGCCTCGACGGCATGGCCGACGTGCTCGAGGGCCGGCAACCATGAGCGGTCTCGAGATCGCCGCCGACATGGCGCGCGACCGGCGCGACGCCGCGGTGCAGGTGCTCGCGCAGGCGCGGCAGAAGTGGCTCGCGGGCCAGGTGCAGCTCGACCAGCTCGAGAGCTATGCGCAGGAATGCACCGCGCGCTGGGCCACGCGCTCGCTCAACTGCACGCCCGAGCTGATGCGCCACCACTACCAGTTCATGGAGCGGCTCGATCACGCGATCGCGTTGCAGACCGGCATCGTGCGCGAGCTCGGCCAGGGCGTGGAGCGCGCGGCCGTGCCGGTGCGCGAGGCCGAGGCGCGGCTCGAGAGCCTGCGTCAGCTGGTGCAGGCGCGCGAGCGCGAGCTGCAGCTGCAGGCCGACCGGCGCGCGCAGAAGCAGACGGACGAACAGGCGGCGCTGCAGCACCGCCGGCACCAGGAACGCACGGAGGAATGGCGATGAGCGTCGAAGTCGCGCGCACGGGCGTCGATCCCTTGCTGCCCGCGCGTGCGCCGGCCGCGCGCGAGCAAGGCGGCGCGGCCGATGCCTTCGACCGGGCGCTCGAGGGCGCGAATGAATCCCAGGCCTCGGAGGCGGCGGAAGCTGCCGGCGAGGAGGGCGCTTCGAGGCCCGCGAAGACACCCACCGCGGGTGCCGCCAAAGAGGACGAGAAGGCCGACGAGGCGCTTGCCGGCGCGCCCGTGCCGGCAACCACGCAGCCGGCCGTCGAGCCCTGGATGCTGCTGGCGCAGGGCGCCTTCGTGAGCCGCGAGGGCAAGGCGGAGGACGCGCCCGTCGCCACGGCCGAGGCCGCCGTCGATGCCGTGAACGGCGCCGGAGCGGGACCGAAGCCCGCCAAGGGCATGCCCGCGTTGCCGACGACGCCTGGCACCACGCATGACGCCGCTGTCGATGTGCCCGCCGCGCCCGCCGCCAGGCCGAATGCCACGGCGACCGCGCGCAGCACGGCGCAGCGCCTGGCGAACCTGGCGGCGGCCGATGCCGCGGCCGCGCCGCCGCGCACCGCGCCGTCGCAGGCCCTGCCGCCGAAGGAAGAACTCGCCGCCGCCTCGCTGTCCGCGCAGGCGCGAACGATCCAAGCCGCGGTGACGGAAACCGTCGCCACCGTGGCCGCGCCGCGCCGCGCCGAGCGAAGCACCGAGCGCGGCAGCGCCACCGGCACGCTCGCCGATCCCGGCAGCGCGACGGCGGGCACGTCCTCCTCCGCCTCGGCATCCTCGGCCTGGATGGCGCCCGTGGATGCCGCGTCCGCCGCCGCCTCGGCCGGTGGCGCCGTGCTCGCCGACCGCATGACCGAGCAGGTCAGCTGGTGGCTGGCGCAGAAGTCGCAGGGCGCCGATGTCTCGCTCGAGCTCGCGCCGGGCCAGACCGTGTCGTTCAGCGTGCAGGTGCAGGGCAACGAGGCGCAGATCGCGTTCCGCAGCGACCAGCCCGAGGTGCGCCAGATGCTGGGCCAGGCCGCGGCGCAGCTCAAGGACCTGTTCGGGCAGGAGGGGCTGCTGCTGTCGGGCGTGACCGTGGATGCGCAGTCCGCCGGCATGCAGCAGCGCGGCGAGGGCGAAGGGCGGCCCGATGCGCGCGGCGTGGTGCGCGGCGTCGCGCGGCTGGGTGCGGCCTCCGCCTCGGCGCCCGCGCCGGCCGTTGCGCGGGCGCCGCTGCCGGCGGGGCGCGCGCTCGATCTGTACGTCTGAGCGGTTTTCCCCCCTTTTTTCCGGCCCTTCCCGCGGCCCTCGCGATCGAATAATCGACCGCACGAGGACGGCGATGGCCGCCGTCCGTGCCCCCAAGGAAATCCACCGTGTCCGCCAAAGCCGCCGACTCCGCCACGGCCACCGCCGCGCCGCCGCCCAAGGGCCGGATGAAGCTCGTCCTGGGCATCGTCGTCGCCGTGCTGCTGGCCGGCGGCGCGGCCGCGGGCGGTACCTGGTTCTTCCTCAACAAGACCGGCGCCGCGGCACCGGCCGCTGCCGCCGATGCGGAACCCGAGCCCGATGCCAAGCATGCGGACGCCACCTACCTGGCGCTCGAGAACCTGATCGTGAACCTGGCCGACCCGGGCGGCGAGCGCGTCGCCCAGATCGGCATGACGCTCGACGTGCGGGACGAGAAGACCGCCGCGCGGCTGAAGACGCTGATGCCCGTGGTGCGCAGCCGGATGCTGATGCTGGTGTCGCAGCGCACCTCCGAGGAACTGCTCAAGCGCGACGGCAAGGAGAAGCTGGCCGAGGACGTGATGATCGAGGTGACGCGCGTGCTCAACCCCGACGCGGCGCGCGCCGTCGACGACGAGGCGCCGCGTGCGCGCAAGCCGCGCGCGAACGGCCCGGTGCGCGGCGTGCTGTTCTCCAGCTTCATCGTGCAGTGAGCCCCAAGCGCCCATGAGCAGCAGCGAACAGGACACCGAGGCCGCGCCCGAGGCGGCGGCCCCCACCGACACCGCCGAGCGCATGGCCGACGCGGCCGCGCGCGACTACGACATCACCGCCGGCGAGGAGCGGCTGGTGCGCCGCCCCATGCCCACGCTCGACGTGGTGCACGACCGCTTCGCGCGCAACCTGCGCCAGGGCCTGTTCCAGCTCGTGAGCCGCAGCGCCGACATCGCGATCGAACCGGTGCAGCTGCTGCGCTTCTCCGATTTCCTCGGCGCCTTGCCGCTGCCGTCCAACTTCAACATCGTGGCCATGCCGCCGCTGCGCGGCCGCGCGCTGGTGGTCTGCGAGGCCACGCTGATCTCGGCGCTGGTCGATGCGCTGTACGGCGGCTCGGGCACGGTGCATGCGCCGATCGAGGGCCGCGACTTCTCGCCGACCGAGCAGCGCGTGATCCAGCGCGCGCTCGGCGCGATCTGCCATGCCTACAACAGCGCCTGGCAGGACGTGTACCCGCTCAAGCTGGTGCCCGACCGTTCCGAGACCCACGTGCAGTTCGTCGACGTGGCCGCGCCCGGCGACACGGTGCTGGTCAACCTGATCAAGGTCAGCGTGGCGGGCGTCACGGGCCACATCCACGTCTGCCTGCCGTACGCCTCGCTCGAGCCGATCCGCTCGGTGCTCTACGGCGCGCAGCAGGCGCGCGAGATGGCCGAGGACCGGCGCTGGGTGACCATGCTCACGCGCGAGATCCAGGCCGCCGAGGTCACGCTGGTGGCCGAGCTGGCCCATCCCGAGGTCACGGTGGCGCAGCTCATGAGCATGAAGCCCGGCGACTTCATCCAGTTCGACCGCCTGCCGCAGCTGGTGGCCTCGGTCGAGGGCGCCCCCGTCTTCATCTGCCACTACGGCACCCACAACGCGCGCTACGCCTTGCGCATCGACGAATGCCTGCGCGGCGACGACCCGCACTGGCTTGGAGGTTCACATGTCCACTGATCAAGCCACCCCAGACAACGCGGCCGGCGGCTGGGCCGAGGCACTCGAGGAAGTGCCCGCGGGCGCCGCCGCTTCGGGCGCGGCGCCGCTGCAGGACATCCAGCGCGTGCTCGACATCCCGGTGCAGCTCTCGGTGGAGCTGGGCCGCAAGAAGGTGCCGATCAAGCAGATCCTGCAGCTCGGCCAGGGCTCGATCGTGGAGCTCGACACGCTCGCGAGCGAGCCGATGGACGTGCTGGTCAACGGCTACCTGGTCGCCCAGGGCGAGGTGGTGGTGGTCAACAACAAGTTCGGCATCCGGCTGACCGACGTGGTCGCGCCGGCCGAGCGGCTGCGCCGGCTCAACCGGGTCTGAGGCGGCTTTTCCTCCGTTTGCCTTCATGACGCAGAGCCTGCTCACCATCGTCGTCTTCATCGGCCTGATCTGCGCCGTGCCCTTCGTGCTGCGCCGCCTGCAGCAGCGCCGCGGGCTCGGTCCGGCCGGCGCGGGCGGTTCCGCCTCGCGCCTGCTGTCGGCGGTGGCGGTCGGGCCGCAGCAGCGCGTGGTGACGGTCGAGGTCGGCCCCGAGGGCGCGCGGACCTGGCTGGTGCTGGGCGTGACCGGCCAGTCGATCACCTGCCTGCACACGCTGCCGGCCGCGTCTTCCGAGGTGCCGCATGCGCAATTGCCGCGCTAAGGCTCTCGCGGCCCTCGCGCTGCTCATGCCCGCGTTCGCCTTCGCGCAGGAGGCCGGCGGCCAGCTGCCGCTGCTGGTGGGCTCGGGCAGCGGCGGCACCAGCTTCTCGGTGCCGGTGCAGACCTTGCTGTTCTTCACCGCGCTGTCGTTCCTGCCGGCGATCGTGCTGATGATGACCGGCTTCACGCGCATCGTGATCGTGCTGTCGCTGCTGCGCCAGGCGCTGGGCACGCAGTCGGCGCCGCCCAACCAGGTGATCATCGGCCTGTCGCTGTTCCTCACGGTGTTCGTGATGGGCCCCACGCTGGACCGCGTCTACGACGAGGCCTACAAGCCCTACAGCACCAATGCGATCGGCTTCGAGGAGGCGCTCAAGCGCGCCGAGACGCCGATGCGCCAGTTCATGCTCAAGCAGACGCGCCAGAGCGACTTCGCGCTGTTCGCGCGGCTGGCCAAGCTGCCGGCCGACGTCAAGGCCGAGACCGCGCCGATGCGCGTGCTGATCCCGGCCTTCGCCACCAGCGAGCTCAAGTCGGCGTTCCAGATCGGCTTCATGATCTTCATCCCGTTCCTGGTGATCGACATCGTGGTCTCGAGCGTGCTGATGTCGCTCGGCATGATGATGCTGTCGCCGGTGCTGGTCGCGCTGCCGTTCAAGCTCATGCTGTTCGTGCTCGCGGACGGCTGGAACCTGTTGATCGGCTCGCTCGCCGCGAGCTTCGCCACATGAACGCGCAGATGGTCCTGACGATGGGGCAGGAGGCGCTGGTCATGCTCCTGACCGTGTCGCTGCCCGTGCTGCTGGTGGTGCTGGTCGTGGGGCTGGTCGTGAGCATCTTCCAGGCCATCACGCAGATCAACGAGGCCACGCTGGCCTTCGTGCCCAAGCTGGTGGCGGCCGTGGCGGTGTTCGCGCTGGCCGGGCCGTGGATGCTCGCCACGCTGGTCGACTACATCCGCCGCGTGATCGAGTCGATTCCGCAGATGGTGCTGTAGCGCGCCTTCCTCTCCTGCCGTGCTGACCTTCACCGAAGCCCAGCTCATGGCCTGGGTCACGCCCGTGCTGTGGCCCTTCCTGCGCGTGCTGGGCGTGTTCACCACCGCGCCGGTCTTCTCCTCGCGCGCCTTTCCGGTGCGCGCGCGCATCGGGCTGGCCTTCATGGTCGCGCTGTGCGCGCAGGCCACGCTGGACACGCCGCCGATGATCGGCCTCAACGACGCCGCGATGCTCGGCACGCTGGTGCAGCAGGTGGGCATCGGCATGGCGATCGGCTTCTCGGTGCGCATGGTGTTCGCGGCGGTGGAGTTCGCGGGCGAGCTGGTCGGGCTGCAGATGGGGCTGAACTTCGCCTCCTTCTTCGACCCCGTGAGCAGCGGCCAGACCAGCGCCGTGTCGCGCTTCTTCGGCAACATCGCGGTGCTGTTCTTTGTGGTGATCAACGGCCACCTCACGGTGCTGATGGCGGTGATCCGCAGCTTCGAGGCCTTCCCGGTCGGCGGCAGCCTGCTGCAGGCGCTGGCGCGCACGCGCATGCACGAGCTGGGCACCGACCTGTTCGCGAGCGCGATGTGGATCGCGCTGCCGATGATCGGGCTCCTGCTGTTCGTCAACTTCACGCTGGGCATCGTCTCGCGCGTGGCGCCGCAGATGAACATCTACGCCATCGGCTTCCCGGTCACGCTGACCGCGGGCCTGGCCGGCATCGCGCTGGTGCTGCCGATGATGGAGCAGCCGTTGCTCGCGCTGATGGAACGCATGATCACGACCGCCGCGGGCGGCCGCTGAGTCAGCCCAGTCGCTGCTGCAACAGGTCGAGCGCTTCCTCGGCCGTGCGCGCGATGCGGATCGAGCAGGCCAGCATCAGGTTGAGCGGCAGCTCGAAGCCCTCGACCGCCATGCCGTTCGCGTCGCGCAACGTGCCGTCGGCATCGCGCCGCGCGGGCAGCGCCGTTTCGACACGCGCCGCATAGCTGCCCTCGGGAATGCCGTAGCCCACCACCGGCAGGCCCAGTGCGATCGCCACCCCGACCTCGAACACCGTGCCCGAATCGGGCTCGGTGCCGCGGAAGGGCGACAGGTCGGCGATCACGCCCGAGGCGCGGCGCAGCAACGCCATGTTGGTGTCGTAGATCGCCTGCGCCACCTCGGCCGGCGGCGTGGCCGGACCGCTCGCGTCCTCGGCGGGCGGCAGCGCCTCGAGACCGCGCGCCTCGCAGGCCTCGACCAGGCGCTGCAGGCGCGCCGTGGCATCGGCGCTGAAGACATCGGGGCCGGCGAGGTAGACGCGCCGCACGCGGTCGGAAGGGGCGTTCATGAGCGAAGTATGCGGCGGCATGGCGCGCGTGTGCGTAGGGCGATGCGCCCTGGCATATCGCCGCGGACGAAAAAAAGCCCGGACGAACCGGGCCAAGACTGCTCGCAGGAATGCGCGCCGTGCCGCTTTACTTCGCGGGCGAAGGCAGCGTGATCTCGAAGGTGATGCCGCCGTTGCTCGAGCCGCTGGTGCCGCGCTGCGAGCTGAAGTACAGGCGCGTGCCGTCGGGCGAGAGGGCGGGGCCGGTGACTTCGCTGTCGTCGTGGCCCACGAGGCGCATCAGCGGCTGGGAGGTGCCGGCTTCGATGCGCAGCACGCCGATCTCGAGGTTGCCCGCGTCCTCGGCCACGAGGATGTCGCCGAGCGCCGAGATCGTCAGGTTGTCGGGCTCGTCGATCGAGTGCGTGGCCGGGTCCTTGTCCTTGCCGTCGTAGATCACCTCGAGCGTCTGGTTCAGCGTGTCGTAGGCCCAGATGCGGGCATTGAACGAGGTCACGAAATAGACGATGCCGTTGAAGAACCAGATGCCCTCGGCCTTGGTGAAGATGGCGCCGGGCGGCGTGAGGCCGCCGGTGCGCATGGCGCTGCGCACGCCGGCCTGCGCCTTCTCGGGATTGATCACGTCGAGCCATTCCACGGGCTGGGGCGTGCCGTAGTCCTTGAGCTTGGCGTAGTCGGGCGCGGCGAGGTCCACGTCGTTCACGATGCCCTTGACCTTGAGCACTTCGAGCCGGCCGCTCTTCATCGCGGGACGCGCCGCGCCTTCGGGCCAGTCGCTGGCGTCGCAGACGAAGCGGTAGACGCGGCCGCCCGATGCGTCCTCGGTCAGGTAGAGCGTCTTGTGGACCGGGTCCACGCAGACGGCTTCGTGCGCATAGAGGCCGAGCGCGGGCAGGCTGGGCGCGCTGCTGGCATCGACCCAGGGTTTGGCGGGATCGCACTCCCACACCATGCCGCTCGAGTGCTCCTCGCACGAGAGCCAGGTGCCCCAGGGCGTGGGGCCGCCGGCGCAGTTGGTGGAGGTGTTCTTGAGCACGGCGTACGAATCGACGACCACGCCGTTCTTGTCGAAGCGCAGCGCGCCGACGCCGCCGTTCTTGCTGCCGACTTCCGAATTGCTCAGGTAGATCCAGCCGCCGTCGGGGCCCGGATAGACCGCGCCGCCATCGGGCGCGCCGTGCCATGCATAGCTGCCCGCGGCCGCGGTGCCCGAGCGCGCGACGATGCGCGAGCTGAAGCCCTTGGGCAGCATCACGCCGTTGGCGTCGGCGGCCTGCAGCGCGGAGAACTCGGCGAACGGGCTCTTCTTCACGGGCGGCGCCGGCGGCGGCGCGGGCTGCTCGCCCGCGGGCGGCGGGCTCGGCGGCAGGGCGCCGATCGGCGGGAAGGCCACGCCGTCGCCGCCACCGCCGCAGGCGGCGAGGAAGGCGGGCAGCGTGACGGCACCGGCGGTGGCGAAGCTCTGGCGCAGGAAGGCGCGGCGCTGGGGCAGGTCGAGGGGAATCGCGGGGAAGGCTTTTGTCATGTTCTTTGCATCGTGAAGTCAGGTCGCGGTCAGGGAAGACCGGGCGCGATTCTTCGGGGGTGCGATGGCAGAACGATGACGCTGGACTCAAGGCGTCGCGGAAAAAAAACAGCCCGCACGAGGCGGGCTGGAAGGTGACCTGCGGAGGAGGGAGGATCAGAGGTACAGGTCACAGGGAGAGCCCTTAATGTGCTCTGCGAACCTGCATGCAACCTGACCGCGGGCGCCGTTTCGCATTCCTGGAGGGATGCTCATCCTGCGCTCATTCTTCTCGCCGCGGCGCTCGACTCAGTCCTCGTCTTCCCACTTGCCGATGACCGTGCCCAGCACGGTGAACGCGAGCCGGATCGGTTCGTGCGCGGGATTGAGCGGCTGCAGCCAGCGCCGGCCGTCCTCCTGCTTGAAGGCCTTGAAGGTGACCTCGCCGCTGGCGTCGAGCCTCGCGATGATGCGTTCGCCGTCCATCGGCTGCACGCGCTGCGGGTCGACGAAGATGATCGCGTCGACGGGATAGCTCTTCAGGTGGCCGCTGGGCGCGGTCATGCTGTCGCCGCGCACGCGCAGCGCATAGGCCAGCTCGCTGTGGCGGCTCACGCAGGGAATCCACATCTCGGCCGGAACCGGTTGTGGCGGCGGCGCGGGCGGCAGCTTGCCCTTGCGTATCTCGCGCACGTTCAGTGGCAACGGGGGCGGAGGCGGCGGTGGCGGTTCGGGGATGGTGGGGCCGGTCCAGGTGGCGGCCTGCTCCCAGCTGATCAGCGGCACGGTGCCGGGCGTGCCTGGGCGGTAGAAGGGAATCGGCGGCGGCACGCGGGTCACGCGATAGGGGCCGTCAGGTTCGCCCGTGATGTTGGCCGAGCGCGGCAGGGCGGCTTCTTCCCAGGGGGCGCGCCCCTCGCCGGTGGCCAGCCACATCGGATCGCAGCGATAGGCGAGCGCGAGCTGCAACAGGCCCGAAGGGCGCAGGGTCTCACCGCGCTCGATCTTCGAAATGTCCGATTGCCGGACCCCCGATTTCTCCTCGGCTGCCCTTTGCTTCAGCTTGGCGTAGGTACGGGCCGCCAGTGCTCGTGCGGCTAGGGAGTCTTCCATGGCCGCAGATTTAATCCCGAAGGAATATTCTAAATCGACTCTAAAATGAGCGAAAGGGAGTCAGCCATGAAGCCACAAGAGCTCGTACTGGCGCTGCGCGCCATGGGACTTACGCAGAAGCAGATCCAGAAACGGACCGGCATTCCGCAACCCACCATCAGCAAGATCGGACGCTACGGCGAGCGCGACGTGATGCTGCGCACCTACGACGCGCTGCTCGCCGCCTACGAACAGCAGCTCAAGGAAGGACCGGTGGCGCCAGGGCCGGGCCGGGGCCGGCCATTGTCGCGCAGCGCGCCAGCCGAGACCGCGGTGTCCGAATCGGCACCCGTGACTCCGGCCCCCGCGCCCGCACCGGCGCCGGCCAGGGCCGGCAGCTCGTCGCGCCGCCGGCCCGCGCCGGCCTCGGTGGTGCTGCGGCCCTTTCCGCGCGGCCCGCTGCCCTGGCCCGCGATGCACCGCGATTGAGCCATGCGCCGCGAAGCCGCGCCGGGCCTCGAGTTCGAGGGCGCGTTGCGCGGGCTGCTGATGTTGGTGTCGGTTGCGGTGATCTGCGTGGGCTCGCAGGCCGGCGACATGCTGGCGCTGGGCCTCGGCGGCTTCGGCCTGGCGGTCGGCGTAGCCCTGGCGCTGGCCACGCCCGACCGCGAATCGCTCAGGCGGACGCGGGCGCTTCGGCGGGCGGCAGCGCGAGCGCGGTGCGCACGCGCACGCAATCCTTGATGTGCTGTTCGCCCAGCGCGCGCAGCGCGGCATAGCCGAGGGCGGCCGACACCACCTGTCCGGCGATCGGCACGTACTTGGTGGCCTGCTTGGCCGTGAGCCGCATGCCCGCATGGCGCGCGAGCTTGAGCAGCAGCTCGCGCGTGACCAGCCGGCCGACCAGCAGCGCGCCGACGGTGGTGGCGGCCTTCTGCACGCGCTCGCGCTGGTGCGTGCCGAGGCGGTCGATCTGGGTCACCGAGAGCCCGAACTCGGCGCTGATCTGCGGCACCAGCCGCGAGAGCAGGGCGGCGTCGGCCATCCAGTCGACACCAGGCAGCGGCACGGCGCTGGCGGCCGCGGCCATCAGCGCCTTGCGTCCGAGCAGGCGCCGGCTGCGCAGGATGGCGGCGATCAGCTTCTCGTCGCCCTGGGCCAGTTCGATGGCGGATGGCATGCGGTGCACCTCCCGGGTGGTCGGATGGATGGGGATCTTCCGATAGATGGTCCGCCCGGGCGGTGGTTCAAGGCCCGAAGGCGTTACTGGCGTTACAGGCGTCTCAGGCCCGTCACGCGCTCAGGGCTTCCAACTGGTCCGACAGCGCGAGCCAGCGCTCCTCGAGCTGGCCGATCTCGTCGTTGAGCGCCTTGAGCCGCTTGCCGGCGTCGGCGATCTCGGCCGGCGGCAGCGGCTCGGCCAGCCGGGCCTCGAGCGCGCTGCGCTCGCTGCCGGCCGCGGCCATGCGCTCGTCGATCTTCGTGAGCTCGCGCTTCAACGGCTTGGCCTGCTCGCTGCGCTGCTGGCGCTCCTGGGCATCCTGCTTGCGCTGCTGCGGGTTGCGCGACGCGGCCGCGGGCGACGAGGCGGACGACACGGGCGCCGGTGCCGGCGTTGGAGCCGCCACCGGTGCCGGGGCAGGGGCCGCGGCCGATGCCGCCGCCGCGTTCGCCACCTTGGCCTCCTCGCGCAGCCGCTTGGCCTCGTCGAGCAGGTAGCGCTGGTAGTCGTCGAGGTCGCCGTCGAAGTCGCCGACCACGCCGCGGCCCACGAGCCAGAACTCGTCGCAGACCGAGCGCAGCAGCGCGCGGTCATGGCTCACGAGCATCAGCGTGCCCTCGAACTCGTTGAGCGCCACGGCCAGGGCCTCGCGCGTGGCGAGGTCCAGGTGGTTGGTGGGCTCGTCGAGCAGCAGCAGGTTGGGCCGCTGCCAGACCATCATCGCGAGCACCAGGCGCGCCTTCTCGCCGCCGCTCATGGTGCCCACGGGCTGCTTCACCATGTCGCCGCTGAAGTTGAAGCTGCCGAGGTAGCCGCGCAGCGCCTGTTCGCCGGTGGCTTCCTTCACGCTGCTGCCGAGTTCGCGCGCCATCCGCACCATGTGCTCGAGCGGGTTGCTCTCGGGGTGCAGCACGTCGAGTTCCTGCTGCGCGAAGTAGCCGATGTTCAGGCCCTTGCCCTCGGTGACCTGGCCGGCCAGCGCGCCCATCTCGCGCGCGATGGTCTTCACCAGCGTCGACTTGCCCTGGCCGTTGGCGCCCAGGATGCCGATGCGCTGGCCCGCGAGCACCGAGCGGTTGACGCCGCGCAGGATGGTCTTGGGCTCCTCGTTCTCGATCTCGTAGCCGAAGCTCGCGTTGCTGATCGACAGCATCGGGTTCGGGATGTTGCCCGGCTCCTTGAACTCGAAGCTGAAGTCGGCCTCGGCCAGCAGCGGCGCCACGCGCTCCATGCGCTCGAGCGCCTTCACGCGGCTCTGGGCCTGCTTGGCCTTGCTGGCCTTGGCCTTGAAGCGGTCGATGAACTTCTGCAGGTGGGCGATCTTGTCCTGCTGCTTGGTGAAGGCCTGCTGCTGCTGCTCCATCTGCAGCGCGCGCATGTCCTCGAACTTGCTGTAGTTGCCGCCGTAGCGCGTGAGCTGGGCATTGGCGATGTGCAGGGTCACGTCGGTCACGGCGTCGAGGAACTCGCGGTCGTGGCTGATGACGATCATGGTGCCCGTGTAGCGCTGCAGCCAGGCTTCGAGCCAGACCAGGGCGTCGAGGTCCAGGTGGTTGGTGGGTTCGTCGAGCAGCAGCAGGTCGCTCGGGCACATGAGCGCGCGCGCGAGCTGCAGCCGCATGCGCCAGCCGCCCGAGAAGCTGTTGACCGGCGCGTCGAGCTCGTGCGCCTTGAAGCCCAGGCCCAGGATCAGCGCCTGCGCGCGCGGCACGGCGTCGTGCTCGCCGGCATCGGCCAGGTCGGTGTAGGCATGCGCGAGCGCCATGCCCGCGTCGGCGTCGTCGGGATCGGCCTCGTGCGCGGTCTCGGCCAGCGCGAGCGCTTCGCGCAACTCGACCAGGCGGGTGTCGCCGCCGACCACGAAGTCGGTGGCCGACTCCTCGGTCTCGGGCATGTTCTGCGCGACCTGCGCCATGCGCCACTGCCTGGGCACGGAGAAATCGCCGCCGTCCTCGTGCAGGGTGCCGTTGAGCAGCGCGAACAGGGTGGACTTGCCAGCGCCGTTGCGTCCCACCAGGCCGACCTTCTCGCCGGGGTTGAGGGTGACGGTGGCGCCGTCGAGCAGGACCTTGGCGCTGCGGCGAAGAATGACGTTCTTGAGAGTGATCATGAGAGAGGAACCGTGGGGGCGATTATCCCGCCCGGCCCTTGCGTCTTGGCGACAAGGGACAAAGGCGCGGAAAACCAGCCCGAAAACCGGGATTCGCGGCCGATGGCCGCGAGAAGAAGGTGGAAGGGGTTGCGGTCGAGCGCAGCTAACGCACGCCGGCGCCGGCCCTCATGGCGGCGTGAGCGCCGCCAGCGCGGCGCGGGTGGCGAGCAGCACCTGGTCGTCGCCGGCCGAGGTTTCGAGCCACACCACCTCGAGCTGCGGAAACGCCGCCTCGAAGTGCTCGCGCTCGTTGCCGATCTCCAGCACCAGCACCGCGTGCTCGCTCATGCGCGCGGGCGCGTCGGCGAACAGCCGGCGCACGAAATCCATGCCGTCGGCACCGCCGGCCAGCGCCAGCTCGGGCTCGGCGCGGTATTCGGCGGGCAGGGCGGCCATGCTTTGGCTGTTGACGTAGGGCGGGTTGCACAGCACCAGGTCGTAGGGGCCGGGCGTGGCCGCGAGGCCGTCGGACTCGATCAGCGTCACGCGCGCATCGAGCGCGTGGCGCGTGACGTTGATCGCGGCCACCTCGAGCGCCGCCACCGACAGGTCGGCCGCGTCCACCCTCACCTCGGGATAGGTCAGCGCGGCGAGCACCGCGAGGCTGCCGTTGCCGGTGCACAGGTCGAGCACGCGCTGCGTGTGCTCGCCGAGCCAGTAGTCGATGGAGCCGTCGGCGATCAGCTCGGCGATGAAGCTGCGCGGCACGATGGCGCGCTCGTCGACATAGAAGGACACGCCCTGCAGCCAGGCTTCCTTCGTGAGGTAGGCGGCGGGCTTGCGGCTCGCGATGCGCTCGGCGATCAGGGCCTCGACCTTGGCCGCGTCGGCCGGCGACACCGGCGTGTCGGCCACGGCATCGAGTTCGTCGAGCGGCAGCTTCAGGCGCCACAGCACCAGCCAGGCCGCTTCGTCGAAGGCGTTGGCCGTGCCATGGCCGAAGGCCACGCCGGCCTGTTCCAGTTGCTCGGCGCCGGCTTCGATCAGCGCGATGACGGTCTTCATGCCGCGAGCGCAGCGTCGAGCTGCTTCAGGGTGCGCAGGTAGATGTTCTTCAGCGTCTCGATCTCGGCCACCTCGATGTGCTCGTCGATCTTGTGGATGCTGGCATTCACCGGGCCGAGCTCGACCACCTGCGGGCAGACCTTGGCGATGAAGCGCGCGTCGCTGGTGCCGCCGCTGGTCGACAGCTCGGTCTCGATGCCGGTCTCGTCGCGGATCGCACCCTGCACGGCCGCGACCAGTTCGCCCGGCGTGGTCAGGAAGGGCAGGCCGCCGACGGTCCAGGCCAGGGTGCAGTCGACGCCATGCGCGTCGAGCACGGCCTGCACGCGCTGCTGCAGCGCCTGCGGCGTGGACTCGGTCGAGAAGCGGAAGTTGAAGTCGATCACCGCGCTGCCCGGGATCACGTTGCTCGCGCCGGTGCCCGCGTGGAAGTTGCTGATCTGCCAGCTCGTGGGCTGGAACCAGGCATTGCCGGCGTCCCAGCCGCCGGCCGCGTTGATCGCGACCAGCTCGGCCAGCGCGGGCGCCACCGCATGCACCGGGTTCTTCGCGAGGTGCGGGTAGGCGATGTGGCCCTGCACGCCCTTGACCGTGAGCTTGCCGCTCATGGTGCCGCGGCGGCCGTTCTTGATCATGTCGCCGCAGCGCTCGACGGCCGTGGGCTCGCCGACGATGCAGTAGTCGAGTTTCTCGCCGCGCGCGGCCAGCGCATTGCACACGACCACGGTGCCGTCAACGCCCGGGCCTTCCTCGTCGCTGGTGAGCAGCAGCGCCAGCGTCAGGCGCGGATCGGGCACGGCCTGCAGGAACTCCTCGATCGAGACCACGAAGGCGGCGACCGAGGTCTTCATGTCGCAGGCGCCGCGGCCATAGAGCTTGCCGTCGCGGTGCGTGGGCGTGAACGGGTGGCTGGTCCACTGCTCGACGGGGCCGGTGGGCACCACGTCGGTGTGGCCCGCGAACACCAGCGTCCTGGTGGCGGCCGAGGCGTCGGCCGGGCGGCGCACTGCCCACAGGTTGGTGACCCGGAAGTCCGCCGGACCGCTCTCGATGGTCTCGAGCGCGAAGCCCAGCCGCGCGAGCCGCTCGCCCAGGATCTGTTGGCAGCCCGCGTCGTCGGGGGTGACGGAAGGGCGCGAGATCAGTTGTTCGGCGAGCTGGAGCGTGCGGGACATCGGGGGGGCGGTTCTCAGAATTTCACGTCGAGCGTGATGTCGGTGAAGGTGGGCTCGTCGAGCTGGTCGGTCAGGTGCCGCTCGTCGGCCTGGGGCTTGGGCGCCTGGCGGTTCTGCAGGCGCCACATGAGGTTGGTGGGCGAATCGGCATGCGCCAGCCCTTCCTCGCGGGTGATGCGCTCCTCGATCACGAGGCGCGCGATGTCTTCCTCGAAGGTCTGCGAGCCTTCGGCCATGGATTTCTCCATCGCTTCCTTGACGCCCGAGAAGTCGCCTTTCTCGATCAGCTCGGCCACCAGCGCGGTGTTGAGCATGACCTCGAGCGCCGGCACGCGCGCGCCCTGGGGCGTGCGCAGCAGCCGCTGCGAGACGACGGCGCGCAGCGCCGAGCCCAGGTCGCCCAGCAGCGTGGGGCGCACCTCGACCGGGAAGAAGCTCAGCACGCGGTTGAGCGCGCGGTAGCTGTTGTTGGCATGCAGCGTGGCCACGCACAGGTGGCCCGACTGCGCATAGGCGATGGCCGCGGTCATGGTCTCGCGGTCGCGGATCTCGCCGATCTGGATCACGTCGGGCGCCTGGCGCAGCGCGTTCTTCAGCGCCGTCTGCAGCGACTGCGTGTCGCTGCCCACCTCGCGCTGGTTCACCAGCGAGCGCTTGTTGGTGTAGGTGAACTCGATCGGTTCCTCGACCGTGAGGATGTGGCCGCTGGCGTGCTCGTTGCGGTAGTCGAGCATCGAGGCCAGCGTGGTCGTCTTGCCAGCGCCGGTGGCGCCCACCATCAGGATCAGCCCGCGCTTCTCCATGATGAGCGTCTTCAGGATGTCGGGCAGGTTGAGCTCGTCGAAGCCCGGAATGACCGAGGCGATGTGCCGCACCACCACCGCGTAGGTGCCGCGCTGGCGCATCGCGCTGATGCGGAAGTTGCCCGCGCCCTCGATGCCCACCGCCATGTTGAGCTCGCCGTTGGCCTCGAGTTCCTGGATGCGCGCGGGCGGCACCACCTCGGCCAGCAGCGCGAGCGGCGCGGCCGGCGGCAGCACCTGCGCATTGATCGGCACGCAGACGCCGTTGATGCGGATCTGCACCGGGGAGTGCGCCGACAGGTAGATGTCGGAGGCCTTGCGCTCGGCCATCAGCCGAAGAATCCGCTCCATCATGTTCATCGTCGCTCTCCTTCTCCTCGGTCGTTCGGCGGTGCCGTCGTGGCACTCTTGGTGGGACAGGAAAAAGGCGGCCCCCTTCGGCCGCCGTTCGATCAGTCGCGCAGCAGGTCGTTGAGGCTGGTCTTCGAGCGCGTCTGCGCGTCGACCGTCTTCACGATGATCGCGGCGTAGGTGCTGTAGTCCTGGCCGCTCTTGGTCTTCTTGGGCAGGTTGCCGCTGATCACCACGCTGCCGCTGGGCACGCGGCCGTACGAGATCTCGCCGGTGTCGCGGTTGAAGATCGGGGTGCTCTGGCCGATGTAGACGCCCATGCCGAGCACCGAGTTCTCTTCCACGATCACGCCTTCGACCACTTCGGAGCGCGCGCCGATGAAGCAGTTGTCCTCGATGATGGTCGGGTTGGCCTGCAGGGGTTCGAGCACGCCGCCCAGGCCCACGCCGCCTGACAGGTGCACGTTGGCGCCGACCTGCGCGCACGAGCCCACGGTGGCCCAGGTGTCGACCATCGAGCCTTCGCCCACGTAGGCGCCGATGTTCACGTACGAGGGCATCAGGATCGCGCCCTTGGCGATGAAGCTGCCGCGGCGGGCCACGGCCGGCGGCACGATGCGCACGCCCGAGTCCTTGAGCTCGCTGGCCGACAGGTGCGAGAACTTGGTCGGCACCTTGTCGTAGAAGCCGAGCGAACCGGCCTGGATCTGCTCGTTGTCCTTGAGGCGGAACGACAGCAGCACGGCCTTCTTGATCCACTGGTGCACCGTCCACTGGCCCACGCCCTGGCGCGTGGCCACGCGCAGCTTGCCGTTGTTGAGTTCGGTGATCACGTGCTCGACGGCATCGCGCACCTCGGCCGAAGCGGCGGTGGCGGAGATGTTGGCGCGGTCTTCCCACGCGGCGTCGATGATTTGTTGCAGTTGCTGGGTCATGAGGACTCTCGGATGAAGAAGCGAAAAATCGGGGGCGGGGAGAGGCAGGATCAGCGGCCGCCCTGCACGAAGCGCACGATGCGCTCGGCCGCCTCGACGCACTCGGCGGTCTCGGCCACCAGCGCCATGCGGATGCGGCCCTTGCCCGGGTTGACGGGGGCGCCGCCCTGCGGGCCATGCGTGTCGCGTGCCAGATAGCTCCCCGGCAAAATCGTGACATTGTATTGAGCGTGGAGCGCGCGGGCGAAGCCTTCGTCGTCGCCGGCCCACACTTCGGGCACGCCGGCCCAGAGGTAGAAGCTGGCGTCGGGCAGGCGCACGTCGAGCACCGGCTCGAGCAGCGGCGTGACGGCCGCGAACTTGGCGCGGTACATCGCGCGGTTGTGTACCACGTGTTCCTCGTCGCCCCAGGCGGCGATGCTGGCCGCGGCCACGATGCCGCTCATGGCGCTGCCGTGGTAGGTGCGGTAGAGCAGGAATTTCTTGAGGATGTCCGCATCGCCCGCGACGAAGCCGCTGCGCAGACCCGGCACGTTGCTGCGCTTGGACAGCGAGGTCAGCGCGACCAGGTTCTTGAAGTCGCCGCGGCCGAGTTTGGCCGCCGCTTCCAGCCCGCCGAGCGGCGGCTCGTCGCGGAAGTAGATCTCGCTGTAGCACTCGTCGGAGGCGATCACGAAGCCATGGCGCTCCGACAGCTCGAACAGCTTGCGCCATTCGTCCAGCGGCATCACGGCGCCCGTGGGGTTACCGGGCGAGCAGACGAACACCAGCTGGGTGCGTTGCCAGATCGCCTCGGGCACGCTGTCCCAGTCGACCGCGAAGTTGCGCGCGGGCACGCTGGGCGCGTAGTAGGGCTCGGCGCCCGAGAGGAAGGCCGCGCCCTCGTAGATTTGATAGAACGGGTTGGGCGAGATCACGACCGGCGGATGGTCGCGGTCGCTGGGGTCGATCACGGTCTGGGCCAGCGAGAACAGCGCCTCGCGCGAGCCGTTGACCGGCAGCACCTGGGTCGAGGGGTCGAGTGCGAGGCCGTAGCGCTTCTGCAGCCAGTCGGTGAAGGCGGTACGCAGCTTCGGCTCACCGGCGGTGGCGGGGTAGGCGGCGAGTGCGCCGAGGCCGGCGCTCAGGGCCTGCTTGATGAATTCGGGCGTCGCGTGCTTGGGTTCGCCGATGCCGAGGCTGATGGGCTTCAGGTCGGGGTTCGGCGTGACGCCGGCGAACAGCTGCTTCAGCCGTTCGAAGGGATAGGGCTGGAGCCTGGAAAGCAGGGGATTCATGGGGCGCGATTATCGGCGACACGGGCCGCAACCGCCCCGGCCGGGCCCGGCGTTCAGGGCGTGGCGCGGCGGTAGAAGGCCAGCGAGCCGGCCAGCGCCAGCAGCATCGCGCCGCAGGTGCGGTCGATCCAGCGCGCGGCGCGCGCGGTCAGCAGCTGCATCGCCTTGGCGCCGACGAAGGCGTAGACCAGCATCACGGCCATGTCGAGGCCCGCGAACAGCACCGCGATGATCGCGTACTGCATGCCCTGCGGCGAGGCGGGATCGATGAACTGCGGCAGCAGCGCCGAGCAGAACAGGTAGCCCTTGGGATTGGTCACGGCCACCAGGAAGGACTTGAAGAAGACCTGGCGGCCGCTGCCCGGCGCGGCGGCCGCGCCCTCGGCGGGCCGCTCGAAGCTGCCGCCCTTCGAGCGCAGCATGCGGATGCCGAGCCAGGCGAGGTAGGCCGCGCCCACCCACTTGAGCATCGAGAACCAGAATTCCGAGGCCGCGAGCAGCGCGCCCAGGCCCAGCGCTACCGCGCCCACCAGCACGAAGTCCGACAGCATCGCGCCGAACATGCCCGGCAGCGCGCCGCGCACGCCGCGGCGCGAACCGTTGCTCAGCGCCAGCAGCACGGTGGGGCCGGGCGTGGCGATGGCGGCCAGGGCCACGATGCAGAACAGCAGGGCGGTGGTGAGCGTCATGGTTTCTTGCGGGCGGAATCGATGGAAGGGTTCAGATCTTCTTCACCAGCACCTGGCTCTTGCGGTCCCAGTTGTACTTGCGCTTGCGCGCCTCGGGCAGCCAGTCGGGGTTGACCTGCTGGAAGCCGCGCTTGAGGAACCAGTGCATGGTGCGGGTGGTGAGCACGAACAGGCTCTCGATGCCCATGGCCTTGGCGCGGTGCTCGATGTGCTTGAGGATGCGTTCGCCATCACCCTGGGCCTGCGACTGCGGTGAGACGGTGAGCGCGGCCATCTCGGCGGTCTTGGCCTCGGGATAGGGATAGAGCGCGGCGCAGCCGAAGATCACGCCGTCGTGCTCGACCACCGTGTACTGGTGGATGTCGCGCTCGATCTCGGTGCGGTCGCGCTTGACCAGCGTGCCGTCGCGCTCGAAGGGCTCGATCAGCTGCAGGATGCCGCCGATGTCGTCCACCGAGGCCTCGCGCAGGCTCTCGAGCTTCTCGTCGATCACCATGGTGCCCACGCCGTCGTGCACGTAGATCTCGAGCAGCAGCGAGCCGTCGAGCGCGAACGGCAGGATGTGGTTGCGCTCCACGCCGGCCTTGCAGGCCTTCACGCAGTGCTGCAGGTAGAAGGCGGTGTCGGTCGGTTTCTGCGCCGGCGGCAGCGCGGCCAGAAGCTTCTCGGCGGCGTCCAGCGGCAGCTCGGTGTCGATCGGGTTGTCCTCGCTCTCGGGCAGCTCGCTGTGGATGCGGATGCCCGGGGTCTCGGTCAGGAAGATCAGCTTGTCGGCCTGGATCGAGATCGCCACGCTGGTCGCGACTTCCTCCATCGTGAGGTTGAAGGCCTCGCCGGTGGGCGAGAAACCGAACGGCGACATCAGCACCATCGCGCCGAAGTCGAGCGTGCGGCGGATGCCGGCCGAGTCGACCTTGCGCACCAGCCCCGAATGCTTGAAGTCCACGCCGTCGACCACGCCCACGGGGCGCGCGGTGATGAAGTTGCCCGAGATCACGCGCACCGTCGAGCCCGCCATCGGCGTGTTCGGCAGGCCCTGGCTGAACGCGGCCTCGATCTCGTAGCGCAGCTGGCCCGCGGCTTCCTGGGCCGAATCGAGCGCCACCGCGTCGGTGATGCGGATGCCGTGCGAGTACTTGGCCTCGTGGCCCTTGGCGGCGAGCTGCTCGTTGACCTGCGGGCGGAAGCCGTGCACCAGCACGATCTTCACGCCCATGCTCTGGATCAGGGCCAGGTCCTGCGCGATGCTCTGGAGCTTGCCGGCCGCGATCGCCTCGCCCGCGAGCCCGACCACGAAGGTCTTGCCACGGTGCGTGTGGATGTAGGGCGCGACGGAGCGGAACCAGGGCACGAAGGTGAAATTGAAGACGGTCGACATGGGGCGTGATTGTGCATTCTTGGGCGCGTTTTGGTGCAGCGCATCAGGCCAGGGCGCGCAGCAGCCGCGCGGCACCCCCGGCCGGCGGCGTGCCGCGGGCCTTGAACGACGCGAGCTGCGTGGCGTAGGCGTCCAGCGGTTCGGCCTCCGGCGCGGCCGGCGGGCCCGCCGTGGCGAGCGGCAGGCCGAGCAGCGCCGCGAGTTCGGCCGGCGCGATCGAGCCCTGCGCCATCAGCGCATCGACCACGGCCAGGAAGGCCGTCGCGTGCGACTCGATCAGCTCGAGCGCGCGGATGTGCTCGCGCGCCAGGATCTGCTCGATCTCCCGGTTGGTGGCGGCCACGTCGGTGTTGAGGTTGTCGTTGGCGTCGGTCGTCACGTCGGTGCGGCTCCAGCGGCTGCCGAAGGCGTGGTGCCGCACGTGGCGCGCCGCGGTCTCGGTGGCCTGCGCCAGGTCCTGCTCGGCGCCGGTGGTGGCGCCGGCATCGCCGAACACCAGCCGCTCGGCCGCGCGGCCGGCCAGGCTCACGCAGATGCTGTCGAGCGTGTTCTGCTTCGACCAGGCCTTGCGCTTCACGTAGCTGTTGTAGCCGCCCTCGAACGAGGCCACGTTGATGCGGATCTCCTGCGGCGCGCGGCCGAACAGCAGCGCATAGACCAGCCCGTGGCCGGCCTCGTGCACCGCCAGCAGCGCGCGGAAGTCGGCGTTGGCGCGCTGCTTGAGCCGGTTGAGCTCGAGCACCACCGGGAACTCGCGCCGCGCGAGGCGAAAGCGCGCCACCATCTTCGCCTGGCCCTGCGCACCCTGCGATCCGTCGCCCGCGTCCAGCATCAGCCACACCGGCTCGGCGCCGTTGGCGCCCTGTTCGAGCGCCCAGAGCGCCGCGTTGACCAGCGTTGCACTGAGGATCGCGTGGATCGACGAGAACAGCGGCCGCGTGCCCTGCGCGGGGAACACCGCGTTGGCGTAGATCTGCTCGTAGACGCTGGCGTCGAGCACGAAGCGCACGCCCGAGCTCTCCTGGATCTCGCTCACGTAGCGGTCGCAGATCGAGAGGATCAGGCGCACGTAGGTCGCGCGGTCGAACGAGGGATAGATCACGTGGTTGTTGCCCAGCCGCGCGATCTGCTCGGGCTTGAAGCGCTCGGCCAGCGCCTTCTTGACGTCGATCAGCGAGAGCTTCTTCGTCAGCGCGTGGAAGATGTCGGCGTCGGTGTCGCAGTCCTCGACCCGTTTCGCGGTCTCGGCGTACATCTCGTCGAGGTTGCCCGAGACGAAGACCAGCAGCTTCGAGTAGTCGGTCTCCCAGCTCTCCTGCGAGGCGCGGAAGGCGCGCAGCCGCTCCTGAATCTCGGCCGGCTTCCAGGTCATGATGTCGAGCAGCGATTCGCGCAGCTTGAGGCAGCGCTTGAACTCCTGCGCTTCCCACGGCGAGAGCTGCAGCCGGCGCTTGCGGCGCGGCTTGCCGTCCTTCTCGTCGTCTTCGTCGTCGTCTTCGTCCGCGCTCTTGCGGTCCTGGTCGTACTCGGCCCAGGCCAGCGAGGACTCGATCTCGCCGAGCACCGACAGCGAGGGCGGCAGGCGGCCGTCGGACAGCAGCGCCCAGACGTCCTGGTAGCGCTCGACCTTGGCTTCCTTGCCGTGCTTGTCGACGGTGCGAAAGCGCTGGAACTCGTCGAGCACCAGGATGCCGCGCTCGCCCTCGGCAATGCCCGACTCGGCCAGCATGGCCGAGATCGAGCCGGCGCTGCGGTGGCCCGAGCCGTGGCTGAAGCCGTCCATCTGCACTTCGATGAAGCGGTCGTAGAAGCCCAGGTGCTGGGCCAGGCGGCGCACCAGCTGCGTCTTGCCGGTGCCCGTGAGGCCCCAGAGGCAGATCACGACCGGGCGGCCGATGAGCTGCGGCAGCACGTACCAGGCGCGCAGGGAATCGATCACGCGATCGATGATGTCGTCGATGCCGAAGAGCTCGGTCTTCAGCGAATGGGCCACGGCCTGCAGGTGGCGCGAGCGCTCGGCGAGCGTCGCATGCAGGTCGGAATGGATGTCGTTGGACATGGCGGTGTTTTTCTTCTTCGGATGATTTTTCGGGAGACGGGAACGCGGCCGCTTCCCCGCGAACGGGGAGGGGCTGCATGCGATGCGCTGGTCGGGATCAGGGCGGCGCGCTTCGGACTGCTGCCGAAGCGCGCGGGCGGCGTTCCGTGAAGGAGAACGCGGCGCGCGCGGGCTTCGTCAGGCCGGGCGGGTCGACTTGACCCCGCCACGTGCACTCACGTGGCCTGCGCGCAAACGCAGCGAGGGGGGGACAAGGATGGTGGTCATGGCCGCGATCGTAGCGGCGCGGGCTCGTGGCGTAAAGAATATTTACGCCGCGGTGTGGATGTGCTGCAACATCCACGGTGCGCGCCGATAATCGACGGTTTGCCCGAAGAGAACGGGCGCCTGCGCTTGCGACCCCCTCCCTTGACGACCACGACGACTTCCTCCCTTCGCATCGACTTTCCCGAATCGCTGCCGGTCTCGGCCCGGCGCGACGAGATCATGGCTGCCATCCAGGCGCACCAGGTGGTGATCGTCTGCGGCGAGACCGGCTCGGGCAAGACCACGCAGCTGCCGAAGATCGCGCTGGCGCTGGGCCGCGGCAAGCTCAATGCCGAGCCCGGCAAGGGCCGCCTCATCGGCCACACGCAGCCGCGCCGCATCGCCGCGAGCTCGGTGGCCAAGCGCATCGCGGAAGAACTCAAGACACCGCTGGGCGACGTGGTCGGCTTCAAGGTGCGCTTCCAGGACCGCCTGTCGCGCGATGCCTCGGTCAAGCTGATGACCGACGGCATCCTGCTGGCCGAGACGCAGACCGATCCGCTGCTCAAGGCCTACGACACCATCATCATCGACGAGGCCCACGAGCGCTCGCTGAACATCGACTTCCTGCTCGGCTACCTGCGCGAGATCCTGCCGCGCCGGCCCGACCTCAAGGTGATCGTGACCTCGGCGACCATCGACGCCGACCGCTTCGCGCAGCACTTCGCCTCGGCCAAGGGACCGGCGCCCACGGTGTTCGTGTCGGGCCGCACCTTCCCCGTGGAGCAGCGCTACCGGCCCTTCGAGGAATCGCGCGACCACGACCTCAACGACGCCATCGCCGACGGCGTCGACGAGCTCTGGCGCGATCCGCACCATGCGGGCGACATCCTGGTGTTCCTGCCCGGCGAGCGCGAGATCCGCGAGGCCGCCGACCATCTGCGCCGGCACCTCACGCACCAGCCGCTGTACCGCAATGCCGAGGTGCTGCCGCTGTTCGCGCGGCTCTCGCAGGCCGAGCAGGACCGCATCTTCGACGGCCACACCGGCCGGCGCATCGTGCTGGCCACCAACGTGGCCGAGACCTCGCTCACCGTGCCGGGCATCCGCTACGTGATCGACGCGGGCACGGCGCGCGTGAAGCGCTACAGCTTCCGCAGCAAGGTCGAGCAGCTGCTGGTCGAGCCGATCAGCCAGGCCGCCGCCAACCAGCGCGCGGGCCGCTGCGGCCGCGTGGCCAACGGCATCTGCATCCGCCTCTACGACGAGAAGGACTTCGAGGGCCGGCCGCGCTTCACCGATCCCGAGATCCTGCGCTCGTCGCTCGCGGGCGTGATCCTGCGCATGAAGTCGCTGCGGCTGGGCGACGTGTCGCGCTTTCCCTTCCTCGAGGCGCCGTCGCCGCGCGCCATCGCCGACGGCTACCAGCTGCTCAACGAACTCGGCGCGGTCGACGATGCCAACGAGCTGACCGCCACCGGCGCCGAGCTCGCGAAGCTGCCGCTCGACCCGCGCGTGGGCCGCATGATCCTCGAGGCCCGTTCGCGCGGCGCGCTCGAGGAGGTGCTGGTGATCGCCTCGGCGCTCAGCGTGCAGGACGTGCGCGACCGCCCGATGGAAGCGCAGCAGCAGGCCGACCAGGCGCATTCGAAGTTCGATGACGAGAAGAGCGAGTTCAGCGGCTACCTGCGGCTGTGGAAGTGGATCGCCGACGCGCGCGGCGGCCATGGCGACAGCCACAAGCTCAGCAACCGCCAGTACGAGCAGCTGCTGCGCCAGAACTTCGTCAACGTGCGCCGCGTGCGCGAATGGCGCGACATCCATTCGCAGCTGCTCACGGTGGTCACCGAGCACAAGTGGCGCATCAACGCCGAGCCCGCGGGCTACGAGCCGCTGCACCTGTCGATGCTGGCGGGCCTGCTCGGCAACGTCGGCTGGAAGCTCGAGGACGACGAGGCCTACCTCGGCGCGCGCGGCATCAAGTTCTACAAGCATCCCGGTGCGCACCTGAAGAAGAAGCCGGGCCGCTGGATCGTGGCGGCCGAACTGGTCGAGACCACGCGGCTGTTCGGCCGCGGCATCGCCAACATCGAGCCGCAGTGGCTCGAGGAAGTGGGCGGGCATCTGCTGAAGAAACAGCTGCTCGATCCGCACTGGGAGAAGAAGAGCGCGCAGGTCGCCGCGCTCGAGCGCGCCACGCTCTACGGCCTGGTGGTCTACAGCGGCCGGCGCGTCGACTTCACGCGCGTCGACCCGGTCGCCGCGCGCGAGATCTTCATCCGCGAGGCGCTGGTCGGCGGGCAGTGGGACAGCCGCTTTCCGTTCCTCGCGGCCAACCGCAAGCTGGTGCGCGAGGTCGAGGGCCTCGAGCACAAGTCGCGCCGGCAGGACGTGCTGGTCGACGACGAGCTGATCTTCGCCTTCTACGACGCGCAGCTGCCGGCCGACGTGGCCAGCGGCACGACCTTCGAGAACTGGTACCGGCAGGCCTCGAAGGAGCAGCCGCGGCTGCTGTTCCTCTCGCGCGACGAACTGATGCGCCACCAGGCGGCCGGCATCACCACCCAGTCGTTCCCGCCCACCTTGCGGCTCGGCGGCGTGGATTGCGCCGCGACCTATCTGCACGAGCCCGGCGATGCCAAGGACGGCCTCACGGTCAGCGTGCCGCTGTTCGTGCTCAACCAGGTCAGCGAGGAACGCTGCGAATGGCTGGTGACGGGCATGCTCAAGGACAAGATCCAGGCGCTGCTCAAGAGCCTGCCGCAGCGTCCGCGCTCGCGGCTGGTGCCGCTGCCCGAGTCGGCGGCGAAGCTGGCCGAGGCGCTGTCGGAGCCCGAGCTGTTCGGCACGGGCTCGCTGACCGACGTGCTGCTCAAGCGCGTGCGCGACATGACCAGCATCGACGTGAAGCGCGCCGACTTCAAGCTCGACATGCTCGCGCCGCACCTGTTCATGAACCTGCGCGTGGTCGACGAGCACGGTCGCCAGCTCGGCATGGGGCGCAACCTCGGCGCGCTCAAGGCCGAGCTCGGCGCGAAGGCACGCGGTGCGTTCCAGGCGCTGGCCGGACTCAACGTGAAGGCCTCGGCCGAACCCGCCAAGACCGCGGCGCCCGCCGACGCGCGCCGGGCCCAGGAGGCCGCGCCGGCCGCGCCCGCCACGCCGGCGCTGCCGGCCGGCCAGCGCTACACCGCCTGGAGCTTCGGCGAACTGCCCGAGCTGATGGAGGTGCGCCGCGGTGCCCAGTCGCTGGTGGGCTTCCCGGCGCTGCGCGACGAGGGCGATGCCGTCACGATCGAGGTCTTCGACGAGCCCGCGGTCGCGGCCGCGAAGCACCGCGCCGGCCTGCGCCGGCTGTTCGCGCTGCAGCTGAAGGACGCGCTCAAGTACCTCGAGAAGAACATCCCCGACCTGCAGAAGATGGCCGTGGCCTACATGCCGCTGGGCACCGCCGACGAGCTGCGCGCGCAGATCGTCGAAGTCGCGATCGACCGTGCCTTCCTGCAGGAGCCGCTGCCGGCGGACGAGTTCGCCTTCAAGCGGCGGCTTGACGAGGGGCGCGGCCGGCTGACCCTGATCGCCAACGAGGTGGCACGGCTGGCCGCGACGATCCTGGCCGAATACGCCGCGGCCGCGCGCAAGATCAAGGACACGAAGATCCAGCCCGAGTCGGTGCAGGACGCCGCGCAGCAGCTGCAGAAGCTGGTCGGCAAGCGCTTCATCGCCGATGCGCCGTGGACGCAGCTGCAGCATTTCGCGCGCTACCTCAAGGCCATCGTGCTGCGGCTCGACAAGCTGCGCGGCGACCCGGCGCGCGACACCGCCAAGCTGGCCGAGCTGCGCCCGCAGGAGCAGCGCTACTGGCGGCTGGTGGCCGAGCGCAAGGGCGTGGTGGACGACCGCATGCTCGAGTTCCGCTGGCTGCTCGAGGAGCTGCGCGTGAGCTTCTTCGCGCAGGAGCTGCGCACGCCGCAGCCGGTGAGCGTGAAGCGGCTCGACAAGGCCTGGGCGCAGTTGCAGGCCTGACGGTCCGTTCGACGTTCCAAAGAAAAAGCCCGCTGTCGCGGGCTTCGTCCGAAGAGGCCTTCGCCTCGTCATGAAGGGCGAGGCAGCGCGCCGCCTCGCCCGCGCGTCATATCCTGCCCATCAGCACCAGGATGATCACGATCACGAGCACGAGGCCAAGACCGCCGCTGGGACCATAGCCCCAGGTACGGCTGTGTCCCCAGCTCGGCAGCGCGCCGATCAGCAGAAGGATCAGGACGATCAGCAGAATGAACGAGAGCGACATGTTTTCTCCAGGGACGTTGTTATCGAGCCTCGATGCTCGTGACCCCGGGGTGCGCGCAGCGCAAGAGAGCCGCGCCTTCGCCGGTCAGGACTGTCCTACCGTGGGCGTCGGCGCCCGCGCCGGGTGGGCTGCGCCGGTGTAGCCGCCGCGGCGATGGCGAGCACCAGCACGACCACCAGGAAGGCCGTGCCGATGGCACCGAAAACGATCGACATGCCCCAGAGCGAGAAGAAGCTGTCGATGCGCGCGTTGCGCGGATTGCCGGGCGCATGCAGCACCCGCACCGCCTCGCCGACTTCGTAGGAGGGCGGGTTGCTGCTGGTCGAGGATTCGAAATCGATCGTCTCGCCCGCGGCCGTGCGAAAGCGCACGCGCGGCTTCCAGGTGCCGTCGCCGTCGTCGTCCGACTCCACGTGCAGCAGGTCGATCACCTCGCCCTGCGCGTGCACCGCGGACCGGAGGAAGTAGACGGTGTGGGCCGCCACGAGCAGCGCCACCACGAACAGGGTCGCGCCGACGCCGCCGAAGACCTTCTGCAGGGTGCGAAGCTGGGGATTCGCCATGGCCTCGTGCCTCCTTCAGCCGCCGCGGTGCGATGCGCCCGCGGCGAAGTCGCCGAGCAGGCCGCCGAGGCTCGCGAGCAGCAGGCAGAAGGCGAGGAAGCCCACGGTGCGCAGCAGGCCGAGCAGCGCCTGCCGCCAGGGCCGCGTGCGCAGGAAGAACACCGGCACGCCCAGCAACGGGAACACGCCCGCGAACAGCGCGATGCGCCCGCGCGGCACCTGGCCGCGCGCGAGCAGGTCGGCGCGGCACCAGGCGTAGCACAGCGCGGTGATCAGCGGCATGTGCAGCATGTCGACGGCCGAGTACTGCCGGCCCGGCAGCAGCGGCACGAAGGCATCGGCCACGCCGGCGGCGAAGAAGGACAGCGCCAGCGCGCCGAGGATGAGCCGTGGCGCCTTCATCGCGTGCGGTCCCGTGGCCCGGCGCCGGTCGATGGGCTCAGAGCTTGGCGAGCCGGTCGAGCGCGGCGACCAGCGTCTCGTCCTTCTTGGCGAAGCAGAAGCGCACCACGCGCTGGTCGAAGCCGTCGCCGTAGAAGGCCGACAGCGGGATCGCCGCCACGCCGATCTCGCGCGTGAGCCAGAGGCAGAAGTCGGCTTCGGAGAGATCGCTGACCGCCGAGATGTCGACGCACTGGAAGTAGCTGCCTTCGCTGCGCAGCAGCTTGAAGCGGGTCTTGGCGAGGCCGGCGGCGAACAGGTCGCGCTTGCGCTGGTAGAAGGCCGGCAGCTCGAGGTAGGGCGCGGGGTTGGCCATGTAGCGCGCCAGCGCATGCTGCATCGGCGTGTTGACGGTGAACACGTTGAACTGGTGCACCTTGCGGAACTCGGCCATCAGCGGCGCGGGCGCGGCCACGAAGCCGACCTTCCAGCCGGTGACGTGGTAGGTCTTGCCGAAGCTGCTGACGATGAAGCTGCGCGCCGCCAGGCCCGGGAAGCGCGCCACGCTCTCGTGGCGCGCGCCGTCGTAGACCATGTGCTCGTAGACCTCGTCGGCGATCACGAACACCTCGGTGGGCGCGAGCAGCTCCTCGAGCCGGCGCATCTCGGCCTCGGTCCACACGGTGGCGCTCGGGTTGTGCGGCGTGTTGACGATGATCGCGCGCGTGCGCGGGCTCAGCGCGGCCGCGATGCGGTCGAAATCGGGGCGGAAGCTGCCCGGCACCAGCGGCACGCGCACCACGCTGCCGCCCGCGAGCTCGATGTTGGGCACGTAGCTGTCGTAGCAGGGCTCAAGCACGATCACCTCGTCGCCCGCGCGCACCACGGCGAGGATGGCCGTGATGATCGCCTGCGTGGCGCCCGCGGTCACCGTGATCTCGGCCGCGGCGCTGTAGCGGTGGCCGTAGAGCGCCTCGATCTTGGCCGCGATCGCATCGCGCAGCGCGGGGATGCCGGGCATCGGCGGGTACTGGTTGTGGCCCGCGGCCATGGCGGCCGTCACGTCCTCGAGCAGCTGCGGATCGCAGTGGAAATCGGGGAAGCCCTGGCCCAGGTTGACCGCGTTCTTCTCGGCCGCGAGCGCGGACATCACGGTGAAGATGGTGGTGCCGACGGCAGGCAGCTTGGTCGCGATCTCGGGCGTGCGGGGGGAAAGGGCGGTGCTCATGGTGGGATGCGTGGGAGGAAAGTCGGGACGAGCGCGTGAACCTCGGCGGGCGCTCAGAGTTCGTAGTCCTGCTGGTGGCCGCTCAGGGCCTTGGCGATCAGGTTGCGGTCGAGCCGGTCGGACAGCAGCTCGGCGAACTTGAACACGAAGTTGCGCAGGTAGGCGCTGCGCTTGAAGGCCACGCGCGCGATGTTCTGGCCGAACACCTGGCCCATCGGGCGCACCACGAGGTCGGCGTTCGATTCGTCGCGCACCGCCATCTCGGCCACGATGCCCACGCCGAGCCCGAGGCGCACGTAGGTCTTGATCACGTCGGAGTCGATGGCTTCGAGCGCGATGCGCGGCGCGAGCTTCTTCTGCGCGAAGGCATGGTCGATGCGCGTGCGGCCGGTGAACGAGGGGTGGTAGGTGATGATCGGCTCGGAAGCCAGGTCCTCGAGCGAGATGCGCTCCTTGGTGGCCAGTGGATGTTCCTTGGGCAGCACCAGCACGTGCTGCCACTCGTAGCAGGGCAGGGTCACGAGCTCGGTGTAGTCGGCGAGCGATTCGGTCGCGATGCCGATCTCGGCCACCTCGTCGATCACCATGCGTGCCACCTGGTCGGGCGAGCCTTGGTGCAGGCTCACGTTGACCTTGGGATAGGCCTCGCGCAGCTTGGCCACCGGCACGGGCAGCACGTAGCGCGCCTGCGTGTGGGTGGTGGCGATCGACAGCGTGCCGCTGTCCTGTGCGCTGAACTGCTCGCCGATGCGCTTGAGGTTGCCGACCTCGCGCATGATCAGCTCGATGCTCGCGATCACGTGCTGGCCCGGCTCGGTCACGCGCTTGAGGCGCTTGCCGTGGCGCGCGAAGATTTCCACGCCGAGTTCTTCCTCGAGCTCAATGATCGCCTTCGACACCCCGGGCTGGGAGGTGTGCAGCGCCTTGGCGGCCTCGGTCAGGTTCAGGTTGCGCCGCACGGCTTCCTGAACAAACTTGAACTGGTGCAGATTCATATCAAATTCCGTCTTATTGCGGAATTTATTATGCCTTCGGAATCTATGGAAATTGCCTAATGTTCAGATTTCCACCGCAATTCGGGCCAGCAGGTCGATCACCTGCGGCGATTCCCCCACGGTGGGCGCGAGCGTGAAGGCCAGCGCGGGCCATTCAGCGCGCAGCGCGTCGAGCTGGCGCGGGATGTCCTCGCGTGCGTGCTTGCCCATGCCGAGGAACAGCGGCACCACGCGGATCGCGCTGGCGCCTTCGTCGACCAGCGCGGCCGCCGCGGTGCGCAGGTCGGGCTCGGCCAGCTCGAGGTAGGCGCAGCGCACCCGGGCCTCGGGGGACAGCGCGCGCGTTCGCGCAGCCACGGCCTCGATCGGCTCGCGCCAGCGCGGGTCGCGCGAGCCGTGCGCCAGCAGCACGATGCCCTGCACCGTCGGCGTGGCCATCAGCGTCTGAGCACCAGCCAGCTGAAGGCCGCCAGCGACATCACCGAATAGATGAGCCCGGGCGCCGCCGCCGTGATCCAGGGCGACCAGTTGCTCAGGTTGCCGAGGTAGCCGAACACGTTGTTCAGCAGGAAGAAGCTGATGCCGATCATCACGCCGCCGAACACGTAGGTGGTGATGCCGGCCTGGCGGAAGTGCAGGTAGGCGAAGGGCAGGGCGAGCACCACCATCACCAGGCAGGACAGCGGATAGAACACCTTGCGCCAGAACTCGATCTCGTAGCGCTGCGCGGTCTGGCCGTTGGCGTCGAGGTGGCGGATGTAGTCGAACAGGTCGATGGTGCTCATGCGGTCGGGCCGCAGCAGCGCCACCGAGACCATCTCGGCCGTCAGCGAGGTCGGCCAGTTGAGCTCGGCCATCCGGGTGGTGGCGACATGCGCCTTGCCTTCGGCGGCGCGGGTGTCGTAGTCCTGCTGCTCGATCTCCGACAGCACCCAGTAGCCGCGCTCGATGCGCGCCGTGGCGGCGGTCATCTGCTTGCGCAGGTAGCCTTTGTCGTCGAACTCGAAGATGCGCGCGGTCTTGAGCCCGCCGTTGCGCGAGATCGACAGCACGTTGACGGCGTAGGACGCCTTGTCCTGCCGCTCCTTGAGCCAGGCGCCGGTGTTGCCCACGAAGGTGAAGGTGCCCTGGTAGCGCGACTTCACGAGCTGGGCGGCGCGCTCGGCTGCCGGCGCGAGGTAGTCGCCCACCGCGAAGGTCAGCACCACGAAGCCCAGGCCGAGCACCAGCAGCGTGCGCAGCGCGCGCCAGGGGCCGAGGCCGCTGGTGCGCAGGATGGTGTATTCGGAGCTTTGCGCGAGCCGCGCCATCACGAAGATGCAGCCGATCAGCACGGTGATCGGCAGCAGTTCGTAGAGATGGCTCGGCAACAGCAAGGTCACGTAGAGCAGCGCCTGCGCCGGCCCGTAGGCCAGGCTCTCGGGGCGGCCCACGGCCTGCAGCTCGTCGACGAAGTCGAAGAAGAAGAACAGGCTCAGGAAGCCGAGGGTCACGAAGGCCACGGCCTTCAGCGCCTCGATGTAGATCAGGCGGCGGATGGTTCTCATGGCGTGGGCTCCAGCCGGGCGGTGGAGGACGGCGGCGTGGGGCCGGAGGCCCGGCCGCCACGGCTCTTGCGGCGCGCCCAGTTGTTGTTGCGCAGCGTGAGCCACGAGATGGCGAACAGCGCCACGCCGCCGTGCAGCAGCAGCATGAAGCCGCCCATGCCGTAGCGGCCCGAGCTGATCCAGCTCTGGCCCAGGTTCAGCAGGTTGTAATAGATGACGAAGGCGAACAGCGCGAACAGCAGGTTGCCGCTGCGGCCCACGCGCGGATTGACGCTGGAGACGGCCAGGGCCAGCAGCACGAAGTTGATGGCCGCCAGCAGCATGCCCACGCGCCAGGCGAGTTCGCCGCGCGCCGCGGTTGCGTTGAAGTCGCCGAGCAGCGACAGCGTGGTGCGCGCGCGTGGCGGCGTGGCGTCGCTGGTGCCGGCGGCGCTGCCGCCGGCGCGCGTGCCGTAGGTCTCGAACTCGCTGATCTTCAGGGCGCCATTGGGCAGCAGCGGGCGCTCCAGGCGCTGGCCGTTGCTCAGCATCAGGTAGCGCGAGTTGCCGAGCGTCTCGATGCGGCCGCTGCGCGCCGAGGTCGTGATCTGCAGGTTGCGCTCGACCGACCAGATGAAGACGTTGGTGGCGGTGGCGCTGTCGGCGGAGTCCTTGTCGATGAAGAACACCCGCAGCCGGCCGGCCGATTCACGGAATTCGCCGGGCGACACGCGCTCGAGGTCGCCGCGCTGCTCGTACTGCTGGCGCATCCCCATGGTCTGCGAGTTGGCCCAGGGCCAGCCGATCAGCGCCATGGCGGCGATCAGCAGCAGCACCGGCCAGGCGAAGCGGAACAGCGGCTCGACGAAGTCGGACAGCCCGCGGCCGCTGGAGAACCAGATCACCATCTCGCTGTCGCGGTACATGCGCGACAGGGTGCCGACGATGGCGATGAACAGGCTCAGGCTCAGGATGGTCGGCATGTAGCCGAGCACCGTGTAGGCCATGACGAGGAACACTTCGGACGGGTTCACGCTGCCCTTGGAGGCCAGTCCGAGCGTGCGGATGAGCATCATGGTCATCACGATGGTGACCAGGACCACGAGGGTCGCTCCGAAGCTGCGCGACAGCTCCTTGCGTAGGGAAGAATGGAATAACATCGTTCGAGGAAAAAAAGGATTATGGACTTTCAACTCAAGACCCTCACAGTCGCCCGCGCAGCGGCCGAAAAATCCGACGTCCTGATCGTGCTCGTGGGCAGTGCGCCGCTCGCGTCCAAGGACCCCCTCTCCGTCCAGATCGCCGCCGCCCGCAAGGCCGGCGACCTGCCCGACAAGGCCGGCAAGCTGCTGTCCCTGTACCGGCCCGAGGACGTGGCTGCCGCCCGCGTGGTGCTGGCGGCCATCGGCGACGGCAAGCCGGCCTCGGTGCGCAGCGGCGTGATCGCCGCGGTCAACGCCGCCAAGGCCCAGTCGCCCAAGCGCGTGGTGCTGGCCTTCGCCCAGGACGCCGAACCGGCGGCCGTGGCGAGCGCCGTCATCGCGGCCGCCGACGCCAGCTATGTCTACACCGCCACCAAGTCCAAGGCCGAGCCGCGCAGCATCCGCCAGGTGACCGTGGGCGTGGCCGATGCGGCCACGGTCGGCGCGGCCTTCGAGCAGGCGCGTGCCACCGTCGAGGGGATCGAGTTCGCCAAGGAGTGGGGCAACCGCCCCGCCAACCATGCCACGCCGACGATGCTGGCCGAGGCCGCCAAGGGCCTGGGCAAGCTGCCCGGCGTCAAGTGCGAGGTGCTCGGCCCCAAGGAGGTCGACAAGCTCGGCATGGGCGCCTTCGCGGCCGTGGCCCAGGGCTCGGCCGAGCCGCTGCGCTTCATCGTGCTGCGCTACCAGGGCGGTCCCAAGGACCAGGCGCCCGTGGTGCTGGTCGGCAAGGGCATCACTTTCGACACCGGCGGCGTCTCGCTCAAGCCGGCGGCCGAAATGGACGAGATGAAGTTCGACATGTGCGGCGCAGCGAGCGTGCTCGGCACCTTCCGCGCGCTGGCCGGCATCAAGCCCGCGATCAACGTGATCGGCCTGATCCCCTCGTGCGAGAACATGAACGACGGCCGCGCCATCAAGCCCGGCGACGTGGTCACCAGCATGAGCGGCCAGACCATCGAGATCCTCAACACCGATGCCGAAGGCCGGCTGATCCTCTGCGATGCGCTGACCTACGCCAAGCGCTTCGACCCCGCCGCCGTGATCGACATCGCGACGCTCACGGGCGCCTGCGTGGTGGCTCTGGGCGGCGTGCGCAGCGGCCTGTTCTCGAGCGACGACGCGCTGGCCGCGGCGCTCGAGGCCGCTGGCGAAAGCTCGCAGGACCGCTGCTGGCGCCTGCCGCTCGACGACGAGTACGCCGAGGGCCTGAAGACCAACTTCGCCGATGTGGCCAACGTGGCGGGCCGCGCGGGCGGTGCCATCACGGCGGCCAAGTTCCTGCAGCGCTTCACGGCCGACTTCGCCTGGGCGCACCTGGACATCGCGGGCACCGCATGGAAGAGCGGCGCAGCCAAGGGCTCGACCGGCCGACCGGTCGGCCTGCTGGTCTCGTACCTCACGCGCCGCGCGCAGGACGGTGCGACCGGCGCCGGCGAGGGCAAGGCGAAAGCCAAGGCCGAGCGGAAGACGGAGGGCAAGTCCGAGAGCAAGGCGGCGGCCCGCAAGGCGCGTTCGGTGCAGTGACGGACATCGGCTTTCACTACAACGCGCCGGACAAGCTCAGCTACGCCTGCCGGCTCGTGCGCAAGGCCGTCGCCACGCGCGGCATGCGGGTGGTGGTGGTCGGCGAGGCGCAATGGCTCGACGCGATCGACGCCGGCCTCTGGCAACTGGCTCCGACCGAGTTCGTCGCCCATTGCCGCGGCGATGCGCCGGCCCACGTGCTGTCGCGCTCGCCGGTGATCCTGGCCGACGAGGGCGCCGAGTCGGCCGCGCTGCCGCACCGCGAACTGCTGGTCAATCTCGGTGCGCAGGTGCCCGCGGGCTTCGAGCGCTACGAGCGCCTGATCGACATCGTGAGCAACGAGCCCGACGACCGCCAGATCGGCCGCGCGCGCTGGCGCCACTACGCCGACCGCGGCTACACGATCCAGCCGCACGACTTCGCGAGGAGCGCATCCTGATGGCCACCCCGACCCGCACGCCGCCGCGTTTCGTTCCCACGCTCACGACCGTGCTCGACCTGCCCGCCGAGCCGGTCGCGGCGCATTCGCCGTTGGCGGACAACGCCGGGCCGGATGCCGCCGCGCCGGCCATGCCCGACCCGTCCCAGGCCGTCGCACTGCCGCCCGCGGTGCAGCGTTCCGAGGCCGACATCGTGCGGCTCGAGGAGCAGTTGCTGCACCGTGTTCTGCAGCGCGTGGACTTCTCACTCGAGGAGCGTTTGAGCGACACCGTGGCCGCCGCCGTGCAGCAGCAACTCGATGCGATGGTGCCGCGTTTGCGCGGCGAAATCGAAGCCGTTTTGCGTGCGCTGGTGATCGAGGCGATGGCCGCCGAACTCTCGGAAAACCCAGGGTCTACGCCAACTTTCGAGGGGTGAAGCTTCAGCTAAACTGCGCGCCAGGTCGGGTGGGCCAAAGCTGGAGGGTTAGGGTGGCCCGGGTCTGCGGCGCGGAACTTGCGAGGTCAGGAGCGCCCGGATCACACGACCGGTTTCTCAATCTCATCATCCATGTTCTGGAGGTTCTCATGCAATTGAAATGGACTGCGGTCGCTCTGGCTGCACTCACGCTGGTGGCTTGCGGCAAGAAAGAAGAAGCTGCGGCACCCGCTGCTGCCCCGGCGCCCACCGCGGCCGCCCCGGCACCCGCTGCACCTCCCGCCGATGCACTGGTCGTGAAGATCGGCCACGTGGCTCCGACCAGCGGTCCGATTGCCCACCTCGGCAAGGACAACGAGTTCGGCGCCAAGATGGCGATCGAGGAACTGAATGCCAAGGGCCTCAAGATCGGCGACAAGGTCGCCAAGTTCGAACTGGTCGCCGAAGACGACGCAGGCGATCCGAAGCAAGGCACGGCCGTGGCCCAGAAGCTGGTCGACAGCAAGGTCAACGGCGTGGTCGGTCACCTGAACTCTGGCACCACCATCCCCGCCTCGAAGCTCTACAGCGACGCCGGCATCCCCCAGATCTCGCCTTCGGCAACGAACCCCAAGTACACCCGCCAGGGCTTCAAGACCACCTTCCGCGTGGTGGCTGACGACACGCAACTCGGCGGCACGCTGGGCAAGTACGCGGTCGAAACGCTCAAGGGCAAGAACATCGCCGTGATCGACGACCGCACGGCCTACGGCCAGGGCGTCGCCGAAGAATTCGAGAAGTCGGCCAAGGCCGCCGGCGCCACCATCGTGGGCCACGAATTCACCACCGACAAGTCGACCGACTTCAACGCCATCCTGACCAAGCTCAAGGCCGCCAAGCCCGACGTGCTGTTCTTCGGCGGCATGGACGCCGTCGGCGGCCCGATGCTCAAGCAGGTCAAGCAGCTCGGCCTGAACGTCAAGTTCATGGGCGGCGACGGCCTGTGCACCGGCGAACTGCCGAAGCTCGCTGGCGATGCCATCGGCGAAGACATGGTGGTGTGCGCCGAAGCCGGCGGCGTGGACGGCGACTTCAAGCAGCCGCTGGAAGACTTCAAGGCCAAGTTCAAGACCAAGAACGGCGTCGACGTCCAGATCTACGCACCGTACGTCTACGACGCGGTCAACGTGCTGGCCGAAGCGATGGTCAAGGCCGGTTCGGCCGATCCCGAGAAGTACCTGCCCGAAGTGGGCAAGATCCAGTACAAGGGCGTGACCGGCCCGATCGCCTTCGACGAAAAGGGCGACATCAAGGGCGGCGCCCTGACGCTCTACACCTACAAGGGTGGCCAGCGTACGCAGATCGCCGTGGTGCGCTGATCGGCTTCGATCCGCGTTCCCAACGAGAAAGGGCCTTCGGGCCCTTTTTTCATGGGCGCTCGAAACGGCGGGGGAGAAGGAAGAGGAGGGCGCCTGCTGCTCAGAGCGGCGCGAGTCCCGAGGGGCGGTCGGTGTTGCAGTACTCGATGAAGGCGTCGAGGTCGCGCGACTTGTCGAACACCGCGTCCGCGCCGAGCGTCTCGCAGCGCGCGCGGATGTCGGCCGTCACGTAGTTGCTCAGCACCACCGCGCGCTGGCCGGGAAGGCGTTCCTTGCAGCCCGCGAGCACGCCCAGGCCCGAGCCTTCCTTGAGGAACAGGTCGACGATCAGCAACTGCCACTCGGCCGGATGGGCGCGCAGCCACGCCAGCGCTTCGGATTCGGTTTCGGCAAAGCCAACGACTTGGGCATTCACCAGGTCCTCGAGTGCCGGAACCAGGTTGTCCCTGATGGTCTTGTTGTCCTCGACGAGGAACGTGATGAGGGCCATGCCACGGATAGGGTGTGAGAACCAATAGCGTAGCGTGCCGCGCGCGCTTGCTGCGTAGGAGAAAGGAGACGGAGAAACGCGGCGTGTCCCTATTTCATACGATGTCCGCCGCGCTCCGCCGCCGGCGCGCGGGTCGCGTCAGTCGTTCGCGCGCTTGCCCGTGCCGGGCTCGGTCGCGGTGGCCTGCCGGGCCTCGAGCTTCTTCACACGGGCCGCGCTTTCGTCGCGCTGGGCCGTGGCCTCGATGCGCTTCTCGATCTCCTCGCTGAGCGCCGCGTTGACCTCGGCGAGCTGCTCGGCCGATTGCGCGAGCTTTTCCTCGAGTTGGCTCGTGTGCGCGATGGCCAGTGCCACCTCGCCCACCTGCACCTCCTCGGGCAGCTCCTGCTCGAGCACCGTGTTGACCACCGCGAGGTTGTCGGAGGCCTTCTGCACGTCGGCGGCGACGCGCTCGGTTTTTTCGAGCGTGCGGTCGAGCGACGTGCTGCCGTGCGGCTTGGTGCTGGGATGTCCTGCCATGCGGCGCCTCCTGGGGAACTGAAAACCTGGGGATCGTACCGCCAGACGGGTCGGGGAGGGCGGTGTGAGGTCTGCGCGGGCGGTGGGCTCAGCCCGGCGCATCGGTGAAGACAAGGGACGCGCAAGCAACAGGCGCCCACAAAAAAGCCCAAGTGCCAATGGCAACTCGGGCTTTCTGCATGTTCGCGAACGGTTGCGAACAAAGACTCTCTGGCGGAGCAGGCGTCCCCCTTCTTCCAGTTCCCCTAAGTTCTCCTAAGTTCCATTTTGGTCGATTTTCAGAGGGGAAATGGGCTATTGATAGTTCGCCTGTGTTCCATCGAGTTCTTTACAATCCCCAATCCATTGATGGGTAAGATGTTGGGCAAGGAGAATTCGGATGCCGAGAAAAGCTGCAGAACGTACAGCCCTCGAGGTGGCTCGCCTGAAGGCCCCCGGTGTCCACGCGGTGGGTGGGGTCGCCGGTTTGTATCTCCAGGTTGTCGAGTCTGGGGCTCGAACTTGGCTGCTGCGGGCAACCATGGGCGGCAAGCGCCGCGACATGGGGCTCGGGGGCTATCCCGATGTCACGCTTGCCCAGGCCCGGGAGAAGGCCCGTGCAGCGCGCAACCGGGTGGAGCAGGGGGTAGACCCCATCGAGGAGCGCCGACAGGCCCGGAGCGCGCTGGCGGCGGCCCGTGCGGCCACCAGAACCTTTGAGGACTGCGTTACCGGGTTCATGAAGGCCAAGGAATCGGAGTGGCGCAACCCGAAGCACCGCCAGCAGTGGCAAAACACCCTCGATACCTACGCCGGCCCGGTGATGGGCTCGCTGCTGGTCGGCGACATCGAGCTGGCGCACGTCCTCAAGGTGCTCGAGCCGATCTGGAGGGACAAGACCGAGACGGCCACGCGCGTGCGCGGTCGCATCGAACAGGTGCTCGACTGGGCAACCGTTCGCGGCTACCGCAAGGGCGACAACCCGGCCCGATGGAAAGGTCACCTCGACCAGCTCCTGGCCAAGCCGCGGAGGATCACGCAGGTAGAGCACCATGCCGCGGTCCCCGTTGAGGGCGTGGGCGCGTTCCTGGCGGATCTGCGGGCCATGGAGGGTATGGGAGCCCGGGCGCTGGAGTTCGCCATCCTGACGGCCGCGCGATCGGGCGAGGTGCGCGGGGCCCTGTGGTCCGAATTCGACCTCGACGCCAAGCTCTGGACCGTGCCGTCCGAGCGCATGAAGGGCAAGGTAGAACATCGGGTGCCACTGTCGACGCAGGCCATCGAGCTCCTGCAGTCGCTGCCGCGCTTCGAGAAGGTCGAGGTCGTGTTTCCGGGCGTGAAGGGCCAGGTGCTCAGCGACATGACGCTCTCGGCCGTGATGCGTCGCATGAAGGTCGACGCGGTGCCACATGGCTTCCGCAGCACGTTCCGCGACTGGGCGGCTGAGCGGACCAACTTCCCCCACGACTTGGCCGAAATGGCTCTGGCGCACGTCATCGAGTCGAAGGTCGAGGCAGCCTATCGGCGGGGCGACATGCTCGCGAAGCGCCTCAAGATGATGCAGGCGTGGGCCGACTTCTGCGGGACCATCCCCAAGGCCGGCAACGTGGTGCCGATCAAGGCTGCCTGAGGCTCCTTCCGCCTGAGGAGACTTCCCCAAAACTGGGGACATCCTCAGATTGAGGGAGTCCGTCCCCCAATGGGGGATGGGCGGAAAACTCCGCCGATGTGTTCCACGCGAAACAGGCAGGGGACTCAAAATCCCCCGCAGTCGGCCGTCCGGGACGGGGCTCGAATACCTTGCTCAAGGTGTCGAACGGGGGATTTGAACCCCCGTCCTCCGCTTTCAATATACGGCTACAAAAATAGTTGATCAACGTCAAATAAAGAGCTACATTTATTCCATGACGTCAACCGATCTTTCCGCCAAGAAACGGCCGGGCCGCCCACGGGTTGAGCCTGGCCAAGAAACTCAACCAATCAACATCCGCTTAACTGCGGCGCAGAGGGAGAAGCTCGCAAAGCTGGGCGGTCCGCCCTGGGTGCGAGAGAAGATCGACAAGGCAAAGCTGCCGAAGGAGTGACCGCCGCGCCTCATGGCGCAACTTCCGCCAGTGGTGGAGGTTGATCTGAGGCACAAAAGCGAGCAGCCAAGGTGCTACCAACACCCTGACCGCTCTATCCACAACGTGCACCTGTGAGAGGAAACGCACATCATGGCTAGGCATATTTTCGGGCATAAGAAGCCAAATCGCGCGGAGATCCAGCGGCAGTACCGAGTTGCGTTTGGGCGGTCGACTGGGGTTGGTTCGCACGCGACCGGGAAACCGTTCTTGATCGGCGTGGACATGGTTGCCCCATACGGGGTCTATTTGAACGGCAAGTGTGTTGCCGACTACGGCCATGATCAGGATTCAGCCGAACAGCATTACCGTGCCGTGGTCGATATCCATCGGGCAGCCATGGGCCTCACGTCCCGCTACTCTGCTGCCGCAATGGGGCGAACGATGAGTCAGGGGGCGCGTCATGACTGAGCGGTGCGAGGTTTACGACCCCTATTTGCTAGAGACAAAGCTCACTCAACTGAAGACCCTTCTTAATGGTTGCTTCGGCTTTGGTGCGGAGTGGTTCGAGGAAATGGGCCCCGAAAGTCGAGAAAGAATCATGTGGCTGGCCGCCGATCTTGCAAAAGAGGCATGTCGTTTGCACCAGCAGGCGATGCAGATGGATCGGCGATGAATAGTTCTTCAGGGAGGCGTGTGCATGTAGTGCTGCCTCCAGGCACTGAAAAATCAATTCTCTCCGCGGAGGCCGGCGACGGGCCGGCGGCCGCGATGCTGTACGGCCGCGCAGCATCGATCATCGCTGCCGGACACGCCGTGCCGGAGCCATTGGCTGCGTTCGTTGCCGCTCGTCTAGAGTCGATCTCGATGGCGCTCTTTGCTGCGGATCGAAAGGACTATCGAGCGGCGGTCTTCAAAGCTGTTGTGCCGAATTCCTCGCCCGGCAGGAGGCCCAATTCTGTCGCGGAAAACGCACGTCTGGAAATGGCAGCGGTCGAGGTTGTTAGTGCAACCGAGGGGAGCGTCACGGCCGTCGTCGAGCGCGTCGCCGCGCGGCTGAACGTCAGCACAAAGACGATTGAGGCTGCTGCGACTCGCGTACGCAAGCGATTTCCCGTGCCGAAGTAAATCCGACGAATTGTTTAGGTTCAAGAGATAGCGCCGATCTGAAAAAGTCCTCTCCTGACCGGGTCAGACCCCCGGAGTTCACAGGAGAAGGACATGGAACCCAAACCATCGCGTAGCGTGCGCCCGGCCCAGGCGCAGCAATTCCTCGGCATCGGAAAGACCGCCTTCTGGCGCTGGGTGAAGGAGCGCCCGGACTTCCCGCGCCCGATCAAGCTCGGGCGTTCCGTGACCGTGTTCAAGCTCGATGAGCTCGTCGCCTGGCGCGACAAGCAGGCAGAGGTGTCGCAGTGAGCATCGACGCCAAGGCCTTCGCCACGCTTCAGGCACGCGCCGCGCTCGCCGGCCTGACCTGCACCCACACCGCGGCCGGAAACATCGTCCTAAGCCGCTGCGCCGGGGCTTGGCTGTTCGACAGCACGGCGGAGGCCGATCACTGGCTGAGCCTGGCGCTCGGAGAAGTGCCGCAGGAGCACGCTGAGTGAGCAACGCCGTCACGACCCTCTGCAAGCCGCTTCGGGTCACGCCGGCGCAGAAGGCCGTCGTGATGTGCTTGGCGGACTACGCCGACGACACCGGCTTGGCGTGGCCCTCCGTGCCCAAGATCGGCGACTGGACCTGCCTGCAGCGCACGGCAGTGATCGAAGCGCTGAAGGCTCTCGAGGGCCTGGGGCTCGTGAGCATCGATCGACGCTCGGGCGTGAACAACCGCTGCCGCATCAATGTGGAAAAGGTTGTGGAGAACGTCGAGTCTTATCCACAGAAACAGAAGAACCACTCCGCCGCGCGGACCAGTCCGGCAAACGGACCAGTCCGCGAGACGGGCGAGGACCAGTCCGGCAAACGGACCCCACCCGTCCGGGAGACGGACCAGACCCGTCCGGCAAACGGACCCAAACCATCAGTAACCACCATAGAACCACCAATGACCCACCAGAGCTCGCGCAAGCGCGAGGCCGCACCTTGCCCCGAAGATGTTCCTCAGAGCCTCATGGACGACTACATGAAGGTTCGCGAGGCGAAGAAAGCAGGCCCACTTACCGACACGGCATTGGGCGGCCTGCGCCGCGAGGCCAGCAAAGCGGGGATCACGCTGGCCGGTGCCATCACCGCCTGCTGCGAGTTCGGCTGGCAGGGCTTCAACGCCGACTGGTACGCGCAACGCAGACCGCAGAAGGCCGCCAGCAGCATCGCAGCGAGCGATCCGGACTCCCGTTCATCGATTGAGGCCGAGGGCGTGCGCCTGGGGCTCGGGGCTTGGACTCAGACCGAGCAGTGGGGGGTCTACAAGGCCCGAGTCCGCGAGATGCAACGCACCCATTCCACCTCAACCACGTAGGCAAATCTGACATGACCTTCATCAAAGACACCAACCCCGAAGAGCTCACTGAGCTCGTGACCGAGTTCAAGACCGCGTCGATGCTGCTCATGCAGCGCATGCTCGGCAGCGTGCCCAAAGAGACCCCGCTACTGCTGGCCGCGCTGACAGCGAAAGGCTGGCGCCTGTGCCTCGAGATGTCGGCGGACAGCGCCGGAAACTGGGCAGTCACGATGACGATGGTCTCTCAGTCCGGCGAGCGCAAGCCCGTGGCCGAAATCGCAAAGGGTGACAAGCTGCACTAGTTCGTGTACCATCGCGCCTGAACCGCGCGAGGTGGATGATTAGAGACTTAAGTGTCTCTGTGTGAGGCAGTCAGCCACTGAGCGAATTTCGGTTTCCCTTCTTTCAAGCGTGGGGCCAGCGTGAGGCTGGTGTACAGCGAGTGCAGGCAGGTGCGAGATAGACCGGCAATCGGCCGGATGTTCAATCGCGCCTCCCAAACCTAAACAGGTGGCGCACAAAGAAGGAAATTCCAAATGGACGATCAAGAAATCGCAAGCCAAGTGGCTGGCGAAATCAAGCGCATCGGCACCGAGGTCAAGCAGACCGTCGGCGAACTGAAGAATCGCCTGACCGAGCTCGAGCAGAAGGCTGTGCGCGCCCCGGGCGGCAACGCGGGCGAGCACGAACTGGGTCTCAAGGTGGCAGACATCGTCGCTGACCCCGCTTTCGACAAGTTCCGCGCGAAGGCGACCCGCGACACCGATCGCTTCGATCTCGGCATGTCGATCAAGGCGCTGGTCAACGCGGGCAACCTCAACAGCAACAACACCACCGTTCCCACCTACGCGGACCGCGAGAACGGATTTCACGGCTTCGTGCTGCCGCAGTTGACGCTGCTCGACGTGCTGCCCGTGTTGCCCGTGTCGTCCAACAAGTTCGAGTTCATGCAGCTCAACTTCACCGGCGACGCTGCCACGCAGCTCGAAGAGGGCGACGAGAAGGCTGAGATGAACTTCGAGGGCGAACTGGTCGAGGGCAAGGTCGAGACCATCGCTGTTCACACCACCGCCTCGCTGCAGGTGCTGGACGATGTCGAGGGCCTGAACGATCAGCTCGAGACCATCATGCGCTACAAGGTACGTGCTGCCGTCGAGCGCCAGCTGATGATGGGCAGCGGCATCGGCAACCGCATGCATGGCATCTACACGCAGGCCCCGTTGATCTCCACTGCCGCTCCGAATCCGGCCGAGCGGATCGGCGAGGCAGCCTCCGAAATGGACACCGCGGGCTACAAGACGAACGTGATCATCGTGAACCCGCGCGACTGGTTCTCGATCATCACGACCAAGGACAGCCAGGGCAACTACATCTACGGCAATCCCCAGTCGCCGGCGCAGCCGACGCTCTGGAACAAGCCGGTGATCCCGTTCCCCAACATTCCGCAAGGCACGGCGCTGGTGGGCAACACCCTGCAGGTTCGCATGCGTGACCGTCAGCAGCCCACGGTGTACATGACGCGCGACCACAAGGACTACGCGACCCGAAACCTGGTGCTGATCCTCGTGGAAGCGCGGGCTGGCGTTGCGCTGTACGACCGCCTCGCCTTCCGCAAGGTGAACCTGTCGGCCCAATCGGACTGATGCTCGGGAGAGGCTGGCCCCCTCGGGTTGGTAACCCGAACGGCTGGGATTAGTCGGTGAGTGCCCGGTTCCATGATGCCGAAAACCCCGACAGCCTGGGCAGCTTGCGTTGAAAAGCGGGGCGGGCCCAGGCCCCTCGTGGGCACGGTCAATGCACTGTCATGGTGCGGGTAGGTGGGTCAAAAGTCTGAGACCCCTCGACCCCTGACCGTTCTCCCAGGCTTATTTTTTCGTCCCCAATTCGGAAATCTGGTTTCGTAACGAAATGGCCCCCCGCCTTTGCCTCGTTTGCGCAGTCCCTCTGGCCGATCAGACCCGGAGCGACAGGCCTTTGGGCGGAAGGAAAAGCCTCTACTGCGGGTCGGCCTGTCGGCAGCGCGCATATCGATACCGTGCCGATCCAAAACTCGCCGAGATCCTGGCTGATCTGAAGTCGGGCCGGCTGCAACACATTCGGAAAGACTGACATGGCCAATCGCTCCCTCGGCACGCTCACGCTCGACCTGATCGCGAAGATCGGCGGCTTCACGGATGGCATGGACAAGGCCGGCCGCTCGGCGCAGAAAAACGCGAAGGTTTCGACCGACGCATGGAAGGATGCGGGCGACCAGATCAAATCGCTCGCCGCCACGGGCGCGGCAGGCTTTGCGGCACTCAGCGCCGCGGCTACAGCCGTATTCGTGGCGGTGCGTGAGCAGGTCGATGCGCTCGACGCCTTCAACGACATCAAAGACGCCACGGGCGCCAGCATCGAAAGCATCAGCGCGCTTGATCGCGCCGCGCGCGAGACGGGCGCCAACATGGAGACCGTCGAGTCGATCCTGGTCAAGTTCAATGCCACGCTGAAGGATGCCAAGCCTGGCGAGGATTCGGACCGCTTGTTCAAGGCGCTGAACCTGAACATCTCCGAGCTCAAGAATTTGGACCCCGCCGAGGCGCTGCGCCGCACAGCCGTGGCCTTTTCGAAGTTCGAGTCGGACGGCGCGAAGGCGAGGGCGATGCAGGAACTGTTCGGCAAGAGCGTGAAGGAGGCTGCGCCGTTCCTCAACGATCTCGCCGAAAAGACCGAGTTGGTGGGCACGACGAGCGCGCAAACCGCGACGCAAGCTGAGATCTTCAACAAGCAGCTGTTCGCCTTCAAGGCCAACGCCACCGACGCGGCCCGGGCCATCGTGAGTGACCTGCTGCCGGCGATGAACACCTTCCTGCAAAACTACAAGGAGATCAAGGCACAAGGAAATCTCGGCCTGTTGGTCAAGGACGCAGCCAAGGACGTGTTCGGGTTCGGCCAGTTGTCGAGTGATGCCTCTGCCGACATCAAAAGTCTGATGCGCACGCGCGACCGTTTGCAGAAGGACCTCGAGTTTTCGACGCGCAAAGGGTTCGGGACGCGTGGCCTCGAAAGCGACCTGGCCGAAAACGCGCGACTGCTGGAGCTTTCGCGAGCACGCCAACGCAACATGGTTGCAACGATGTATGCCGGGCAAGAATTCGGCGATGCCATTTCGCGTCGATTCGATCCTCGGCAGTACCTGAAGGACACCTCAGGCGGAAAGAAGGGCCCCAAGGACAACAGCGCCGAGCAGGAGGCCAAGGCCCAGCTCGCTTTCGACCTGGACGCAATCAAGAACGCGCAGGAAGCGTTTGCGAATGCCTACGGCAACAATGAGAAGCTGCTCGAGGCCATGCGCTCGGCGGGCCTCACCGAGGAGGCCGACTACTACAAGCAGAAGAAGGCGCTGCTCGACGAGAACACGGCAGCGCAGGTCAAGGCCCAGGAACAGACCATCGCCAGGTTGCAGCAGGAGAAGCTGACCGGCAAGGATGAAATCGACAACCAGAAGAAGATCGCCGACGCACAGGCCCAACTGAACAAGGTCCGGGCCGACGCGGCCACGCAAGCGAAGATTCTGGGCATCGAGGAGGAGGCCTCCTTCAACAAGATCAAGAGCGCTCTGCTCTCGGCCCGGCAGGCCGCTCAAGACTATTTCGACACCACGGCGAGGGGGTATCAACGCGATCTCGACGGCATCGGTCAGGGCAACAAGTACCGCGAGTTGCAGTCGGCGATTTCGCAGATCGAGGACCGCTACCAACAGGCGCGCCAGGATCTGCAGAATCAACGCTCGCAGGCCGAGCTGGCTGGCACGTTCGGCCCTCAGGCGGCGAAACAGTTCGAGGAGCAGCTCGCGATCATCAACGAGTTCCAATCGAAATCGGTCGACTCGTACAAGGACTACTACGCCAAGCTGAACGATGCGCAGAAGGACTGGCTCAACGGTGCGCGCGAGGCGCTGTCCAACTATGCCGACGAGGCCGACAACGCCGCCAAGCACACGGAGGAAGCGTTCTCGAATGCGTTCAAGGGTCTGGAGGATCAGCTGACGAACCTCTTCACGGGAAAGAAGTTCGACAGCAAAGCGCTCCTAGAGTCGATCGCGTCCGAGGGCGTGCGCAACGCGGTAAAGGAGGGCATCACCGGCCCGCTGGCCAGGTGGGGGAAGGAGCTGCTCGGCGAGTCGTCGGGCGGCTTCGCTGCGCTGCTGGGGCTCGGCAAGGGCGGCGGCGCGGGATCAATGGCCGCGCTCACCGCAACCACCACGGGTGCGACCTCGGCGCTGGCCGAGCTGACGGCCGCGGCAAGCGCCGCGGCGGTGGCCCTGGGCGGAAAGTCCGGCGGGTCTGGCTTCGGCTCCATCATGGGGCTCTTCGGCGGCAGCTCGGGGGGGCTCGGATCCGCTGGGCGACTTCATCAAGCTGAACGGTTTCGCGTCCGGCGGCTTCACGGGCTACGGCAGTCCGAGTGATCCGGCTGGCATCGTGCACAAGGGCGAGTACGTTCTGAACGCCAAGCAGACCGCGGCGATCGGTGTGGGCAACCTTCAGCGCGGCAACCTCGGCAGCAGCATGACGCTCAACCTCACGCAGAACTTCCCGCCGGGCACCAACAGGCAGACTGCGGATCAAGCCGCGATGATGGCTGGTCGCGCTGTCGACCGGGCCCGAATCCGCAACGGGTGAGAAGTCGCGCGGGCGCGCTACTGCTTCATGGGCGGCTTGCCTGCGGCCTGCAATTTGGCATTGAACGCTGCGCGGCGAGCCGCATCCTTCGCGGGCTGGACGTAGTAGAAGTCGAACAGTCCCTCAAGCACTTCAAGGTTCCATTCAGCTTCTTCCGCCTCGACCGGCAAGATTGCGCCGGTGTTCGTGTCCTTCAGGGGATGGGCCGCGAAATTTCCGACGTTCCGAATCGAATCCACGTTGTCGGCGAGCCATGAAGGCAACTGCTTCGAAGCCAAAAGCGCGTCGATCGCCGGAGCGAGGTTGTGCTGTGCAAAACCTTGGTATCGCAACAGTGCTTGAAGGCATCGGCGACTCAGTGCCGCCGACGCTTTCGGACTCGCTGCTAGCACCGCACCAGCCTCGTTGTAGTCCTCAGCCAAATCTGCAGGCACCTCAGGAGCGGCTGAGGCTCTCTCGGCAGCGATGGGGTAGACAAACCAATTCTTGTTTCCTGACGCACGCCCGTTCTGGTGGGCAAGCCGGATGATTGCCTTTGAGCAAGCTGGGCACACCATTTTCTGAACGTGCCACATCGCTTCAATCCCGTCGATCCTTCCCAGCGGCATTCGATCATTCAGCACTTGCACGCTGTAATCGGCATGAATCTCCACTCGGCAGTGCGGACACTTCATTGATGGGCTCTTTGATGGGTAAGAAAGAAAAACGGGGCGCGAGGCCCCGTATTCATTGACTACCTGGCGGAGCAGGCGGGATTCGAACCCGCGGAGGGCTATTAACCCTCACACGCTTTCCAGGCGTGCGACTTAAACCGCTCATCCACCGCTCCGAAGCCCACGATTGTAGCAGTCGCCGGGGCCGTTTCCGGAAGCCTCAGGCCGTGGGACCCGAGGATTTGCCGGCCTGCACCATGCGCATGGCCGAGGCGATCAGCGCGGCGGTCTCGGTCATGTTGCTCGGCACGATCAGCGTGGTCTTGGAATCGGCCGCGACCTTGCCGTAGGCATCGACCGCGCGTTCGGCCACCTTGAGCTGCACCGCCTGCTCGCCGCCCGGCTGCTGGATCGCGGCTGCCACGCGCTCGATGGCGTCGGCCGTCGCGGTGGCCACCGCGGTGATCGCGGCCGCCTCGCCCTGGGCGTTGTTGATCTGGGCCTGCTTCTCGCCCTCGGAGCGCGCGATGAAGGCCTCGCGCTCGCCGGTGGCGATGTTGATCTGCTCCTGGCGCCGGCCCTCGGAGGCCGCGATCAGCGCGCGCTTCTCGCGTTCGGCCGTGATCTGGCGCTGCATCGCCTGCAGGATTTCCTTCGGCGGCGTCAGGTCCTTGATCTCGTAGCGCAGCACCTTCACGCCCCAGTTGAGCGCCGCCTCGTCGATGGCCGCGACCACCTGGGCATTGATGACGTCGCGCTCCTCGAAGGTCTTGTCGAGCTCCAGCTTGCCGATCACGCTACGCAGCGAGGTCTGGGCGAGCTGGGTCACGGCCACGATGTAGTTCGAGGAGCCGTAGCTGGCGCGCATCGGGTCGGTGACCTGGAAGTAGAGGATGCCGTCGACCTGCAGCTGCGTGTTGTCGCGCGTGATGCAGATCTGGCTCGGCACGTCGAGCGGGATTTCCTTCAGGCTGTGCTTGTAGGCCACCCGGTCGATGAACGGGATCAGGAAGTTGGGGCCGGGCGTCATGGTGCCGTGGTACTTGCCCAGGCGCTCGCGCACCCAGGCGTTCTGCTGCGGCACGAACTTCACCGACTGGCTGATGAAGATGATCGCGATGACCAGGATGATGATGGGGACCGAATATTCCATGGCTCTGTACCTTTCCTCTTTCGTTCTCGGGTTCTAGCTAGACCTTGTCGACCACCAGCCGGCTGCCGACGACCTCGACCACGCGGTGTTCGCCAGTGGAGGGCGCGTGGCCCGCGCGCTGCACGACGGTCCACTGGGCGCCGCGGTAGCGCACGGTGGCGGTTCCGTCGGGGTTCCATGCCTCGACCTGCACGCTCTCGCCGATGTCGAGATTGAGGTCGCGGTTGGCTTCGGTGGGTGGGGGCGGCGGGCGCTTGCGCTGGATCGAGTACCAGGTCAGCACCGCCACCACGCCGACGACGGCGGCCACGAGCAGTTGCGTGACGGTGCCGAAGCCCAGGTGGGCGGAGATCGCCGCGGCGGCGAACCCGCCGGCCAGCAGCAGCAGGTAGACCGTGCCGGACAGGAGCTCGACCACGATTGCCGTGCCAGCGATCAACCACCAGATCGTGGAATTCGCCATGACATCTCCTCTGTAGTTGTTTCAGGCGACGCCATTCTGAGGCATGCGCTCCGGGCGGCCCGGACTCGCCTGCACTTTGTGGGGGCTCCCGGCGCGGCGGCGAAAAGCGTGTCGCACCGGCATTCGGCGGACATTCGACGCGTCGGCGAATTCTTCATCTGAATTCCGTACACTTCGCGCCTCATTGCCTGTCCCGGAGCTCCGCCCCATGAAATTCCGCTTTCCCATCGTCATCATCGACGAGGACTTCCGCTCCGAGAACACCTCGGGCCTCGGTATCCGCGCGCTCGCGCAGGCCATCGAGACGGAGGGCTTCGAGGTGCTGGGCGTCACGAGCTACGGCGACCTGAGCCAGTTCGCTCAGCAGCAAAGCCGTGCCAGCGCCTTCATCCTGTCGATCGACGACGAGGAATTCACGGTCGGCCCCGACCTGGATCCGGCGGTGCTGAACCTGCGCAATTTCATCGGCGAAGTGCGGCGCAAGAACGCCGACGTGCCGATCTACATCTACGGCGAGACCAAGACCTCGCGCCACATCCCGAACGACATCCTGCGCGAGCTGCACGGCTTCATCCACATGTTCGAGGACACCCCCGAATTCGTGGCGCGCCACATCATCCGCGAGGCCAAGAGCTACCTCGAGGGCGTGCAGCCGCCGTTCTTCAAGGCGCTGATCGACTACGCGGAAGACGGTTCGTACTCGTGGCACTGCCCGGGCCATTCGGGCGGCGTCGCCTTTCTCAAGAGCCCGGTGGGCCAGATGTTCCACCAGTTCTTCGGCGAGAACATGCTGCGCGCCGACGTCTGCAACGCGGTGGAGGAACTGGGCCAGTTGCTCGACCACACCGGCCCGGTGGCGGCCAGCGAGCGCAACGCGGCGCGCATCTTCAATGCCGACCACTGCTTCTTCGTGACCAACGGCACCAGCACCAGCAACAAGATGGTGTGGCACCACACGGTGGCGCCCGACGACGTGGTGGTGGTGGACCGCAACTGCCACAAGTCGATCCTGCACGCGATCATCATGACGGGCGCGATTCCCGTGTTCATGAAGCCCACGCGCAACCACTTCGGCATCATCGGTCCGATCCCCAAGAGCGAGTTCGAGCCCGAGGCCATCAAGGCCAAGATCAAGGCCAACCCGCTGCTGGCCGACGTCGATGCCAACAAGGTCAAGCCGCGCGTGATGACGCTCACGCAGTCGACCTACGACGGCGTGATCTACAACACCGAGACCATCAAGAACACGCTCGACGGCTACGTCGACACGCTGCACTTCGACGAGGCCTGGTTGCCGCACGCGGCCTTCCACCCGTTCTACGGCTCCTACCACGCGATGGGCAAGCGCCGCGTGCGGCCGAAGGAATCGCTGGTGTTCGCGACCCAGTCCACGCACAAGCTGCTGGCCGGCATCAGCCAGGCCAGCCACGTGCTGGTGCAGGACTCGCAGAACCGCCAGCTCGACCGCGACCTGTTCAACGAGGCCTACCTGATGCACTCGTCGACCAGCCCGCAGTACGCGATCATCGCGAGCTGCGACGTGGCCGCCGCGATGATGGAGCCGCCCGGCGGCACCGCGCTGGTGGAGGAGAGCATCCTCGAGGCGCTCGACTTCCGCCGCGCCATGCGCAAGGTCGAGGAGGAGTTCGGCAAGGATGAGTGGTGGTTCAAGGTCTGGGGCCCCGAGAAACTCGTGGACGAGGGCATCGGCGTCCCGGACGACTGGATCATGCACGGCGAGAAGAACGGCAAGAGCCGCTCGAAGAAGTCGCCGCGCAACTGGCACGGCTTCGGCGAACTGGTCGACGGCTTCAACATGCTCGACCCGATCAAGTCGACCATCGTGACGCCGGGCCTGGACCTCGAGGGCAACTTCGCCGAGACCGGCATCCCCGCCAGCGTGGTGACCAAGTTCCTGGCCGAGCATGGCGTGATCGTCGAGAAGACCGGCCTCTACAGCTTCTTCATCATGTTCACCATCGGCATCACCAAGGGCCGCTGGAACACGCTGCTGACGGCGCTGCAGCAGTTCAAGGACGACTACGCGCGCAACCAGCCGATGTGGCGGATCATGCCGGAGTTCTGCCAGCAGCACACCGGTTACGAGCGCCTCGGCCTGCGCGACCTGTGCCAGCACATCCACCAGCTCTACGCGCGCTACGACGTGGCCCGCCTGACGACCGAGATGTACCTGAGCGACCTCACGCCGGCGATGAAGCCCAGCGACGCCTTCGCCCACATCGCGCACCGCAAGACCGAGCGCGTGGAGATCGACGAGCTCGAGGGCCGCATCACCACGAGCCTGATCACGCCGTACCCGCCGGGCATTCCGCTCTTGATTCCGGGCGAGGTCTTCAACAAGAAGATCGTCGACTACCTGAAGTTCTCGCGCGAGTTCAACACGCAGTGCCCGGGCTTCGAGACCGACATCCACGGCCTGGTGGCGCGCATCGACGAGACGGGCAAGAAGCGCTACTACGCGGACTGCGTGCGGAAGATCGCCTGAGCGCCGGGGCCCAAAGCGGGCAGGGCGGGCAGGGAGGGCAGGGTGCGAGGGGCGGCTCAGCCGTCCTCGCGCACGCGCATGAAGCGTGCGAAGCGCGGCAGCCCGCCGGCCGTGAGCCCGTTGTAGCGGTAGGTGACCCAGGTGCCGATCGCGGGCGGCTGCTCGCGCTCGGCATCGCTCAGGCCGGTGCCCAGCTTGAAGCGCTGGCCGCCGGGCATCTCGACCAGCAGCGCGCCGAGCCGATGGGCATGCCTGCCCTTGCCGGGCACGTGGCCGACCACGCGGGCTTCCGCGTCTTCATGGGTCTTGACCTTGAGCAGGTCGTTGTTGCGCTCGGCACGGTAGAGCGAGGCACCGCGGTGCAGCATCAGGCCTTCGCCGCCCATCTTCACGGTCTTGTCGAGCAGCGCCTGCAGCGCCTCGGCCGTGGTCGCGCGCTCCTGCGGCACCGCCACCACCCAGGGCGCGTCGGTGATCGGCAGCAACTTGCGCAGCACGCCGAGGCGGGCCGTGAAGTCGCCGCCCTGGGCCGGCAGGTCGAACACCATGAATTTCATCTCGTGCCAGGCGACGTCGTTGGGCGTCTGGCTGCGCACCGTCGACACCGCATGCGCGAAGCGCCCGCGGCCGGCCCAGAGCTCGCCGTCGAGCGGCTGCCTGGGCAATGCGGCGGTGAACCAGGCCGGCGCCAGGATGCGCTCGCCGCCGCGCGTGAAGAGCTGCCGGCCGTCCCAGTACGCGCGCACGCCGTCGTACTTCTCGCTGACCCAGTAGTCGGCCAGCGACATGCCCGGCTTGTAGACCTCGGCCAGCATCAGCGCGGGCGCGCCGGCGTGCGCCGGCAAGGTCAGCGCAAAGCCCAGGGTGGCGAGCAGCAGGGAGCGTCGATGGAGCACGGGTGCTATGAAATGAGTAGCTGGAAACGACCGATGGATGCCCATTTGTGGCCGAAGTTCCTTCGCGAGACAAGCGCCGCGCGACCGGCGTGCATCGCCGTCCGACGGGCGCGAGAGCGCGCCCGGGAGCCGTGGTGCCGCTTACTCGGCCATGCCGCCGACGACGTTGCTGAAGCCGCCGTCGACGTAGGTGATCTCGGCCGTCACGCCGCTGGCGAGGTCGCTCAGCAGGAAGGCCGCCACGTTGCCGACTTCCTCGATCGTCACGTTGCGGCGGATCGGCGAGGCCTCGGCGACGGCGCCGAGCATCTTGCCGAAGCCCTTGATGCCGCTGGCCGCGAGGGTCTTGATCGGACCGGCGCTGATGCCGTTGACGCGCACGCCCTTCGGGCCCAGCGAGGCCGCCGTGTAGCGCACCGAGGCCTCGAGCGAAGCCTTGGCCAGGCCCATGGTGTTGTAGTTGGGCAGCGCGCGCTCGGCGCCCAGGTAGGTCAGCGTGAGCAGGGCCGACTTGTCATTGAGGTAGGGCTGCGCCGCCTTCGCCATGGCCGGGAAGCTGTAGGCGCTGATGTCGTGCGCGATGCGGAAGCCTTCGCGCGACAGGCCCTCGAGGAAGTCGCCCGCGATCGCCTCGCGCGGCGCGAAGCCGATGCTGTGCACGAAGCCGTCGAAGGTCGGCCAGACCTGCGACAGGTCGGCGAACAGCTTCTCGATCTGGGCATCGTCGCCGACGTCGCAGTCGAAGATCAGCTTCGAGCCGAAGTCGGCCGCGAACTCGGTGATGCGGTCCTTGAAGCGCTCGCCGACGTAGCTGAAGGCGAGCTCGGCACCCTGTTCATGGCAGGCCTTGGCGATGCCGTAGGCGATGGAGCGGTTGCTCAGCACGCCGGTGATCAGGAGTTTTTTGCCGGAAAGAAAGCCCATGGAGTTGCCTCGTGAAAATCTCGGGGCAGAATTCTCGCATGCGAGGTTGGCTGCTCTGGTTCGGTTTGGCGCTCTCGGCGGCCCCTTCGTGGGCCGCCCATGCGTACGCGCAATTCGGCGACGTCAAGTACGCGCCGGGCTTCACGCACTTCGGCTACGTGAATCCGAACGCCCCCAAGGGCGGTGAATTCAGGCTGGTGCCGCCGACCCGGCCCACCAATTTCGACAAGTTCAATCCGTTCACGCTCAAGGGCACCGGGCCCTCGGGCCTCGGCCAGCTGATGTTCGAGAGCCTGATGACCGGCAACTCGGAGGAGCCGACCACCGCCTACGGCCTGCTGGCCGAAGACATCGACGTGGCGCCCGACGGCCTCTCGGTCACCTTCAGGCTCAACCCCAAGGCCCGCTTCAACGACGGCTCGCCGGTGCTGGCGGCCGACGTGGTCTATTCGTTCCAGACCCTGATCGGCCCGCTCGCGGCCCCGCAGTACAAGACCATCTATGCCGAGGTCAAGAAGGCGAGCGCGCTCGGCGAGCGCACGGTGCGCTTCGACTTCGCGAGCCCGAACCGCGAGCTGCCGCTGGTGGTCGGCGGCATGGCGGTGTTCAGCCGCAAATGGGGTGGCGGCAAGCCCTTCGACCAGATCGTGACCGAGGTGCCGATCGCCTCCGGTCCCTACAGGCCCGCGAGCGACCGCCTGGGCCGCGACATCACCTACGTGCGCCGCGCCGACTACTGGGGCGTCGACCTGCCGGTGCGCAAGGGGATGTTCAACTTCGATCGCGTCGCCTACAAGGGCTACCTCGACGAGACCGCGCGCTTCGAGGGCCTGAAGGCCGGCGAGTTCGACTTCATGCGCGAGTTCGTCTCGCGCAACTGGGCGCGCCAGTACAAGGGCAAGCAGTTCGACAACGGCGAGATCGCCAAACGCGCCTTCGAGAACCACAACCCCGGCGACTTCCAGGGTTACATCTTCAACACGCGCCGCGACAAGTTCAAGGACGTGCGCGTGCGCCAGGCCGTCGCCCTCGCGATGGACTTCGAGTGGCTCAACCGCCAGCTCTTCTACGGCATCTACACGCGCGTGCAGGGCTACTTCCCGAACAGCGACTTCCATGCCGACGGCCTGCCCGGGCCGGACGAGCTGGCGCTGATGGAGCCGCTGCGCGCCAAGCTCAAGCCCGAGGTGTTCGGTCCCGCGCCGGTGCCGGCGAGCACCGATCCGCCCGGCAGCCTGCGCGAGAACCTGCGCAAGGCGAGGGCGCTGCTGGCCGAGGCCGGCTGGACCTACCGCGACGGCGCGCTGCGCAACGCGAAGAACGAGGCCTTCACCATCGAGTTCCTCAACGACCAGCCCTCGCTGATCCGCGTGGCGACGCCGCTGCAGACCGCGCTCAAGAAGCTGGGCATCGAGATGAGCTTTCGCACCGTCGACTTCTCGCTCTCGCAGCAGCGCATGCAGAACTACGACTTCGACATGACCTCGATGCGGCTGCCGGGCAACACCGCGCCGGGCGGCGAGCTGTTCGAGTTGTTCGGCTCGAAGTCGGCCGAGACGCCAGGCTCCTCCAACTACTGGGGCATCGCCGATCCGGCGGTCGACGCCATCGTCGGCAAGGTGGTGACGGCCACCACGCGCCCCGAGCTCACCACCGCCTTGCGCGTGCTCGACCGCGTGCTCTCGGCCGGCTACTACTCGATCCCGATGTACTACGGCAGCGCCTTCCTGGTCGGCTACCGGCCGGCCGGCGTGGTGCTGCCGCCGACGATTCCGCCGTACTACGATGTCGGCGATTGGGCCCTCGCGACATGGTGGGCCTCGCCGGCCAACAAGTAGCGCCCGCCGCACGAGAAGAGATCCGGAGCACGACAACCGCATGGCCAGCTACATCCTCAAGCGACTGCTGCTGATGATTCCCACGCTCCTGGGCGTGCTGATCATCACCTTCGGCGTGATCCAGTTCGTGCCGGGCGGTCCGGTCGAGCAGATGGTGGCGCAGTTGCAGGGGCGCGATTCGGGCGGCGAGCGGGCCGCGAGCAGCGGCGCCGGCTACCGCGGCCGCCAGGGCCTCGATCCGCAGCGCATCGAGGAGATCAAGAAGCTCTACGGCTTCGACAAGCCGGCCCACGAACGCCTGTGGACCATGCTCAAGTCCTTTGCGCGCTTCGACCTCGGCACCAGCTTCTACCAGCGCAAGGACGTGTGGGAACTGGTCAAGGAGAAGATGCCGGTCTCGATCAGCCTGGGCCTGTGGACCTTCTTCATCAGCTACCTGATCGCGGTGCCGCTGGGCGTGGCCAAGGCGGTGCGCGCGGGCTCGCGCTTCGACTTCTTCACCACGCTGATCGTGCTGGTGGGCTATGCCATCCCGGGCTTCGTACTCGGCGTGGCGCTGCTGGTGATCTTCGGCGGCCAGCTGCAGTGGTTCCCGCTGCGCGGCCTCACCTCGCCGAACTGGGAAAGCCTGAGCTGGGGGGCGCGCATCGTCGACTACCTCTGGCACATCGCGCTGCCGGTCACGGCCATGGTGATCGGCAGCTTCGCCGTGACGGCGATGCTGACCAAGAACTCCTTCCTCGAGGAGATCCGCAAGCAGTACGTGCTGACCGCGCGCGCCAAGGGCCTCGCCGAGCGGCAGGTGCTCTGGAAGCACGTGTTCCGCAACGCGCTGATCCCGATCATCACGGGCTTTCCGGCCGCCTTCATCGGCGCCTTCTTCACTGGCTCGCTGCTGATCGAGACCCTGTTCACGCTCGACGGCCTGGGCCTGCTGAGCTACGAGAGCGTGATCCGGCGCGACTACCCGGTGGTGCTGGGCACGCTCTACCTGTTCACGCTGATCGGGCTGGTGACCAAGCTGATTTCCGATCTCTGCTACGTCTGGGTCGATCCGAGGGTGAAGTTTGACTGAATCGATGCCCACTCCCGCCGCGCCGCGTCCGCCGGCCAAGTCGGACAGCCCGGGCCGGCGCGCCTGGCGCCGTTTCCGCCGCAACCCGCTGGGCTTCTGGAGCCTGGTCCTGTTCTCCGTGCTGGTGGTGCTGAGCCTGTTCGCCGAGCTGCTGTCCACCGACAAGCCGCTGGTGGTGCACTACGAGGGCCAGACCTACTTCCCGGTGCTGCGCGACTACTCCGAGAAGACCTTCGGTGGCGACTTCGAGACCCCGGCCGACTACCTCGATCCCTTCATCCGCGACCGCATCACGGCCGGCGCCAACTGGGCGCTCTACGCACCCAATCCTTACGGCCCGCGCACGCTCAACTACTTCGCGAAGCAACCCAACCCGGCCGCGCCCTCGGGCGAGAACCTGCTGGGCACCGACGACCGCGGGCGCGACCTGCTGGCGCAATTGATCTACGGCTTCCGGGTCAGCGTGCTGTTCGCGCTGGCGCTCACGGTCGTGGGCGTGGTGCTGGGCATTGCCATCGGCGCGATCCAGGGCTTCTTCGCGGGCAAGACCGACCTGTTCCTGCAGCGGCTGCTCGAGATCTGGGGCTCCATGCCCGAGCTCTACCTGCTGATCATCTTCAGCGCCATCTTCACGCCCAGCGTGCTGCTGCTGTTGGTGCTGCTGAGCCTGTTCGGCTGGATGGCGCTGGCCGACTACGTGCGCGCCGAGTTCCTGCGCAACCGCCAGATGGACTACGTGCGCGCCGCGCGCGCGCTCGGCGTGAGCAACCTGCAGATCATGCGGCGCCACATCCTGCCCAACAGCATGGTGCCGGTCGTCACCTTCCTGCCGTTCCGCATGAGCGCGGCGATCCTCGCGCTGACCTCGCTCGACTTCCTCGGGCTCGGCGTGCCGCCGGGCACGCCCTCGCTGGGCGAGTTGCTCAACCAGGGCAAGGCGAACATCGACGCCTGGTGGATCGCGATGTCCACCTTCGGCGTGCTGGTCTTCACCCTGATGCTGCTGACCTTCATGGGCGATGCGCTGCGCGACGCCCTCGATCCACGGAAGGCCGACAAGTGAAGCCGGGCGAATCCTCCCTCGCGGCCGGCGCGCCGCTGCTCGACGTGCGCGGCCTGCGCGTGGCCTTCGGCGGCAAGCCGGTGGTGCACGGCGTCGATTTCCGGATCGCGGCCGGCGAGAAGTTCGCGCTGGTGGGCGAGTCGGGCTCGGGCAAGACCGTCACCGCGCTGTCGCTGCTGCGGCTGGTGCAGAACGCCGAACTCTCGGGTTCGGCGCGGCTGTTCGATGCCGGGCGTGCGCAGGACGGGCGCGACCTGCTGTCGATCCCCGAGCGCGAGCTGCGCGGCATCCGCGGCAAGGAGATCGCCATGATCTTCCAGGAGCCGATGACCGCGCTCAACGCGCTCTACAGCGTAGGCGACCAGATCGCCGAGGTGCTGCAGCTGCACGAGGGCCTGCCGGCACGCGCCGCGCAGGAGGCCGCGGTGCAACTGCTGGCCGACACCGGCATTCCCGAGCCGGCGCGGCGCGCGCGCGCGCTGCCGCACCAGCTCTCGGGCGGCCAGCGCCAGCGCGCCATGATCGCCATGGCACTGGCCTGCCGGCCGCGGCTGCTGCTGGCCGACGAACCGACCACCGCGCTCGACGTGACGGTGCGCGCCCAGATCCTCGAACTGCTGGCCGAGCTGCAGCGCAAGTACGGCATGGCGGTGCTGCTGATCACCCACGACCTGAACCTGGTGCGGCATTTCGCCGACCGCGTCGCGGTGATGGAACAGGGCCACATCGTCGAGCACGGCCCGGTGGCGACCGTGTTCGAGGCGCCGCAACACCCCTACACGCGCAAGCTGATCGACAGCCATCCCACGCGCGACGTGACGCCCGCGCCGGCGCGGCCCGACGCGTCGCCGATCCTGTCGGCAACGGGACTGCGCGTGAGCTACCCAGTGCCCAAGCCCGGTTTCGCCGGCTGGTTCGGCAAGGGCGAGTTCGTGGCGGTGCAGGGCGCCGATTTCCGCATCGCGCCCGGCGAAACCCTGGGCGTGGTCGGCGAGTCGGGTTCGGGCAAGTCGACTCTGGCGCTGGCCGCGCTCGGGCTGCTGCGCTTCCAGGGCGCGCTCAAGGTCGACGGGCAGGGCTGGGGGCAGGGCCAGGCTTCGGACCTCGCGCTGCGGCGCGCGATGCAGGTGGTGTTCCAGGACCCGTTCTCCTCGCTCTCGCCGCGCATGACCGTCGAGCAGATCGTCGGCGAGGGCCTGCTGGTGCATGCGCCCGAGCTCAAGGCGTCCGACCGGCGCGCGCGGGCGCTGCAGGCGCTGGCCGACGTCGGGCTGACCGAGGCGCAGTTCCCCGCGCTGCTCGACCGTTATCCGCACGAGTTCTCGGGCGGGCAGCGGCAGCGGCTGGCGATCGCGCGCGCGCTGATCGTCGATCCGCGCCTGCTGGTGCTCGACGAGCCCACCAGCGCGCTCGACGTCACGATCCAGAAGCAGGTGCTGGGGCTGCTCCAGCGGCTGCAGCGCGAGCGCGGGCTGAGCTACCTGCTGATCACGCACGACGTGGAGGTGATCCGCGCCATGGCGCACCAGGTCATCGTCATGAAGGACGGGGCGATCCTCGAATCGGGCCCGGTCGACCGGGTGCTCGACGCGCCCGAGCACCCCTACACGCAGAAACTGGTGGCCGCCGCGCAACTGGCCTGACGGCGAACGCGACCCACAACAACGAGCATTGCGCGAAAAGATGTCGGAAATCGGACAAGACAGGCGCGGCGCCTGGCGGGCGGCGCTCGCCTGCATGGTGACGCTGGCGGTGGCCATGGGGTTGGGGCGCTTCGCCTTCACGCCGATGCTGCCGATCATGCTGCACGAGGGCAAGCTCGAGCTCGAGGCCGGCGGGCTGCTGGCCTCGCTCAACTACCTCGGCTATTTCGTCGGCGCGGTGAGCTGCGCCGCCATCGGCGTGCGCGCCAAGACCATGGTGCGCGGCGGCCTGCTGGCCACCGCCGTGCTGCTGATCGGCATGGGACTCTTGCACAGCTTCGGTGCCTGGGGCGTGCTGCGCGCGGCGGCCGGCGTGATGAGCGCCTGGGTGTTCGTGTTCGCCTCGAGCTGGGGCCTGCGCCGGCTGGCCGAAACGAGTTCGCCGGCGCTCGGCGGCGTGATCTACACCGGCCCCGGCGTCGGCATCGCCATGACGGGGCTGCTGGGCGGGGCGCTCGGCCGCTGGGGATCGGAAACCGGCTGGATCGGCCTGGGCCTGCTGGCGCTGGTGCTGATCGCGGTGATCTGGCGCGTCTTCAACGACGGCGAGCAGGCCGTGGCCGGCGGCGCGGCGCCCGCGCCGGTCGCGGCGCCGAGCGCGCAGGACTCGGCCGCGGCGCGCGCCGACGCCCTTTGGCTGGTGGCGCTCTACGGGCTGGCGGGCTTCGGCTACATCATCACCGCCACCTTCCTGCCGGTGATCGCGCGCCAGGCGCTGCCGGGCTCGTTCTGGCCCGACTATTTCTGGCCGCTGTTCGGCGCCGCCATCATCCCGGGCGCCCTGATCGGGGCGCGCGCGCCGGTGCACTGGGACAACCGGCTGCTGCTGGCGGTCGCCTATGCGCTGCAGGCGGTCGGGGTGGTGCTGTCGGTGGCCTGGCCCAGCGTGGTCGGCTTCGCGCTCGGCAGCCTGCTGCTGGGCATGCCGTTCACCGCGATCACGCTGTTCGCGGTACGCGACGCGCGCCGGCTGCGCGGCAACGCGGCGGCCGGGCTGATCGGCTATGCCACCGCCTCGTACGGCGTGGGGCAGATCATCGGGCCGCTGTTCGCGGCGCCGCTGGCGCAGCGCACCGGTTCGTTCCAGATCCCGCTGCTGGTGGCGGCGGCCGCGCTGGCGCTGGGCGCGGTGCTTTTCGCGGCCGTCTGGGCGCGTTCCAGGCGGGTCGCCGCCGCCCGCGAAAGGGCCGCCACGCCCTGAGCTGCGAGCGGGTGTGGCCCGCTTGCAGAAGTGGCCCTTCATTTATCACAGAAGTGGCATATAATTCGAGGCTCACGACCAAACGGGCGGGTACCAACCGCCCGTTTTTTTTGGTCCATCCGTTCTCGGATCGCTGGGCAAGACCCGGTTTCTCACGGATTTTTTATCGATCGCGCGGTACCTGGCGGGCGGGTCCTGCGCATCGTTGACTGAATAAAAGGCACCTTCGAACACGTGGCATTGCAGCAGACAGTGGAACAAACCGTGGCCGGTCTCGGCTACGACCTGGTCGAGATCGAACGCTCGGCGGGAGGATTGCTGCGCGTGACGATTGATTTGCCGTGGACGGCCCCCACATCGGAGGCTCTCGCCGCCGGCACGCCCGAGCCCTTCGTCACGGTCGAGGACTGCGAGAAGGTCACGCGACAGCTCCAGTTCGCGCTCGAGGTGGATGGCGCCGACTACAAGCGGCTCGAGGTGTCCTCGCCGGGTATCGACCGTCCGCTGCGCCACGAGAAGGATTTCGAGCGCTTCGAGGGCGAGGTGATCGACATCACGCTGAAGGCGCCGATCGGCGAGGCGGCGGCCGGCCAGGTGTCGGCCAATCGCAAGAAGTTTCGCGGCACGCTCGAGCGGGCCGCACAGGCGGAAGGGGCCGACGGCCCTCAGGGCTGGCAGATCGTCTGGAGCGACGAGCCGGAGCCCAAGCCGGGTCAGAAAGTCAGCAGGAAGCGCGCGCCGGCACCGTTGCAGGCGCTGGGCTTCGTGCTGGACGAGCTGCGCGAAGCGCGGCTGGCACCCATCGTGGATTTCAAGGGGCGCAAGCCCAGGGCCCGTCAGGGCTCGCAGGACATTGGCGGAACAAAGGTTCCGGACTGACTAGAGGAGTGGTGGCATGAATCGCGAAATGTTGATGTTGGTGGATGCGATCTCGCGCGAGAAGAACGTCGAGCGTGACGTCGTCTTCGGCGCGGTCGAGTCCGCGCTGGCGCAGGCCACCAAGAAGCTGTACCAGGGCGAGGTGGACATCCGCGTCGCCGTCGACCGCGACAGCGGCGACTACGAGACCTTCCGTCGCTGGCACGTGGTGCCCGACGAAGCCGGCCTGCAGCAGCCCGACCAGGAAATCCTGCTGTTCGAGGCCAAGGAAGAGATGCCCGACATCGAGGTCGACGAGTACATCGAGGAATCGGTGGACTCGGTGCCGATCGGCCGCATCGGCGCCATGGCCGCCAAGCAGGTGATCCTGCAGAAGATCCGCGACGCCGAGCGCGAGATGCTGCTCAACGACTTCATGTCGCGCGGCGACAAGATCTTCGTGGGCACCGTCAAGCGCCTGGACAAGGGCGACATCATCGTTGAGGCCGGCCGCGTCGAGGGCCGTCTGCGCCGCAGCGAGATGATCGCCAAGGAAAACCTGCGCAACGGCGACCGCGTGCGCGCCATGATCATGGAGGTCGACCTGACGCTGCGCGGCGCGCCGATCATCCTGTCGCGCTCGGCCCCCGAGTTCATGATCGAGCTGTTCCGCCAGGAAGTGCCCGAGATCGAACAGGGCCTGCTCGAGATCAAGAGCTGCGCCCGCGACCCCGGTTCGCGCGCCAAGATCGCCGTGCTCTCGCACGACAAGCGTGTCGACCCGATCGGCACCTGCGTCGGCGTGCGCGGCACGCGCGTCAACGCCGTGACCAACGAGCTCGCCGGCGAGCGCGTGGACATCGTGCTGTGGAGCGAGGATCCGGCCCAATTCGTGATCGGCGCCCTGGCGCCGGCCAACGTGTCGTCCATCGTGGTGGACGAGGAAAAGCACGCCATGGACGTGGTGGTCGACGAGGAAAACCTCGCGATCGCGATCGGCCGTGGCGGCCAGAACGTGCGTCTGGCTTCCGAGCTCACCGGCTGGAAGATCAACATCATGGACGCCAACGAGTCGGCCCAGAAGCAGGCGAACGAAACCGACGCCGCGCGCCGCCTGTTCATGGAGAAGCTCGACGTCGACGAGGAAATCGCGGACATCCTGATCTCCGAGGGCTTCACCAGCCTCGAGGAAGTGGCCTACGTGCCGATCTCCGAGATGCTCGAGATCGAAGCCTTCGACGAAGACACGGTCAACGAACTGCGCTCGCGTGCCAAGGATGCGCTGCTGACCATGGAAATCGCCAAGGAAGAGGGCGTCGATACCGTCTCGCAGAACCTGCGCGACCTCGAAGGCCTGAACCCCGACCTGATTCCGAAGCTGGCCGAGGCGGGGGTGAACACCCGCGACGACCTGGCCGACCTCGCGGTCGATGAACTCACCGAGATCACCGGCCTGAGCGCCGATGACGCCAAAACCCTCATCTTGAAGGCCCGCGAACACTGGTTCGCTGGCCAAGAGTGATGGTCATGGAGGCACGAAACGAATATGTCCAGTACCACTGTCGCCGAGTTCGCGAATGAACTCAAGAAGACTCCCGAAACCTTGCTCGATCAGCTTCGCAGCGCCGGCGTGCCCAAAGCGGCCGCCAGCGACGCGCTGACCGAGTCGGACAAGCAGCGCCTGCTCGGTTTCCTGAAGGCCAGCCACGGCACTGTCGAGCCCGAGCGCAAGAAGATCACGTTGACCAAGAAGTCGACCAGCGAGATCAAGCAGGCCGACGCCACCGGTCGCGCCCGCACGATCCAGGTCGAGGTGCGCAAGAAGCGCACCTTCATCCAGCGCGACGAAGGCCCCGCGGGTGCCGTCGAGGCCCCGGCACCGGTTGCCGCCGCGCCCGTCGCCGCGCCGGCCGAGCCGGCCGCGCCGCGCATCGATGAAGCCGAACTCGCCCGTCGCGAGGAGGAGGCCCGCCGCCAGGCCGAGCTGATCCGCCGCCAGGAAGAAGAGCTGGCCGAGAAGCGTCGCCAGCGCGAGGAAACCGAAGCGCGCGAACGCGAGAAGGTCGAACGCGCCGAGCAGGCCGAACAGGCCGAGCAGGCACGCCAGGAAGCCGCGCAGGCGGCTCGCCAGGAAGCCCAGAAGAAGGCCGAGACGGCCGCTGAAGCGGCCAAGCCGGTCGCCCGCAGCTCCGCCAACAGCGCCGCCAAGGCCGAGGCCGAAGTCGCCGCGCTGAAGGAAGCCGCGGAAGCGCAGGTCGTCGCCGCCAAGCAGGCCGCCGAGGCCAAGGCCGCGGCCCAGGCTGCCGCCACGCAGGCCAAGGAAGATGCGAAGGCCAAGGCCGCCGCCGAATCCAAGGCCCGTGCCGACGAGGAAGCCGCGCGTGCGCGCGACCTCGACGAGCGCCGCCGCAAGGCCCTGGCCGAAGCCGAGGCCATCCGCGCCATGATGAATGCACCGGCCCGCGTGCTGGTGCCGCACAAGGTCGAGAAGCCGGTCGCCGAGGTCAAGCCCGCCGGTGGCGTCAAGGGCACGCTGCACAAGCCGACCGCGCCCGCGGCCCGCGCCGGAGCTCCGGCCGCGCCGGGTGCTGCGGCCGCGCCTGCCGGCGGTGCCGCCGGCAAGGAAGTGAAATCGGCCAAGCTCTCCTCGAGCTGGGCCGGCGACACCGCCAAGAAGAAGGAAATCAAGACCCGCGGCGACGCGAGCGGCGGCGTGGGCCGTGGCAACTGGCGCGGCGGTCCGCGCGGACGCCGCGGCAACGACCGTGGCCACGACGACCAACAGCACGCACCGGCAGCACCGGTCGAGGCCCGCATCATCGAGGTGCACGTGCCGGAAACCATCACGGTGTCCGAGCTCGCGCACAAGATGTCGGTCAAGGCGTCCGAGGTGATTAAGCAGCTGATGAAGCTGGGCCAGATGGCCACGATGAACCAGGCGCTCGACCAGGACACCGCGATGATCGTGGTGGAGGAAATGGGTCACAACGCGGTGGTTGCCGCGCTCGACGATCCCGAAGCCTTCACCGACGAGGACGTGTCGGCGCAAACCGCCGAAGCCCTGCCGCGCGCACCGGTCGTGACCGTCATGGGTCACGTCGACCACGGCAAGACCTCGCTGCTGGACTACATCCGCCGTGCCAAGGTGGCCGCGGGCGAAGCCGGCGGCATCACGCAGCACATCGGTGCCTACCACGTGGAAACCGAACGCGGCATGGTGTCGTTCCTCGACACCCCGGGTCACGAGGCGTTCACCGCCATGCGTGCCCGCGGTGCGCAGGCCACCGACATCGTGATCCTGGTGGTGGCGGCCGACGACGGCGTCATGCCCCAGACCAAGGAAGCCATCAAGCACGCGAAGGCGGCGGGTGTGCCGATCGTGGTCGCGATCAACAAGATCGACAAGCCCGATGCCAACCTGGACCGCGTGAAGCAGGAACTGGTGGCCGAAGAGGTGGTGCCCGAGGAGTACGGCGGCGACGTTCCGTTCGTCGGCGTCTCGGCCAAGACCGGCCAGGGCATCGACGACCTGCTCGAACAGGTGCTGCTGCAGGCCGAAGTGCTGGAACTCAAGGCGCCGGTGGATGCTGCCGCCAAGGGCCTGGTCATCGAAGCCCAGCTCGACAAGGGCCGCGGCCCGGTCGCGACCGTGCTGGTGCAGTCCGGCACGCTCAAGACCGGCGACGTGGTGCTGGCCGGCTCGACCTATGGCCGCGTGCGCGCCATGCTCGACGAGGACGGCAAGCCGACCAAGACGGCCGGCCCGTCGATCCCGGTCGAGATCCAGGGCCTGACCGAAGTGCCGCAAGCCGGCGACGAGTTCATGGTGATGAGCGACGAGCGCCGTGCGCGCGAAATCGCCACCTACCGTGCCGGCAAGTTCCGCAACACCAAGTTGGCGAAGCTGCAGGCCGCGAACCTGCAGAACATGTTCACCGACCTTTCGGCGGGCGAAGTGCAGACGCTGCGCATCATCATCAAGGCCGACGTGCAGGGCTCGCAGGAAGCGCTCGCGCAATCGCTGCTCAAGCTCGCGACCGACGAGGTCAAGGTGCAGGTGGTGTATGCGGGCGTGGGCGGCATCAGCGAAAGCGACATCAACCTCGCGATCGCCTCGAAGGCGGTGGTGATCGGCTTCAACGTGCGGGCCGATGCCGGCGCGCGCAAGCTGGCCGAGGGCAATGGTGTCCAGCTCAACTACTACAGCATCATTTACGACGCGGTGGACGAGATCAAGGTCGCCATGTCGGGCATGCTGGCACCGGAGCGCCGCGAGGAAATCATCGGCTCGGCCGAGATCCGCACGGTGTTCGTGGCCTCGAAGATCGGTACCGTGGCCGGTTCGTACGTCACCTCGGGCTATGTCACCCGCAGCTCGCACTTCCGCCTGCTGCGCGACAACGTGGTGGTCTACACCGGCGAAGTCGACTCGCTCAAGCGCATGAAGGACGATGTCCGCGAAGTGCGCGAAGGCTTCGAGTGCGGTATCAAGCTCAAGAACTACAACGACATCAAAGAGGGCGATCAGCTCGAGTTCTTCGAAATCAAGGAGATCGCCCGGACGCTGTAAACGGACGGTCGAACGCGCAGGTCGCGAAGCGCCGAGCTTCGCGATCTGCGCTTTCCACATCCGGGAACGCTTCCGCATTCGCCAATGCCCAAAAGAAAAGCCGCCACTCCCAACCGCGCCTTCAAGGTCGCCGATCAGATCCAGCGCGATCTGACGGAGCTGATCGCGCGCGAGTTGAAGGACCCGCGCGTGGGCATGGTCACGTTGCAGGCGGTGGAAGTCACGCCCGACTATGCGCACGCGAAGATCTTCTTCAGCCTGCTCACCGGCGACGTGGACGAGACCACCGAAGCGCTCAACCAGGCCGCGGGCTTCCTGCGCAACGGCCTGTTCAAGCGCCTGCACATCCACACCGTGCCCACGCTGCACTTCGTGTTCGACCGCACCACCGAGCGTGCCGCCGACATGAACGCGCTGATCGCGCAGGCCGTCGCTTCGCGTTCGAAAGACGACTAGCCATGAATGCGCCACGCACAAGGGTGCAGCGGCGCCCTGTGCATGGGGTGTTGCTGCTCGACAAACCGCTGGGACTGTCCAGCAACCAGGCCTTGCAGAAGGCCAAGTGGCTGCTGCGCGCCGAGAAGGCGGGCCATACCGGCACGCTCGATCCGCTGGCCACCGGCGTGCTGCCGCTGTGCTTCGGCGCGGCCACCAAGTTCAGCCAGCTGCATCTCGACGCCGACAAGACCTACGTCGCCACCGCGCGGCTGGGCATCCGCACCGCCACCGGCGATGCCGAGGGCGAGGTGATCGCCGAACGTCCGGTCCAGGTCACGGCCGAGGACCTGGCGCGCGCCGAGGCGCTCTACACCGGCCCGATCCGCCAGGTGCCGCCGATGCACAGCGCGCTCAAGAAGGACGGCAAGGCACTCTATGAATACGCGCGCGAGGGCATCGAGGTCGAGCGCGCGCCGCGCGACGTCGTCATCCACGCGCTGAAGATCGCGCAGACCGCGGCCGATGCCATCCGCATCGAGGCCTCGGTCAGCAAGGGCACCTACATCCGCACCCTGGGCGAGGACATCGGCGAGGCGCTGGGCTGCGGCGCCCACCTGAGCTCGCTGCGCCGCACCGCCACCGGCGGCTTCGTGGCGGCCCAGTGCATCACGCTCGAGGCCCTCGAGGCCATGGACGAGGACGAGCGGCTGGCGCGGTTGTTGCCTGCCGAATGCCTGGTCGAGGGCCACACGATCGTCACGCTGGGCAGCGAGGATGCAGGGCGCTTTCTGTCCGGCCTGCGTCGGCGCGGGCCGTGGGCCGATGCGGCCCGGGTCGCGGTGTTCGGCGAATCGCCCCCGGCCTTCCTCGGCACGGCCCACGTGGCCGCCCATGAACTGATCCCGGGGCGCTTGCTGAACCCCATCGAAATCCAGCAAATTCTTTTGAACGCACCACAGACCGAAGCGACACCATGACCAAGCAAATCCGCAATATCGCCATCATTGCCCACGTGGACCATGGCAAGACCACGATGGTCGACCAGCTGCTGCGCCAATCGGGCACCTTCGCCGAGCACGAGAAGGTCGTCGACACGGTGATGGACAACAACGCGATCGAAAAGGAACGTGGCATCACGATCCTGGCGAAGAACTGCGCCGTGACCTGGCAGGGCACGCACATCAACATCGTCGACACCCCCGGCCACGCGGACTTCGGCGGTGAAGTGGAACGCGCGCTGTCGATGGTCGACGGCGTGGTGCTGCTGATCGACGCGCAGGAAGGCCCGATGCCGCAGACGCGCTTCGTGACCAAGAAGGCACTGGCCCTGGGCCTGAAGCCGATCCTGGTGGTGAACAAGGTCGACAAGCCCGGCGCCAACCCCGACAAGGTGGTCAACGCCGCCTTCGACCTGTTCGACAAGCTCGGCGCGACCGACGAACAGCTCGACTTCCCCGTGGTCTACGCCTCGGGCATCAACGGCTGGTCCTCGCTCGAAGAGGGCGCGCCCGGCGAGCAGTGGGGTCCCGACATGTCGGCCCTGTTCGACACCATCCTGAAGCACGTGCCCTCGCAGAAGGGCGACCCGGCCGCGCCGCTGCAGCTGCAGATCTCGGCCCTCGACTTCTCGACCTTCGTCGGCCGCATCGGCGTGGGCCGCATCAGCCAGGGCACGCTGAAGCCGATGATGGACGTGCTGGTGATGGAAGGCCCGGACGGCCAGTCCGTCAAGGGCCGCATCAACCAGGTGCTGACCTTCCAGGGCCTGGACCGCGTGCAGGCCACCGAAGCCGGCCCGGGCGAGATCGTGCTGATCAACGGCATCGCCGACATCGGCATCGGCGTCACCGTGACCGACCCCGCGAGCCCGGCACCGCTGCCGATGCTCAAGGTCGACGAGCCCACGCTGACCATGAACTTCTGCGTCAACACCAGCCCGCTGGCCGGCCGCGAAGGCAAGTACGTCACCAGCCGCCAGATCTGGGACCGCCTGCAGAAGGAACTGCAGCACAACGTGGCGCTGCGCGTGAACGAGACCGACGAAGAAGGCGTGTTCGAAGTCATGGGTCGCGGCGAACTGCACCTGACCATCCTGCTGGAGAACATGCGCCGCGAAGGCTACGAGATGGCCGTCTCGAAGCCGCGCGTGGTGTTCCGCAACGTCAACGGCGAGAAGCACGAGCCGATCGAGCTGGTGACGGCCGACATCGAAGAGCAGCACCAGGGCGGCGTGATGCAGGCCCTGGGCGAGCGCAAGGGCGAACTCGTCAACATGGAACCGGACGGCCGTGGCCGCGTGCGCCTCGAGTACCGCATCCCGGCGCGTGGCCTGATCGGCTTCACCAACGAATTCCTGAACCTGACGCGCGGTTCGGGCCTGATCAGCAACATCTTCGACAGCTACGAGCCGCACAAGGGCGAGATCGGCAGCCGCAAGAACGGCGTGCTGATCTCGATGGACGACGGTGAAATCTTCACCTACGCCCTCGGCAAGCTCGACGACCGCGGCCGCATGTTCGTGAAGGCGAACGATCCGGTGTACGAAGGCATGATCGTCGGCATCCACAGCCGCGACAACGACCTGGTGGTGAACGCCACCCGCACCAAGCAGCTCACGAACTTCCGCGTCTCGGGCAAGGAAGACGCGATCAAGATCACGCCGCCGATCGACCTCACGCTCGAATACGGCGTCGAGTTCATCGAGGACGACGAGCTGGTCGAGATCACGCCCAAGAGCGTGCGCCTGCGCAAGCGCTTCCTGAAGGAACACGAGCGCAAGCGCGCGAGCCGCGAATCGGCCGTCTGAGGACCGCCTCCGCGCCATGCCCCAGCACCTGACCCACGGCGGCGCCGTGGGGCTGATGGTGGCCGTGACCCTGATGTGGGGCACGGCGGGCATGGTCACGCGCCATCTCGAGGGCGCGCACAGTTTCGAGATCACCTTCTGGCGCGGCCTGTTCACCGTGCTGTCGCTGTGCGCCATCCTGCCGCTATGGCGCGGGCCGAAGGTGTTCCGTGCGCTGCTGGCCGGCGGGCGCGAGCTCTGGATCTCGGGCCTGTGCTGGGCCGTGATGTTCACGGCCTTCATGGTGGCGCTCACGCTGGCGTCCACCGCCAGCGTGCTGGTCACCATGTCGCTCGGGCCGCTGCTGACCGCGCTCGCGGCGCGGTTGTTCATCGGCCACAGGCTGCCGGCGCGCACCTGGCTCGCCATCGTGGTGGCGGGGCTGGGCATCGGGTGGATGTACGGCGCGCAGCTGCTCGGTGGTGCGGGCGGATCGCTGCTGGGCACGCTGGTGGCGTTGTGCGTGCCGCTGGCCGGCGCCGCCAACTGGACCGTGGTGCAGCATGCGCAGGCCAGGGGCCAGCGCATCGACCTCGTGCCCGCGGTGCTGATCGGCGCCGTGCTGTGCACGCTCGCCACCTTGCCGCTGGCCATGCCGTTCCGCGCCAGCGCGCACGACCTCGGCCTGCTGGCTTTTCTCGGCCTGTTCCAGCTCGCGATCCCCTGCGTGCTGTCGGTGCTGTGCGCCAGCGTGCTGAAGGCGCCCGAGGTGGCGTTGCTGGCCCTGCTCGAGGTGATCTTCGGCATCGCGCTGGCCTGGCTCGGCGCGAACGAGACGCCGGCGCCCAGCGTGCTGACCGGCGGCGCCATGGTGATCGGCGCGCTGCTGTTCAACGAGCTGTTGGCGCTGCGCGGGCGGCGCACGACGGTGGCCGACCAGGCCGTGCCGGGCGCGCACTGAGCGCGCCAATCGGCGCGCGGGTTATCGCGTCTTGGGCGGCGGCAGCTTCGGCATCACGAGTGTCGGCGGGGGTGGCGGCGGCTCGGGCAGTTCGAGCGGTCCCAGCGCGGCATCGCTCACGCCCTGTTTCGTGAGCCGCGCCTCGACCACCGCCATCGCGAAGCTGCGTTCGAAATCGCCGGCCACGCGCCAGATGCCGGTGTCGTCGGGCGCCAGCGTGATCTCGGCGCGCAGCGGCAGCGACGCGGCATTGCTGGCTTGCACGCCGCCGAGCGCGCCGAGCCGGCGGTCGTCGTAGACCATCACTACCGGACAGACCTGCTGCTGGCCGCCCCCGGCCTGGCAGGCGCCGGCGGGTTCGATCTCGGTCAGCGTGAGCCTGGGGTCCGGATCGATCGCCATGAGCGGCGCTTCGCGCAGCGCGCGCAGTCGTTCCTGCAGGTTCTTGGGCGCCCGCATGCGCGCTTCCAGGTTGTCCACGCCTTCGCGCAGCGCGTCCGCGAGCGCCAGCCGGCCGACCGGCTCGGCGTTGTGCTGCGGGCGGCCTTCGGCATCGAGCGCGCCGAAGCGCGCCTCGACGATCGCCGCCTCGGCGCCGCGTACCACCGTGTCGCCGCCTGAGCCGCCGCTGTCGGGCCCGATGGTGAAACCGATGGTCTCGGTCTTCCCGTCGCGCGACAGCGTGGCCAGGCAGCCGCGCACCTTGTCGGCCTTGAGGAAGCCGATCTCGTGCAGCGCGCTCACGCGGGCCTCGACGCCGGGCTCGGAGCGCAGCCGCTCGTCGTTGCTGGTGCTCGATACCAGGCCGTCGAGTTCGCGCCGCGCGAGGTCGCTGTTGCAGGCCGGCAGGGCGTTCAGCTTCCACAGGTACGCGCCCGCCGCACCGACCATCGCGATCACCGCGAGCACGCCGAGCCAGCGCGGGGGCCGCAGCCCCGTCGAGCGCTTGCGCGCCATGACCTTCGAGCTCGCGTTCTCGGCCGCGATGCGTTCGCGCGCCTGCGCGATGATCTGCCGCCGCTCGTCCGCGCCGACGAAGGCCGGCTCGGCCTCCACGCGCGCGGCGATGGCCTCGAAGCGCTCTTCCTCGAGCCAGCCATCGGTCACCAGCCAGGCGAGGGCGGTGGCCGGGTCGGCACGCTGGTCGGACACCAGCGGCACCCAGGGCAGCGCCTCCTCAAGGTCTTCGGCGTCGAGCAGGCCGTCGTCGCGCAGCGCCTGCACCACCGCATGCGAGAGGCCGAGCGCGCCGGCCTCGAGCAGCTCGTCGGATTCGTCGAGCGTGTCTTCCGCGTCCTCGGCCATCGAATCGCCGTGGGTCGCGACGATGCGCTCGATCAGCGCGTCCTGGTCCTCGTTCCCGGCCGGCAGCAGTCCGCGCAGCCGCATCCAGGCATAGGCATGGGCCGGCGTGGGCGGCTTGGGCAGGCTCGCGTATTCGGGATGGGCGCGCGCGGCGGCGAGCCGGGGCGCGTCGACCAGACCCTGGAGAACCAGCGCCTCGAAGGGCTCGGGATCGAGCCAGGCATGCGCGGCCTCGGGGTCGGGAGCGGCGCCGCTGACCGGTACGCGCTCCAGTGCCTCGTCGCGCGCCTCGGCGTCGAGGCGGCCGTCCGTGTGCAGCGCGAGCACGGCCTCGCGCACGATGCCGCGCTCGCCGAGCCGGTGCAGCGCCTCGGCCTGCTCGGCGACCTCCACGGCCTCGTCGCGCGTGCCGCGGTCGAGTTCGTTGCGCTCGACGCGCCGGTCGAGCTGGATGCGCAGCACGTGCGAGGCCACCGGGTCGATCAGCCCCTGCTGCTGCATCCAGTCCAGCGCATGGGCCGGGCTCGGCAGCGGCGCCAGCGTGGGGAAGCCGGGGTGGGCCAGCACGGCATCGTGCTGTTCGTCGGTGATCAGCCCCAGGGGGAGCAGGGCGGCGAAGGCGTCGAGGTTGGCATTCGAAGGCATCGGGCCATTCTGCCGTCTGTGCGCGCCGGGCCCGGAAACGAAAAAGGCGGCCGTTGCGGGCCGCCTTCGTGGCGTGGATCACCCGGGCGCGAGCCCCGGGGTGACGAGCGCGGTCTCAGGGACGCGCGAGCTTCCAGGCGCCGTTGGCGAAGCCGTCGCCGGTCTTGTCGCCCGGCTTGGCGTCCTTGGCCCAGTAGTACAGCGGCCAGCCCTTGTAGGCCCATTGGCGCTTGCCATCCTCGCGGATGATGATGGTGTAGCCACCCATCGGCCGGGCGGTTTCGGCCACGCCCAGCGGCGGCCAGTTGGTCGCGCACTGGCCGTTGCAGGCCGAGGTGCCCGAACCGGCGGCATCCTTGGTGAAGGTGTAGAGCGTCATGCCGTTCGGGCCGACGAGCACGCCGTCGGCGGTGCGCGTCGGGGTGTCGGGCGCGCTGGCGCTCTGGTTGGACATGCTGCCGCAGCCGGCGAGCAGGGCGGCCGCGAGGATCGAGGCGCTGAGCAATTTCATGCAGTTTCTCCTTCGTTGAGTGATCGCGAACATGGAAATGAGGGAATGCATGCGCGAACCGGCCGAGTGTATGCCGCGCTCAAGACAGATCCCGGTAGGCCAGCGTCGCCAGTTTCATCAGGGTCTCGCGCGGCAGCCGGCCGGCCACCGCGTAGCCGAAGCCCTGGTCGACCCAGTAGAAGCTGGGCACGGCGCCCTCGGTGGCGAAGCGGAAGGCGGTCTCGGGCGCGGGGGCCGGTTTGGCGCCCGCGGTCTTGGGATCGAGCTGGCCGACATAGAGCGTGACGCGCTCGCCGGCCGCATCCTCGAACATGAACTGGGCCCGGGCACCGTTCTCGCCGGGCAGCAGCCGGCCGCCGACCAGCGTGTAGCCCAGGGTCGAGAAGTCCGGCACCTTGAGCGGCCGGTCGAGCCGCCGCGACAGCCACTGCACCAGGTGCTGCTGCTCGGTCGCGGCCACCTCGACCGGATGGCGCTTCTCGGGCGTGTAGACCTGGTGCGCGAGCGAGGCCGCATGGACGAATTCGCGCACCGCCGGTGCGCGCGCCAGCGCGGTGCCCGGGCGCTGGGTGGCGCTCCATTGGGCGTTGCCGAGCCAGCCGGCGCCGAAGGCGACCAGCAGGCCGGCCGCGATGCCGCCCCAGCGCCACCAGCCGTCGCGTGGCGCGGCCTCGCGTTCGAGCACGGCCGACAGGTGGGCCGGCGCGGGTTCATGGAGCAGCTCGGCATGCAGCTGCCGCAGCGCGTCGCGCTGCGTTTGCCAGAGCGAGACCCGGGCCGCGAGGGCCGGATCGTCGGCCAGCGCGGCCTCGACGGCGGCGCGGCGCTCGGGCGCGAGCTGGCCGTCGACCCAGGCGTGCAGGTCGTCGTCGGAAGGGGGCGGGGCGGGGCGGTTCATGGCGTTACTTGAGGCGGCGCAGGCCGGGGCGCGGGGCCGCACTGCCCGCCAGTGTGCCCGCCGACGTGCCGGCTACGGCCGCGCCGTCGAGCAGTTCCTGCAGCCGCACGCGGGCGCGCGACAGCCGCGACATCACGGTGCCCAGCGGAATGCCGAGCACCTTCGCGACCTCGGCATAGGACAGGTCTTCGAGCGTCACCAGCAGCAGCACGGCGCGCTGTTCTTCCGGCAACTGCAGCAGGCAGCGCTGCAGGTCGAGGCGCACGCCGTGATCGCGGCCGGGATCGACGCCGCCCTGCTGTTCGGGCGGCAGTTCGTCGAGCGATACGGCCGCATGCGGCGGCGGCGCGCGGCGCACCTGGCTCGCGAAGAGGTTGTGCATGATCGCGAACAGCCAGGCGCGCAGGTCGCTGCCCGCCACCCACAGCCGCCACTTGCTGCAGGCGCGCTCGAGCGTGTCCTGCACCAGGTCGTCGGCGGCCCAGGCATTGCCGGTCAGCGCGCGCGCATAGCGGCGCAGGCCGGGAATGTGCGGGGCGAGCTGGCGGGCGTCCATGGAAGGCGGGAAGGCCCGGGCTCAGGGCTTGGCGGTCTTCCAGCTGCCGTTGACGCCGTCGCCGGTCTTGTCGCCGGGCTTCGTGTCCTTGATCCAGTAGTACAGCGGCCAGCCCTTGGCGGCCCACTGCTTCTTGCCGTCGTCGCGCGTGACGATGCTGAAGTCGCCCGCGGCCTTGTCGCCATCGGCCGCCATGTATGGCGGCCAGTTGGTGGCGCACTGGCCGTTGCAGACCGACTTGCCGTTGCCGGCCGTGTCCTTGTCGAAGGTATAGAGGGTCATGCCGTTGGGGCCGACCAGGGCGCCGTCGGCGGCCTTGGGTTGGGCCGCGGCGGGCAGCGAGAGGAAACCGGCGGCCAGCAGCGTGGCGGCGAGAACGGGAAGGTGGCGCGAGGTCAGCGGCATGGAAGAGCTCCTGGTTGTGGCGCCGGACGATCCGGCGACACCTGCATGAACGCCCGCGGCGCCGCGTTTATTCCAGGGCCGCGCAAAAAAAAGCGCGAACGCCGCGGCTCAGCGGCTGCGGCTCTTCATCGCGCGCTCGACTTCGCGCTTGCCTTCGCGGTCCTTGATGGTGTCGCGCTTGTCGTGCTCGGCCTTGCCCTTGGCCAGCGCGATCTCGCACTTCACCTTGCCGGCCTTCCAGTGCAGGTTCAGCGGCACCAGGGTGTAGCCCTTCTGCTCGACCTTGCCGGTCAGGCGGCGGATCTCCTCCTTGTGCAGCAGCAGCTTCTTGGTGCGCACCGAGTCGGGCGTCACATGGGTCGAGGCGCTCTTGAGCGGGTTGATCTGGCAGCCCAGCACGAACATCTCGCCGTCGCGGATCACCACGTAGCCGTCGGTGAGCTGCACCTTGCCTTCGCGCAGCGCCTTCACTTCCCAGCCTTCCAGCACCATGCCGGCCTCGAAGCGTTCTTCGAAGAAATAGTTGTACGCCGCCTTCTTGTTGTCGGCGATGCGGGAGGAGGTGTCTTGTTTCTTGGTGGCCATCGTTGTCATTTGGGGGCGCATGGCGCCCGGACAACCGCCCGGCATGCACAGGGCGTGGATTCTATGAAAGTGGCCGCGGGGACCTTCAGCGCTGCCGCTGCAGCGTGCGATGGGGCGATTCGCCGAAGCGGCGTGCGTAGTCCTGGGCGAAGCGCCCGAGGTGGGCGAAGCCGAACTGCAGCGCGACCGAGGTCACGGTGGTGTCGGCCCCCGGCTCGCTCAGGCGCTCGTGCACCGCGAGCAGCCGCCGCTCGCGCAGGTAGGCCATCGGCGTCTGGCCCGCATGCTGGCGGAACGCCACCTGCAGGCTGCGCACGCACAGCCCGCTGGCCGAGGCGATCTCGTCGACCGTGAGCGCATTGGGCAGGTGGGCCTCGATGTACTCGCGGGCACGTCGCAGCGCGCGCGGCGAGACGTCGCCGCGCTCGGCGCCCAGGCGCGCGCTCTGGTTGTGCGGCAACTGGCCCAGCAGGGTGTGGATCAGGCCCGATTCGGCCTGGGCCAGGAAGGGCGTGGTCAGCGGCGTGCGGCCGCACGAGAGCTCCTGCGCGAGGAACTCGACCAGGTGCTTCACGCTCGCGCCCGCGCCCTCGTCGAGCGCGATCTCGGGCTCGAATTCCAGGGGCCGCGCGCCGGCCGGCTCGCCGCACAGCGATTCCCAGTGGCGCTGCACCACCGCCTTGCCGATCTTCACGATCAGGTGCGGCGTGTCGTCGCCCCAGCGCATGCGCAGCGGCTGGCTCGGCGAGGCCAGCGAGGCGCGGTGCGCGTCGGAGGTGAAGCTCTGGCCGGCCCACTCGATGCGGGCATTGCCCCTGAGCGGGATCTGCAGCAGATAGAAGTCGCCGAGGCAGCCGGGATCGATCTCGACCTCGGCGCCGTACTGCACGTAGTTCAGCGAGATGTCGCCCAGCGGCGCGACGTGGTGGCGCGCGTCGAAGCGCGAGCTGCCGTGCCCGAGGTGCAGCCGGTGCGGACAGAAGATGCGCGCCACTTCGTCGCGCGCCTCGTCGAGGTCGGGCGTGGCGATGACGGCATAGCGCGACAGGGGAAGCGAGGCCGATGCAGCGACAGCGTGTTCCATGCGGGGCGGCGTGGGGGCAGCGAATAAATGCGTTTTGCGGACAGCGGCTGCGCAATCCGGATTGGGGTCTGAATCCTTCAAATCTAAAGTAACTGCAAGCAATTGACAACGGGACCAACCAGGAGAAAACGCATGAGCGACAAGGACTTGCAGGACAGGACGGTGCTCGTCACCGGTGGCGCGACCCTCATCGGTGCGGGCGTGGCCCGTTGCCTGCGCGATGCCGGTGCACGCGTGGTGCTGGCCGACATCGACGTGGCGCGCGGCGAGGCGGTGGCGCGCGAGATCGGTGCGAAATTCATCGCCACCGACATCACCGACGACGCCGCCGTGCAGGCCTGCGTCGAGCAGGCGGCCGATGCCGAGGGCCGCATCCACGCGCTCGTGAACCTGGCCTGCAGCTACCTCGACAACGGCCTGGCCTCGCCGCGCGGCGAATGGCAGACCGCGCTCGACGTGAACGTGGTCTCGGCCGTGATGATGGCGCGCGCCACGCTGCCCTTCATGCAGGCCGCGGGTGGCGGCGCCATCGTCAACTTCACCTCGATCTCCTCGGGCGTGGCCCAGACCGGCCGCTGGCTCTATCCGGTGAGCAAGGCCGCGCTGGTGCAGCTCACGCGCAACATGGCGCTGGACCTGGCGGCGATGAACGTGCGCGTCAATTCCGTCTCGCCGGGCTGGACCTGGTCGGCCGTGATGGACCAGCTCACCGGCGGCGATCGCGCCAAGACCGATGCGGTGGCCAAGCCCTTCCACATGCTCGGCCGCGTCGGCGACCCGGCCGAGGTCGGCCACGTGGTGGCCTTCCTGTGCTCGCACAAGGCTTCGTTCGTCACCGGCGCCGACTGGGCCGTGGACGGCGGCTATTCGGCCCTGGGCCCGGAGCAGGGCGAGCCGGCCATTCCCAAGCTCGCGGCCTGAAGGCGGCCGTCGCATCCCTTTCATCACCCCACCCACGAACGAGGCATACCCATGAGCAACATCGCATCGCAGGGCGCCAAGCCGCGCCGTTTCATGATCGTCGGCGCGGGCCAGTCGGGCCTGCAACTGGCGCTGGGCCTCCAGCGCGAGGGCCACGAGGTGACCGTGGTCTCGAACCGCAGCGCCGAGGACATCCGCACCGGCCGCGTGATGTCGAGCCAGTGCATGTTCGATGCCAGCCTGCAGATCGAGCGCGACCTCGGCATCGACCAGTGGGCCGACGCCTGCCCGCCGGTCGAGGGCATCGGCTTCGCCGTGCCGCATCCAGAGAAGCCCGGCGAGAAGCTGCTCGGCTGGTCGCACCGCCTCGACGCGCCCGCGCGCTCGGTCGACCAGCGCGTGAAGGTGCCGGCCTGGATGAAGACCTTCGAGGAACGCGGCGGACAGATCCTGTTCCAGGACGCGGGCATCGAGGACCTCGAGCGCTGGACCCAGTCGCACGACCTGGTGATCGTGGCCGCCGGCAAGGGCGAGATCGCGCAGATGTTCGAACGCGACGCGCAGCGCTCGCCCTACGACAAGCCGCAGCGCGCGCTGGCCCTGACCTATGTGCACGGCATGACGCCGCGCCCGGAGTACTCGGCCGTCAACTTCAACCTGATCCCCGGCGTCGGCGAGTACTTCGTGTTCCCCGCGCTGACCGTGACGGGGCCGTGCGAGATCATGGTGTTCGAGGGCGTGCCCGGCGGCCCGATGGACTGCTGGGCCGACGTGAAGACGCCCGCGCAGCACCTTGAGCGCTCGCTGTCGATCCTCGACACCTTCACGCCCTGGGAGGCCGAACGCTGCCGCGACGTGCGCCTGACCGACGACAACGGCATCCTGGCCGGCCGCTTCGCGCCCACGGTGCGCAAGCCGGTCGGGCGGCTGCCCTCGGGCCGCGCCGTGCTCGGCATGGGCGACGTGGTGTGCCTCAACGACCCGATCACCGGCCAGGGCTCGAACAACGCCGCCAAGTGCGCCGATGCCTACCTGCGCGCCATCCTCGCGCAGGGCGAGGGCGCCTTCGACGCGGACTTCATGCAGTCGGCCTTCGACGGCTACTGGCGCTATGCGCGCCACGTCGTCGAATGGACCAACGCGATGCTGCAGCCGCCGCCCCCGCACGTGCTCGAGGTGCTGGGCGCGGCCCAGGGCAACGCGGCCGTGGCACGGCGCTTCGTCAACGGCTTCAACGATCCGCGCGACTACGCCGAGTTCTTCATGACGCCCGACGCGAGCAGCGCCTACCTGCGCTCGCTGGCGCCGCAACCGGAGGCGGCCTGACCATGCGCGGCGAGTTCCGGGCCATCGAGTCGCTGCGCTGCGAGCCCAACGTGGGCGCGGGCGACTTCCGGCGCGCCATGCGCTGCCTGGTCGGCGCCGTGACCGTGGTCACGAGCACCGACGGGCAGACGCCCGTGGGCCTCACGGCCACGGCCGTGACCTCGTTCTCGGCCGAGCCCGCGCGCATCCTGGCCTGCGTCAACCTGCAGGGCAGCAGCTTCCGCACCATCGCGCAGAGCCGCCGCATGGCGGTCAACCTGCTCGCGCTCGACCAGTCGGCGCTGGCGCTGGCCTTCTCGCGCCAGGGCGAGGCCGGCGAGCGCTTCGATCCCGCGCACTGGGAGACGCTGGTGACCGGCGCGCCCGTGCTGCGCGGCGCCCTCGCGGTGTTCGATTGCGTGGTCGACGAGATGATGGTGGCGCACAGCCACGCGATGCTGATCGGCGAGGTCAAGGCCGCGCGCATCACCGATGCGCAGGGGCTGCCGCTGCTCTATGCCTGCGGCCAGTTCACCACCCTGCGCGACGAGTGCGTGCCGGCCTGAGCGCCGGCCGTACCACCCACGATCCAGAGATTCGGAACAAGGAGAAAGACATGACAGCTCAGAAGGGCCGCTGGCTGCAGGTGCCGGCCATCGACGGCAGCGGCAGCTTCCGCGCCTACCTCGCCACCCCGGCCTCGGGCAAGGGCCCCGGCATCGTGCTGGCGCAGGAGATCTTCGGCGTCAACGCCACCATGCGGCAGGTGGCCGACTACTACGCGGAGGAAGGCTACGTGGTGCTCGCGCCCGACCTGTTCTGGCGCCAGCAGCCCGAGGTCGAACTCGGCTATGCGCCCGACGACTGGCAGAAGGCCTTCGCGCTCTACAAAGGCTTCGACGAGGACAAGGGCACCGAGGACGTGGCCGCTTCGCTGGCGCTGCTGCGCTCGCTGCCCGAGCAGCAGGGCAAGGCCGGCGTGCTGGGTTTCTGCATGGGCGGCAAGCTCGCCTACCTCGCGGCCTGCCGCACCGATGCCGACGTCTGCGTGGGCTACTACGGCGTGGGCATCGAGCAGCGGCTCGAGGAGGCCGACCGCATCCAGGGCCGGCTGGTGCTGCATATCCCCGAGCTCGACGGCTTCTGCCCGCCCGAGGCGCGCTCGCACATCGTCGAGACGCTGGTCGCGCGGCCGGGCTGCGAGCTCTACGTCTACCCGGGCGTCGACCATGCCTTCGCACGGCTGGGCGGGGACCACTACCACAAGCCTTCGGCGCTGATGGCGCACGAGCGCAGCGTGGCCGTTTTCCGGCGCGAGATGGGGCCGCACTACGACTTCTCGGCGCTGTGGGACAAGCACTGCGAGTACGAGTTCGCCACCCGCAACGTGGCCGACACCATGGCCACCATGGTGGCCGAGCCCTACGTGAACCACATCCCGACCATGACCGGCGGCGTGGGACACGCGATGCTGAGCCGCTTCTACCAGCACCATTTCGTGAACAGCAATCCGCCCGACACGCGGCTGGTGCCGATCTCGCGCACCGTGGGCGCGACGCAGATCGTCGACGAGATCCTGTTCAGCTTCACCCATACCTGCGAGATCGACTGGCTGCTGCCCGGCGTGGCGCCCACGGGCAGGCCGGTGGAGATCCCGCTGGTGGCGATCGTGAAGTTCCGCGGCGACAAGCTCTACCACGAGCACATCTACTGGGACCAGGCCAGCGTGCTGGTGCAGGTGGGGCTGCTCGATCCGAAGGGCCTGCCGGTGGCCGGCGTCGAAACCGCACGCAAGCTGCTCGACGAGACGCAGCCCTCGAATACGCTGATGGCGGCCTGGTCGCGTTCGGGCTGAGAGGGCTGGACTAGAGAGCGGGCTCCCGTCCCGCGAGAGGAGGGAGCCACGGAGGCTCCCTACAATGAATCGGTCTCTCGATCCGATTCAATGAAAACAGTCAACAAGTCCGTTCTCATCTGGTACAGCGCCGAAGAGATGTACGCGCTGGTCACCGATGTGGCGAAGTACCCCCAGTTCCTGCCCTGGTGCGACAAGGCGCGCGTCATCGAGCAGGACGAGGCCGGCATGACCGCCGAGGTCGGCCTGGCCTTCGCGGGCCTGCACCAGAGCTTCACCACCCGCAACACCCACGTGCCCGGCCGCGAGGTGCAGCTCAAGCTGGTCGACGGGCCGTTCTCCAACCTCGACGGCCACTGGAAATTCGTGCCGGTGGGCGAGGGCGGCGAACGCGCCTGCCGCGTCGAGCTGCACCTGAGCTACGGCTTCAGCAACTTCGCGCTGCAGGCCCTCGTGGGCCCGGTGTTCGACACCATCGCCTCGAGCCTGGTCGAGGCCTTCGTCAAGCGCGCCGAGCAGGTCTACGGCGCAGCCTGAAGCACCCATGATCGAGGTGACCCTGAGCTGCTCGCCGGCACCGCGCGAGGTGTTCGAGGAGCCGCTGCGCCTGGCCGTCGGCGCCACCGTGAGCGACGCGATCCGCGCCAGCACCCTGGCCCAGCGCTTTCCCGCGCTCGACTGGCGCCAGACGATGACGCCCGGCATCTGGGGCCGGACCGCCGATTGGGACGATGCACTCGAAGACGGCGACCGCGTCGAGCTGTGCCGCGCGCTCGAGGTCGATCCGAAGGTGGCGCGGCGCGAGCGCTTCCAGCGGCAGGGCGCGCGCGGCACCGGGCTGTTCGCGAACCGGCGCCAGGGCGGCAAGGCGGGGTACTGAACCCCTTGGCGGGTTTACTTGCAGTCGCTGTCGATCACCGACTGCAGCCGGCGCTGCTCGGCCACGCGCTGGTTGTCGTCGAGGATCTCGCGCTCGCCCTTGGCGTTGACGCGCGCGATGCGCATGCCGCTGTCCATGGTGGCCTTGCTTTCGCGGGCGCGGCTGCAGTTCTCGGCCTTGGCCTTGGCGAGCTTCGCGGCTTCTGCCGCCTGCTTGGCCTTCTCGTCGGCCTCGGCCTTCTTGGTCTTTTCCTCGAGGTCCTTGTCGACCGTCGGCGCCTTGGGCGCGGCTGGCGCCGCCGGCGCTTCGGCGCCCTTGTCGGTGGTGGCCGTGCCCTCGGGCGCCGCCACGCCCGAGCCGGTGCGCGCCGGCGGGCCGGCGCGACGCACGATGTTCTTCTCGGGAATGTCGGTCGGCGGCGGCTGGTCGCTGAAGACCTTCTTGCCGTTCTTGTCGATCCATTGCCATTGGGCGTCCGCGGCCAGGGGCAGCAGGCAGATCGATCCGAGCAGGAGGCTGAGCAGGAACTTCATGGGGCGCAAGTCTAGCGATGCCTTACGTTTTGCAACAGGCAGTGATTGGTTTTCGCCGCGGTCCGAAGAGCGGGCAGTGGGCAAATGGCGACGCGGGAGGCGACGGGGCGGGCGATAGGCCCGCACCGCGCGGGGCCGAGCCGCGGTGAGCCCGCCAGCATACCCCGCGGCCTCGTTACAATCCGTCTTTTGGAGCCTCACCCATGCGCCTTCTCGGCAAAGCGCTCACCTTCGACGATGTGTTGCTGGTGCCAGCGTTCTCCCAGGTCCTGCCCAAGGACACCTCCCTCGCCACCAAATTCTCCCGAAACATCACGCTGAACATCCCGCTCGTCTCGGCGGCGATGGACACCGTGACCGAAGCCCGCCTCGCGATCGCCATCGCGCAGGAAGGCGGCATCGGGATCGTGCACAAGAACCTCACCGCGCAGCAGCAGGCCGCCGAAGTGGCCAAGGTCAAGCGCTACGAATCGGGCGTGCTGCGCGATCCGGTGGTGATCACGCCCACGCACTCGGTGCGGCAGGTGATGGCGCTGTCGGACCAGCTCGGCATCTCGGGCTTCCCGGTGGTCGACGCCGGCCGGGTGGTCGGCATCGTGACCGGGCGCGACCTGCGCTTCGAGAACCGCTACGACGTGCCCGTCAGCGAGATCATGACGCAGCGCGACCGGCTGATCACCGTGCCCGACGGCACCACGCTGGCCGAGGCCAAGGCGCTGCTCAACAAGCACAAGCTCGAACGCCTGCTCGTGATCAACAGCGACTGGGAGCTCAAGGGCCTGATCACCGTCAAGGACATCACCAAGCAGACCACCTTCCCCAACGCCGCGCGCGATGCCTCGGGCCGCCTGCGCGTGGGCGCGGCGGTCGGCGTGGGCGAGGGCACCGAGGAGCGCGTCGAGGCACTGGTCAAGGCCGGCGTCGATGCCATCGTGGTCGACACCGCGCACGGCCACAGCAAGGGCGTGATCGAGCGCGTGCGCTGGGTCAAGCAGAACTATCCGCAGATCGACGTGATCGGCGGCAACATCGCCACCGGCGACGCCGCGCGCGCGCTGGCCGAGGCCGGTGCCGACGCGGTCAAGGTCGGCATCGGCCCGGGCTCCATCTGCACCACCCGCATCGTGGCCGGCGTGGGCGTGCCGCAGATCATGGCGGTCGACAGCGTCGCCACCGCGCTGCACGGCAGCGGCGTGCCGCTGATCTCCGACGGCGGCGTGCGCTACTCGGGCGACATCGCCAAGGCCATCGCGGCCGGCGCCAGCACCGTGATGATGGGCAGCATGTTCGCCGGCACCGAAGAGGCGCCCGGCGAGATCGTGCTGTACCAGGGCCGCAGCTACAAGAGCTACCGCGGCATGGGCTCCATCGGCGCGATGCAGCAGGGCAGTGCCGACCGGTACTTCCAGGAATCGACCACCGGCAACCCCAACACCGACAAGCTCGTGCCCGAGGGCATCGAGGGCCGCGTGCCCTACAAGGGCTCGATCGTCTCGATCATCTACCAGATGGCCGGCGGCGTTCGCGCCAGCATGGGCTACTGCGGCTGCGGCACCATCGAAGAGATGAAGAACAAGGCCGAGTTCGTCGAGATCACCACCGCCGGCATCCGTGAGAGCCACGTCCACGACGTGCAGATCACGAAGGAAGCGCCGAACTACCGCGCCGAGTAACGCGGTGTCCGAACCTGATTCTGGCCAGACCTTGAGAGTCGGGCCAGATCAGGTTTAGAATTCGGGCCAGATTCAAATTTTCTGGCCCCAATGCAATCCATCGGCATCGCTGAAGCCAAGAACAACTTCTCGGCCCTGATCGACTCGGTCGAGAAGGGCGAGGAGGTGCGCATCACCCGCCACGGCAAGGAGGTGGTGCGCATGCTGCCGGTGCGGCGCAAGCCGGTCATCACCGACGAGCAGATCGCGCGCGAACTGGGCCAGATCGACGCGCTGCATGCCGCCATTCGTCCGGGCACCTCGGCCAGCGCTCTGCTGAACCAGGGCCGCCAGCCATGACCGCCTTCGTGATGGACGCCTCGGTCACCGCCGCCTGGCTGCTGCCCGACCACGCCAACGAACACACGCGCAGGCTCTACGCCGCCATCCGCCGCGACGAGGTCGAGCCGCAGGCGCCCAATGCCTGGCAGTGGGAGTGCGCCAACGTCATCGCCAATGGCGTACGCAGCGGCCGCATTCCGTCCTCGGCCGTCGAGGGCCTGTGGAGCGTGCTCGATGCCATCCGCCATCGCGTCGAGCTGCACGAGCTCGCGCCGGCCCAGCACAAGGCCGTGCTCGCCGTCGCCATCGATGCCGGCGTGTCGCTCTATGCCGCGGGCTATCTCTGGCTCGCGCGCTCGCTCGGTCTTCCGCTCGCCACCTTCGACGAGCAACTCATCCAGGCCGCGCCGCAAGCGGGCGTCCGGCTGTTCGACATTTCAACGCTCTGAGTCCCCGCCCATGCAACACGACAAGATCCTCATCCTCGATTTCGGCTCGCAGGTCACCCAGCTCATCGCGCGCCGCGTGCGCGAGGCGCACGTGCTCAGCGAAGTGCATCCCTGCGACGTCAGCGACGAATGGGTGCGCGAGTACGCGGCCGACGGCCATCTCAAGGGCGTGATCCTCTCGGGAAGCCATGCCAGCGTGTACGAGGAGACCACCGACAAGTGCCCGCAGGCCGTGTTCGACCTCGGCATTCCCGTGCTCGGCATCTGCTATGGCATGCAGACCATGGCGCACCAGCTCGGCGGCAAGGTCGAGGGCGGCCACAAGCGCGAGTTCGGCTTCGCCGCCGTGCGCGCCCATGGCCACACCGCGCTGCTCAAGGAGATCGCCGACTTCGCCACGCCCGAAGGCCACGGCATGCTCAACGTGTGGATGAGCCACGGCGACAAGGTCACCGAGCTGCCGCCGGGCTTCAAGCTCATGGCCAGCACCGACAGCTGCCCCATCGCCGGCATGGCCGACGAGGCGCGCCGCTACTACGCCGTGCAGTTCCATCCCGAAGTCACCCACACCGTGCAGGGCAAGGCCATCCTCGAGCGCTTCGTGCTCGGCATCTGCGAAGCCAGGCCCGACTGGGTCATGCGCGACCACATCGCCGAGGCCGTGCAGAAGATCCGCGAACAGGTGGGCGACGAAGAGGTCATCCTCGGCCTCTCGGGCGGCGTCGATTCGAGCGTGGCCGCCGCGCTGATCCACCGCGCCATCGGCGACCAGCTCACCTGCGTCTTCGTCGACCACGGCCTGCTGCGCCTGAACGAGGGCGACATGGTCATGGAGATGTTCGAGGGCAAGCTGCACGCCAAGGTCATCCGCGTCGATGCCAGCGAGCTGTTCCTCGGCAAGCTCGCCGGCGTGAGCGACCCCGAAGCCAAGCGCAAGATCATCGGCGGCGAGTTCGTCACCGTGTTCAAGCAGGAAGCCGCCAAGCTCAAGGCCGGCGACGGCGGCCACAAGGGCGCCACCTTCCTCGCGCAGGGCACCATCTACCCCGACGTCATCGAGAGCGGCGGCGCCAAGAGCAAGAAGGCCGTCACCATCAAGAGCCACCACAACGTCGGCGGCCTGCCCGAGCAGTTGGGCCTGAAGCTGCTCGAGCCGCTGCGCGACCTGTTCAAGGACGAGGTGCGCGAACTCGGCGTCGCGCTCGGCCTGCCACCCGAAATGGTCTACCGCCATCCGTTCCCGGGCCCGGGCCTGGGCGTGCGCATCCTCGGCGAGGTGAAGAAGGAATACGCCGACCTGCTGCGCCGCGCCGACGCCATCTTCATCGAGGAGCTGCGCAACTTCACCGACGCCGAGACCGGCAAGACCTGGTACGACCTCACGAGCCAGGCCTTCACCGTGTTCCTGCCCGTGAAGAGCGTCGGCGTGATGGGCGACGGCCGCACCTACGACTACGTCGTCGCCCTGCGCGCCGTGCAGACCAGCGACTTCATGACCGCCGACTGGGCCGAGCTGCCGTATGCGCTGCTCAAGAAAGTGTCGGGGCGGATCATCAATGAGGTGCGCGGCATCAACCGCGTGACCTATGACGTGTCGAGCAAGCCGCCGGCGACGATTGAGTGGGAGTGAAATCAGGTCCTTCGGGGACTATCGCCTAGTATCGAAAAACTGCCGTAACGTGTTGATTTAAAAGGAAATACGTCACGGCAGCTATCGGTGGCTATCGCCGGCCAACGAAACAGGTTGGCGGTAAAAGTGGCGGTAAGAACCGGAGGCCGGATTAAGACCTTCCCGTTCACTATTGAGACCAAACCGGTCTTTGACGGTAAAAGTCTTCTCTGGAAAGCTGATTTCATGCGGCTTTCCAGGCATCAGCAGGTCTCCTGACCCCTGACGGTAAAAGCCGTCACCAACAGGAGGAAAACCTCGATGCTTACCGACACTGCACTGCGCAATTTGAAGCCTAAGTCATTGACTTATAAGGCTTCTGACTGGGATGGGATGTACGTGACGGTATCGCCACCGGTACCGTCACCTTCCGCTACGATTACCGTCTCAACGGTCGCGGTGAGACCCTGTCCATTGGCCGCCACGGGCCGGCGGGTATTTCGCTGGCGATGGCCCGCGAAAAGCTGATCGACGCCAAGAAGGCCGTCGCCCAAGGCAAGTCCCCCGCGTTGGAGAAGCAGCGCGAGAAGCGCCGTCTGACCGCTGCCAAGACCTTTGGCGACGTGACCGAGAGGTGGCTGGCCTGCGCTCGGATGGCCGACGGCACCAAGGCGATGCGCAAGAGCATGCAGCGCTCGCTACAGCATTTATCGTCGGATCCCAGGAGCGGTCGCGCGCGAGGCTAAGCTGGGACTACTCGAGCCAATCCTGAGGGCGTCATCGTGAAGACCTGCAAGGGCTCGAATGCGGCGAACACCTCCGCAAGCTCAATGCGCGTCATGCCGATCTCATTCAATATCTCTCCATCAGGCAGACCTGGGATCTGTAGAACCTTCTTCGCTTCCACATAGTTGATATTGTGGACAAAGATGCCGATCACTTCTGCGCCGCGGACGCGCCACTCGTTGTAGGGGCCTGCGACTTGAAAAGTTTCCTCAAGGGTGTCCATGTTTAGCGGCTTCCCTCCGGAATGATCGGTACCGTCTGGCGCTGAGAAGGAGCCCGCGTCGGTGTTAGAAACGGATAGAACGGAGGCAGCAGTTGGCCTGAACATTACGCCAACGCTGCCGCAGGGCTGCATGGTGTGTCCGGGCCACAGCACAGAACATGACAGAGGCCATTTGTCCTTGTGGTTGATGGCCTCTTGCAGGTCATCAGGAAATACTCCACCTGCGCGCATGTTCGCGTGACGCGAAAAGTGAACAACGACAGCCTTGTGCTTCTCAAGCGTTGCGGTCAGAACGTCGTCGGTCATCGGGGGCGTGTGATCTTGGTGCACTATTTCAATTTCTCTTGTTGTGGTTTCGACAAGTCAGCACCATCGGGCAATATTGGACTATGCATTCTGTTCAAACGTGAGAGTGAACGGATGACCCAGGCTGAACGCTCCAAAAAAAGGAAAGAATAATGTCTCACATCCCGGTGACCGACACGATCGCCCACGCACTCATGCAGCTCGTAGACGACTCGAACAACAATGGCGTCTATCGAGAGCCTTCGCACGCCGACATCGAATTTCACGTCAATCAGGCGAGCCTTGCAGAGCATGATCCCAAGCAGCAGGGACAGCTAATTGGAAAGGCGAAGCGCGTTCGAGCTGTCCTTTACGCGGTTATGGACTCAAGCCCGGTCGCAGCAAGTCGGTTCGCTTCAGGCTTGCTCGCGAAGGTGCGCGCATGCGGCGGATTCCGAGAGGCGTCCACCAACTATGTGGGTCGCGAAGCGATTGAAAACGCAAAGGCAGCCTTCGATGCAGAAGGTTTTGTTTTGACCGACGACGGCACGCTTTCTCCCAAGGTGCTCTCCTCTTTGCACGGCATCGCGCTAACTGATGCTCTCGCCGCCTACGCCCGACGAGCACAAAAGGGCGCCGAGGATGCTGCCCTGATCACGGGCACCGGAAAAGACTTGATGGAGGCCACGGCCGCTCATGTCCTCGATACGCTGCAAGGAAGATATCCCAGCGGCGCCAACTTCCAGGCACTGCTCGGCATGGCTTTCGTAGCACTCGACCTCGCCGTCCCCGAAATGCCCGAGCAGCCTGGCGAGCCGGCGGTTAAATCGATGGAGCGAGGGCTCTTCCTTTCGGCCTTGGGTGTCAATCGGGTTCGCAACAAGCAGGGCACTGGCCATGGCCGACCGTGGCTGCCGACACTCGCTGATGAGGAAGCGAAGGCCGCCATCGAGGTCATGGGCACGGTGTCTGCCTACTTGTTGTCGAAGCTCGCCAGGCGCGAACGCCGCATTCGGCTGCCGTGAAAAATCTGCGCAAGTTGTGATGCATCAAGCGGGGCACACGCCAGATGACTGCATCGTTGCTCTCGCCACAACCCGTCTTACCCCTGCTCGACAGCATGACGATTGAAGAGTTCTACTCCGCACCTCGCGGGACGTACGGAAATGCCTTGCTGAACTGGAGCAAGCACGCGCCGAGCGATGTGATTTCCTATGCGGTGAGTTACCGGAACGCAGCACATTGTTTGATCGCCGATTACGAGCGCAGGGGCATTGGTGATATTGACTACGGTGCTTGTCCCGTCATCTTTCTCTTTCGCCACGCGATCGAGCTCTACCTGAAGGCGATGGTATACCGCTTGGCCAGGCTCAGTGTCGACGACCAGGAGCTTCGGTGGGTATTGCCAAGGCTGTGGAGAGAGCATTCGCTCATGACGCTGCTGAGCATGGCACAGCCCGTTCTTACTGCCATGAGAGACAGGCTTCCTCTTGCTCTGCGAGTCATTGACGAGGAAGAGCTGCAGTTCGTGTCTGATCTGGATCGCGTTGACCCTGGCTCGTACTCATTTCGGTATCCCGTGGCATCTTCGGGCGGAGCCGCGCTGAAGGGGATGCTCATGACAAACATCTTCGTGTTTGGGCAGATGGCGGACCGGACTTTGGACTCACTCAATGCGATCTGCCGTCATCTCATCATCGAGGTACATGCCCTTGAACCCCAGATGTGTCTGAATCTCGGATCCATGAATTCACGGCAAAGGGGCTGACACGTTGGACGGCATGCCAGACGAGGTCCTGGAGGGAAGGTGGTCATCTTACGGGGCGATATTGGCGGAGCCTGACGTCAGGGCCAGGGTGTGCGCTGGTCTTTGCTGACCGCGAAGCTTCCTTTTTTGCCTCGATCCAGCGCTCGACCTCTTTTAGGTCACAGACGACACAGCGGGCGGTGAGTCTGAAGCGTCGCGGAATTCGCCGCGCTGCTCCATCTCGTAGATCGTTGTTTCAGCCAGGGGACGATCTGGTGCAGTTCGTGACGGCGGATGGTTCTGCGAAACGGCAAGGGTGGCTTCGTGAGGAACTGGGGTACTTCGTCATAGCCCCTCGTGCCTGGGGCAGGGAGGAGTAAATGTCTGTCCGCGGATTGCGGCAAGGGTGTCGACATGGCGGTGACCGTAGGCGGATGCGTTGTCGCTCATGGTGGCTATCGCGAATGATTGGTACAACCTGCTGGGGCGCAGCCCGGAGTAGGGCGTGACCGATCGGATTCCAATGCGCATATTTGCCTTGATGGCGATATTCGCTGCGCAGTGAGTCTTTGCGGAATCCAGACCGCCAGTGTCCCGACGGGCCTGGAGATTGCGCTTCCAACAGAACACCTCCAAACCGCGCGGGGCCGTCTGGTGGCGGTCATTTGGTCTTGTGATGGCCTAGGCTGCTCTAGCTCGATGAGGTTGGCATGGCCGCGGCCTCAACGATGAACTTGCTGCGCTCGTAGAGTTCGTCGAAGGTCATGATGTCGATGCCTGCGATGCTGTTGCGATACAGCTCGAAGGAGCGCATCTTGTCGGTGTTCACGCCGTGCTCCGAGACGAATTCGCTCAGGGAGCCCGCGACGATGAAGGCGCGTGGCCTGAAGTTGAAGACGTATTCCCCGGTCGGATTGCCGTCCCTGTCGTTGGGCTGGATCAACCCGTACAGCCTTTGCATTGCAGCCGCGACAGTACCTTGAACTTGAGCCACAGCACCGGCCAGTTCGGAAGAGGGGGCCCAGCAGCCAGAACGATAGGCCGATGCATCCAGCAGTGGTGTGTTGTGCTTCTTGATCTCCACAAAGCAAAGAGCGTTGATAATGCCGCGGGTCTTCATCAAGCCATCGGCACGCTTGCCATGGCTCAACAGATCGTGCCCCTGCACCACCTGTTCCAGCTTGCGGTCGTCGAAGCCGGTGACGAAAAAATAGCTCAGGCCGTAGCCGAACACCCATTGGTTCTTCTCGAAGAACATCTGCCACAACGCTTCATCGCCGTGTGCGTGCTTGGCCTGCTTCACCTGGTCGAAGTATCCAGCATCCTCCAGCAACCGCTGGAAGATGGTCAACTGCTTCTTGCGGTAGCCTAGTGTGACTACATCCTCTTTTGTCAGCTCCGCCTGAACGACTTCGGCAAATACCTCTTGGTTGTCATGCACGAGGTTCGCAGCTTGCTCTTTAGAAAGTACCAGCCGGCGAAGCTCGGCGTCCGTGATGTTGACTTTCTGCGGGCCATTGAATTCCACTGCCGCGATATCTTGGAAGAAGCGCAGCAATGTGGGGATCTCATTGCCGATGAAGGAGAAGTGAGTGTTGTGCGGAACGCCCGTGGAGCCGTTGAAGGCCTGCAGCGTCACAACGCGCAGGCTTCTGTCGCTCTCCAGGAACTTCGCGATGATCTCCGTTCGGCCTTTCTGTGTGTGGCGTAGCACCACTTCCTGCTTGACCTTGGCGTAGTGCAGGCCCTCTGAGTCGATGACCTTGGAGGCAATGCGGAGCGCGCCATCGGCCGTCGCTACCGCAGGGCTGATGTAGGTCTTACCGGGAATTTTTTTCCGATGTATCTCCGTCTCGTCGTCCATTCTTGCCTCCTTGCTGCGTCTGTAGTTTAGAGACATGGGCGACTCGGGCGCTCAAGAACGTGCTGGCGCTTGGTTGCCTGGTCGCGGCCGGGCTGTCGCTCGTGGAGCGCGGGCTGCTTTGATCCGTGGGTTTCCTGCTTCCCAGCGGGGCTCCTGGCTTGATTCGGTTTGGACATCGGTGTGGCGGATGGCGTAGTCGAGCAGATCGACGCCCTGCTGAGGCCGCTCACGCCGACCATGGGCAGGGAAGGCCACGAGGTGGAAACACGCGGCCAGGATCAACGGCATCCACAGATACATGTTGCTGTCGTTCTTCAGTAGTGTCGATGCGGCCATGGCCGAAGCCGTCAATGCAGGGAATAGGCCAAGCTTGCGCAGATCCCCGGTGAGCAACCCGACCCTGCCGTCGAAGACATTCCAGCGGTGGCGGTACTGCAATACCTGCCCAGCCTGATCGACCTCGATCACACAGGGCGTGACGATGGACTGCGCCGAGCGCCATGCCAGGCCGCCGGCCATCAGCAGCGCGAGCGCGAGGCAGCCGAAGGCCATCCAGCGCCAGTTCTTCAGATGAGTGGTCTTCGCGCGCTTCCTACTATGGTGAAGCAGACGACTATCCCATAGCGCAGAGAGCGATTGCTGCTATAGCCAGCTTGGGCTACGTTGAGGGCGCAGCAGCTGAAGAGCTTTACCGTATCGCCCTGGACACGCGGGATTCGGACGTCCGGTGGGGAATATTCGAACTGCTCGTGCCCTTCGCAGGCGAGAGCTTTCAACGTCGGCTGTTCGACTTGGCCGTGAACCCTGGGCGTCGAGCCGTCAGGCTGGCGGCAGTTGCAGCATTGCTTGGTAGCCATGAATCGGTCGCGGCCGAAATCGTTGGCATGATCACGCCCAATCTTGTCCGAATGCGTATCGAGGGAGTGGCATCGAGACTGCTAATGCTCATTGCGGCCCAAGGAGACGAGGACCAGATCCTAGGAATTGCGGCGGAACTGGCAACTCATCCCAAGCGCAGAGTACTCTTGCTGCTGGCGATCTGGGTCTTGAGTGAGCGGAACGGGCCGACGGCTCAGCGGATCGCGGAGGTGCTACCGAAGGATCACTTGGGCGTGCAGTGGGCAATTGCGGGGGCAAGGTGAACTGATCGAGAAGGCGCTCGACGACCTCGGCGACACCTTCAGTGTTGCCGAGGTGCTACGCTTCTTGCAGCCCTCGCAGAACTAGCAGCACAGTTCTTGCGCCTACAGCAATCGGGAAGCTGTCGAATCCAGCGTAGGTGAACCAACGAGGCGGTGCCGATCGGGCAGAGGCATTGCGTTTTCTGTACCCTATGAGTTGATTGATGATGGTGTCGCTAGAGTTGCCGCCCCATAAATCGCTCCATCTCCCGCGCCAGCAAAAGATGTGCGCTTCTGACGGTAAAAGCGACGGTAAGGCCCCAATGTCGATCTCCCTTTAACCACGCGGGTTTGGGCGTCTTGTTGATGATGGAGTGGGAGTGAGATCGGGGCCTTCGCGGACTGTCTTCCGCGAAGAAAACCCCCATCGGCCCTCAAGAGGCCGACGGCCCGACCTCGATCGCGATCTTTCCCCGCACCCCGTTGTTGGGACTTTCCAGCCGCGCATGGGCAAGCGGAATGTCTGCCAGCGAATAGACGGCACCCACGTGCGGCCGTAGCTGCCCGCGCTCGATCAAGGCGCTCAACTCATCGAGCTTGCCGCGGTTCTGTCGCGTGAAGACGAAGTGGTAGCTCGCGTTCTTGCCCCAGGCCTGGACGAGGTTCTGCGGCCGGGCGATGTCCACGATGCTGACGACGCGGCCGAGCTGGGCCAGCGCGTCGGGGCTGCGCGACAGGGTGTCGCCGCCGATGGTGTCGAACACGACATCGACGCCGCGGCCACCCGTTTCGCGCAGGACGGCGTCGACGTAGTCCTCCTTCTCGTAGTCGATGAGCACGTCGGCGCCCAGGCTGCGTGCGAACTCGAAGTTGGCTTCGCGCACGGTCGTGAACACCCTGGCGCCTATGGCCCTTGCGAGCTGGATCGCCACATGGCCGACGCCTCCGGCGCCGCCGTGCACCAGGATGCTTTCGCCCACCCTGAGCGCCGCGCGCACGACCAGTGCTTCCCACGCCGTGCCGCCCACCAGGGTCAGGCTCGCCGCCTCGAGATGGCTCAGCGAGGAGGGCTTCTTGCCGACGATGCCTTGGGCGGCGACGTGGTACTCGGCATAGCTGCCCGGCCCGTCGAAGATTTGCGGCGTGTACCAGACCTCGTCTCCGCGAGAGAAGGCCGTCACGCCAGGCCCGACTTCTTCCACAACGCCCGATACGTCGTGGCCGGTGATAGCCGGCAGTGGCACCAGGTCGGGATAGTCGCCCCGCCGGACCTGGTAATCGAGCGGATTGATCGAGGTCGCATGGACCCGGACCAGGACCTGTCCCGCCTGGGGCACAGGGCGGGGCAGGTCGCACAGTTCGAACGATTCGGGGCCGCCGAACGATGTGAGTCTCAGGGCTTTCATGGCATGTCCTTCATTTCTATAAAAAGGGATATCGGGAATTTCCGATGTTTCAGGGTAAAAAAAGGTCAAAGCTCCTTGCCGATGATCTCGGCCAGGGCGCTGATGGTTGCCTCGTTGCGCTTGTAGTAGGTCCACTGGCCGATGCGACGGACTTCGACGAGACCGGCCCGCTGCAGGGTCGCCAGGTAGTCCGACACCGTCGACTGCGACAGCCCGACGCCTTCCTGGATGCTGCTGACGCAGACCCCCACTGTCAGGACGTCGCCTTCGTCCTGCGGCGGGAAGTTCTTCGCGGGGTCCTTCAAGCCCTTCAGGATGTCGAGGCGCGTCCGGTTCGAGAGGGCCTTGAAGACTTCGAGCAGTTCCATGCGCCGATCGTATCGGAATTTACCGATATCTCAATGCCGATGACGTATGACCCTTCAAGTCTCAGGGGCCACCCACCACGCACGCCCCGTGCGCGGCGCCTCCAGCGCCACCCGTTCTCCCATCACCGGCGTGGCCAGCTTCACATCGCGCACCCGCGCCAGCGCCTGGATGCGCTCGAACGGCTCGTTCCACGCATGCATCGCCAGGTCGAAGGTGCCGTTGTGCACCGGCAGCAGCCAATGCCCGCGCAGGTCCAGGTGGGCCTGCAGCGTCTGCTCGGGCTGCATGTGGACGTCGGCCCATTGCTTGTCGTAGGCGCCGGTCTCGAGCATGGTCACGTCGAAGGGACCGTAGCGATCGCCGATGGTCTTGAAGTCGGCGTGGTAGCCGGTGTCGCCGCTGAAGAAGAGCCGCAGGTCGCCGGCCAGGATCACCCACGAGGCCCAGAGAGTGCGGTCCTCGTCGAGCAGGGTGCGGCCCGAGAAATGTTGCGCGGGCACGGCCGCGAGGCGGATGCCGCCGACGGTGGTTTCGTCCCACCAGTCGAGCTGCCGCACCCGCGCCGGGTCGACGCCCCAGCCGATCAGGCGGTCGCCCACGCCGAGCGGGGTGACGAACACCTCGACCTTGGGCGCGAGCCGCGCGATGGCTGCGCGGTCCAGGTGGTCGAAGTGGTCGTGCGAGAGGATCACGCCCTTGATCGGGGGCAGGTCGTCGATGTCGATCGGCGGCGCATGGAAGCGCTTGGGGCCGGCCCATTGCACTGGCGAGGCGCGCTCGGAGAACACGGGGTCGGTGAGCCAGAACTCGCCGTCGAGCTTGAGCAGCAGGGTCGAATGGCCGAGGCGGTAGAGGCTGCTGCCTGGCGCCGCCAGCAGGGCCGCGGTCGTCAGCGGCCGCACCGGGATCGGGGTGCTCGGCACGGTGGTGTCGGTCTTGCCGGTCAGGACCCGCCAGCCGATCGCCACGGTCTTCAGGAAACCCATCGGCGCGCGCGGCACGACGTTGCGATAGACGCCGCCGCGCTGCTGCGGCGACTGGGGATGGGCCGTGGGGCGCGAGCCGCAGGCGCACAGGGAGAAGGTGGACATGGCGAGGACTCCGTTCGTGAACAGGTGAAAGGGGCTCAGGCGCCGGCCGCCGGGCCGGGACGGCCGCAGACGAGGCGCACGGCGGTGCGGATGCCGGCCTGGTACTCGGCCGGCGTGCGGGCGTAGTGCTTGAGGCCGTGCGAGGCGGCATACAGGTGCTGCGCGAGCGCCTTGGCCGTGAGGCCGGCGCCGCGCCAGGGCACGGCGTCGCCGCTGGACTGGATGGCGCGTGCCAGTTCCTTGGGCACGGCCTGGTCGAACTCCTCGAGCACCGGGCCGACCAGCTCGCGCGCGGTCGCGACGATCTCGTTCATGTGCTCGAGCGACATCTGCGAACCGTCGTTCTGCGCATGCAGCGCCGCGAAGGCGCCGACCAGCCGCTCCTCGATCGGCAGCTCCTCGCGCGCCAGCGCGGCCCGCATGGCCGCGAGACCGCGTTCCGCGAACCAGGTGACGGCCTGCTTGAAGAGCTCGTCCTTCGCGCTGAAGTGCAGGTAGAGGCCCTGGCGCGAGATGCCGGCGGCGCGCGCGAGGTCGTCCATCGAGGTCTTGCGGTAGCCGTAGCGCAGGAAGACGCCGATCGCGGCCTCCATGATCGCGACGCGCCGGTCGGGGGTGGGGGCCATCAGCGGGGAACTCCGGCAAGGCCGAAGGAGATCGGGGACAGCGAAGGCATGGGGCGAATTCGACGGTGAGGGTGGGTGTTCAGGGCCCCGCCGATCGACGCACCACGAAGCTCGGTGCCGATCCGCGGGGACAGGCATCGAACTTTACAATATTGATCTACTTTGTCAATTTGGTATGGAAGTCGAGACCCCGCTCCTCACGCGGTTTCAACGCTCTCGTAGACGAGGATCGCCGCCGCGAGGTCCTCGAGCGCCGTGCCCACGGCCTTGAAGACGGTCCGTCCATCGGTCCCGGTTCGTCCCTGCACCCGGCCCGCGGCCAGGTCGGCCAGCTCTCCCGCCACGTCCGCCGCCGCGAACACGCCGCGCGACATCGGCCCGAGCAGCTCGCCGCTTTTCTGCAGCGCCTCCCGCGTGTCGATGAAGAGCTTCGCGCCGACGAACGCGGCATCGTCGGCCTCGCGCATCTGCGGCGTGAAGCTGCCGATCAGGTCGAGGTGGCTGCGCGGCCGCAGCCAGGCGCCCTCGATCACCGGCTGCGTCGCGAGCGTGGCACAGCTCACGATGTCGGCCTCGCTCGCGGCCTGGGCGAGGTCGGTGGCGACGAACGCATCGATATCTTGCGCGTGGAGGCGCGCGGCGAGTTCCTTCGCCGCCACTTCGTTGCGATCCCAGACCGCGATGCGCTCGATCGGCCGCACGGTGCGAAAGGCCTCGGGAACGAGGCCACCGACACGGCCGCAACCGACGACGAGCAGGCTGCGCGCCTCCACGGGCGCGAGGTAGGAGGCGGCGAGGGCCGATGCGGCGGCAGTGCGGCGCGAGGTGATCTCGTTGCCATCGATTTGCGCCAGCGGCTCTCCCGTGCTTGCGTCGTAGAGCGTGTAGGTCGAGAACAGACCGGGCAGGCCGCGTTCGGCATTGCCCGGGAAGATGTTCACCGTCTTGATGCCCAGGTAGCGCCCCTCCTGCCACGCCGGCATGATCAGCACGGTTCCGCCCGGTTGCGCGGCCTGGCCGGGAAGCGCATGCACATGCCGCAACGGCACTTCGCAGCCGGCGACGAACATGTCGCGCAGCGCGGGGATCAGGCGCTCGAAGCGCAGGGCGCGGCGGGTGGTTTCGGTATCGATGGTTCTCATGGGGCGGTGGGATGGAAACGGAGGGCGGGGCTCATGCATCGAGCACGAGGTCTTCGAGCGGCACGGCCTGGCATGTCAGGCACACGGCCGGGTCTTCGGGTTCGCGGCCATGCAGGTGCGCCACCTTGCCGGCGATCACGCGCACGGCGCAGCTTTCGCATTGCCCCACGCGGCAGCCGCTGGGCAGTGGCAGGCCCAGCGATTCGCCGAAGCTCAGCAAGCTGCCTTGCCTGGGCGTCCAGGTGGCCGGCCCGTGGCCCGAGCGCGCGAAGCGGACGTTGAACTGCTGCGGACCATCCGTTGGCGGCGCGGCGGGCGAACGGAACACCTCGCTGAAGATGTCGAAGCGCGGAACGCCGCGCGCCACCAGTCCCGCGATGACGCTGTCCATCATCGCGGGCGGCCCGCACAGGTAGAAGCGCGCCCGCTGTGCGATCAGCGCGTCGTCCACCACGCCGGCATCGATGTATCGGTCCGACTGGTAGTCGATGCCGAGGCGGTCCTCGGGCAACGGCGCGTTGTAGTGGTCGATCACCTGCAGTCGGGGCAGGCGTGCGCGGTGCTGCGCGATGCGTTCGCGGAAGGCATGCGTCGCGCTGTTCTGGTTGGCGTAGTAGAGCCGGATCGCGGGGCCTTCGGCGCCATCGGGCAGCGACTCGAGCAGGCTGATGAACGGCGTGATGCCGATGCCGCCCGCGAACAGCACCAGCGGCTGGGGCGAGCGCCGGGGAATCACGAAGCCGCCGGACGGTGCCCGCAGCTCGACCGTGTCGCCGAACTTCAGCTCGCGATGCAGGTGGCCCGACATGCGCCCCTGGTACGGCGTGCCGTCGGGCGCGCGGCCGCGCTGGTGCCGCACCGCGATGCTGTAGCCGCGCCGATCACCTTGCTCGGCCGCACCGGTGAGCGAGTAGGCACGCGAGACTGGCGTGCCATCGCCGAGATCGAGCTTCAGTTCGACATGCTGGCCGGGCCGGTAGTCGGGCAGGGCGCCACCGTCCAACGGCTCGAAATGGATGCTCAGAACGCCTTCGGCCTCGGGCCGCAGTTCGTCGATGCGAAAGCGGCGCGTGCCCGTCCATGCGCGCTGTTGCAACGCCGTGGCGGGATCGCGTTCGATGTTGCAGAGAAAGGAGCGGTGCGGCACTGAGCCGCTGACCGGATCGCAATGGTTGGCCGAGATCAGCGCATTGAAATTGCTGCTCAGCGCACCATCGACCGGCAGGCCCTCGCGGTCCAGCTCGCTGCAACCCTGCCACCAGCCGAACTCGGCCACGACGAGATCGTCGGCCAGGTCGGGCGTGATGCGCGCGACGAAGCGGGCCTCGCCCACGCGCGTGCGGATGCGCAGCCAGTCGCCGTCGACGATGTGCTTGGCCTGCGCGAGCGCGGGGCTCAGCTCGGCCACCGGCTCGGGCGCGCGCCTGCGCAGCGAGGGCAGGCTGCGATGCTGGCTGTGGCAGTAGAGACCGTTCTTGGCCGAGCTCAGCACGTAGGGGAAGCGGCCCTGCGCGGTCGCCCGAGCATCGCGCGGCGTGTCGGCGGGCTCGACGAAGCTCGCCACGGGCGGCTGGCCGTGGCGCAGCAGGGTTTCGGAATAGAGCTCGACGCGGCGCGTGGGCGTGTCGAAGCCTCGCACGCCGGTGGGCGTTTCGCGCGCGTACTTCCGCTCGCCCGCGTCGATGTCGCAGGCCATGCCTTCGGGCCGCTCGCGCAGCTGCGCCACCGTGAGGCCCAGCGGCTCGAGGATGTGGTTCCACCCGGCCTCCAGGCTGCCGCCGAAGAATGCGTCGCCCATGCCGAGACGTTGCGCGAGATCGAACAGCACCTCGTTGTCGGAACGCGATTCCCCGCGCGGCGCCACCATGCGCTGGCGCAGTTGCACCCAGCCGGCCGCGCGGTCGTCGATCTCGAAGCCGATGCGCAGGCCCTCGCGCTCCCAGGGCGTGTCGATCGGCAGCAGGATGTCGGCATGGCGCGCGGCCGGCGTCTCGAACAGATCGCAGTGCACATGGAACTCGAGCTGCGCCAGCGCCTGCTGCGCGAGCGCGGTGTCGGCCTGCGAGACCGGCAGGTTGGTGCCGAAGGCCATCATCGCGCGCACCTTGTACGGCTCGCCCTCGACGATCGCGCGATAGGTGTCGCGCGCGGTCACCCAGCCGTGGGCGGGCGGTCCGATCGGCCGTTCCTTCAGGCCGAGTGCCTTCGCGCGCTGTGCATCGGGCAGCAGCGAGAGCGCATTGACCGTGTTGACGCGCGGACCCGTGCGCACGCGGTTGCCGCCGATGCGATCGAAGCTGCCGCACAGCGCGTACAGGGTGGCGACCGCGCGCTCCGACTGGGTCGCGTTGGTGTGCTGGCCGATGCCGGTCCAGGCGTGATAGGCCGTGCGATGCCCGCCGCCGAACAGCTCGGCCGCGGCGCGCAGCGGGGCTTCGGGCACGCCGGTGATGCGTTCCACTTCCTGCGGCGTCCAGGCGGCGCAGGCCTGCGCCAGCAGATCGAAGGCCGGGCGGCAGGCGATGCGCGTGCCGTTCTTCGCCGTCAGCGTGACAGCACCGCGCAGGCGGAAGTGGGTCGAGCCTTGAACTCGTGCGGCCCGAGCGGTGTCGTAAGGCACTGCCCCCTGTTTCGTGTCGCTCCAAGCCATGAAGCGGTCGCCCCCGGCATCGGGCCTCAGGTCGCGCTCGCGCAGCAGATGCCCGTCGTCGTCGCGCACCAGCAGCGGCGCATTGGTCCAGTCGCGCACGAAGTCTTCGTCGAAGCGCTCGTCCTCGATCAGCAGGCGGATCAGCCCGAGCGCGAGCGCCGCGTCGGTGCCGGGCCGCACCGGCAGCCACACCTCGGCCTGGCGCGCCAGCGCCGTGGGACGCGGATCGACCACGATCATCCGCGCGCCTTTCGCTCGGCCCTTCGCGATGGCATTGGCCTGCGCCAGCCAGGTGTTGGTGGGGTTGTGGCCCCACAGCACGATCAGCTCGGCCTGCGCATAGTCGGCCGGCGGCATGCCGCAGCCGAAGGTGAAGGCATGGGCGAAGTCCTTGTGCCAATTGCAGACCTCGGTCGCGTAGCAGATGTTGGGGCTGCCGAAGAGGCGCACGAAGCGCTCGATCCAGTCGATGCTGTCGGACAGCGGCGTGCCGCTCGGCGTGGTGACCGCGAACACCACCGATTCGGCGCCGCTCTCGGCCCTGATGGCCCCCAGGCGCCGGGCGGTCTCGGCCAGCGCCTCTTCCCAGCCGATGCGCACCCAGCCCGGATCCGGATCGCCCTTGGGCCGCGTGCGGCGCATGGGATGCAGCACGCGGTGCGGGCTGTGCACGAGTTCGGGCGCGGCCTTGCCCTTCATGCACATCGCCTGGCCGGTCGGGTGCGACGTATCGGGCCGCACCGACACCAGCATGTCGCCGCGCACCTCGTTGAGCGTGCCGCAGCGCGAGCGGCAGAGCGTGCAGTAGCCGGGCTTGGTTTGCGTCGTGGCCGCGTCCATTCGAGTGCCCGGTCCGTTCAGGGCATCACGGGTGCCACGTAGCTCAGCGTGCGACCCAGGAACCACAGCATGAAGAGCACCAGCGGCGCATGGACGAGCAACTGGAGGAAGGTGAAGCCGACGATGTCGCGCGCCTTCAGCGAGAGCACGCCCAGCAGCGGCAGCATCCAGAACGGGTTGATCAGGTTGGGCAGCGCCTCGGCCGCGTTGTAGACCTGCACCGCCCAACCGAGGTGGACCTTGAGTTCGTTGGCCGCCTGCATGACGTAGGGCGCCTCGATGATCCACTTGCCGCCGCCCGAGGGAATGAAGAAGCCCAGGATGGCGGAGTACGCGCCCATCACCACCGCGAAGCTGTCGACGCTGGAGATGCTCACGAACAGGTGCGCGATGCGGTCCGACAGCGTGTGGCCGCCGTCGCCCTTGGCGGCGGTCAGCATGGCGGCGATGGCGCCGTAGAGCGGAAACTGGATGATCACGCCCGCGGTCGAGGGCACCGAGCGCGACACGGCGTCGAGAAAGCTGCGCGGGCGCCAGTGCAGCAGCATGCCGATCATCAGGAACAGCAGGTTGTAGGTGTTGAGCCCCGCGATCGCGATCAGCGGGCTCTTGGCCATGAACTCCTGCGCGAGCCAGCCGAAGCCGAGCGCGCACAAGAGCAGCGTGAGCAGCGGGCTGCGCTCGAGCCATTCGCCGGGGCGGCGCGCGGCGGTCGCATCCGTTGCCGGCTTGGTCTCGGCCAGGTCGATGCCCAGCTCCTGCGCCGTGACCGCGCTCTCGGCCGTGGGCGCGGACCACAGCGCGATCGCGACCGAGACGGTGATCAGCACCAGCGCCATCACCATCGATTGCCACAGGAAGATGGTCTGGCTGAACGGGATGACGCCGGTGATGTCGAGGATGCTCTTGGGCAGGCTGGCCGCGTTCGCCTGCAGTTGCGCCGCCGAGGAGCTCAGGCCGAGCGCCCAGGTCGCGCCCAGCCCGAGATAGGCGGCCGCACCGGCGGCGCGGTAGTCCATGCGCAGTTCGGTCCGGCGCGCCAGGGCGCGCACGTAGAGCGCGCTGAAGATCAGCGAGATGCCCCAGTTGAACAGCGACAGGATCATGCTGATCGCCGCCACGTAGGCGATGGCCTGGCGCCCCGACACGGGCACCGATGCCAGGCGGCCGATGAAGCGCGCGGCCGGCGGCGAGGTTGCGACCACGTAGCCGCCGATCGCGACCAGCGCCATCTGCATCGTGAAGACGATCAGGCTCCAGAAGCCGTCGCCGAAGGCCTTGGCGACGACCAGCGGGCTCGATCCATTGAGCAGCGCCGCGACCGCGACCACCGCCGCCGCGATGGCCGCGAACACGTAGGCATCGGGGAACCAGCGCTCGGCCCAGGCGGTGAAGCGCAGGCCCAGTCGGCTCAGGAGGCCGGGACCCGCGGGGCCGGGATGCGCGGTGGAAGGGAGCAGGGCGTCTTGCCCGGGGGCTGTTCTTGATGTCGAGGGCATGGTGTCTCCAGTGGCTGGGCCTGGGGCGTCTTTCGCGCCCGGGATGTCGTGCGGGGCGACTATGGGCGAATGCCTCCACCAATTCAAATATTGAATATCAATAGAGTGATATAGGATCGATCTATGTCGATCACGATCAAGCAGCTGCAGCATTTCGTCGCCACGGCCCACACGGGCCAAGTCTCGCGCGCGGCGCAGCGCTGCTATGTGAGCCAGCCCTCGTTGACGACCTCGCTGCGCAATCTCGAGACCGCGCTGAAGGTCCAGCTCTTCACGCGGCACTCCGACGGGCTGCGGCTCACGGTGCATGGCGAAGGCTTCCTGCGCCACGCGCAGCACATCCTGCGCACGCTCGAGGTGGCGGTGGAGGAGACCCACGGCTCGGCATCCTCGGTCGAAGGGCGCGTGCGCATCGCCATCACGGACACCGTGTCCGAATACATGCTGCCGAAGATCATCGGCGCCATGCGCCGGCAACTGCCGCTGATCGAGTTCGAGCCGGTCGAGCGCAACCGCGAGGAGATCGAGGCGGGGCTGCGCAGCGGCGAGTTCGACCTGGCCGTGGTGCTCGTCTCGAACCTCTCGCAGGCGTCCGACATCCGGCGCGAAAACCTGCTGAAGTCGCAGCGGCGCCTGTGGACCTCGCTCGACCATCCCTTGGCCACCGGGCAGTCGGTGTCGTTGCGCGAGATCGCGGAGCTTCCCTTCGTGCTGCTCGACATGGACGAGCACGTGGAGACCGTGGGCCGCTACTGGGGCGCGGCGAAGCTCGAACCCAAGGTCGTGTTCCGTACCAAGTCGATCGAGGCCGTGCGCAGCCTGGTCGCACAGAACGTCGGCGTGACGATCCTGTCGGACCTCGTGTTTCGCCCGTGGTCGCACGACGGCGGGCGCATTCGCCGCACGGCGATGGCGGGCGCGGTGCCGTCGATGGACCTGGGGCTGGCCTACCGGCGCAGCGGCGTGCTGTCCGAGGCGGTCGCCGCCTGCGCGAGCACCTTGCGGCTGCTGGCCAAGACGGTGACGCGCGAGTCGGATCTGCGGGCCGGCGACGGCCCCTGAAAAAAAGCCCCGCGTCTTCTCGAAACGCGGGGGCTCGATCGCTCAGGCCGGCATGCGCCCGAAGCGGCCGCCGTTGAAGTCGGCCATGGCCTGGCGGATCTCGGCCTCGCTGTTCATCACGAACGGACCGTAGCCCACCACGGGCTCGTCGATCGGTTCGCCCGACAGCCACAGCACCGTCGCGTCGCTGTTGGCCTCGATCTCCACGCCGCTGCCGGCTGTGTCCAGGTGCACCAGATGCCCCTCACGCGCGATCGTCTCGCCGTTGACCAGCACCGTGCCGCGCAGCACCACCAGCGCGAGGGTGCGGCCTTCCTTCGCCTCGAAGCGCCCGGTGCGGCCCTGGGCGATGCGAAGGTCCCAAACGTCCATCGGCGTGAAGGTGCGCGCCGGGCCGCGGTGGCCGTCGAAGTCGCCGGCGATCACGCGCACCCGGCCCGCGCCCTCGGGCAGGTCCACCGACGGGATCTGCGCGTCGAGCAGGGTCTGGTAGCCGGGCTCGGCCATCTTGTCCTTCGCGGGCAGGTTGACCCAGAGCTGCACCATCTCCATCGTGCCGCCGCGCTCGGTGAAGCCGCGCGAGTGGAACTCCTCGTGCAGGATGCCGCCGCCGGCGGTCATCCATTGCACGTCGCCCGGGCCGATCAGGCCGCCCGCGCCGGTGGAGTCCCGATGCTCGACCTCGCCCTGGTAGACGATGGTCACGGTTTCGAAACCGCGGTGCGGATGCTGGCCCACGCCGCGCGGGCGGACGGCCGGTTCGAAGGCGGTCGGCGCCGCATGGTCGAGCAGCAGGAACGGGCTCAGGTGCTTGCCCAGGCCGTCGTAGCCGAACAGCGAGCGCACCGGAAAACCGTCGCCCACCCAGTGCGTGCGAGGGGCGCTGTAGACACCGAGAACCTTCTTCATCTTCATCTCCTTGCGTCGCCAGGACGAGGGTCCTGGCCGATGGATAGAGAATATGGGTTGAACGATTGATGCGGTAGATGGCGATATTTGCCATCAGCGTTCTATTTTGTGAACGATGAGGGGCGAGAGCGATGAAGGATCTGAACGATCTCTACTACTACGTGCAGGTGGTGGACCACGGCGGCTTCGCGCCCGCGGGCCGCGCGCTGGGCATGCCCAAGTCCAAGCTCAGCCGGCGCATCGCGCTGCTCGAGGAGCGCCTGGGCACGCGCCTGATCCAGCGCTCGACGCGGCGCTTCGCCGTCACCGAGCCGGGCCAGACCTACTACGGCCACTGCAAGGCGATGCTGGTCGAGGCCGAGGCGGCCGACGAGGCCATCGCGCTGACCCAGGCCGAGCCGCGCGGCGTGGTGCGCATGACCTGTCCGGTGGCGTTGCTCGACACGCACGTCGGCGACATGGTGGCGGCCTTCATGGTCGCGCACCCGCGCGTGCAGATCCACCTCGAGGAAACCAACCGCCGCGTGGACGTGGTGGGCGAGGGCGTCGACGTGGCCATTCGCGTGCGGCCGCCGCCGATCGAGGACAGCGAGCTCGTGATGCGCGTGCTCGCCGAGCGCGGGCAGTGCCTGGTCGCGCATCCGAAATTGCTGTCGGGCGGCATCCCGCGCGTGCCCGCCGACCTCGCGGGCCTGCCGAGCATGGACCTGGGCCTACCGCAGCACGAGCATGTGTGGACCCTGATCGGCCCCGATGGCGCGCAGGCCGCCATCCGCCATCAGCCGCGCCTCGTCACGCGCGGCATGCTCGCACTGCGCGCCGCGGCCCTCGCGGGCGTGGGCGTTGTGCAGCTGCCGTCGATGATGGTGCGCGAGCAGATCGCGCGCGGCGAGCTGATCCACGTGATCCAGGGCTGGGCACCGCGGCGCGAGATCATCCACGCGGTGTTCGCTTCGCGGCGCGGGCTGCTGCCGGCGGTGCGGGCGCTGGTGGACTTTCTGGCGGAGCGCTTCGCGGCGCTGGACGAGGACTGAATCCGCGTTCCATTCGCCTCGGGCCGCGGTTCCTCACCCGCAACAGTTCGCTTCCATCGCAACCTCAAACCGACTCCTCGGCAACAAGTGTTGTGGATTTGTTCTCAGTGTTTGTCCGAATCTGAAACCGCGTTTGTACATCCGTACATCATTTGGTTAACAGCAATAACAATATGCAACCATCCAAAAAAGACAGTCAGGGAAGAAGGTATGCCACTCGTTCTGGGCGTGATGGGGCTCCCTCCGGTTGAGGTCGAGCTCCTGAGAATCATCGTCCGCCTCAGCTCCAATCTCCGTTCGCGCTGGACGGTCAGCGAATCGCAGTCCTGCGACCTGCTGCTGATCGACGGCGAAGGCCCGGCCGCGGAGCGGCAGGCGCCGCCGGCCCGTTTCGTGGTGCCGATGGTGCCGCGCCACGGCGCCGCCGCCACGCCACCCAGTCCCGCGCTGGCGCGCCCCATCTACGCCGAGGAACTGGTCGAGCTGCTCAACCAGATCGCGCCGAGCGCGGTGACGGGCCATGCAGCGCCATCCGGTGCGCGTGCTTCGCTGAGCCGCTGGCCGTCGCAGGCGACGCTGCAGTGCCACCCGGCCCATGTCCGGCTGGCGGCGGCGCTCGCCCGGAGCGCGCAATCGGCCGAGAGCCTCGGGGTGCTAGGCCAGGTCGATGCCGAGGTGTGCCGCGTTTTCCTTCGCCTACTCGACGAAGAGGGGGCCCTGGTCTGGGTCCGGGAAGAAGCGATCCCCGCGCCTCGCGTGGCCGCAGCCGCCGATGCGCGGCAACACAAGCAGGGGCTGCTCTCGCGCATCCGCCGGCGTCTCGGCCTGTTCTGAGCGCGGCACGCCATGAGGGATTTCAAGCTCGTCTTCACGGGCCCGATGGGCGTGGGCAAGACCACGGCCATCGCCGCCATCAGCGAAACCGCGCCCATCGCCACCGAGGTCGCCAATGCCGATGCCTCCGTGGCCAAGGCCACCACGACGGTGGGACTCGACTTCGGCCAGCTGACGCTGGACAACGGCGACCGGCTGCGCCTGTACGGCACGCCGGGGCAGGCCCGCTTCGACTTCATGTGGAAGATCCTGGTGCGCGATGCGCTGGGCCTCGCGATCCTGGTCGACAACAGCCGGCCCGATCCGCTGGCGGACCTGGTGGCCTATCTCGACGGCTTCGCGGGTGCGCTCGAGAAGATGCCCTGCGCGATCGGCGTCACCCGGCTGCCCACGCATCCTTCGCCCACGCTCGACGACTACGCCGGCGCGCTCGCGGCCCGCGGGCTGGTGCTGCCGGTGCTGGCGATGGACCCGCGCCGCAAGGACGACGTCGTCGCCTTGATCGAGACCTTGCTGATGCAGATCGAGGTGATCGACGAGGAGATCGCGCCATGAGCATTCCCCACGCGCTCAAGCTGCGTGCCGCGGCCGAGGCCCGCAGCGTGCTCGACGAGACGAGCGGTGTCGTCTCGGTGGTGGTCGCCACGCCCGACGGCTTCGAGATCGCGCATGCCAGCCTGCGCGACTTCGACCCCTCGCGCATCGCCGCGATGGCCAGTTCGATGGCCGCCATCGGCGCCGTGGCCTCGCAGGAGGCGCGCCTCGGTCGCTGCACCTGCATCACGGTGGCCACCGACAAGGGCTTCGCGCTGGTCAGCCCGGTGCGCAACGGCGAGACGGAACTGGTGGTGAACGTCATCGCCGACGCCGGCGCGGTCCTCGCTCAGGCGATGTACCGGACCGCCGCCTGCGTGCGGGCGCTCGAGGCGCCTTGAGGCGTCGATCGCAATTTCCGGCGGAGGCGGGTTGCATGCGACGCCGCCGCTTCATCCTTTCATTCGCATGATCCACAGGGAACAAGACACATGGCCACGATCCAGAACAGCCTCGACAACCTCATGACCGCCGACGGCGCACTGTGCGCCGCCGTGGTCGACTCCGCCAGCGGCATGATGCTGGGCGCCATCGGCTCCGGCGTCGACCTCGAGGTGGCGGCCGCCGGCAATACCGAAGTGATGCGCGCCAAGCTCAAGACGATGCGTGCCCTCGGCCTCAACGACAGCATCGAGGACATCCTGATCACGCTCGGCAAGCAGTACCACCTGCTGCGCCCGATGGCGCAGAAGGAGGGCGTGTTCATCTACTTCGTGCTCGACAAGGCCAAGTCGAACCTGGCGCTGGCCCGGCGCAAGCTGCAGGAGGTCGAGAAGGACATGAACTTCTGAGCGTCCGTGCCCGGGTGCCTTAGGCGCACCCGGTGCATGGGCAATGCGGCGCCGATACGATGGCCGCTCGTTCGCCGCCCCGTCGAACCTTGGTGACCGCTCTCTTCGTCACGCACGAGGACCCGGATGCCAGCCATCTCGCCCGACGCGGCGAGACAGCCCGCCACTGAACCCTTGCAGCACCTGTCATTCCCGCGGGGCGGCTTCCTCGTTTCGTTTCGAAGGACGCCGACATGCACGCCGACACCTCCATCTCCCGTTCCGTCCGGCGCGAAGCGTTCGACCTGCTGCTGCAACGCCATTCCCCCTGGCCGCTGACCGATCCCGCACCCTCGGCGCAGGACCTCGACCTGGTGTTCCAGGCCGCGCTGCGCGCCCCCGACCACGGCCAGTTGCAACCCTGGCGCTTCCTCACCATCCGCGGCGATGCCCGCATCGCGCTCGGCGAAGTGTTCGCACGAGCCGCGCGGCAACGCGATCCCGAAGAAGACGGCGAGCGCTTTCGCAACAAGGCGATGGCCGCGCCGCTGCTGATCGCGCTCTGCGCGCGCGTGCTGGCGCCGCACAAGATCCCCGAGTCCGAGCAGGTGCTGGCGGTCGGCGCCGCCGCGATGAACATGCTCAATGCGCTGCACCTGCTGGGCTATGGCGGCTTCTGGGCCACGGGGCTCAACAGCTACGACCCGCGGGTGCAGCGCGCGCTGGGCCTGGGCGAGGCGGACCGGCTGCTGGGCTTCCTCTACGTCGGCACGGCGAAGGAGGCGACGCGCGCGCCCGAGCGCCGTGCGCCCGAGTCCTTCGTGCGCGAATGGACGGGCCCGGCGGTCGACGCGGCGCGCTGAAATTTCTTCGCGCGGCGGTCCCGGATCGCGCCGGGCATCTGTACCATTCAGCCCCCCAACGAATGCCATCCGCCGTGCGGTCCTCGACCGCCACCGCACGCGCCCCCACGCTTGACTGCCGCCATCCGCCACACCCGCCGCCGCGCACCCACGTCCCCGCACGAGGGCCGACGCGCATGAAGTCCCGCCGCACCGCCCCCGCGAGCGAACAGCAGTTGCTGCTGCCCGGCATCGACGCACCGCCGCCACCGCTGCGCACGCGCAGCCGCGCCACGCCCGGCGAACGCGCGCCGCGCAAGCCGCCGCCGGCGCATGTGCTGTTCTTCGCGATCCATCCCGGCGAGGAAGATGCCGCGCGCATCGCGGCCTGGAGCGCGCAATGGCATGCGGAACGGGACCTCCGTGCCATGCATGTGGAGCCCGACCGGCTGCACGTCACGCTGCACGACCTGGGTGAGCATGACGAGTTGCCGCGCGACAAGGTCGAGCTCGCGATCGCGGCCGCCTCGCGGCTGCATCTGCCGCGCTTCGAGGTGGCGTTCGACAGCGCGATGCGCTTCGCCAAGGGCGCCTGCGCGCTGCTCGGCGGCGAGAACGCCGAGGTGGCCGCGCTCGCGGCCTTCAGGCAGCGCCTGGGCGAGGTGCTGGCCGATGCGGGCTTCGCGCCCAAGCGCGCCTTCACGCCCCACCTCACGCTGTCGTACATGCGCGGCGCGATGGAGCCGGCCATGGTCGAGCCGGTGCGCTGGACCGCCGCGAGCTTCGCGCTGATCGACAGCCGGCGCGCCGAGGGCGTGCACGAGGTGCTGGGCCGCTGGGCGCTGCCGGGCTGACGCCGGCGTCAGAAGTTCGCGCGCACGCCCACGGTCAGCAGGCCGGCCTTGGCGTGCTTCGAGACCTTGCCGAAGTAGTCGTAGTCGGCGGTGATCGAGAGATTGCGCGTCACCGCGTACTCGGCGCCGAAGCCGGCCATGAGGCCCGTGCCGTTGCCGCCGATGCTCTCGCCGCCGAACAGGCGGTGGCTGTTGCCGGCCGAGACCCGGCCGTGCGCCACGCCGAGCCGGCCGTTGAGCGCGAAGGATTCGCCCAGCGGCAGCCGCGCGGTGGCGGCCGCGTAGAACACCTGGCCGGTGCCGCTCTCGAGCACCGAGTTCGCGCCGAACACGCTGTAGCTGGTGTTCCACTGCTTCACGCGGCCCAGCCGCGCATAGCCGCCTTCCACGCCGAAGGTGTCGGTGAAGCGGTAGCCGCCATAGACCTTGAACGCGGTGCCGCTCTTGCTGTTCTTCTCGCCGCCCCAGGGCACGGGCACGCGCGAGGACGAGGGCAGGCTGTAGCTCGAGCGGCCGATGGCGCCGCCGACGTACAGGCGCGTGGGTTCCTTGCCGTACTCGGCGGCGCCGGCCTTCATCGACGCGGCGGCGCCCAGCAGCAGGGCGGACAGGAGGAGGGCGGTGCGCAGGGACGAGGTCTTCGGAAACGAGGCGGGCTTCGAATGCATGGAATGCCTGGAAAAGTGGGATGAAAAGAAGGGAGCCAACGGCGGCACGCGGTGCGCCGGTGGTTGCGTTCATTCTCGAAACCGAGCCTGAAGAAAGGCTGCGCCTCCCCTGAAGGCTTCGTGAAGGTGGTCGCTGCACAAAGCTTCAAGACGCGGCCTGCACCGAGGGCTAAGGTGCCACGCCATTCCCCATCCATTCATGCATTCACGGAGACACGGTTGACTGACATCGGACCCCTAGGATTCATCGGACTCGGCGTCATGGGCCAGCCCATGGCGCTCAACCTCGCGCGCGCGGGCACGCCGCTCGTTGTGTGGAACCGCTCGCCCGCGCGCGCCGAGCCCTTGCGCGAAGCCGGCGCGCAGGTCGCCGACACGCCCGCGCAGGTGCTGCGCCGCACGCGCATCGCGATCCTGATGCTGGCCCACGGCGAGGCGATCGACGAGGCGCTGGGCCGCGGTACGCCGGCCTTCGCGGACAACGTCGCGGGGCGCACCATCGTCCACATGGGCACGACCTCGGCCGCGTATTCGCAGGGGCTGGCCGACGCGGTCCGCGCCGCGGGCGGGCGCTATGTCGAGGCGCCGGTCTCGGGTTCGCGCAAGCCGGCCGAGGCCGGGCAACTGGTGGCGATGCTGGCCGGCGACGCGGACGCGGTGGAAGCGCTGCGCCCGCTGCTCAAGCCCATGTGCCACGAGACCGTGGTCTGCGGCCCGGTGCCGCAGGCGCTGCTCATGAAGCTCTCGGTCAACCTGTTCCTGATCACCATGGTCACGGGCCTCGCGGAGGCCTTCCATTTCGCCGACCGCCATGGGCTCGACACGCGCAAGCTGGTGTCGGTGCTCGAGGCCGGGCCGATGGCCAGCGCCGTGTCGCGCATGAAGGCGCAGAAGCTGCTCGCGCAGGACTTCGAGGTGCAGGCCTCGATCACCGACGTGCTCAAGAACAACCGGCTGGTGGCCGAGGCGGCGCGCGCGGCCGGCGTGGCCTCGCCGCTGCTCGATGCCTGCCATGCGCTCTATGGCGAGACGCAGGCGCTGGGCCTGGGCGCGCTCGACATGGCGGCCGTGGTGCGCGCGATCGAGGCGCGCACTGACGCCGGCGCGCGCTGATCAGCCCAGCGCCGCGCTCCAGCGCGCGGGCGTGAGGCCGTAGGCCTGCTTGAACTGGCGCGACATGTGGCTCTGGTCGGCGAAGCCGGCCGCGTCGGCCGCATCGGCCAGCGAGCTGCCGCGCCGCAGCAGTTGGCGCACCGCGTCGAGCTGGCGCAGCGTGCGGAAGCGGCTCGGGCTGGTGCCGAAGGCCGCGCGGAACTGGCGCGCGAGCGACCAGCGGTCGAGCCCGGCCAGGCGCTCGAGCGCCGCCATCGCGGGGCGCTCGGTCGGCGTGGCGGCGATGTGGTCGCGCACGCGCGTGAGGCCCGCGAGTTCGAGCGAGCCGGGTGCCTGGGGTTGCCCGGTGGCGGCGTTGGCCAGCAGCTGCGCCACCGCGACCGCGAGCTCGGTGCGCAGCACCTCGTCGTCGATCGCGGCGTCGAAGTCCCAGAGCTCGCGCGCGGTGCGCGGGCCCGTGCCGAGGGCCCGCAGCCGCGTCGCATCGAGCACGGGTTGCGCCACGAAGGGCAGTGGCTTGCCGTGCAGCGCGCGCTGCACCAGCGCCGGGTCGACGTAGAGGATGCGGTAGCCGAAGCCGTCGTCGGTGCCCGCGCCGCCGTCGTGCAGCTCGTCGGGATGCAGCACGTGGCACTGGCCAGGCAGGCACTGTTGCTGCGAGCCGCGGTAGCGAAAGCGCTGCACGCCCGCGAGCGTGATGCCGATCGCGTAGGTGTCGTGGCGGTGCGGCGAGAAGGCCTGGCCGTGCAGATGGGCCTCGAGGCGTTCGATGCCTTCGGTGCCGGGAGCGATCCGGATGCGGGGGGAGGGCGCCATCGTGATGCGGAAAGGGGCGATGGCCGTGTTTGTACGCCGAACCCGAAGACCGTGCTCAGTCGCCGTCGGCGAACTGGTCGAACAACAGGCCGCGCAGCCACTGGTTGCCCGGGTCGCGGTGCAGCTTGGCGTGCCAGAACAGGTTGATCGCGATCTGCGGCAGTGCTACGGGGTGCGGGCGCCACACCAGCCCGAAGGGCTCGGCGATGCTCTGCGCGAGCCGCTCGGGCACGGTGGCGATCATGTCGCCCGAACGCAGGATGTGGCCGATGGCCACGAAGTGCGGCACGCGCAGCCGGATACGCCGCTGGATGACCTGCGCGGCCATCACGTCGTCGGCCTTGCCGTGGCCGGTGCCCGCGGCCTGCACCAGCACGTGGTCGGCCGCGACGAAGTCCTTGAGCGACACGCTGCGCTTCTTCGCGAGCGGATGGCTGCCGGCGAACAGGCACACGTAGCGCTGGCGGAACAACCGGCGCTGGAACACGCCCGACTTGAGCTGCGGCAGCAGCCCGATCGCCAGGTCGACATGGCCGGCCTCGAGCTCCTCGCGCAGGTTGGTGGCGGTGTTGTTGCGCACGGTGCTGATGGTCACGCCCGGCGCGACCGCCGACAGCGCGGCCATCAGCTTCGGCGTGAAGTAGATCTCGCCGATGTCGGTCATCGCGAGCGCGAAGGCGCGCGTGCTGGTGGCCGGGTCGAACACCACCTGCTGGTTGAGCGCGGTGTGCAGCGCGCCCATCGCATAGGCCACCGGCTCGGCCAGCTGCAGCGCGAAGGGCGTGGGCTCCATGCCGCGCGCGGTGCGCAGGAACAGCTCGTCACCCAGCAGCTTGCGCAGCCGCGCGAGCGCGTTGCTGATCGCGGGCTGCGACAGGCCCAGCGATGCGGCCACGGCCGACACGCGCTTCTCGGCCAGCATGCGGTCGAACACCAGCAACAGGTTGAGGTCGATGTCCTTGAGCTGCATGCCGGACCTTTATTCATTTCGGTGATGAAGAGGATTCACGGAATTCTATTGGTCAATCGGCGACGGCCGCGCATCATCCGTCCCCGAGACAACCGGCGCAGCGCGCCCGCCCACGAGAAGAAGATCCGATGGACCTGCACATCCACCCCCTGGCCCGCACGCTCGAGGTCCGCCCCGGCGCGAACCTGCTCGAGGTGCTGCGCGAGCACCATGTGCCGGTGTCGTACAGCTGCATGGCCGGGCGCTGCGGCACCTGCCGCTGCAAGCTGGTGTCGGGCCATGTGCTCGATGCGGGCCAGGATGCCATCCGCCCCGACAGCCAGGGCGAGCGCTACGTGCTGGCCTGCCAGGCCACCCTGACTGAGAGCTGCGCGATCGAGATCCCCGAGCCCGACGAGGTGGTGGTGCATCCGGCGCGGGTGCTCAAGGCCACGGTCTCCGGCATCGAGACGCTGACCCACGACATCCGCCGCCTGCGCCTGAAGCCCAACAAGCCGCTGGAGTTCTCGCCCGGCCAGTACGCGCAATTGCAGTTCGCACCGGGGCTCGCGCGGCCGTACTCGATGGCTGGGCTGAGCCGCGACGACGAGCTCGAGTTCCACGTGCGCCGCGTGCCCGGCGGCCGCGTTACCGCGCATGTGTTCGAGCAACTGCGCGTGGGCGACGCGGTGCGCGTCAGCGGTCCGCTGGGCACCGCCTACCTGCGCACGAAGCACCGCGGGCCGATGCTCTGCGCGGCCGGCGGCACCGGGCTGGCGCCGATCCTGTCGATCGTGCGCGGCGCCATCGAAGCCGGGCTCACGCAGCAATCGATCCACCTCTACCTCGGCGTGCGCTCGGGGGCCGACGTCTATGGCCTCGCCGAGCTGCGCGAACTGCAGGCGCTGCATCCGCGCCTGACGGTGCAGGTGGTGGTGGTCGCCGGCCCGGCCGAGGCCGGCCAGCGCCTGGGCCTGATCACCGACGCGATCCGCGCCGACTGGCCAGGCAGCCTCGAGGGCTGGCGCGCCTACCTCTGCGGCTCGCCGCCGATGGTCGAGGCCGTGACGCAACTGGTGCGCGGCCGCGGCCTCGCGCCCGAGCAGATCCATGCCGATGCCTTCTACCTGCAAGGCACCTGAAGAATTGCCGGAAAGACAAGGAGACCCGCGATGACAACGCAAGCCGTGTTCCCCATCGAGCTGCGCTGGGAGAACGAGCAGACCAGCCGCATCCCGTTCAAGGCCTACACCGACGAGGAACTGCACAGGAAGGAGCTGCAGCGCTTCTTCTACGAGAAGCACTGGTGCTATGTCGGCCTCGAGGCCGAGATCCCGAACCCCGGGGACTTCAAGCGCACCGCCGTCGGCGAGCGCTCGGTGATCCTGGTGCGCGACATGGAAGGCGAGATCCACGTGGTGGAGAACGTCTGCGCGCACCGCGGCATGCAGTTCTGCCGCGAGCGCCAGGGCAACCGCAAGGACTTCGTCTGCCCCTACCACCAGTGGAACTACTCGCTCAAGGGCGACCTGCAGGGCGTGCCGTTCCGCCGCGGCGTGAAGCAGGACGGCAAGGTCAACGGCGGCATGCCGGGGGACTTCAAGCTCGAGGAGAACGGCCTCAACAAGCTCAAGGTCGCGCGGCGCGGCGGCGTGGTGTTCGCCTCCTTCGACCACGACATCGAATCGTTCGAGGACTTCCTCGGCCCCGAGATCCTGCGCTACTTCGACCGGCTGTTCGACGGCCGCAAGCTCACCATCCTCGGCTACAGCCGCCAGCGCATCCCCGGCAACTGGAAGCTGATGCAGGAGAACATCAAGGACCCGTATCACCCGGGCCTGCTCCATACCTGGTTCGTGACCTTCGGGCTCTGGCGCGCCGACAACAAGTCGGAGCTCAAGATGGATGCGCGCGGGCGCCACGCCGCGATGATCTCCACGCGCGGCAGCGCGGGCAAGGCCGCGCAGGTGACGCAGGTCTCCAGCTTCAAGGAGAGCATGCAGCTCAAGGACCCGCGCTTCCTCGACATCGTGCCCGAGCCCTGGTGGGGTGGGCCGACCGCGGTGATGATGACGCTGTTCCCGAGCCTGATCCTGCAGCAGCAGGTCAACAGCGTGTCGACGCGCCACATCCAGCCCGTGGGCCACGATGCCTTCGATTTCGTCTGGACCCATTTCGGCTTCGAGGACGACAGCGAGGAGATGACGCAGCGCCGCCTGCGCCAGGCCAACCTGTTCGGGCCGGCGGGCTTCGTATCGGCCGACGACGGCGAGGTGATCGAGTTCTCGCAGCAGGGCTTCGAGCAGAAGCCCTACCACCGCACGCTGGCCGAGCTCGGCGGGCGCGAGGTCGAGAACACCGACCACATGGTGACCGAGACGCTGATCCGCGGCATGTACCGCTACTGGCGCGAAGTGATGGAGGCCGCATGAAGCAGCTCGACCCCGCCGCCTACCTCGACCTGGCCCGGCTCTACGCGGCCTACGCCCACGCGGTCGATTCGGGCCAATGGAGCCTGTGGCCGGCCTTCTTCACCGAGCAGTGCAGCTACCGCCTGCAGCCGCGCGAGAACCACGAGCGCGGCCTGCCGCTGGCCACGCTGTCCTTCGAGAGCCGCGGCATGCTCGAGGACCGCGTCTACGGCATCCAGGAGACGCTGTTCCACGACCCGTACTACCAGCGCCATGTGGTCGGCCTGCCGGTGGTGCACGGCGTCGACGACGACGGCGCCATCCACAGCGAGGCCAACTACGCGGTGTTCCGCACCAAGCTCGACGGGCCCTCGACCGTGTTCAACGTGGGCCGCTACATCGACCGCATCGTGCCCACGGTCGAAGGCCTGAAGTTCGCGTCGCGCCTGTGCGTGTTCGACAGCGAAATGATCCCGAATTCCATCATCTATCCGATCTGAGCCATGCAGGACAAAGAACCCGAGACCCACGGCGCGCCGCTGCGCCGCTTCACCGACCCGGCCTATCGGCCGCTGTGCGCCAACCTCGCCGAGGTGCGCGAGAACATCGACGCGCTCGACCGCAGGATCGTCGCACTGCTGGCCGAGCGCGGCCGCTACGTGAAGGACGCGGCGCGCTTCAAGCGCGATGCCTTCCAGGTCTCGGCGCCGCAGCGCCAGCAGGAAGTCATCGACAAGGTGAGGGCGCTGGCCGAGCAGGAGGGCGCCTATCCCGAGGTGGTGGAGGCCGCCTACCGCGCGTTGATCGCGGGCTTCATCGCGCGCGAGCAGCAGGACCACCTGGGCATGGTGGACGTGGAGGCCCAGCCATGAAGACCCTGTTCGTGCTCGCGGCCACGGCCGCCCTCGCCATCACGGCCCAGGCCCAGGACTGGCCGCAGCGTCCCGTGCGCGTGATCGTGCCCTTCGCCGCCGGCGCCTCGCCCGACATCCTCGCGCGCATCGTCAACGACAAGCTCGCCGCGCGCATCGGCCAGCCGCTGATCGTGGAGAACAAGCCCGGCGCGGGCGGCAACAGCGGCACCGACCAGGCCTCGAAGGCCGCGCCCGACGGCTATACCTTCCTGCTCTCGGTCAACGCGCCGCTGGTCTACAACACCATCCTCTACAAGAACCTGCCGTACGACCCGTTCAAGGACCTGGTGCCGGTGTCGCTCGCGGCCACCACGCCCAATGTGTGCGCGGTGTCGAACGGCATGAACGTCGAGTCGGTCAAGGGCTGGCTCGATGCGATGAAGCGCAACCCCGGCCAGTTCAACTTCGCCTCGACCGGCAACGGCTCGATCTCGCACCTGGGCGTGGAGCTCATCAAGCTCAAGACCCGGTCCTTCGCGGTCCACATTCCCTATGCGTCCTCGGGCCAGGCCGTCACCGCGATCATCCAGGGCGACGTGCAGTTCGCCTGTCTGCCGCCGGTGTCGGTGATGCCGCAGGCCAAGGCCGGCCGGCTCAAGGCCATCGCCGTGACCTCGGCCGAGCGCTCGGGGCTGCTGCCCGAGCTGCCGACCCTGCGCGAATCGGGCCTGCCCGACATCCAGGCCGTGCCGTGGTTCGCCTACATGGCGCCCAAGGGAACGCCCGATGCGATCGTGCAGCGCATGAGCCGTGAGATCGCCGCGGTGCTCAAGGACCCCGAGGTGCAAAAGCGCCTGCAGACCGCCTACTTCGATCCCGTGGGCAGCACGCCCGAGGCGCTGGCGAAGTTCATGGGCGAGGAGCTGCGGCGCTGGAAGCCGGTGATCGAGCGCACGGGCCTCAAGCCCGACTGACAGCCATCCACGCCACGAAGGAAAAGAACATGACCACGATCACCTGGATCGACGCCGCGGCGGTGGACGACGTCCCCGCCGACGACGTGATCGGCATCGACGTGCAGGGCCGCGACATCGCGCTCTACGGCACCGAGGACGGCATCCATGCCACCGACAACATCTGCACCCACGGCCATGCGCGGCTGTGCGACGGCTTCCTCGAGGGCCACGAGATCGAGTGCCCGCTGCACCAGGGCCGCTTCGACGTGCGCAGCGGCAAGGCGATGTGCGCGCCGCTCACCGAGGACCTGCGCAGCTACCCGGTGAAGATCGAGAGCGGGCGGGTCTACCTCGCGTTCGAGGGCTGATCGGTGGGCAGCTCGCGCGCTCGCTCGCGGCGCCGGCGCTTGGCCTTCGATGGATGCCACTGGTGCGTCGAGGGCTTGAAGGCCGGCCGCTCGAGCGCCATCGCCTCGAGGAAGCGCGGGCCGATCTGCAGCCGCGGCGTGGCCAGCGAGGGATCGAAGTCGGCCTCGACACGGCCCACGTCGGGCACGCGCGCATAGCGCAGCACGCGGTAGCCGGCATCGACCAGCAGCGCGTCGTGGGCCTCGCGCAGCGCACGCTCCTTGCGGCCGGCCTTCTCGTCGAGGCCGACCACGGCCACCACCTCGAAGTTGCGGTCGCAGATGACGAAGTCGGCGATCTTGCGGCCGAAGCCGCTGCGCGCGGCGCGGGTGCGCGCCGTGAGCAGGGCGCCGAAGCTCACCTGCGGCAGCACCACGAGGTCGGGCAGCGTCTGCACCAGGCGGTGGTACATGGCCTGCTGGCGTTCGTTGAGCGGCGCGCGCGGCCGTGGGCGTTCGACGAAACCGCCACGGCTGTCGTTGCGCTTCTGGGCGATCAGCACGAACAGGAGCAGGGCGAGGGTCGCCAGAACGACCACGAATAGAAATGTATTCATCTGTAACTCTCCTTCAGCGGCGAGTCTCGCACGAGTGAGAGCGAGGGCTTCGACAAGCCCCTCGAGGCCCGGGACCAGGGCTTGCGCGCGGCCTCTGTTGCGGCTGCATTTCGCGGGCTCTGTATCTGTTCGCGGCGCGCCGGTGCGGCGAAGATGGCGCCTTTTCTTTCAGCTGGAAATTCCGTCATGACCGCCTCCGCCCATCGCCAACAGACCGCCGACCGCATCGCCGCCGAGCTCGGCCACAGCTTCGAGGGCGAGATCCGCGTCGGCGGCCACTACGCGTCGGCTGTGCGCGATGGCCAGACCGTCTACATCAGCGGCCAGGTGCCGCGCGTGGGCACCACGGTGATGGTCACGGGCCGCGCGGGCGATACCGTGTCGCTCGAGCAGGCACGCGAGGGCGCGCAGATCTGCGCGCTGCGCGCGCTCGCGATCCTGCGCCGCGAGCTCGGCTCGCTCGAGGCGGTGCGCCAGGTGCTGCGCGTGGGCGTGTTCGTGCAGTGCAGCGCCGACTTCACGCAGCACAGCGAGGTGGCCGACGCGGCCTCGGACCTGCTGCACGAGGTGTTCGGCGACGCGGGCGTGCATGTGCGCACGGCGGTCGGCGTCTATGCGCTGCCGAAGAACGCGACCGTCGAGGTCGAGATGACCGTGGCAGTCGACTGATTCAGCGCAGCAGCAGGTCCGCCACTTCCTGCGCCAGGGTCGCCACGGTGCGCGGCGCGCAGCCCTCGGCGTTGTTGCTCACGGTGACGAAGGCGTTGTGCCCGGCCTTCACGGTGCCCGCGATCACGCGCGCCAGCGCCTGGCGCGTCTCGGGATCGGGGTCGACGATCTTGTCGAACGGGCCGTAGAGCTTCTCGGCGTCCTCGTAGCCGTAGCGGCCGTGGCGCCGGTGCAGGTTCCAGCGGCACACCAGCGGGCGCGGCCACAGCGCACGCAGCATCGGCAGCTGGTCCTCGATCGGCGGCATCTTCGCGTGCAGGCCCAGGCACCAGGTGGCGCCCACGCTGCGCAGCATGGCGGCGAAGTCGGGCGTCATGAGCTGCGGGTCGCGCACCTCGACCGCGACCACCGCGTCGGGCGCGGTCGGGGTGAGCGCCGGCAGCGCGGCGATCATCGCGGCGAGGCGCTCGAGCAGCAGCGGCACATCGGCCAGCACGGGCCGCGGCAGCGGGCTCAGCTGGAACACCAGCGCGCCGATGCGGTGGCCCAGGCCCTGCAGCGCGGGCTCGGCGAACTCGCGCACCGCGAGATCGGCGCTGAGGAAGGCCGGGTTGATCTGCGTGCCGCGGCCGCTCTCGTCGCGCACCGTGGCATCGGTCACCACGCTCGGTGCCTTCACCACGAAGCGGAAGTCGTCGGGCACCATCGCCGCGTAGCGCGCGTACTGGCTCGCGGTGAGCGCGCGGTAGAAGTTGCGGTCCAGGCTCACGGTGCGGAACAGCGGGTGCTGGCCATAGGCCGCGAGGCCGTTCTTCGACAGCACGGCCTCGGCGTACTCGCCGTCCCACACGAGGCCGGCCCAGCCCGGGTAGTTCCACGACGAGCCGCCGAAGCGCAACTGCGGCGGCAGCTGCAGCGCGAGGTCGACCAGCGCGGGATCGGCCGGTGCCGGCTGCACGGTGCCGCCGCGCGATTTCTTCGGGGCCGGGGCGTCGTCCGTGGGAGGGGCGGGCGTCGCCGAAGGGGGAGATCCGGGGAGGTCGGGGAAAAGATGGTCCTGCATTGCACTGATGCCTCGGGCGCGCATTCTCGCCCGGCCGGCGCCTGCCCGCCGGGCACAATCCGCGCCATGAAACAGTGGTTGCGCACCCGCGGCGGATGGTGGCTGGCCTGGCTGGCGCTGTCGGCCACGGGCGCGGTCTGGCTCGCGCGCGCGGATATCGAGCGACTGCACCAGGCCTTCGACACCGACGCGCGCATCGCGCATCGCCTGATGAGCCAGCAGGTGGTGCAGTACGACGCGGTGCTGGCCACGCTCGCGCTGCTCGAACCCGCGAGCGGCGGCGGTGCGGCCGACCGTCCCGAACAGCGGCTGCCCGCCGTGTACGCGTCGATCCTCGGCGTGCAGCGGCGCGCGCGCGACGAGGCCTGGCCGCCGGGTCCGCAGGCCGAGGCGCTGGCGCGGGCCGAGGCGCGCTCGCGCGAACTGCACCGCGCCGAATACGCGGCGCTCGACCTGCCGCACGGGCGCTACCTGCTGGCGATCGGCGCCGACCCGGTCAGCTACGCGCTGGCCATCGACCTCGCGGGCACCGTGCCCTGGCGCGACTGGCCGATGAACCCGCAGCAGAGCCCGGTGCGGCTGAGCCTGCAGCGCGATGGCCAGCAGCTGGTGCTGCAGCCGGGGCGCATCGGCGAGGGCGGCTGGCGCTTCGACTTCACCAAGGTGCTGGCCTCGCCGAGCCAGCCCTTCGACCTGGTCGCGCAGCGCCAGGTGGGCTGGTCCGAACTGCCCTGGCGCGCGATCGCGCTGTGGACGCTGGCGATGGCGCTGCTGGTCGCGGGCCTGTGGACCGCGCAGCGCCAGCGCGTGGCGCGCCGCCGCGCTGAAGAGCTGCTGCGGCTCGGCCAGGTCGCGCGGCTCAATGCGCTCGGCGAACTGTCGGCCGGCCTCGCGCACGAACTCAACCAGCCGCTGACGGCCGTGCTCGCCAATGCGCAGGCCGCGCGCCGGCTGCTCGACGAGGAGCCGCCCGACATCGCCACCGCGCGCGGCGCCATGGGCCAGGCGGTCGAACAGGCGCGGCGCGCGGCCGGCGTGGTGGGGCGGCTGCGGCGCGTGATCGAGCGGCCCGAGGCCGGTGGCGAGCTGCGCCCGCTGGCGCTGCACGAGGTGGTGCGCGATGCGATGCACCTGCTGGCGCCCGAGTTCGAGCAGCGCGGTGTCGCGGTGCGCTTCGATGCCGCGGCCCAGCCGCCGCTGCGCGTGCTCGGCGAGCCGGTGGCGCTCGAGCAGATCGTGCACAACCTGCTGATGAACGCGCTGCAGGCGCTCGAGGGCGTGCCCGCGGGCGAACGGCGCATCGAGGTCGAGCTCGCGCGCCAGGGCGAGGAGGGCACGCTGGCCATCGTCGACAGCGGCCGCGGCATCGCGCCCGAGGCCTTGCCGCGGCTGTTCGAACCCTTCTTCAGTACGCGCGAAGGCGGACTGGGACTGGGCCTGAGCCTCAGCGAGACGCTGGCCAGCGGCATGGGCGGCAGCCTCGAGGCCGCCCATGCACTGCCGCGCGGCGCGCGCTTCACCCTGCGGCTGCGGCTGGAAGAAAGCGCCCGATGAACGTCCAGCCCCAATCCCCGCTGGTGCACCTGATCGACGACGACCAGGCCGTGCGCGACAGCCTCGCGCTGCTGATCGGCACCGTGGGCCTGCGCGTGCAGGCCTGGGCCGATCCGCAGGCCTTTCTCGCGGGCTTCGACCGCAGCGGCATCGGCGCCATCGTGCTCGACGTGCGCATGCCCGGCATCGGCGGGCTGACCGTGCTCGACCGGCTGGTGGCGCAGGGCGTGGACCAGCCCGTGATCATGCTGACCGGCCACGGCACGGTCGAGATGTGCCGCCGTGCCTTCAAGGCCGGCGCAGCCGAGTTCCTCGAGAAGCCGGTCGACGACGAGCAACTGCTCGAGGCGCTGCAGCAGGCGGTGCGCCAGCACGTGCGCTCGCGCGAGCGTTCGCAGGCCGACCAGGCGGCGCGCGAGCGGGTGGCGCAGCTGTCGGAGCGCGAGCGCGAGGTGCTGGCCTTCATCGTCGCCGGTCTCACCAACAAGGAGATCGCGCGCGAGCTCGCGCTGTCGCCGCGCACGGTGGAGACGCACCGCGCGAACCTGTTCGCCAAGCTCGAGAGCGATTCGCTGGCGCAGCTGATCCGGCGCTACGCGCTGCTGGTCGACGGCGACGTGGCCTGAGCGGCGCTCCGTAGAACTACGGAGCGCGGCCCGCAGCCGTACGAATGGCCGCGCCGGCGCGCCTTTCCTACAGTGGCGCAGCCGCCGGCAACGGGCCGGCGCCACTCACTGGAGACCCTTTCATGCATTCGTCGCTTCGCCTCGCCACCCTCGCTGCCGCCGTCGTCGGCCTGGCCGCCTCCACCCTGGCCCAAGCCCAGACCGCCGCGCCCGCCGCGGTGCGCACCGAGCGCAACATCTCGCTCACGCTGGCCAACCAGATCGCCGCCGAGGCCGTCGCCGCCTGCGCCGCCAACGGCTACAACGTGGCCGCCACCGTGGTCGACCGCGCCGGCACCGTGCGCGCCGTGCAGCGCGCCGACAACGCCGGCCCGCACACGCTGGCCTCGAGCGAGCGCAAGGCCTGGACCTCGGCCTCGGCCAAGAGCCCCACGCAGGCCATGATGGAGAACGCGCAGAAGAACCCCGGCGCCGCGAACCTGGTCTACCTGCCGGGCTTCCTGCTGCTGGGCGGCGGCGTGCCCGTGAAGTCGGGCAACGAGGTGATCGGTGCCGTGGGCGTGGGCGGCGCGCCCGGCGGCCACCTCGACGACCAATGCGCGAATGCCGCGCTCGAGAAGGTCAAGGGCCTGCTGGGATGAGAACGCCGCGCGCGCTTCGGCTCGCCGCCGGCCTGGCGCTCGCGCTCGGCGCGGGCGTGCCCGGCGCGGCCATGGCCCAGGTCGCGCCCAGCGTGGCGGAGGCCAAGGCCTACGAGGGCCTGCACCGCGCGGCCTGGCAAGGCGACCTGCCGCGGCTGCGCACGCTGATCGCGAGCGGCGCGACGCTCGATGCGCGCGACGCCCGTGGCCGCACGGCGCTGCAGGTGGCCACGCATGCGCGCCAGCGCGAGGCGATCCGCCTGCTGGCGCAGGCCGGCGCCTCGCTCGACCTGCTCGAGGATGATCGCTACGACGCCGTGACCATCGCCGCGGTGGCCGACGATCCGGCCACGCTGGCGCTGCTGCTGTCGCTGGGCGCGAGCGCGAAGCAGGTCACGAGCCGCTACGACGGCACCGCGCTGATCGCGGCCGCGCACCTGGGCCACGACGAGGTGGTGCGCCAGCTGATCGCGGCCGGCGCGCCGCTCGACCACGTCAATAACCTGCACTGGACCGCCACCATCGAGGCCGTGGTGCTGGGCGACGGCGGCGCGCGGCACCAGCGCACGCTGGCGGCCCTGATCGGCGCGGGCGCCAGGCTCTCGCTGGCCGACCGGCAGGGGCGCACGCCGCTGCAGCTCGCGGTGGCGCGCGGCTACACGGCGATGGCCGACCAGTTGCGGGCCGCCGGCGCGCCTTGAGCAGAACGCGGGGCGCGGGCGCCGGGCGGCTCGGGGACAATCGGGCCTCGCCGTCCCAAGGATTCGTCCCATGTACATGCCCCCGCAGTTCAACGCCAAGGATCCCGCCGTCGCGCTCGAGCTGATGCGCGCCCATCCGTTCGCGAGCCTGATCTCGACCGACGACGACGGCCTGCCGTACGTGACGCACCTGCCCCTGGTGGCCGAGCAGAGGACGGGCGAGGGCGGCGGGCTGGTGCTGTGGGGCCACTGCGCCAAGCCCAATCCGCACTGGCGCTACCTGCAGGCGCGGCCGCGCGCGGTCGCCACCTTTCTCGGGCCGCATGCCTACCTGTCGCCGCAGGTCTATCCCGACCTGGCGCGCGTGCCGACCTGGAACTACCTCGCGGTGCATTGCACGGTCGAGGCCCGGCTGGTCGAGGACGTACCGGCCAAGGACGCGCTGCTCAAGCGCCTGATCGGCGAGCACGAGCCGGCCTATGCGCAGCAGTGGCGCGACCTCGGCGAGGAATTCCAGCTCAAGATGCTGGCCGGCATCGTGGGCTTCGAGCTGCGCGTGACCGCGCTGCAATGCAAGATCAAGCTCAACCAGCACCGGCGCGAATCGCATGCGGCGATGCACGAGCGCTATGCGGCCGGGTCGGGCGACGAGCGTGCGCTGTCGGTGTGGATGGAGCGGCTCGGGCTGACCGGTGCCGAGGCGCCCGCGAAGGGCGCGGCCTGAGATGCGCGGACTCGGACTGATCGGCCTCGTGGTCGCGCTCGCGATCGTCGCGCTGGTGGCGAAGAAGCAGTTCGCGGGCGCGGCCGCGCCGGCGGTGTCGACCGGGGGCGATGCCACGGTGCGCGACCAGGCGCGCCAGGTTCAGGACCAGTACAAGCAGGCCCTCGACGCCGCGATGCAGCAGTCGCAGCGCAAGATGCCCGATGACGAGTGAGCCCCTGAACGACGACGGCTTCATGGCGCTCGCGCTGGCCGAGGCGCGGCGCGCGGCCGAGGCCGGCGAGGTGCCGGTGGGCGCGGTGCTGGTGAAGGACGGCCGCGTGATCGCCACCGGCCGCAACACGCCCGTGGGCGGCCACGACCCGAGCGGCCATGCCGAGATCAATGCGCTGCGCGCCGGGGCCGAGGCGCTGCGCAACTACCGGCTCGAGGGCTGCGAGCTGTTCGTCACGCTCGAGCCCTGCGCGATGTGCGCGGGCGCGATGCTGCATGCGCGGCTCGCGCGCGTGGTCTATGGCGCCAGCGATCCCAAGACCGGCGCGGCCGGCTCGGTGCTCGACCTGTTCGCGCTGCCGCAGCTCAACCACCGCACGCAGGTGCGGGGTGGCGTGCTGGCGGCCGACTGCGCGGCGCTGCTGCAGGACTTCTTCCAGCGCCGGCGCACGGCCGCGCGCGAGCAGGCGCAGCCGCTGCGCGACGATGCGCTGCGCACGCCGCCCGAGCGCTTCGAGGCGCTGGCGGACTACGCCTTCGCGCCGCACCATGTGCAGGACCTGCCGTCGCAGCGCGGCTGGCGCCTGCACTACGTCGACGAAGGGCCGGCCGATGGCGGTGCCGTCGAGGCGACCTGCCTGTGCCTGCATGGCCCCGGCGAATGGGGCTATGCCTTCCGCCATCTCGTGGGCCTGCCCGGGCTGCGCGTGCGGGTGCCCGACCTGATCGGCTTCGGCAAGAGCGACAAGCCCAAGCGCGAGGCCGCGCACAGCCTCGCGTGGCATCGCGACCTGCTGCTCGAATGGCTGGCCCGGCTGCCGCCCGCGCCGATGGTGCTGCTGCACTCGCAGGCCGGTGCGGACCTGGCGGCCGCGCTCCATGCGGCCGCGCCCGCGGGCCGCTTCGCGGCGCTGCTGGCTGCGCCCGAGGGCGGCGAGCGCGTGCGCGATGCCTGGCGCGCGCCGTTCCCCGACCGCGGCTTCGAGGCCGCGCTGCGCGCGCTCGGCCCGCTGGCCCGGTCCTCGGGACCGGATCGCGCGCAGGCGCTGGCACTGGCCGGGGCCGCGCGCGCCGCGATGGGATACTCGACGCCGTGAGCAACAAGCACATCTACATCTATTCCCCCTCCAGCGCGGTGCGCGACAAGGCCGCGTTCCGGCGCGGCGTGGCGCGCCTGAAGGCTCTGGGCCACGAGGTCGAGGTCGACGAGGCCGCGCTGTCCTTCCACCAGCGCTTCGCCGGCGACGACGCGACGCGCCTCGCGGCCATCGGCCGCGCGGCCGCGAGCGGGGCCGACATCGCGTTGATCGCGCGCGGCGGCTACGGCCTCACGCGCATCCTCGACGGCGTGCCGTTCAAGAAGGTGGCCAAGGCCATCGAGCGCGGCACCGAGTTCGTCGGCCTCAGCGACTTCACCGCGCTGCAGAACGCGCTGCTCGCGAAGACCGGCGCCGTGACCTGGGCCGGCCCCGCGGTGGGCGAGGATTTCGGCGCCGAGGCCGGGCCCGACGACATCATGGAAGCCTGCTTCGACGACCTCGCGAGCGGGCAGGGCGAGGGCACCGGCTGGCGCATGCCGGCGCGCGATGCCGGCATCAAGCTCAAGCCCGTGCACGACGCCGTGCTGTGGGGCGGCAACCTCTGCGTGCTGACCAGCCTGCTCGGCACGCCGTACTTTCCGGCGGTCGACCAGGGCGTGCTGTTCATCGAGGACACCAATGAGCACCCGTACCGCATCGAGCGCATGCTCGAGCAGCTGCGCATGGCCGGCGTGCTCGGCCGCCAGCGCGCCATCGTCTTCGGCCAGTTCACCGGCATGCGCAAGGTGCCGGGCTACGACCGCGGCTTCGGCCTCGACACCGTGATCGACCGGCTGCGCGCGCAATTGCGCAAGGTGCAGGTGATCGCGGGCCTGCCGTTCGGCCACGTGCCGACCAAGGTGCTGCTGCCGGTGGGCGCGAAGGTCGAGCTCGCGGCCGACGGGCGCGACGTGTTCATGGTGTGGGGCCATCACCCGCACGGCAGCGCCAGGCCGCACGGGCATGCGCATGGCCACGATCACGGCCACGCGCACGGCGACCACGCCGACCACGGCCACGCACACTGAGGCGCCGCGCCCGCCAAAAAAAAGGCGGCCCGGAGGCCGCCTCGAAGCGAACGTCAGGCAGCTCGCGACCGCCTGCCGTCCGTTACATCAGTGGTGGGGAATGCGCTGGTGCGCGCGCGGTCCCATCGATCCCGGCAGTCCGCCTTCGAACATGCTGTTGATGCCCTTCATCTTGCGGCGCGCGGCGGTTTCGCCGTCGACCGCGCTCAGCGCGGTCATCACGTCCTGGCGCAGATACCAGAGGGTTTCGACATCGGCGGCAAAGCGCACGCGCTGACTCACGCGTTGCACCGAGTGGCCGCCGTGCGATGGCAGCAGCGACAGCATCGCGCTGCGGATGCGGCCGAGCTGCAGATCCTTGGTGCGCGCACTGGCACCACCCGAAAGGTGCAGCAGACGAAGCAGACGACGGATGATCGACATGGCGAGTTACGTAACACCAGGAGCAAAGGTGGCGGTTACCTTAATCGGGCGATGATCAAGACACAAGTTGTGGAACATTGTTTCTTGTTTGAAAACAACACACTTTACGTAGCAGTTCGAGCAAAAACTGAGGAGTGTTTTCTAAAGTATTAAGGAAAATGCAGGACTTTTCCTACATGGCCCATAGTATTTATCCGACAGCTCACTCTTCCTCTTCAGAATAGTGCGACTTGGTGAAGGATTTGACGGTACAAACCCGTCCAGGGATGACCGGATTTCGGCGTTCTCCGTGTCCGGTCGGAGATAAGAAAACTCAAAACAACGGCGGTGAGGCCGAATTCAGAACATGGTTGTCAACTCCACTGTGGTGTTTGCGGACCTGACCGGGAGCACCCGGGTCTTCGAGGCGATGGGCAATGCCCGGGCCACCGAGACGGTGACGCGCCTGACGCAATGGATCGGGGCGGTGTGCGAAAAGCATGGCGGCCGGGTGGTGAAGTCGCTGGGCGATGGCGTGTTCGCGCTCTTCGCCGAAGGCGCGGGCGCGATCCAGTCGGTGATCGAATTGCAGCGCCAGCACCAGAAGCGCCTGCTGGCCTGGCCCGCGCCGCTGCGCATGGAACTGCAGATCGGCGTGGCCAGCGGCGAGGTGCTCGAGGTCGACGGCGACTGCTTCGGCGACGCGGTCAACCTGGCCTCGCGGCTCAGCGATCTCGCGGGGCCGAGCCAGATCTGGGCCACCGAATCGGTGATCGCCCAATTGCCCGAGGGCGCGGTCCATCACCGCGACCTCGGCCCGATCAACATCCGCGGGCGCAGCGAGCTCTCGGTGGTGCATCGCATCGACTGGCAGGAGGACGTGACCGCCTCGCTGACGGTGCCGGCCGCGCTGATGGCGAGCCGCCATGCCGATTCGAACTTCGGCCAGATCGAGCTGAGCTGGCTCGACGTGCGCTCGATGTTCCGCACCGAGCAGTTGCCGATCCACCTGGGCCGCGTCGACGACGCCGAGTTCGTGGTCAACGATCCGCGCGTGTCGCGCCTGCATGCGCGCATCGAGCTGCGACAGGGCAGTTGCGTGCTGACCGACATCAGCACCTACGGCACCTGGGTGCGCTTCCACGGCAATGCCGGGCCCAGCAGCGAGATCGCGCTGCGGCGCGAGGAATGCGTGCTGCACGGCAGCGGCGAGATCGGGCTCGGCGCGCCGCTCAGCGATTTCAGCGCGCCGACCATCGCCTTCAACACCATGGGCGGCGACGTGCTGCTGTCGCGCCGCTCGGTCGGCTGAAGGGCGGCCGCCTCGTCACGTTTGGCTACCAGAAGCGGTGGCCGGGCGTGCACGGGGCGCGGGGGCCGGGCGTTGCTCGTGCATCGGACCGCCGTTCGCGGTCGTTTCCAGCCAGCCTGGACCGGGAGCCCTCAGTGAACCTCAAGCCTTCTTCTTCCTCGTCCCGCGGCCTGCATCTGGCCGCGCTCGCCGCCGTGGCGCTCGCCTCGCTGTTCGCGGCCGGTGCCGCCAACGCGCGCGGCCACTGGTCGATCGAGATCGGCACGCCCGGCGTGGGCTATCCGCCGCCGTACTACGCGCCGCCGCCCGTCTACTACGAGCCCGCGCCGATCTACTACGCGCCGCCCCCGCCGGTGTACTACCGCCCGCCGCCGCCCGTGTACTACCGGCCGGCACCGCTGATCGCGCCGCCGCCGGGCCGGCTCTACTACGGCCCCGGCTACCCGTACCGCGCGCCCAACGACGACGGGGACGACGACTGACGCGCCCAGTGTCCGCCTGAGCGCTTGCTGAAGACAATTCGCGACAGGAATTGTCAAATTGTGTTTCTTGAACGACGAAAAAGTCACACAAGTTCACATTCCTAAGCTGAAAGTCCGCCGGTTCCGGCCTCTCGATCCACGGAAACCGGTAGGGCATGACCCTTGCCTCCTGACCCCCATCGGCGCGCGGGCGCCGCAGGAGCGAGGGTCATGTTCGACACGGAAGAAGCCGGCCAGCAGGCAGCGGCTCATGAGACGGGGGATGCGCCGCTGGCGCGGGACGGGGACGGCCACGGCACGCCCACCCACACGGGATCGGCCAAGGCGCTGAAAGGCCTGGCGCTGTTCGCCATGCCGGCGCTGATCGCGGGCTGTGGCGGCGGAGGAGGCGGCGGTGGCGCCGGCGGTGGCATCTTCCCCGGCGCGGGCGGCGGCAACCCGCAGCCCGATCCGGCCACGCCGGCCGACACCGGCCCCTACCACTACCTGCAGGCCAAGAGCGACGCCGAAGCCGCGCGCTTCCTGCTGCAGGCGCAGTTCTCGGCCTCCGAGCCGGAGATCGCCGCGGTGCGCAGCCTCGGCTATCTGCCCTGGCTCGAACAGCAGTTCAGCGCGCCGCGCACCCAGACCGCCTGGGAATGGGTCGAGAGCCAGCCCTACAACGCCACCGACATCGACGCCACCGTCTGGCGCCAGCTCATGCTGTCGGGCGACGCGGTGCGCAAGCGCATGGCGCTCGCGCTCAGCGAGATCTTCGTGGTCTCGGCCAACGACATCGGCTCGAGCTGGCCGACGCACATGATGGCCCAGTACTGGGACATGCTGGCCGCATGCGTCTCGGGCAACTTCCGCCAGCTGCTCGAGGCCGTGACGCTCAATCCCGCGATGGGCTTCTACCTCAACACGCGCGGCAACCAGAAGGAGAACAACCGCGGCCGCCAGCCTGACGAGAACTATGCGCGCGAGGTCATGCAGCTCATGAGCATCGGCCTGCAGCAGCTCGAGGCCGACGGCACGCCGAAGACCGGCGCCGACGGCCAGCCGCTCGACAGCTACACGCAGAACGACGTGACGCAGCTCGCGCGCGTCTTCACCGGCTACGACCTCGACATCAAGCCCGGCGAGGAGAACGGCTTCCGCCCGCCGGGTGCCAGCTACACCGTCGAGACCAGGGACTGGACCACGCGGCCGATGGTGCTTGTCGCGAGCCGCCACTCGATGCTCGAGGCGAAGTTCCTCGGCGCCACCGTGCCCGCCAACACGCCCGGCGCCGCCGCGCTCAAGATCGCGCTCGACACGCTGTTCAACCACCCGAACGTCGGCCCCTTCATCGGCCGGCAGCTGATCCAGCGGCTGGTCACGAGCAACCCGAGCCCGGCCTACGTGAAGCGCGTGGCCGCGGCCTTCGCCGACAACGGCGCGGGCGTGCGCGGTGACCTGAAGGCGGTGTTCGCCGCCGTGCTGATCGACGACGAGGCGCGCGCGCCGGCCGGCCTGGCCAATCCCGACTTCGGCCGCCTGCGCGAACCGATGCTGCGGCTGGCGCAATGGGGCCGCAGCTTCGGCGCGAGCTCCACCAAGGGCACCTGGCGCATCGGCGACCAGAGCAATGCCAGCTACGGCCTGGGCCAGAGCCCGCTGCGTTCGCCCTCGGTCTTCAACTACTTCCGGCCCGGCTACGTGCCGCCGGCCACCGCCATCGCCGAGCGCAAGCTGGTGGCGCCCGAGTTCCAGATCGTCAACGAGTCCAGCGTGGGCGGCTACCTCAACTTCCTGCAGAACGCGCTGCCCTACGGCATCGACAACGGCGACGTGCGCGCCGCCTACACGGCCGAGAAGGCGCTGGCGCTCGACCCCGCGGCGCTCGTGAAGCGGCTCAACCTGCTGCTGACCGGCAACCAGCTCTCGAGCGCCACCGTGAGCCTGATCACGAATGCGCTCGCCACCCCCGCGCTCAACGCCAGCAGCAGCGAGGGCGCCCGGCTCAACCGCGTCTACGCGGCCGTGATGCTGGTGATGGGCGCGCCCGAATACCTGGTGCAGAAATGAACCCCATGACCCCGACGAACACGGCCAGCCAGGAGCGGCGCCCATGCATCTGATCGATCCCGCGCGCCACACCCGGCGCGCCTTCCTGCGCCGCTCGGGCCAGCTCGCGATGGCCGGCACCGCGCTGCCGTTCGCGCTCAACCTCGCGACCATGGGCGAGGCCGCGGCCCAGGCCGCGCCCGGCGACGACTACAAGGCGCTGGTCTGCGTCTTCCTCTACGGCGGCAACGACTACGCCAACACGGTGGTCACCTACGACACCGACAGCTACGGCAAGTACAGCCAGATCCGCGGCGGCAACGGCGATGCCGGCGGCGGCATCGCGATCGCGCGCGCCCAGCTGCTGCCCACCTTGCTCGCGCCCACGCAGGCATTGCCGGGCGGACGCCAGTACGCGCTGCATCCGTCGATGACCGCGCTGGCCGACTTGTTCCACAACGAGGGCAAGGTGGCGGTGCAGCTCAACGTCGGCCCGCTGATCGGGCCGATCACGCGCGCCCAGTACGACAGCGGCAACCGCAAGTCCTGGCCGGTGCCGCCCAAGCTGTTCTCGCACAACGACCAGCAGTCGGTCTGGCAGTCGTCCTCGCCCGAGGGCTCGACCGTGGGCTGGGGCGGCAACATCGGCGACCTCGTGCTGTCGGGCAACACCGGCGCGCTGTTCACCTGCATGTCGGTGTCGGGCAATGCCGTGTTCCTCTCGGGCGACCAGGCGCTGCAGTACCAGGTCGGCACCGGCGGCGCGGTGCGCATCTACAGCGTGGGCACCAACACCGGCAACCTGTTCGGTTCCGACACCGTCAAGGCCGCGATGCAGCAGCTCGCGCAGCAATCGCGCGGCCACACGCTCGAGGAGGAATACAGCAAGGTGGTCCGGCGCGCGGTCAAGGCCGAGGGCCAGGTCACGGCGGCGATCCAGAGCGACTTTCCCGCCGGCGCCTTCCCGGCCAACAACGGCCTCGCGAGCCAGCTCAAGATGGTCGCGCGCCTGATCCGCGGCCGCGCCTCGCTGGGCGTGAAGCGCCAGGTCTTTTTCGTCTCGATGGGCGGCTTCGACCTGCACGACAGCCTGATGACCATCCAGCCCGGCCTGATGCAGCGGCTGTCCGATGCGATGGCCGCGTTCCATCGCCAGATGGCGACGCTGGGCCTCGGCGACCAGGTCACGGCCTTCACGGCCTCAGACTTCGGCCGCACGCTCTCGTACAACAGCGACGGCTCCGACCACGGCTGGGGCGGCCACCACTTCGTGGTAGGCGGCGCGGTGAAGGGCAGGGCGATCTACGGTACGCCGCCGCCCGTGAGCATCGGCAACACCGCGGCCGATGCCGACCAGTGGCACGTGGGCCAGGGCCGGCTGCTGCCCACCACCTCGGTCGACCAGTACGCCGCCACGCTCGCGCGCTGGTTCGGCGTGCCCGACAGCCAGCTCGACGGGATCCTGCCGAACCTGAAGAACTTCGGGCGCACGGCCAACGGCATCGCGTATCCGCGCGACGTGGGATTCATGGGATGAACATCATGGGCCACGTCACCTTGATGGGCAGCCTCGACAGCGTCGAGGGCGGCATCAGCGTGGACTTCGGTCCGAAGCCGCGCCGCGAGGCACCGCCCGCGACGCCGGGCCTCGGCCTCGCGCGGCGCCGGCCCTTCGCCAGCGTCGCAGCCGCGATCGCGGCCATCGAGGCGCTGGACCGCGAGCTGCGCAAGTTCGAACTCGCGGTCGACGACGTGCTGCAGGACTACCTCGGCGTGCAGATGGCGCAGATCACCGACTGCGCACTGACGCGCGGCTGGGAGCCCGTGGGTTTCGTGCAGGACGAGGGCTTTCGCGTCTACCGCTACGAGCGCGTGCGCGGCCGCTCGAGGCAGGCCGGCGCGGGCCGCTGAGGCGCCGGGCGGCCAGCGCGGCGCCGCCTGTCATCGCACCGACACGAATCCGTCACGCAGCGCAGTCACCATCCGGCTCGCCCCGGCTGCGATGGTCCCGACGTCCACGGCCCGGCTCCTCCGAACACGCCGCGCATGCACCTTTCCTGCACCTCCTTCCTCGATCCGGCATGCCCGCAGCGGGTTCACAGCTCGCGGCGGGACTGATGGCGGTGGCGGTGCTCCTGGGCGGCATGCCGGCCGCGCGCGCCGACGCGCCACGGACCGCTGTGGCCGATCCCGCGGCGCCGATGCACTTCGACATTCCGCGCCTGCCGCTGGCCGCCGCACTGAGCCGCTTCCATGCGCAGACCGGCCAGTCGCTGCTCTACGACGACGCGATCGCCGACGGCCGCATGGCCGGCCCGCTGCAGGGCGAGCACACGCCCGAGGCCGCGCTGCGCGAGCTGCTCGCGGGCAGCGGCATCGTGGTGCGCTACACCTCGCAGGCGGCCTTCATGCTGATGCGGCCCGAGGCGCCCACCGCCGGGACGTCGCCCGTTGCCCCGACGGCCGACACGCGAACCGCCATCGCGGCGACCGCCGTGCGCCGCGCCTACTACGCGCAGTTGCAGGCCCGCGTGACCGCCGCGCTGTGCGGCGATCCCGTCACCATGCCCGGCAGCTACCGGCTGGCGCTCAACCTCTGGATCGATGCCGGGGCCCCGGTGGTCGAGCGCGTGGTGCTGCATGCCACCGGCAACGAACGGCGCGATGCGCGCATCGCCGCGCGGCTCACCGGCCTGGCGCTCGAGTCGGCGCCGCCCGAGGGCCTGGCGCAGCCGATCGCGCTGCTGATCCTGCCGCGCCAGCCGGCGCAGACCGGCGACTGCCGCCCATGAGCGCCGGCCTGCTGAACTTCCTGGTCGAGCGCTACGACGTGCTGCGCCGCAAGCTCTCGCACCGGCTCGGTTCGGTCGAGCTGGCCGAGGACGTGCTGCACGACACCTACGTCAAGCTCTCGGTGCGCGCGCCGGCCGGCCCGGTGCACAGCCCGCAGAGCTTCCTCTTGCGCACCGCGGTCAACATCGCGATCGACCGCATCCGCGCCGACCGGCTCGAGCTCTCGGGCGAGGAGGTCGACGAGCTGCTGATGACCGACGAGAAGGCCATCGACCCGGCGGTCGCGGTCGAGGCGCGCATCGACCTCGAGGCGGTGGCGCGCGCGATGGAGCTGCTGCCGCCGCTGCGCCGGCAACTGCTGTTCGCCTCGCGCGTCGAGGGCATCCCGCAGAAGGAGCTGGCGCAGCGCTACGCGATCTCGCTGCGCCGCGTCGAGCGCGAGATCCACCTGGCGCACGAGTTCTGCGTCGAACAGATGCGAGGGCCGCGCAAGGATTGAATTGGCGGTCGGCCCCGGCGCCGAACGTCCAGTCAGCAGCACACCGATGATCTCGAACATGGCCGACGACGATTCCGAAGTCCTTGCCTCCCGTCTCGACGAGGAGGCGCGCGCCTGGGTGCGCCGGCTGCGCTCGGGCGCGGCCACGCGCAGGGACGCGCGCCAGCTCGCGCAGTGGCGCGCGCGCGGCCCCGGCCATGCGCAGGCCTTCGAACGCGCCAAGCGCGAATGGCAGGCGATCGGCGGCGTGGCGCAGGCGCACCAGCGGCTCTTTCCCGAGGCCGCCGCCGCGCCGGGCCGCGCGGCCGTGCAGGCCGCGGTGGCGGTCGACACGCGCCGGCGCTGGCTGCTCGGCGCGGGCTTCGCGAGCGCGGGCGCCGCGGCCATCGCGGCGGTGGTGCACCCGCCGCTGGCGCTGTGGCCCTCGTGGTCCGAGCTGGTGGCCGACTACCGCACCGGCACCGGCCAGCAGGCCACGGTGACGCTGGCCGCCGACGTGGAGCTGATGCTCAACACCCAGACCAGCCTCGCGGTGCAGCCCGGCGCCGCGGCCGGCGGCGGCGAGCGCATCCGGCTGATCGCGGGCGAGGCCACGCTGCGGCGCGGCCCCGGCGCGCCCTACGTCGAGCTGGTCGCGGGCGAGCTGCGCATCGTGCCCGGCGTGGGCAACGTCGCCGTGTGGCGCCAGGACGAGCGCTACCGCGTCAGCTGCATCGAGGGCCGCGTCGAGGTGATGCATCCCACGCGCACCGTTGCGCTGCGCGAGGGCGAGCAGATCTGGTGCGGCGCGACCGGTGTGTCGCCGGTGGCGCAGGTGGACATGGCGCAGACCCAGGCCTGGCGCCGCGGCGAGCTGGTGTTCCGCGCCACGCCCCTGAGCGAGGCGGTGGACGAGATCAACCGCTACCGCAACGGCCGGGTCGTGCTGGCGAGCGACTCGCTCGCGCGCCACCGGCTCAGCGGGCATTTCCGGATCAACGCGCTCGACGAGGCGATCGAGCAGATCGAGGTGCTGTTCGGCGCGCGCGCGACGCGCTGGCCGGGCGGGATCGTGATGCTGGGCTGAGCGCGGCCGCGGGCGCGCAAAAAAAGTCGGATTTCCTTGGCGGGTCTTCGCTGCGCCAACGTCTAGGTCAGGACTTCAACGACCGACCCCGACGCCTACACGGACCCGCCACCATGTCTTCGACCCTGCGACGCGCCACCGACCGAACCCCGCCGCACCATCCACCCCGCGCCCCGGGCGCCATCCCGCGCCAGGCGCAGCCGCTGCATCCGGTCGCCTGGGCCATCGCCGGCCTCGCGATGGCGCTGGCCACAGGCGGCGCGCAGGCGCAGCGCGCCTTCAGCGCCGGCTGGATGGCGCAGAAGAACATGGCGCAGGCCACGGCCACCGCCACCGGCCGTCTGCCCAACGGCCAGCCGGCCGCGCTGCTGACCCACCCGCAGGCGCAGCAGCAGCGCGCCAATGCCGAGCTGCAGCGCTCGCTCGACAACCTGCAGCTGGCCGCGCGCGGCATCGCGGCCCAGCAGGCGGCCCAGGCCGCGGCGCGGCTGGCCGCGCAGGGCGAGGCCTCGGTGCCCGACGGCCTGGCCGAGGGCGGCCTGCGCGTGGACGGCAACAGCCTCAGCGCGGGCTGGCTCAACGCGCAGGCACCGCAGCAGACGCAGGCCAACGGCCGCACCACGGTCGCGATCCGCCAGACCGGCGACCGCGCCATCCTCAACTGGGAGAGCTTCAACGTCGGGCGCAACACCACGGTGGAGTTCCAGCAGCAGCCCGACTGGGCGGTGCTCAACCGCGTCAACGATCCGCAGGCGCGGCCCAGCCGCATCCAGGGCCAGATCAAGGCAGACGGCACGGTGCTGATCGCCAACCGCAACGGCGTGGTGTTCAGCGGCAGCAGCCAGGTCGACACGCGCAACCTGGTGGCGGCCGCGGCCCGCATCGGCGACGAGCAGTTCCGGAACAACGGCCTCTACAGCGCCCAGGTCAACGGCCAGCCGCAGCCGGTGTTCACCGACGCGTTGGGCAAGGTCGAGGTGCAGGCCGGCGCGCGCATCGCGACCCGGCAGCCCGTGTCGGTCACGCAGGGCGGCGGCTACGTGCTGCTGCTCGGGCACGAGGTCGAGAACGCCGGCAGCATCGCCACGCCGCGCGGCCAGGCGCAGCTCGCGGCCGGCGACAGCTTCGCGATCCGCAAGGGCGTGGGCACCGACGCCAACACCTTCTCGACCACGCGCGGCAACGAGATCGCGCCGCGGTTCGTGCCCGACAGCACGGCCGGGCTGGTGCGCAACAGCGGCCTGATCGTCGCGACCGAAGGCGACATCACGCTGGCCGGCCGCACGGTGCGCCAGGACGGCGTGGCGCTCGCCACCACCACCGTCAACGCGCGCGGCACGGTGCACCTGCTGAACTCGGCGGCCGATGCCAGGGGGCGCGTGGCCACGGGCTGCGAGGCGGTCACGGCGGTGCTGATCGATGCGGACGATCGATTCAGCGCGCTGGACAGCCAGCGCGAGGCGCTGGTGAGCGAATCGGTCGCGCTCGACCGGCTGCGCACCATGGCCGTGCCGGGCGCCTTCGACAACCTGTCGCGGCTGCAGGACCGGCGCGATCTCTCGCGCGTCGAGGTGACGTCGGGCGGCGAGGTGCATTTCGAGGACGGTGCGCTGGTGCTCGCGACCGGTGGCCAGATCGCCGTCAGCGCGCAGCGGCGCGTGCGCGTGGGCGCGCAGGCGCGGCTGGACGTCGCGGGTGCGGTCGGCATGAGCGTGGCGATGGAATCGAACAACGTCCAGGTCAACATCCAGGGCAACGAGCAGCGCGACGCGCCGCTCAACCGCGACACCGGCAAGCTCGCCAACGCCAACGTCTGGATCGACCGGCGCCGCCTGTCGTACGTGCCCGCCAAGCCGGGCGTGTACGACCGCGACCGCTTCTACACCGCGGGCGGCCTGCTCGAGGTCGGCGGCTACCTGGGCAACCAGCCGCACGGCATCGGCGAGTGGATGGCGCAGGGCGGCAATGTCACGCTCGCCGGCGCCGAGGTGGTGACGCAGCGCGGCTCGCAGATCAACCTGTCGGGCGGCTCGATCGACGTGCGCACCGGCTACCTGAACCAGAGCTGGCTCAAGGGCAGCGACGGACGCCTGTACCGGCTCGACCGCGCGCCCGCCGACATGGCCTTCGAGGGCGTGTACCGCGGCTTCGAGGATGCGCATGCGCGCTGGGGCAAGAAGACCACCGGCTATTTCTACAACCCGCTGATCGGCCCGCAGCGCCAGCTCGAGAACGGCTACACCGTCGGGCGCGATGCCGGCCGGCTGGTGGTGAGCGCGCCCACGGCGGTGCTCGAGGGCGACATCGAGGCCCGCGTGTTCCGCGGCCCGCGCCAGACGCAGGCGCGCGGCGCGGCGCAGGACGGCTATCTGCAGTCGCAGTTCGCGCTCGCGCGCGCCGGCACGCTGGCGCTGCGCCGCGTGGGCGGCGTGGGGCCCGACGGTACTTTCGACACCCAGGTGCGCATCGGCGAGTTCGCCGATGTCGCCGATGCGCTCGCCGGCGATCCGTCGGCTGCGCTGCCTGCCGCGCGCACCGGCACCGTCTTCCTCGACGCCGCGCGCCTGTCGGGCTTCGGCCTCGGCGGCCTGGAGATCGTGGCCAACGGCGAGGTGCGCATCGAGCGCGCGCTGCGGCTGGCCGATGGCGGCCGGCTCGAGATCGTGGCGCCTTCGACGCGCATCGAGGCCGACGTGACGGCGCGCGCCGGCAGCGTGGTGGTGGGCAATGTCGCGCCGGTGGCGAGCACCGGCTCGCCCAACGCCGGTGACCTGCTGCTGCGCGACGGCGGCGCGAGCTTCGTGCTCGGCGCGGGCGCGCGGCTCGACCTGCGCGGCCTGTGGACCAACGAGCAACTGGAGGGCGGCGATATCGACGGCGAGGCCGGCACCGCCTTCGTCGACGGCGGCGGCCTCTCGGTGCGCATGACGCATGGCGGCATCGCGCTGGAGCGCGGCAGCCTGGTCGACGTGTCCTCGGGGGCCACCCTGGCGCGCAACGGGCGGCTCATGGGCGGGCGCGGCGGCAGCGTGAGCCTGCTGGCCGGCGCCGCGCAGGTCGAGACCAATCTCGAGGAGAACCCGGGCGGCGCGCTGCTGCGCATCGATGGCGAGCTGCGCGCGAGCGGCGTGCTGGGCGGCGGCACGCTGACGCTGCAGTCGCCGGCCAACGTGCTGTTCGGGCCCGATGCCTTCCTCGAGGGCGGCACGCTCGCGGCCGGTACGCCGTCGCCGCTGACCATGGTGTTCGCGCGCGACGTGCACGTGGGCATCGGCGAACGCCTGCCGCAACGCATCTCGACGCCGTTGACGGTGTCGCTGCAGGACTTCGCGCTGCCGTACATCCTGAGTCCCACCAATGCCGCACCCCTCGTGACCGCGGCCGACTGGGTGCTGCCACCCTCCGTCTCGGTCTACACGCCGCAGGGCTTGCTGCCACCCGGCAGCCCGGTCCCGGCGGGCACGCGCATCAATGCCTTCGGCGGCCAGCTGCCGACGGGCACGGTGCTGCCTTCGGCCGTGTTCCCGCTCGGCATTCCAGTCCACCCCTACGTGCTGACCCAGGAGGCGGGCGAGCGCTCGGCGATCGCGGCGGTCTATCTCGCGGGACGCCTGATCGAGCGCGGCGCGCACTTCGACGAAACGATCGCGTTCGCGCCCGCGCTGCGGCTCGATCCCGCGTTGCTGCAAAGCGGCTTCTCCAGGTACCGGATCGGCAGCTTCAGCGGCGTGCGCGTGCTCGACGATCTCGCGCCGCGCGTGCCGGTGCTGCGCGCCGCGGCCGATGCGAGCGAACTGGCCAGCGGCACCGACACCGCGCGCGCGCTCGAGCGCTGGCTGCCGCCGCTGTACGCCGAGGATGCGCCGCGGCATCGGCTGAATTCGCGCACCGGCGCCGACCTGAGCCTGCAAGGCGCCGAGCTCGAGCTCGCGCGCGGCGTGCGCATCGAGGTCGATCCGGGGCGCCAGGCACGCCTGGTGGCGCAGGGCCAGCTCACGGTCGAGGGCCAGGTGATCGCGCCCGGCGGCGACATCGTGCTGGCCAGTGCCGCCACGCGCGGCACCACCGATCCGAAGCTGGCGCCGATCGGCACCTCGATCTGGATCGGCAGCGAGGCCGTGCTCGACGCCGCGGGCCGCGCCCACGTCGCGACCGACGACCACGGCCTGCGCTACGGCATCGCGCCCGACGGCGGCTCGATCCGCATCGGCCTCGAGGACTACACGCGCGCCGACCGCGACTACCTGAAGGCCTCCGGCATGCACGTGATCCTGCGGCCCGGCGCCCGGCTCGATGCCTCGGGCGCCTCGGCCGAGGTCGACGCCGCGCCGCAGAACCTGCCGCCCGGCGGCACGCGGGCGCAACGGCTGGCCGGCGACGGCGGGCTGATCCGCATCGGCTCCTCGCGCGGCATCTTCAACGACGGCTGGCTGCGCGCCGCCGCGGGCGGCGAGGGCGCGGCCGGCGGCACGCTGGAACTGGTGCTCGAGAACCCGATGAACAACCCGCACCGGGTGCAGGTCCTGACCTTGGCGCAGGAGCGTGTCGCCAGCGGTGCCGCGATCGGCTTGCGGGCCGGCGAAGCCGACGGCTCGCTGGTCGATGCGCGTGCCCGCCTCAGCGCCGAGGAGGTGCGCGACGGCGGCTTCGGCACGCTCGAGCTCTGGAGCCGCGACCTCTTCAGCTTCGAGGGCGACCTCGACCTGCGGCTGCCCGAGGGCCTGATCCTGCGCCGCGGCGCCTTCGTCAGCGCGCCGGCCGCGCCGCCCGCGCGGGTGCGGCTGGCCGCGCCCTCCGTGCTGCTCGACGGCAAGGTCGCGATCCCGGTGCAGCAGAACGAATTCCAGTCGGGGCTGGTGCAGACCGGCACCTCGACCGTCAACCGGGGCCGGTTCGAGATCGAGGCCGCGCTGATCGACGTGCGCGCCGCCAACCTGTTCGGCGCCATCGGCGTGAGCCAGAGCATGGTGCCCACGCCCAGCGGCGGCCAGATCGTGAGCCGTCCGCTGGACTTCGCCGGCTTCGACGAGGTGCTGCTGAACAGCCGCGGCGACGTCCGTTTCACCAACGGCACGATCGAGGTCGGCGGCAACCTCACGGTGAGCGCGGCCCAGCTCTACCCGACCACCGGCGCCATGGGCGACCTCCGCGTGGCCCTGCGTCCCGGGCAGCCCGAGCACTACGATCCCGCGCGCCGGCTCACGATCCGCGGCACGGGCACGGTGCCCGAGCTGCCGGCCTCGGCCTTCGGCACGCTCACGCTGGCGGCCGCGACCATCGACCAGGGCGGGGTGGTGCGCGCGCCGCTGGGCAGCATCGTCTTCGGCACCAAGCCCGCCTTCGGCATCGGCACGCCGCCGCTGCGCGACCAGATGTTCGAGGTGATGCTGCGCGACGGCAGCCTCACCTCCACCAGCGCCGCGGGCCTCGTCATGCCCTATGGCGGCACGGCGGACAACATCCGCTACAGCTACAACGGCCAGGAGGTCGAGTACCTGCCGCTGGCGGCCGTGTCCGGCAAGCCGACGCAGTATGCCGAGCTGTTCGTGCGGCCCGGCGTGGCCTTCGGCCAGTCGCGGATCACGGCCGAGCACGGCGCGGTGCTCGACGTGTCGGGCGGCGGGCAGCTCACGGGGGCCGGCTTCTTCACCGGCCGCGGTGGCTCGGTCGACGTGCTGCGCACGCCGCTGATCGATGCCAATCCCACCTACGGCTTCAGCAGCGCGGGCGCCGGTGTCTATGCGCTGGTGCCGGGCTTCGCGGGCGGCTACGCACCGGTGGCGCCCGATACCGGCGCGGGGGCGCCGCGCGTGGGCCAGCAGATCCGCTTCGACGCGCCCGTGGGCGGACTGCCCGCGGGCACCTACACGCTGATGCCCTCGACCTATGCGCTGCTGCCCGGTGCCTGGCGCATCGAGCTCGGCGCGCAGAACCAGGCCGGCCCGTTCGACACGGTGCGCGCCAGCGGTTCGATGCGCGCAAGCGGCTACCTCGGCATCGCCAACACGGCCGTGCGCGACGCGCTGCCGACCGCCGTCACGCTCACGCCCGGCAGCGCGGTGCGCGGCCTCTCGCAGTACAACGAGACCAGCTATGCCGACTTCGCGCTGGCGCGCGTCGCCCTGTTCGGCGGCGCGCGGCCGCGGCTCGAGCGCGACGGCCAGAGCGTGCACATCGATACCGGCAGCGCGACGGGCCGCGTGCTGTCCTTCGAGGGGCTGGCGCGGCTGCGCGGCGAGGCGGGCGCGGGCGCTGTCTACGACGGCCACCTGTTCCTCACCGGCCGGCGCGCGGTCGAGGTGCTGGCGCCGGGCATGGCGCCCACGCCGGACTTCGCCGCCTTCGACGCGGCGCAGCTCTCGGCCTTCGACGCGGGCACGCTGATCGTGGGCGGCACCTACGGCCTGCGCGACGTGTTCGTGACCGTCGGGCAGGCCGCGGTGCCGGTCGGCCCGCACGTGGTCATCAACAGCGCCGAGCAGGAGGCCGTGATCGTGCGCGGCGGCGCGCGGCTGGCCGCGGGCCAGGTCTTCCTGTCGGGCCACGACGTGCGCGTGGAGCGCGGCGCGCTGATCGACACCACGCGCAGCAGCACCACGGGCTTCGACTCGACCCAGGGCTACGTCTACCTCGATTCGGCGAGCAACGGCGCCAGCGCGATCCTCGCGGTGGGCAACGGCGTCTACGACTTCGCGCCGCCGCAGGGCGACGCCTCCGCGCGCCAGGGCGCGATCACCATCGCCGACGGCGCGATGCTGCGCACCCGCGGCAGCGTGAGCTTCCTCAGCAGCGGCCCGGTGACGCTCGGCGAGGCCGAGATCAACGCGCGCTACCTGAGCATGGCGGCGCCCGCGATCCAGGTCGGCACGCACGCGTCCTTCGCCGCGGCCGAGGCGCGGGGTGCGATCGGCGTCGGCGTGCGGCTGAGCCAGGAGATGCTCGAGCGGCTGCTGCGGCCCACCGTGCCCGGCCAGACGCCGATCGAGCAGCTCTCGCTGACCGCGACCCAGTCGCTCAACTTCTTCGGCAACGTGGTGCTCGACCTGCGCGCGGCGCGCGGGGAGGGCGCCCCCGAGACGGTGCTGATGCTCAACACGCCCGCGATCTACGGCTGGGGCACGGCCGGCGACAACGCGCGCATCGCGACCGGCACGCTGATCTGGAACGGCCTGTCGGCTGGCAGCGGCACGCCCGAGTCGCCGTTCACCAGCCGCGGCCCCGGCCCCGTGACGCCCGGCGGCCCGGGCACCGGCGCCGGCAACCTGGTCGTCGACGCGCGCCGCATCGAGTTCGGCTACGGACCGCTGCAACGGGCGCAGGACCAGGCGGCGCTCGATCGGCTGATCCTCGGCTTCTCGCACGTCGGCCTGCAGGCCAGCGACCGCATCACCGCCAATCGGCGCGCCACGCTCTCGGTGTACCGCCAGGGCAGCGACGCGGCCAGTCGCAGCGGTGGCGAACTGATGCTGAGCACGCCGCTGCTGACCGGCGAGGCCGGCTCGTTCATGAGCTACCGCGCCGGCGATGCGGTGCGCGTGAGCGCGCCCGAAGGCAACCGGAGCGCCGGCGACACGGCGCGCCTCGACGCGCTCGGCGCCGAAGTGCGGCTGGCCGGCCGCTCGATCGCGCTCGACACCGCGGTCGCGCTGCCCAGCGGCCGGCTGGTGCTCGAGGCCGAGCGCGACATCCGGCTCGGCGACGGCGCGGCCATCGACCTCGCGGGCCGCGCGCTCGCTTTCTTCGACGTCACGCGCTTCAGCAGCGGCGGCGACCTGCTGATCGAGTCGGCCGAAGGCGCCGTCGCGCAGGCCGCGGGTTCGCGCATCGACGTCTCGGCCGCCGGCAAGCCGGCCGGCTCGGTCCGGATCACCGCCACCGGCACCGATGGCCGCGTCATGCTCGCGGGTCGCATCCTCGGCGCTTCGCCGCGGGCGCGCGAGTCCGGCAGCATCGACATCCGCGCGCGCTCTCTCGACGACTTCGCCGGGCTCAATGGGCGGCTCAACGAGGGCGGGCTCTTCGGCGGCCGCGGCTTCGTGGTCAAGACCGGCGACCTCACGATCGGCGACGAACTGCGCGCCAACCGCATCGAGGTCTCGGCCGACGGCGGGCGGCTCACGGTCAACGGCCGCATCGATGCCAGCGGCGAGGACGTGGGCACGATCCGCCTCGCCGCGCGCGACGACCTCGTACTGGCGGCGGGCGCGGTGCTCGACGCGCACGGCACGCGGCTCGCGCTCGACGGGCGCGGCCAGGCCATCGAGGCCTCGAACCGCGCGCAGGTGGAGCTGGGCTCCGCGGCCGGCACGGTGCGGCTGGACGCGGGCGCGACGATCGATCTGCGCGCGGCCGACGCCGTGGCGCGCGGCCGGCTCGAGATCAACGCACGGCGCCTCGGCGCCGACGGCGTGGCGGTCGATGCCGTCGCGGGCTTGTCGGTGCGTGGCGCCGAGAGCATCGCGGTCAATGCCTTCGCGCGCGACACGCCCGCCGACGGCGTGGTCGACCAGGACCGGCTCGACCGCCTGCATGCCGCCAGCACCGCTTTCATCGACGCGGCCAACGCCAGCAGCGCCACCCGGGCGCGGCTGGCCGGGTTGCGCGCGCAGGGCAACGCCTTCCACCTGCGGCCCGGCGTGGAGATCCTCGGCGCGGGCGATCTGCGGGTGCGCGGCGAGATCGATCTCTCGGGTTACCGCTACGGCCCCGGCGTCGACAGCACGCGGCGCGGTTCGGGCGAACCGGGCGTGCTGGTGCTGCGCGCGGGGGGCAACCTCGTCGTCAACGGCAGCATCTCCGATGGCTTCGCGCCGCCACCCGACACGCCCGACGACTTCGGCTGGACCGAGCGGCCCGACGGCCGGGGCCGCGTGATGGCCGTGGCCGACATGCTGGCGCCGGGCATGCGATCGTGGTCGATGCGCCTCGTGGGCGGCGCCGACCTGAGCGCGGCCGACACGCGCACGCGCGCGGCCGCCTCGCGGCTGCGCGACAGCGGCGACCTGCTGCTCGACGACCCGCACCAGACCGCAGTCCAGTTCTCGCCCGAGGCCGGGCTGTCGGTGCTGCGCACCGGCACCGGCTACCTCGAGTTGCTGGCCGGGCGCGACCATCGGCAGAAAACGCCGTTCGGCGTCTACACCGCCGGCACGCAGATCGCGGGCAGCGAAGCCTGGGACCTGCCGCGCGCGGCGGGCTGGGACGGCTCGGTGCTCGCCGGCTACCCCGACTACGAGGCGACGCTCCATGCGCGCCGCATGTTCTTCACCGAGGGCGGCGGCGACCTGCTGCTCGCGGCCCAGGGCGAGGTGCGCGGCTTCGCCGTCAGCGACAGCGGCAACCTCAAGTTCAGCAACGACATCGGCCGCTGGCTCTGGCGCCAGGGCGGCAGCGAGCTCGGGCAGCGCACGGCCTGGGGCATCAACTTCGGCCAGTACGTGCTGTCGGCGCTGTCCGGCGGCGTCGAGCTCGCGGGTTTCAGCGGCATCGGCACGCTGGGCGGCGGCCATCTCACGGTGCGCGCGGGCAGTGACGCCGGGTCGACTTCCAACCTCGGCCTCGACGACCTCACGGCCACCACCTCCGCGCTCGACCTGTTCGTTGCCTCCACCGGCCGAGTGGGCGCCGACGGTGCGCTCGCGGTCTCGGGCGGCGGGCGCCTGAGCCTGGAGGTCGGCGGCCGCCTCAACACCGGCGTCGACACGGGCAACATGCCGGTCACCACCGGCCAGGTCGTGAACCTGCGCGGCGACAGCCGGGTGCGCGCCGGCACCATCGGCATGTCGCTCGAGGCGGGCTATGGCCTGAAGGCCGACGGCGATCCGCGCGCGGTCGACGTGCGCGCGCCGCGCGACCGCTCGGGCTTCGGCGGCATCAACCTGCTGGTTGGCGATGGCACGATGACGCTCGAGACGCGCGGCGACCTGTCCGTGATCACTGCGCGCGACGCGGGCCGGGTGACGCTGCGCGGCGGCGAGACGCAGGCCTCCTCGCAGGGGCAGGACGGTTCGGCCGTCAGCTCGTTCTCGCTGTGGACCGAGCGCAGCGGCCTCGAACTGTTCTCGGCCGGCGGCGACATCCTGCAGCGGCCGGTGCTGAGCCTGGACAGCAGCGCGCTGCGCTACGACCCGGGCCGCTTCTCGGCCATCGCCGCGAACGGCTCGATCACCACCCTGGTCAATCTCGCGCCCTCGCGCCAGGGGCTGCTCGAGCTGTTCGCGCGCGACAACATCTTCGGCACCTCGGCGATGTCGAGCGCCGCCCTCGGATCGATGGCCACGCCGCAGGCGCCGCTGTGGCTGCTCAGCGCCTTCGGCTCGCGCCTGGCCAGCAACTACTACGCGGCGATCGACCGGCCCTCGCCCGAGGGTGACATCTACGAACCGTTGCTCGAGGGCAGCGTGCTGTTCGCCCATGGCGTGGACCGCGCGACGGCGCTGCATGCCGCGGGCGGCGAGCCGATCCGGCTGTACGCGCTGCGCGGCGACATCATGGCCGTCAGCGGCCTCAAGCGTGCCCTGACCGTAGGGGGCAGCGACATCGAGCACTACTACATCGCCGCCCGGCCACTGCAACTGCGCGCCGGGCGCGACATCCTCGCCAGCGGCTTCGTCTCGCACAACGCGCCGACCGACGTCTCGGTGCTGCAGGCCGGGCGCGACATCCTCAACAGCACCTTCGACCTGGCCGGCCCCGGCCTGCTCGAGGTCACGGCGGGCCGCAACATCCAGCAGGGCCTGGCGGCGGCGAATGCCTACGCGAGCTTCGCGCTGCGCAGCATCGGGCCGATCGTCGAGGGCGACACACGGCCCGGTGCCTCGATCGTGCTGTCGGCCGGCACGGGCGCGCACGGGCCCGACTACGCCGGCTTCGCCGCGCGCTACCTGGACCGCGCCAACCTGGCCGACGCGGGCACGCCGCTGGCCGACCAGCCCGGCAAGGTCGCGAAGACCTACGAGGACCGGCTGCTGGCCTGGCTGCGCGAGCGCTTCGGCTACGCGGGCGGTGCCGAGGGCGCGCTCGCCACCTTCCTCGCGCTGCCCGCGGAGCAGCAGGGCGTGCTGGTACGCGAGGTGTTCTACGAGGAACTGCGCCAGGGCGGGCGCGAGTACAACGACCCCGACAGCCGCCGCGCCGGCAGCTACCTGCGCGGGCGCGCGGCGATCGCGGCGTTGCTGCCCGAGGGCGACAGCGCCGGTCGCGGCGACATCGTGTTCCAGGGCAGCGCGGGCGCGCACACCCAGTTCGGCGGCGACATCCAGGTGCTGGTGCCGGGCGGCGGCCTCACGCTGGGCGCCAACGGCGTGCTGCCGCCACCGAGCACCGGCCTGCTCACGCAGGGCGAGGGCGCGGTCGAGATCTACACGCGCGACAGCGTGCTGCTGGGCCTCTCGCGCATCATGACCACCTTCGGCGGCGGCATCCTCGCCTGGTCGGCCGAGGGCGACATCAATGCAGGGCGCGGCAGCAAGACCACGCTGGTCTACACGCCGCCCAAGCGCAGTTACGACGCGCTCGGCAACATCCGGTTGTCGTCGAACGTGCCGAGCACCGGCGCCGGCATCGCCACCCTGGCCCCGATCGCCGAAGTGCCGCCGGGCGACGTCGACCTGATCGCGCCGCTGGGCACCATCGACGCGGGCGAGGCCGGCATCCGCGTGTCGGGCAACGTCAACCTCGCGGCCTTGCAGGTGGTCAACGCGGCCAACATCCAGGTCAAGGGCGAATCGAGCGGCCTGCCCGTGGTGGCCTCGGTCAACGTGGGCGCGCTCACCAGCGCCAGCGCCGCCGCCTCGCAGGCCGCGATGGCCGCGCAGGACTCGGTGCAGCGCGAACGCACGGCCGCGCGGCAGGCACTGCCCTCGGTGTTCACGGTGCGCGTGCTGGGCTTCGGCAACGAGCCCATGCCCGGCACACCCGCCGCGCCGGCCGGCAACGATGCCGCGCCGCAGCGCACCGGCTATCGCAGCGGCAGCGCGGTGCAGGTGCTCGGCGATTCGGCCATGGGGCCGGCCGAGCGCAACCAGCTCACGCCGGCGGAGCGGCGAACGCTGGGGTATTGAGACGAGGCGCGGCCTCGTTCCCTCAGCGCCCCGGCATCAACGGCGACACCGGCGCCACCGTCGGCGGCCGCTGCGGATACACCGAGGTGCCGAAGGTGTTGCCCATGCGGGTGCTGGTGGCCGCGCGGTTGAACAGGCCGAGCTGGTTCGAGGGCCGGTTGACGATCGCTTCCGAGGCCAGTTGGGGCGTGCCGTCGGTGTCGCGCGGCGCCGACGCGGGCGGGCGCATCTTCTGCGTCAGGCAGTCGTAGGAGGGCGCGCGCTCGCCGTTCACCGTCACCTCCATGCAGGGATTGGCCGGGGCGGCTTCCTGCGCCATGGCGCCCAGGCTGCCGAGGGCGGCCAGCATCGCGATCCATCCACAGGCTGCGCGCATCGAAGTCTCCGATCCCTGGAAGAAAAAAACGCGCCAGTGTAGGCCGGAAACAAGTCGCGGCGATGTCGCGAACTCGGGAGTGCGGCACCTGTCATGGGTCGGTCATGTCAGCCGAATAGCCTCAGGCCGCGAACATCGAGCCAGGCCGCGAGGCGGACGGTCGCGCCCCCACTTTCTCCCCGCAGCACTTCCTTGCCTTCCTTCTCCGCCTCATGACACGTGCTTCCGCCTCGGGCAGTGCCCTGTCGCTGTCCTGGTGCCTCGTCGTGCTGCTGATGATGGGCGCGCGCTTCGCCCACGCGCAACTGCCCGGTCCGCGCGAGGGGGCCGGCGCGCTGAACTTCGACATGCAGGCGCAGCCGCTGCAGGATGCGCTGGCCGAATTCGCGCGCATCACCGGCCATTCGGTGCTGGTCAGCAGCAGCCTGGCGGAGGGCCGCACGGCCTCGTCGGTGCAGGGCCGGCTCGCGCCGCGCGATGCGCTGCGGCAGTTGCTGGTGGGGTCCGGCCTGGTGGCGCGCTATGTCGGCGAACAGTCGTTCACGCTGGTGCCCGAATCGGTGGCCGAGGCGAGCGCTCCCGTGGCCTCGCGCGACGAGGGCAGCGGCCGCAGCGACGAAGCCGTCGCCGACCTGCGCGACTACGCGGCCGCCTTGCAATCCTCGATCACACGCGTGCTGTGCATCGCGCAGCCCGATGCCTTCGGCCGCTACCGGCTCGGCGTGCAGCTGTGGATCGACGCCGACGGGGCGGTGCGCGACATCCGGGTGCTCGAAGGCAGCGGCCAGCGGGAGCGCGATGCGCGCGTGCTGCGCAGCCTGCGCGACCTGGCCCTGGACGCGCCGCCGCCCGCGCTGCCGCAGCCGCTCACGATCCTGCTGACCCCGCGCACCGACCCGGCGCGCGATTGCCGGCCCCATCGGTCGCGCGCGGGCTGAGGGAGCGGCGATGCCCGACCGCTTCAAGGCCGCACTGCGGACGCTGTTCCTCGCGCGCTACGCCCAGTTCAGGAAGCACCTGCACATGCGGCTGGGCTCGGAGGACCTGGCCAACGACGCGCTGCAGGAAGCCTACCTGCGGGTGGAGAACAGCACGGTGCGCAGCGAGGTGCGCTATCCCTCGGCCTACCTGTTCCGCATCGCGCTCAACGTGGCCGAGGACCAGCGCAAGAGCAATGCGCGGCTGCTGAGCGTGGGCGAGGTCGAGGCGCTCTACGACATGGCCGACGAGATGGCCGACCCGGCGCGCGGCGCCGAGGCGCGCGACCAGCTCGCGGCGCTCGAGCGCGCGCTGGCCGAGCTGCCGCGCCGGCGCAAGGCGATCGTGCTGGCCGCGCGCGTGGACGAGATGCCGCACAAGGACATCGCGACGCGCTACGGCGTCTCGGTGCGCACGGTCGAGAAGGAATTGCGCGCCGGCCTCGAGCATTGCTGCGAGCGCTTGGGCCGGGATTTCATCCAGCGCTTCGGTCCTGGCGCCGGAAAACAGTCGAAGCAAGATGAAGGCTGAAAACGATGAAGCCGCGCCCTTCGACGAACCCGGAGATCCCGACGCGATGAAGACCCTGCAACGCGAAGCCCAGGCCTGGGCGGTGCGTCTGGCCTCGGGCCAGGCGAACGAGGACGACGCGCGCGCCTTCAAGGCCTGGTGCGCGCGCAGCCGCGCGCATGCGCAGGCCTTCGCGCAGGCGCGCGAGGTCTGGCGCGCGATGGCGCCGGCCGGCCTGCAACTGCGCCGGCAGGAAGAACGCGCGGCGCGCCACCGGCTGCCGATGCCGGGCCGCCGCGCCTGGCTCGGCGGCGCGGTGGCGGCCTCGGTCGCCTACCTCGCGGTGTCGCCGCCGCTCGGGCTCTGGTCGCCGGTGACGGACTGGAACGCCGACTACAGCACCGCGACCGGCGAGCAGCGCGAGGTGCACGTGGCCGGCGGCGTGGTGCTGCAACTGAACACGCGCACGCGCGTGAACCTGCGCCGCGCGGCGGGCGATGGCGGCGGGGGCGACAGCGTCGAACTCGTGGCCGGCGAGGCCGAGTTCGCCAACGAGGCCTCGGGCTCGGCGCGCTTCACCGTCACGGCCGCGGGCGGCACGGTGTCGGCGCAGCGCGCGCGCTTCAATATCCGCAACCTCGACGGCGAGGTCTGCCTGACCTGCCTGTCGGGCCAGGTCGAGGTGGCGCGCGGCACGCAGCGCGTGCGGCTCGACGAAGGGCGGCAGTTGCGCTGGAGCGCGGCCGGCCTGGGCGCGGTCGCGGCGGTCGATACCGGCGCGGTCAGCGCCTGGCGGCGGCGCCAGCTGGTGTTCGACCGGGTGCCGCTGTCGGAGGTGGTGGCCGAGGTCAACCGCTACCGCCATGGCCGGCTGGTGATCACCAACGCGGCGCTGGGGCGCACCAGGGTGCAGGCCAGCTTCTCGATCGACCGGCTCGACGACGTGGCCTTCCTGGTGCGCGACGTCTATGGCGCCGAGCTCACGCAACTGCCGGGCGGCATCGTGCTGCTGGGCCTGGCCAGCGCCTGAGCGCCGGGGTGGCGCGGGCCGTTCGTGAAGTTTTCGTGACATGGTGCAGTCGCGCCGTGGCTTCGCTGTCATAGCTCGGTAGACCACGAGGCCGCGGGCCTCGCGGCATCGATCGAGCAACGCAACACGAACCCATGGAAGTCCGCATGCAACGCAGCAGCACGGTGACCCGGCGCAACGAGAGCAGCCCCTTTTCCTTCACTCCCCAGACCCGGCTGCGGCCGCTGGTGCATGCCATCGCGCTGATGCTGGCCGCGGGCGCCACGGTGCCCGCCGCGCATGCGCAGCGCGCCTTCAGCGCCGGCTGGATGGCGCAGAAGAACATGGCGCAGAGCACCGCGCTGGCCACCGGCCGGCTGCCCAACGGCATGCCGGCCTCGGCGCTGGTGAGCCCGCAGGCGCAGCAGCAGCGCGCGGGCGAGCAGCTGCAGCGCTCGATCGGCAACCTGAACCTCGCGGCGCGCGGCATCGCGGCGCAACAGGCGGCGCAGGAAGCGGCGCGGCGCACGGCCATCGCCAGCGGCCAGGGCGTGCCCGACGGCCTGGCCGAAGGCGGGCTGCGCGTGGACACGGCCAGCCTCACGGCCGGCTGGGCCAATGCCAATGCGCCGGTGGAATCGCACAGCGGTGGCCAGACGCAGGTGACCATCGCGCAGACCGCGCCGCAGGCGATCCTCAACTGGGAGACCTTCAACGTCGGGCGCAACACCACGCTGAAGTTCGAGCAGCAGCCGAGCTGGGCCGTGCTCAACCGGGTCAACGATCCGCAGGCGCGTCCCTCGCAGATCCAGGGCCGGATCCAGGCCGACGGCACGGTGATGGTGGTCAACCGCAACGGCATCGTGTTCAGCGGCAACAGCCAGGTCGACACGCGCAACCTGGTGGCCTCGGCCGTCGGCATGAGCGATGCGCAGTTCAGGAAGGGGCTCTACAGCGAGGCCCAGGGCACGAAGTTCATCCCGAGCCTGGCCAACGACCTGCAGACCACGGCCAACAGCTTCAGCCATGGCGCGGCCACGGGCGACGTGGTGGTCGAGGCCGGCGCGCGCATCGCGACGCGCCGCCCCGAGACGGTGACCGAGGCCGGCGGCTACGTGCTGCTGGCCGGCCGCGAGGCGCACAACCACGGCCAGATCAGCACGCCCAACGGCCAGGTCATGCTGGCCGCGGGCGATGCCTTCGTGATCCGCAAGGGCCTGGGCACCGACGAGAACCAGGCCTCGACCACGCGCGGCAACACCATCACGCCGCTGCGCCTCGAAGGCAGCGCCGCCGGGCTGGTGCGCAACACCGGGCTGCTGCAGGCGGAGCAGGGCGACATCACGCTCACGGGCCGCGACGTGCGCCAGCAGGGCGTGGCGGTGTCGACCACCTCGGTCCACACGCGCGGCACGGTGCACCTGCTCAACGACACGGCCGATGCCGCGGGCAAGGTGACGCTCGAGGCCGGCAGCGTGACCGCGATCCTGCTCGACGAGAGCGCGACCACCGCGCTCGACGTGCAGCGCAACGCGATGATCAAGGACTCGGACAAGGCCGGCGACGGCGTGGCGCACCGGCGCGACCAGTCGCTGGTGCGCATCGCCAGCGGCGGCGAGGTCGAGTTCCTCGGCGATTCGCTCACGCTGGCCACCGGCGGCCAGGTGCTGGTCGACGCCGCCAGGCGCAGCAGCGTGCGCGAGGGCGCGCGCATCGACGTGGCGGGCGCGGTCGGCGTGCGCGTGGCGATGGAGGCCAACAACGTCGAGATCAACGTGCAGGGCAACGAGCAGCGCGACGCGCCGCGCAACCGCGACGGCCGCGCGCTGTTCAACAACAACATCTGGCTCGACCGGCGCTACCTGGTGCGCGTGCCCGCGGGCACCAACGGCTACGAGACCGACCGCTGGTACACGGCCGGCGGCCTGCTCGAGGTCGGCGGCTACCTCGGCATCGCGGGCCATGGCATCGGCGAATGGTCGGCGCAGGGCGGCACGGTGCAGTTCGGCGGCGGCGAGCTGCGCACGGACAAGGGCTCGAGCATCAACCTCGCGGGCGGCACGCTCGACGTGCAGACCGGCAAGATCCGCCAGACCTGGCTCAAGGGCTCGGACGGCCGGCTCTACGAAGCCTCGCGCGCGCCCGGCGACCTGCTCTATACCGGCCTCTACAAGGGCTTCGAGTCGGAGCACAAGCGCTGGGGCGTGACCGACGCCTTCTACAACCCGCTGATCGGCGCCAAGGAACGGCTCGAGAACGGCTACACGGTGGGCCGCGACGCGGGCCGCCTGGTGGTGGCCACGGCCAAGGCGACGCTCGAGGGCGACATCGACACCAGCACCTTCCAGGGCCAGGGCCAGACGCAGGCGCGCGACAAGTCCTTCGACGGCTACCGCCAGGCGCAGACCGCGGTGGCGCTGCGTGGGCAGCTGATCGTCGGCAAGCAGACGCCGATCTACGACAAGGCGACCGAGGGCCTGCGCTACATGGAGGACGCGGTGGCGCAGCGCATCGCCATCGGCGGCGCGGCCGAGGAGGGGCTGGACCTCCACCTCGACGCCGGCTGGCTCGACGCGCTCGAACTCGGCGCGCTGCGCCTGCATGCCACCGACACCATCGCGGTGCGCGAGGCGGTGCGCGTGGCACCGGGCGGCGACATCGCGCTGCATGCCACGCAGGTGCAGGTCGACGCGGGACTCGAAGCGCGCGGCGGCAGCATCGCGCTGGGCAACGTGTTCCAGAAGTGGAGCGCCAGCCTCGGCTGGGTCGACCGCCTCGCGGCGCCGCTCAAGCCCGAGCTCGCGGCCGGCGTGAAGATTGCCGACGGCGTGCTGCTCGATGCGCGCGGCCTGTGGTCCAACCTCGCGCTCGACCGCGCGGGCACCGCGGGCGTGCCCTTCGTGGCGGGCGGCAGCATCCGCGTGCAGTCCAGCGGCGACGTGGTGCTGTCGCAGGGCGCGGTGCTCGATACCTCGGCCGGCGCCATCTACCGCGCCGACCACAGCGTGCAGGGCGGCCGCGGCGGCGACATCGCGCTGGCGGCCAATGCCTACCAGGCCGGCACCGCGGGCCAGCCGGTCGGCGAACTGGTGCTCGGCGGCGCGCTGCGCAGCCAGGGCATGAAGGGCGGCGGCACGCTGCGGCTGCAGTCGGGCGGCGCGGTGGTGATCGGCGGCGAGATCGCGGGCGGCCGCGGCGTGCTGGCCGCGGGCGAGGTCGCGCCGATCGACCTGATCGCGAGCGAGGGCTTCGTGGTGAAGGCCGGCGCCACGCTGCCGGCCGACTTCAGCTACATGCGCACGCGCGCCCAGCCCGGCGAGGCACTGGGCGCCGGGCCGCTGGTGGACCGCGCGCGGCCCGAGACCTACCTGACGCTGGCCGCGAGCTGGACCCCACCCAAGCCCATCGGCAACAACGACAGCTACGTGCTGCAGACAGCGGCCGGCCAGTCCTACTCGATCTATTCGTGGAGCCAGGTGCCGACGCTGCCGGCCGGCACGGTGATCATCGGCCTCGCGAACCAGTCCGGCAGCGGCTTCCCGAGCCGCTACGTGGTGTCGCCCGAGGTGTTCCCGCAGGGCATGGGCATCCAGCCGACCGCGGCCATGCTCCCGGCCGGCACCGCGGCGCCGCGCGACCTCGAGTTCGCGGCCGGCACGCGCATCGCCGTGGGCGCGCGCTTCGACCGCGACGTGGCGGTCGGCCGCGTGCTGCATCTCGATGGCGAGCTGCTGCGCACGGGCTTCTCGCGCTACGAACTCATCGGCCACCAGGGCCTCGCGGTCGCGCCGGGCGCCGCGCTGCGCGTGGAGATGCCGGTGCAGCGCGCCGACACCACCGCCGCGCGCAGCCTGCCCACGGGCGCCGACACCGCCGGCGTGTTCCAGACCTGGCTGCCGCCCGAGTACACCGAGAACGCGGCCAAGGGCCTGCTGACGCAGCGCCAGGGCGCCGACCTGCAGCTCACGGCCGGCTGGGGCTACGGCTCGCTGGCCCCGCTGGACGTGGGCCGCGACGCGCGGGTGCAGGTCGATGCCGGCCGCGCCATCACGCTCGTCGGCAACGGGCAGCTCACCATCGACGGCACGCTGCGCGCGGCGGGCGGGCGCATCGAGCTGCAGACCTTCGGCTACGGCTCCGACGGCGCCTCGTCCAAGGGCCATGACCGCTCGATCTGGCTCGACGACCACGCGGTGCTCGACGTGTCGGGCGAGGCCCGCATCGCGACCGACCTGCGCGGCCGGCGCTACGGCCTGGTCGGCGATGGCGGCAGCATCCAGATCGGCGGGCGCTACAACGCCAGCGCCACCAGCACGGTGGGCGCCGACAACTTCATCGTGGTGCGCCCCGGCGCGCGGCTCGAGGCCTCGGGCACCAGCGCGACGCTGGATCTGCCGCTGGCCGGCGCCACGGCGGTCGCCTCCGACGGCGGCCTGATCTACCTGAGCAGCTTCAACGGCCTGTTCATCGACGGCACGCTGCACGCCGCGTCGGGTGGCGCGGGCGCGGCCGGCGGCACGCTGGGGCTGACGCTGGAGGCGCCGGCCTATCCCGAGGCCAACGCGCCCGACGCGCGCGTGCGTTCGCTGCGCGAGATCAAGGTGGGTGCGCAGCAGGGCCCCGACTCGCTGCGCGCCGACCTGCGCCCGGGCCAGGCCGATCCCGCGCTCGCCTACGGCCGGGCGCGCATCGGCGTCGACCGCATCGAGGCCGGCGGCTTCGACAGCCTCTCGCTGCTGGTCAACGGCGTGATCAGCTTCGAGGACGGCGTGAACCTGCGGCTCGGCCAGGCCCTGCGCATGACCTCGGGCAGCTTCAGCCTCGCGCAGGGCTCGGGCGACGGCTCGCAGGTGCTGCTGGCGGCGCCCTACGTGCGCCTCGGGGGCAACACCGGCCTGGGCCGCGACAGGTACATCCTGCCGATCCCGGTCAATCCGCGCGTGCCGCGGCTGGCTGCCGGCTCGGGCCTGCGCATCGAGTCCTCGGTGCTCGACGTGATCGAGACCGTGGCCTTCGGCACCGCGGGCGCCCAGCCCGAGCTCGAGGGCAACGTGCAGGTCGAGCGCGACGGCTTCGAGCGCCTCGAACTGCGCAGCCAGGGCGACCTGCGGCTGCAGGCCTCGCTGGTGCGCGACCGCACCTCGCTCGAGACCGCGGGCGACCTGGTGCTCGCGGCCAGCCAGATCTATCCGGCCACCGGCGCGCGCGCCGAGATCCGTGCCGGCAAGAGGGGCGAGTTCGACACCTGGGGCAACTACAAGAACCTCTACGACACGGCGCGCAGCCTGCGCGTGGAGCGCATCGGCGAGGGCGAACCCGCCGTGCCGTACTCGGCCTTCGGCTCCCTGCTGCTGATGTCGGCCAACGTCGACCAGGGCGGCGTGGTGCGCGCGCCGCTGGGCAGCGTGACGCTGGGCCGTCCCGAGGGCCAGGCCGAGGACCTCGCCTCCACGGTGCTGCTGCGCGCCGGCAGCATCACCTCGACCAGCGGCGCCGGCCTGGCCATGCCCTACGGCGGCACCAAGGACGGCCTGACCTATGTCCACAACGGCCTCGACGCCGGCTACGTGGGGATCGGCGGCTCGGCGTCGGCCTTCGGCGGCGTCACGCTGCTCGGCGAGCGCATCGACGTGCAGGGCGGGGCGCTCATCGACCTGTCGGGCGGCGGCACGCTGACCGGCGCGGCCTTCCTCTCGGGCCGCGGCGGCTCCACCGACGCGCGGCTCAACCCGCTGGTGCAAAGCGGCACCGGCCGCGCGGCCTTCGTGCTGCCGGGCCTCGCGACCAACCCGGTCTACGCCATCGTGCCGGGCGCGCAGCCCGGTGCCGCGCCGATCGCGCCCGAGAAGGGCGCGGGCGACCCGATGGTCGGGCGCCAGGTCACCATCGGCGCGGGCGTGCCGGGCCTGCCGCCGGGCACCTACACGCTGCTGCCCTCGACCTACGCGCTGCTGCCGGGCGCCTTCCGCGTCGAGCTCAACGGGCTGGCGAGCGGCCAGGCGGCCTTCGGCGCCACGCAGGCGATGCGCAACGGCTCCTTCAGCACCGCGGGCCGGGTCAGTGTCGCCAACACCGGCATCCTCGACGCGCTGACCACGCAGCTGGTGGTGACGCCGGCCGACCTGCTGCGCACCTATTCCCAGTACAACGAGACCAGCTATGCCCAGTTCGGCCTCGACTGGGCCGCGCGCGACGGCGTGCCGCGCCCGCGCCTGGAGCGCGACGCGGGCCGGCTGACGCTGACCCCGGGCATCAAGCCGATGGAGGACCGCGGCATCCGCATCGCCGAAGGCACGGTGCGGCACGCGGCCGCGCCGGGCGGCTTCGGCAGCGAGCTGGTGGTGAGCGGCAGCACGCGCATGTTCGAGATCGTCGCCGCGGGCAAGGGGCCCACCGAGGGTTTCACCGGCGTCACGCTCGACGCCGGCATGCTCAACGGCATCGGCGCGGGCACCATGGCGATCGGCGGTGCGCCGCAGTCGCGCTTCGAGTCGGAGCGCAACACCCAGTCCTCGTACCTCGCCGGCTTCGGCACGGCCTACCAGGCCGCCAGCGGCATCGTGCTGCGCGAAGGCGCCGTGCTGTCGGCGCCGCAGGTGTTCCTGGTCGCGGGCCAGCGCGACGGCGGCATCGTGCTCGAGCAGGGCGCGGCCATCGACACGCTGCGCCGCGGCCCGGTCTCCTGGGACTCGAAGGCCGGCTACGTCTTCAAGCCCGGCGATGTGTCGGTGCTCGCGGTCTCCAACGGCTGGCTCGACATGCTGGCCCCGAGCCTGAGCACCGACACCCGCTACGGCCAGGGGCCGATCCGCATCGGCGTGTGCGGCGGCAGCGTGCGCTGCGGCGGCACCACCACCCTCTATGCCGAGGGCACGATCACGGCCGCGACCGACCGCGCCTTCGAGCTCGGCGACTCGGTGCGCTACGGCGCGCGCAACCTGGTGCTGGCCGTGGGCGGCATCAACGTCGGCAGCGCCGAGGCGCTGGAGCGCGCCCGCGCGGGCGGTGCGCTGCCCGCGGGCATGACGCTCAACCAGCAGGTGCTCGACCGCCTGCTGCGCGGCGACACCAGCACCGGCGCACCGGCGCTCGAGAACCTGGTGCTGACCGCGCGCGACTCGGTCAACTTCTACGAATCGGTGCGGCTGTCGACGCTGTCCTCGGCCAACGGCCAGCCCTCGCTGGCGCAACTGGTACTGACCACGCCGGCCATCTACGGCCATGGCGGCACCGGCGACGTGGCGCGCATCGAGACCGACACGCTGGTGTGGAACGGCTCGGCCTCGCCGGCCGGCGGCGTGATGAGCGGCGGCGCCGGCACCGGCAGCGGCCGGCTCGAGGTGGATGCGCGCGAGATCGTGTTCGGCTACGCGGCCCAGACCCAGCCGAAGTCGGTGATCTCGCACGACCGCCTGACCCTGGGCTTCGGCACGGTGGCGCTGAACGCCAGCGAACGCATCACGGCCAACCACCGCGGCAGCCTCGGCGTCTACCAGTCGCAGGGGGCCTGGAACGACAGCACCAAGGCCTTCGACCGCAGCGGCGGCGAGCTGCTGATCACCACGCCGCTGATGACCGGCAAGGCCGGCTCGGTCAACGACATCCGCGCGGGCGGCCGCATCGCGGTGACGGCGCCCGAGGGCGCGGTGGCACCGGCGGTCGGCGCGGTGGCGCCCGAGGCGCTGGGCGCCGAACTGCGGCTCGACGCGGGCGGCCAGCTGAGCTTCGACACCGCGGTGCGTCTGCCCAGCGGCAAGCTGAGCCTGGTCGCGCAGGGTGATCTGCTGCTGGGCGAGCGTTCGATGCTCGACCTCGCGGGCCGGCGCGTCGATTTCTTCGACGTCAGCAAGTACGGCTGGGGCGGCGACTTGGTGCTCGAAAGCCGCGGCGGCAACATCGCGCAGGCGGCGGGCGCGCGCATCGACCTGTCGGCGCGCAACAACCGCGCGGGCCGCCTCGATGCATTGGCGCTCGATGCCGGCGCGGGCACGATCGACCTGCGCGGCGCCATCGCGGCCGGCAGCAGCGGCGCCTACGACGCGGGCGGCACGCTGGTGCCCTACGCAGCGGGCGACATCGAGCTGCGCGCGCAGACCATCGCCGACTTCCAGGGCCTCAACGCGCGCCTCAACGAGGGCGGCGCCTTCGGCGTGCGCAGCTTCCAGCTCAAGCGCGGCGACCTGGTGGTCGGCGACGAGCTCAAGGCGCGCGAGATCAACCTCTCGGTCGACGGCGGCCGGCTCACGGTCGCGGGCCGCATCGACGCCAGCGGCGAGCAGGCCGGCAGCATCCGGCTGGCCGCGCGCGACGGCGTGTCGCTCGCGGGCACGGCGGTGCTCGATGCCAGCGCCAGCGTGCTGCGGCGCGACAGCTACGGCCAGGCGATCGACGCGCCCAACCGCGCGGTCATCGAGCTCGATGCCGGCAGCGGCACGCTCTCGATCGCCAGCGGCGCGCGCATGGACCTGCGCGTGGCCGGCGCCGCGAAGGACTACGGCACGGTGGCGCTCAACGCGCCGCGCCGCGGCGCCGACGACGTCGCCATCGAGGCCGCGGGCAGCATCGTGATCCAGGGCGCGAAGTCGGTCGCGGTCAATGCCTTCGTCACCGACAAGAGCGCCACGAAGGGCACGGACACGAGCGTCGACGGCCGTACCTACCAGGTCATCGACCAGGCCTACCTCGACCGCCTGCACGGCCAGAGCGAGACCTTCATCGAGGCCGCGCTGCGCAACGGCGCGCTGATGAACGGCCGCCTCGCGGGCCTGCGCGCGCAGGGCGAGCGCTTCCACCTGCGCCCCGGCGTGCAGATCGTGACCGACGCCGTGATCAACCCCGACGGCGACCTGCACGTGGACGGCGACATCGACCTCTCGGGCCACCGCTACGCGAGCGTGAACCCGCGCACGCAGAAGACCCTGGCCTACGGCTCGGGCGAACCGGGCGCGCTGGTGATCCGCGCGCCGGGCAACCTCGAGGTCTTCGGCAGCATCAACGACGGCTTCGACGGCTCGCGCCTGGTGCGCGGCGCCACGCCCGACGACAAGGGCTGGATCCTGCCGAGCGGCCGGATTCCCTTCGGCGGCGACCTCGTGATCCCGCACGGCGGCCTGGTCACGCTCGACACCGGCACCGGCTTCGAGCAGGGCCGCACGCTCAACTTCGACCTGCCGGCCGCCGCCGTGACGCTGCCCTCGGGCACGCAACTGCCGGGGGCGATGGTGCTCGACCAGCCGCTGACCGTGCCCGCGGGCCTGGTGCTCGGCGCGGACGTGCGCGACGCCGCGGGCAAGCTGCTGCACGCGGCTGGCTCGGTGCTGGGCGAGCCCGTGACGCTGCCGGCCGGCACGCGCCTGGCCGCGGGCTTCCGCCTGCCGGCCGAGGTGCGCATGGCCGCGGGCATCTGGCCCGCGGGCGTGCCGCTGCCGGTGGGCATGTCGCTGTCGCGCCCGCTCGCGCTGGCCAAGGGCGCGGTGGTGCCCTCGGAAACCCAGGTCAAGCTGCCGGGCGGCGTCGAGATGATCAACCTGCGGCCCGCCGATGCCGATGGCAACCAGGGCCGCACCTGGGCGCTGGCGCCGATGCTGCCCGCGGGCTCGCTGTCGTGGGACCTGCGCCTCGTGGCCGGCGCCGACCTCGGCGCGGCCGACACCCGCCTCGCGCAGCCGCACGCCACGGGCCGGCTGCAGCTGGCCGACACCCATTTCGGCCTCGGCGCGAAGGTCAGCGACGTGCCGGGCACGGGCTCGCCGGCCACCTACTTCTGGGGACCGGACGCGGGCGAGAAGCTGGTGATCGACTTCTTCGGCGAGTACGTGCTGAGCTTCCCGATCGTTCCGGGCACGCCGATGACGCCCGAGCAGGTCGACGAGCTGCGCATGTGGGGCATGGTCGTCAACGACCCCGCCGAAATGAACGACTACGGCTACGGCGAATACGCCACCGTCGACAAGCCGGCCGTGCCGCCGGACCGCGTCGCGGCCTACCACCCGGCGCGCGAGCAGCTGTTCAGCGTGCTGCGCACCGGCACCGGCGACCTCGACCTGGTGTCGGGCGGCGACCTCACGCTGCGCTCGCCCTACGGCGTCTACACGGCCGGCACCGCCACCGCGCCTGGCGTGGGCGGCGCGGCCGACCGGCTCTACGACCAGGCCCGCGGCCTGCTCAAGGACGGCTCGATCCTGTTCCCCATCGAAGGCAAGCCCTACGAGCACCTGATCGACGGCGGTGCGCGCAGCCTCTACGCGGCCTGGTATCCGGAGCAGGGCGGCAACCTGCTGCTGCGCGCCGGTGGCGACCTGCGCGGCGACCTGGTCGGCAGCGGCGGCAGCCCGCGCCAGGGCTTCGAGCTGTCCGAGATGCGCGGCCAGATCGGCTCGACCGCCACCGGCACCTGGCTCTGGCGCCAGGGCAGCGGCAGCGTCGCGACCGGCGCCGACGCGCGGCCCGCGGCCTGGTGGATCAACTTCGGCACCTACGTGGTGGGCGCGAACGGCGAGTACTACCCGTACGGGGGCAACAGCTACACCAACGACCCCTACCTCGTGGGCTTCACCGGCTTCGGCACGCTGGGCGGCGGCAACCTGGTGGTGGAGGCCGGGCGCGACGCCGGCATGATCGGCCCGCGCGGCGAGGTCTACTTCAACGACGGTCCGCTGCGCAGCTACACCACCCGGGTGCCGCGCAGCGAAGGCCTGCACCTGGCCGTGGCCAGCACCGGCCGCATGACGCCCGGCGGCGAGCTCGTGCTCACGGGCGGCGGCGACCTCGACCTGCGCATCGGCGGCACCCTGAACCCGAACGCGACGCTGCGCAGGAACGAGCACGACCTCAACAGCACGCTGGTCAACCTGCGCGGCGCGCTGCGCGTGCAGGCCGGCGCCATCGGTGGCATCGACGTGGGCGTGGGCACGCGCGACCAGCTCGACTCGCGCGGCGGCGATCCCTACAGCGCCGGCCGTGCCGGTGCCAGCGGCGGACCGGTGCTGGTGCTCGGCGACTCGGCGGCGCGGCTGGACGCGCGCGGCGACCTGGTGCTCGGCGGCGTGGCCGACGCGGGCCGCACCAAGCTGCTCAACGCCACGCCGTTCGGCTACCAGGGCAAGGAATACACGGGCCAGGGCTACAGCTGGTTCTCGTTGTGGACCCCGGCCACCGGCGTGGACCTGTTCAGCGCCGGCGGCAACCTCACGCCGACCACCGCCTGGGGCGAGGGCGCCGTGGCCGAGGACGTGGTGAACGCGCGCCGCGACACCAACCTCGGCGCGACCTACCAGGGCCATTTCTATCCGTCGATCCTGCGCGCGGTCGCGGCCAGCGGCAGCCTCTACTACGGCGTGGGCACCGCGAACCTGCTGGCCAACAACGGCGCGGCCTTCACGCGCACCGAGTTCGGCCTCACGCTCTCGCCGGCGCCGCAGGGCGAGCAGTACACCAACGTCACCGGCAAGGGCGTGCTCGAACTGCTGGCGCGCGACTCGATCCAGGCCAGCGGCTATGCGATCACCGCGTCGACCGCCGACCCGGCGGCGCTCACCAGCCCGTTCCGTCCGGGCTTCATGGGACTGATCGCCTACACCGGCGGCGGCCCCTACGGCCTGAGTCCGACGCTGGTGCACAACCTGCATCCGTCGGTGGTCAACGAGCGGACCGACTGGCTCGCGAACTCCAGCGGCCGCTATGCGAACGCACCGCTGTTCACCTTCGCGAGCCAGGCCACCTCGGCCTATGCCGCGACAGGCCAGGAGCCGGCGCGCTACTACGCGGTGGAAGGCGACATCGTCGGCTTGCGCTTCGGCCAGATGGCGAGCCTGGGCCACCTGGGCCGCGAAGGCACGCGCTACGACGGCTCGATCCCGGTGGCGGTGCGCGCGGGCCGCGACATCACCGACTCGGGCACGCGCCTGGGCCAGAAGGACACCATCGGCGAGGGCCGCGGCAACCTGATCTCGCACGGCCTGGCCGACGACATCTCGGTGGTCGAGGCCGGCCGCGACATCCGCCACAGCAGCTTCTACGTCACCGGCCCGGGCCTGCTCGAGGTGACGGCCGGGCGCGATCTCTACTTCGCCGACCGCGGCGAGGTCAAGACACTGGGCGCGGTGGTCGACGTGAAGCCCGGCGACCGCAGCAGCGGCGCCAGCGTGGCGGTGTCGGCCGGCATGGGCGCGGGCGCCGACTGGCAGGCCTTCGCGAAGCGCTACCTCGATCCGGCCAACCTGGCCGATCCGGGCCAGCCGCTGGCCGACCAGCCGGGCAAGGCCGTGGCGGTCTACAACGGCGCGCTGTCGCTCGCGCAGTGGCTCGTGCGCGAATTCGGCTACGACGGCGACGAGGCCGGCGCCCCGGCCTTCCTGGCGCGCAAGCAGGTGGAGCTCGACCGCGAGCGCCAGCAGGCGCTCTCGCGCGGCGACAGCGCGGCCAACCGCTCGCTGGCGCGCGAGTACAAGGTCGAGAGCCGGCTGCACCTGGTCAACTGGCTCACGGAGCGCTTCGGCGGGGCCAACCGCCTCGGCCTGCACTTCGACGCCGCCACCATGGATGCGCGTGCCTTCTTCGCGGCGCTGCCGGCCGAGCAGCAGCGCGCCTTCCTGCGCAACGTCTATTACGCCGAGCTCAAGGCCTCGGGGCGCGAATACAACGAGGAGGGCGGCAAGCGCCGCGGCAGCTACCTGCGCGGCCGCGAGGCCATCGCCACCCTGCTGCCCGACACCGATGCCGAAGGCCGCCCGCGCAGCTACGAGGGCGACCTCACGCTGTTCAGCAGCGCGATCTACATCGACGGCTACGTGGTCAGCAACGGCGTCGGCAAGGACCGTCCCACGCCGGGCAAGACCTACATCACCAAGGCCGAGTGGGAGGCGTTGGGCAGCCCGGGCTACGACGTGAACTTCTACGACGTGCTCGACGCCGGCATCCACACCCAGTTCGGCGGCGACGTGCACGTGATGACGCCGGGCGGACGCACGCTGGTGGGCGTGGACGGCGGCTTCGTGCCGGGGCCGGGCTCGGGCGTGATGACGCAGGGGGAGGGCGACGTCAACATCTACGCCCACGGCAGCATCCTGATGGGCCAGAGCCGCATCTTCACCACCTTCGGCGGCAACATCCTGGGCTGGTCGGCCGAGGGCGACATCAACGCCGGGCGCGGTGCCAAGACCACGGTGGTCTACACGCCGCAGCGGCGCGTCTACGACGGCGTGGGCAACGTCACGCTGTCGCCCAACGCGCCGACCACCGGCGCGGGCATCGCCACGCTGAACCCGATCGCCGAGATCCCGCCGGGCGACATCGACCTGATCGCGCCGCTGGGCACCATCGACGCGGGCGAGGCCGGCATCCGCGTCTCGGGCAACGTCAACCTCGCGGCGCTGCACGTGGTGAATGCCGAGAACATCCAGGTGCAGGGCAAGTCCACCGGCATCCCGGTGGTGGCGGCGGTCAACGTCGGCGCGCTCTCGAATGCCAGCGCGGCGGCGGCGCAGGCCGGCATCGCGGCGCAGGACTCGCTGCAGCGCGAGCGCGCCGAGGCGAGGAAGGCCTTGCCCTCGGTCTTCACGGTGCGGGTGCTGGGCTTCGGCAACGAGGCGCCCGAAGGCGCGCCGGCCGGCAACGGCGGCGCGCGCGAGCGCGGCACCACCGGCGCCGCCTACGACCCCAAGGGCGTGGTGCAGGTGCTCGGCGCCGGCGCGCTGAGCACCGCGCAGATGCAGTCGCTGACGCCGGGCGAGCGCCGCAATCTGAAGCAGTAGCACGAAGGACCACGCGGCATCCGCCGCGTCATTCCAGGAAGGGCCTCCCGCGTGGAGGCCCTTCTTCTTATGTGCGGCGACGACCCGTGCAGGACCCGTCCGACTTTTCTTGATGAAGTTTTCGTGACAAACGACAGTCGCCGCGCTTGCCGGGCGTCTAGGAAACGTACGCAGCGGCGACATGAAGGCTCTCCACCATGGGCCGCTGCCGAGCGAGCTTCATCCTTGAGAACCGAGCTGGAAATGCATGACTTGAAGAAGAACGCCCCACCGATGTGCTGGAGAGCGGTGTGGCTGGCAGTGCTGGCGCTGAGTGCGCACGGCGTCGCGTCGGCGCAAGCCGCGGACACCGCGCCGGCGGCCGCCGCACCCGCCGACACCCAGGCCCCGAACCAGAACCCGCCCCCCGCGGCCGCGGCAGCTGCCGCGCCGGCCGCACCCGAACGAAAGGTCGACGTCACCGAATACATCGTGCGCGGCAACACCGCGCTGGACGCCCGCGCGATCGAGAAGGCGGTCACGCCCTTCCTCGGTCCCGAGCGCACCCTCAAGGACATCGAGGGCGCGCGCGACGCGCTGCTCGCCGCCTACCAGGCCGCCGGCTACCAGTCGGTCTACGTGGACCTGCCCGAACAGCAGGTCGCGCAGGGCGTGGTGTTCCTGCAGGTCAGCGAGACCCGCGTGGGCCGCGTGCGCGTGGTCGGCGCCGAGTACAACTCGCCGCTGGACGTGCGCGACCAGGTGCCCGCGCTGCAGGAGGGCACCGTGCCCGACTTCAACAAGGCCCAGTCGCAGCTCGCCGCGCTCAACCGCGGTCCGAAGCGGCAGGTGATGCCGCTGGTGCGCCAGGGCGCGATGCCCGGCACCATGGACGTGGACCTCAAGGTCGAGGACCAGAGCCCGTGGCGCGCCAGCGTCGGCCTGAACAACGACTACAGCGCCGACACGCGCAAGCTGCGCGCCTCGGCCTCGATCGGCCACGACAACCTGTGGCAGCTCGGGCACAGCGCCTCGATCAGCTTCTTCGGCGCGCCGCAGGACCTGAAGCAGACGCAGGTGGTGTCGGCCTCGTACCTGGCGCCGCTGCCGAACAGCAACTGGTCGCTCGAGGGCTCGGCCTTCTGGTCCGACAGCAACGTGGCCACCGTGGGCGGCACCGACGTGCTCGGCAAGGGCCACTCGCTCGGCATCAAGGCCACCTACACGGTGCCCAACGCCGGCAACTGGTGGCACTCGTTCAGCGCCGGCGTCGACCTCAAGAACAACCGCGAAGCGCTCACGCTCAAGAACAGCAGCGACGAGGTGCCGCTCAAGTACGCGCCGATCACGCTGTCGTACTCGGGCCTGCGCCAGACCGAGAAGAGCCAGTACGGCGTGGGCGTGTCGCTGGTGGTGGGCACGCGCAGCTTCTTCAGCTACGGCAGCGACCAGGCGCAGTTCGACTACAAGCGCTACAAGTCCTCGCCGAGCTTCATGGTGCTGAAGACCGACCTCAACGGCAGCTACACCTTCGAGGGCGGCTCGCAGCTCGCCTTCCGCGTCAACGGCCAGATGACCGACTCGCCGCTGGTGTCGAGCGAACAGATCGCCGGCGGCGGCATGAACTCGGTGCGCGGCTATCTCTCGGCCGAGGCCACCGGCGACTACGGCGTGGTGGGCTCGGTCGAATGGCGCACGCCGCCGCTGACCTGGCTCAACCCCTGGGTCGAGGGCTGGCGCGCCTATGCCTTCTTCGACGGCGCGCGCCTGCGCCTGAAGAACCCGCTGCCCGAACAGGCCGACCGCTTCGCGCTCGCCTCGGTGGGCCTGGGCACCACCTTCAAGGTCGGCCAGTACTTCTCGGGCCGCATCGATGTCGGTCGTCCGCTGAAGGACGGCCCGCGCACGAAGAAGGGCGACACGCAGGTCAATTTCAGCATCAACGCCAGCTACTGATCACCGAACCCGAATCCGAACGCGGCAACGCCACTTTCAAGAATTTTTTTCCACGAGCTTTCCGGAGAACCCCTGTCATGCGACGCTTTCTTTTCCTCGCGCTCACGCTGTTGAGCACGCTCCTGCCGGGCCTGGCCCATGCATGGTGGCAGCCCGAATGGGCCTATCGCAAGCCGATCACCGTGGACGGCGGCCCGCAGGCCGGCGCCATCGGCAGCGACGCCGGCCGCGTGCCGGTGCTGGTGCGCCTGCACACGGGCAACTTCAAGTTCGAAGGCGTGAGCGAGACCGGTGCCGACCTGCGCTTCGTGGCCGGCGACGACAAGACCGTGCTCAACCACCAGATCGAGCAGTTCGATCCGCTGCTGGGCATCGCGCTGGTCTGGGTCGACGTGCCCAACGTCTCGGCCGGCACGCCGCAGAAGCTCTGGATGTACTACGGCAACCCCAAGGCCCCGGCCTCGGGCAACGGCCAGCGCAGCTTCGATCCCGACTACACGCTGGTCTACCACTTCGCCGAAGGCGCGGTGCCGCCGCGTGACACGACCGCCTACGGCAACAACGGCCAGACCCCGACCGTGCCGGCCGAAGGCACGGTGATCGGCAAGGGCGCGCAGTTCGCCGGCGCGCCGCTGATGCTGCCCGCCACGCCCTCGCTGGCACTGGCCGCCGGTTCCAGCTTCACCTTCTCCGCCTGGGTGCGGCCCGACCAGCTCGGCGCGCGCCAGGTGATCTATGCGCGCCGCGACGGCGCGGGCGAACTGCTGGTCGGCATCGACCAGGGCGTGCCCTTCGTGCAGGTCAACGGCCAGCGCAGCACCCCGGCGCAGCCGGTGCAGGCCGGCCAGTGGTCGCACATCGCGGTCAAGGCCGAGGGCGACAGCGTCGCGCTGTACGTCGGCGGCCGCCCCGCGGTGTCGCTGGCCGCGCGCCTGCCGGCGCTGAACACGGCCGCCGCGCTCGGCGCCGACGTGGCCGCCACGCCGGTCGCCCCGGCCGCCGGCCAGAACGCTCCCGCACCCGCCGCCTGGGCGCCGTTCACCGGCGCGATCGACGAAGTGCGCCTGTCGAAGGTCGCTCGCGGCGATGCGCTGCTGCTGGCCGACGCCGTCTCGCAAGGCGCCGAATCGCGCCTCACGGCCTTCGGTGCCGACGAGCAGCAGGCCGGCAAGAGCCACTTCGGCTTCATCCTGGCCGCGATGCCGCTGGACGCCTGGATCGTCGTCGGCCTGCTGGGCCTGATGATGGTGCTGTCGTGGGCCATCATGATCGGCAAGGGTCGCAGCTACGGCGCCACCTCGCGCGCCAATGCCCGCTTCATCGAGCACTTCCGCGAAGCCGCCGGCGCCCCGCTGGACCGCCTCGCGATCAGCAACACCGTGTCGCAGGAAGTCCGCAACGACTCCTCGCTGTGGCGCCTCTACCAGGTGGCGATCGAAGAGATGCGCCGTCGCCACGAACGCGGCTATGACCTGAGCGCCGTGTCGAGCGCGACCATCGGCGCCATCCGCGCCGCCATGGACGGCGTGATGGTGCGCGAGACCGAACGCATGTCCAAGCGCATGAACTGGCTCTCGACCACCATCGAAGGCGCCCCCTACGTCGGCCTGTTCGGCACCGTGATCGGCATCATGCTGGTGTTCGTGGTGGCGGCGATGGCCGGTGCCGTGGACATCAACTCGGTGGCACCGGGCATGGCGGCCGCGCTGCTGTGTACCGCCGCCGGCCTGGGCGTCGCGATCCCCGCGCTGTTCGGCTACAACTGGCTGGCCTCGCGTTCGGACGCCATCGGCGCCGACATGGCGGTGTTCGTCGACGAGTTCGTGACGCGCCTGGCCGAAGAGCAGGGCGAGGGCAGGTCGGTGCCCGCGGCCGTCGCGGCCCAGGGCGGCGCGCGCCGCACGGCCGACGACAACGCGGCACGTGGCGGCTGGACCTCGCCGGCACAGGTTCCGGCCTGAGGCGACGCACATGCCCAACGCAGCCAAGTTCGCCGTGCGCAAGCGCACCGGCGGCATCAACATCACGCCGTTCGTGGACGTGCTGCTGGTCGTGCTGGTGATCTTCATCCTCACCAGCAACGCCAGCATCCCGGGCATCAAGGTCGACCTGCCGAAGGCCAGTTCCTCGGTGGCGCTGGAGAAGCCCAAGACCAAGGCCATCACGATCGACAACGCGGGCAACGTGTTCCTCGACGCCTACCCGGTCTCGCTGCCGGAGCTCGAGGAGCGCCTGCGCACCGAGAAGGCCCTGTCGCCCGACTTCCCCGTCATCGTGCGCGGCGATTCGAGCGTGCAGTACGCCAAGGTGGTCGACGTGCTGGACCTGCTGCGCCGCATCGAGCTGAACCAGATCGGCCTCGTGACCGGCAAGCAGAAGTGAGGACCGGCGCGTGAAACCTCGCGATCCGACTTTCGCCTTCGAGGGCCGCGCCGCGGCCGGCGGCGGCGCGCCTGCCGACGCGCACGCGCTGTGGCGCCGCTGGGGCGGCTGGGCCATCGGCACGGTGCTGCTGGCGCTGCTGGCGGCGCTCGTGTGGTATCTGCTGGCCGACACCGCGAGCCAGAAGCGCGTGGTGGCCGACGCTCCCACGCTGATGCTGCCGCCGCCACCGCCCCCGCCGCCCGAACCCGAGAAGCTGCCCGAGCCCGAGCCGGAAAAGATCAAGCCGGTGACCGAGCCCGAGCCCAAGCCGATCGAGCCGCTGGAGCCGCCGAAGGACGACACCCCGCCCAGTCCCAACAAGGACCTCGGCGACCCCGTGACCATGGACAGCGCCGCGCAGGCGGGCAGCGATGCCTTCGGCATCCAGGCCGGCAGCGGCGGCGGCATGAGCGGCACCGGTGCCGGCGGCGGCCTGGGCAGCGGCTCGTTCTCGCGCTATGCCGCGAGCGTGCTGCAGCAGGCGCTGCTGCGCGACCCGCGCACCCGCAACCTGGGCTTCGACGACATCCAGATCGACATCTGGCTGGACGCCGAGGGCCGGACCACGCGGGCGCAACTGGTGCGCGGCACCGGCACCACCGACATCGACGAAGCGGTGCTGGCGATGGTGCGCGGCCTCGAGCGCTTCGACGAGAAGCCACCGGCCTCGCTGCGCTTCCCGATGCGCGTGTCCATGAAGGGGCGCCGGCAGTGACGCACGCCGAAGCCCCGCCCATCCCCCCATTCAATCCTGTGAACGAAGCGATGAACCCCTCCAAATATTCCCCAGCCCGACGCCTCGCGCCGGCCCTGCGCCAGGGCGCGCTGGCCGCCGCGGTGGCTGCGGCCTTCGCGCTGGCCGCGGGCGGCGCGGCCGCCCAGTCGGCCCCGGCCGGACCGGCCGGCGAGACCGCCATGGTCAAGCTGATCCGCGGCCTGATCCAGAGCGGCACGCTCGCCAAGGACGTGGGCGAGGCGCTGCTGGCGCAGGCCCAGGCCGAAGCCATGGCCTCGCAGCAGGCCCAGCAGCGGCTGGCCGCCGTGTCGGCCGGTGCCGTGGCCGGCGCCAGCGCCGGTGGCCTGCGGCTCGAGCCGGGCGACGTGCGCGTGCCCTACATCTCGCAGACCGTGCGCGACCAGATCCGCGACGAGGTCAAGGCCCAGGTCATGGCGCAGGCCAAGGACGAAGGCTGGGCCGCGCCCAACGAGACCCCCGAGTGGAGCAAGCGCATCCGCTTCGAAGGCGACGTGCGCGTGCGCAACGAGTCGCGCAGCTATGCGGGCAACAACAGCAACATCGAGATCAACTGGCCCGACCTCAACAAGAGCAGCGGCTACGACGTCAACCCCAACACCAACCTCGCGCTGCCCTCGCTGCTCAACACGCGCCAGGACCGGCGCAACCTGTTCCGCGCGCGGGCCCGCGTGGGCATCTTCGCGGACCTCAGCGAGAACACCAAGGCCGGCGTGCGCCTGGCCTCGGGCAGCGACGACAACCCGGTCTCGACCACCCAGACCCTGGGCGGCGGGCTGAGCAAGAAGAGCGTCTGGCTCGACCAGATGTGGATCTCGCACAAGCCGGTCGACTGGCTCACCGTCACGGGCGGCCGCTTCGGCAACCCCTTCATGTCGACCGACACGCTGTTCTCGAGCGACCTCAACTTCGACGGCATCGCGTTCCAGTTCGACAAGGCGCTGGCCAGCAACAAGGACCTGTCGCTGTTCGGCACGGTGGGCCTGATCCCGCTCGAGTACTCCTCGGACAACGCGCCCAGCCGCAGCCAGGACAAGGCCAAGAGCGAGAACAAGTGGCTGTTCGGCGCGCAGGTCGGCGCCGACTGGAAGATCGACGACGACAACCGCCTGCGCGGCGCGCTCGCGTACTACAACTTCCGCAACATCAGCGGCAAGGTCTCCGAGCCCTGCGCGCTGTACGCGGGCGCCGACGGCTGCAGCACCGACTGGTCGCGCCCGGCCTTCATGCAGAAGGGCAACACGCTCATGCTGCTGCGCGACATCTCGCTCGACCCGCTCAACCCGGCCGGCACGCCGCAGCCGCAGTACGTGGGCCTGGCCTCGAAGTTCCGCCTGGTCGACCTGAACATGCGCTGGGACACCAAGGTCGCGGGCAACAACCTGCGCCTGGACGCCAACTTCATCCGCAACACCGCCTACGACGCCAACGACATCTGGCGCCGTGCGGGCATCCGCGGCGCCATCGTCAACAACTTCGGCAACACCGGCGGCACCACCCAGGCCGACTACAAGAGCGGCGGCAACGCCTTCATGCTGCAGGCCACCTACGGCCGCCCGGCACCGGCCGCGCGCGGCGACTGGAACGTGCTCGCGGGCTACAAGCGCATCGAACCCGATGCGCTGCCGGACGGCTACAACGACTCGACCTTCCATGGCGGCGGCACCAATGCACGCGGCTACTTCCTCGGCGGTTCGTACGCGTTCGACAAGAACCTCTGGTTCACCGGCCGCTGGATCTCGACCAAGGAGGTCTATGGTCCGCCGCTGTCGATCGACACGCTGCAGCTCGAACTCAATGCGCGCTTCTGAGGACGTCGCCGTGGCCCGATCCCATTTCAAGACCCCAGCGCTCATCCTGGCGCTCGCCTTCGCCGGTCTGGCCGGCCTGGCCGGCGGCGCGCACGCCCAGGGCGCACCGGCCGCGGCCGGTGCGCAGAGCATGGAAGAGCGGCTGCGTGCGCAGCTGCGCATCACCACCTCGCAGCTGCAGCAGGCGCAGAACGAGCTGGCCGCGCTCAAGGCCGGCAAGCCGGTCGCCGCGGCACCGGGCGCAGCCGCGCCCGCACCGGCGGCCGAAGTCGAGGCGCTGCGCAAGGACCTCGCGCGCGCCCAGTCCCAGCTCGCCGGCGAACGCCAGGCGCGCGAGCAGGCCAGTGCCGGCGTCGAGCAGATCCGCCAGCAGGCGCAGGCCGCGGCCGAGAAGTCCGGCGGCCAGATCGCGCAGTTCCGCAGCGCCTACGAGGAACTGCTGCGCACCGCGCGCGCTTCCGAAGCCGAGCGCCAGCGCCTGCTGGCCGAGACCGGCACGCAGCGCACCGCGCTCACCCAGTGCGAGGCGAAGAACACGCAGCTCTATGCCGTGGGCCAGGAGGTGCTGCGCGCCTACGAGACCATGGACATGGGCAGCGTGTTCGCCGCGCGCCAGCCGTTCGCGGCCCAGAGCCGCGTGAAGTTCGAGCAGATCGCGCAGCAGTACGGCGACAAGCTGTACGAAGGCCGCTTCGACGCGCGCGCCGTCAATGCTCCCAAGCCGGCCGAGGCCGCGGCCACGCCGCCGGCTGCCGCCGCATCGGCACCCGCCGCGAAGTGAGCGGCCAGAAGGAACCCAGCCCATGAACCCGAAGAAACCTCTTGCTCCCGCGCGCCTGCGCACGCTGGCCGCGCTGCTGCTGGCCTCGTCGGCCTGCCTCGGCGCCGCGGCGCAGCAGATCGCCGCGCCCACGGGCGCGCCGGTGGTCGCCCGCCTGGGCGAACTCACCGTGCGCCAGGACGAGGTCGAGAAGCTGCTGCAGGCCTTGCCCGATGCCGAGCGCGCGGCCGTCAAGGACAACCGCGCCAGCGTCGAGGGCTGGCTGCGCCAGCGGCTGCTCGGCGAGGCGCTGCTGAAGGAGGCTCGCGACAAGGGCTTCACCGACAAGCCCGAGGTCAAGGCCAAGATCGACGCCGCGGTGCGCGAGCTCACGGCCCGCATCGTGACCACCGGCTACCTCGAGTCGGTGAGCCAGGTGCCGGCGGGCTATCCGTCGGATGCCGAACTCACCGCCGCCTACGAGCAGGGCAAGGCCGGCTTCAACCTGCCGGCCACCTACCGCGTGGCACAGATCTTCCTCGCCACCCCCGACACCGCGCCCGCGGCCGTCGCCAAGGTGCGCGAGGAAGCCCAGAAGCTGGCGCGCGAGGCGCGCGGCACCGACTTCGCGGCGCTCGCGCGTGCGAAGTCGCAGGACAAGAGCAGCGCCGAGCGCGGCGGCGAGGTCGGCAACCTGCCGCTCGCGCGCATGCTGCCCGAGGTGCGCGACGCGGTCGGCAAACTCAAGACCGGCCAGGTCGGCGACCCGGTGCAATCGGCCGCCGGCTTCCACGTCGTGAAGCTGCTCGAGAGCCAGCCCGCGCGCACCGCCACGCTCGACGAGATGCGCCCGCAGCTGCAGGCCGCGCTGCGCCAGCAGCGCCAGCAGCAGCTGATCCAGGCCCACCTGGCGCAGCTCGCGCCGGCCACGCAGCTGAGCATCGATGCCGCCGCGCTCGACGCCGCGCTGCGCAAGACCAACTGAACCGCCTTCCACAACCAACAACCACCATCCACAGACAGGGAACCTCATGACGAACACCCCGACCGACACCACCACCGCCGCCGCCACGCCCGCCGAGGCCCTCGACCTGCTCGACGCGGTCACGCCCGAACAGGTCTCCGACGCCATCAAGGCCGCCGGCGCCGCCGTCTCCACCATCGAGCAGGACGGCGTGGTCCGCCTGCACAGCGCCAGCCACGGCATCGGCTTCCAGGTGCTGTGGGGCAATCCCGTCACCACCACCCAGTACACCGACTTCACCTTCAGCTGCCCGCTGCACGTGCAGGGCGGCACGCTGCCCGAGGCCGTGCTGGCCGCCTGGCACCGCAGCAAGCGCTTCGCGCGCGTCGCGCAGCATGGCGACTTCGTGGTGCTCGAGATGGACGTGGTGGTCGCCGGCGGCGTGACGCCCGCGCACCTCGCGTTCAGCGCCCGCCTGTGGATGCAGATGATGGGCGAGTTCTTCCTGCACCTGCGCAACTACGGCCCGGCCGCCGCCACGCGCGGCGATGCAGCCAACGGCGCAGCGCCGGCCGCTGGTGCCGCCGACCGGGTCGAAGCCGCCGCCTGAGCGCGCGCCGAACGCATCCCAGCGCGATGCCCGACAGCCTTCGTTCCGGGGAGTCCTTCGACGGCCACGACTCGCCGACGCTGCGCGCGATCCACGCCACCGCGCGCCAGGTGCAGCGCGCGCGGCGCGCGGAGACCGTGCGGCTGCGGCAGCGCGAGGCGCTGCTCGACATGCTCGCGCGCGTCATGGCCGACCTGCACATCACCAACGCCGAGCTCAATGCGGCGCGGCGCGCGCTCGCGCCGACGCGGCCGAAGTGAAACGCACGGCGCGCGTCACGCCGCCGTCAAACTTTCTGCCTAGCATCGCCGCCGAACAACGGCCGCGCCGCGGTGCCGCCGCTTCGCTCCCTTCCTCCGAAATGGCATGAGCATGTCCCGCGTATGGCAACCACGGTCCCGTCGGCCGGTGCGCTCGCACTGGCGGGGTGCATGGCGTTCCTGAACCCGATCGCCGCCGCAGAACCTGCGTTGCCATCCGCTCCCTCGACGATGCCGTCCGCCGGACTGCTGCGCTTCGACCTGCGCGTGCAGCCGCTGCAGGGCGCGCTCGATGCCTATGGCGCGCTCACCGGGCGCTCGGGCTTCTACACGGCCGAGTCGATCGCGGGACGCAGCAGCGCGGCGGTGCAGGGCCGCTACACGCCCGAGGTGGCGCTGCAGCGGCTGCTCGAGGGCACCGGCCTCGCGATCCACTACACGGCGCCCGATGCCTTCGTGCTCGAACCCGGCGCGCCGGCGGCCGCCGATGCACCGGCCGAAGCGGCGCGCGCACCGGGGCCCGACGACGGGCTGGTGCAGGCGCGCGTCAACGAGGCCTTCTGCGGCGACCCGCGACTGGCCGCGGGCGATTTCCGCGCGGCGCTGCGCTTCGGCCTCGACGCGCAGGGCCGCGTGGTGCGCCCGCTGTTGCTCGGTTCCACCGGCGATGCCGCGCGCGACCGCGCGGTGCTCGCGGCGCTCGCCGATGTGCAGCTGGGCCGGCCACCGCTGGCCGGCGCCGAACAGCCGCCCTACGTGATGCTGATCGCGCCGCGCGCGGAGGGCGGCGGCTGGCGTTGCGATGCGCGCGTGGGGGCGGCACGGTGAGCGGCTCCAGCTTCGGCATGCTGCGCGACTACCTGGTGGGGCGCTACGACGACCTCAAGCGCCGGCTCACGCTGCAGCTCGGCAGTGCCGACCTCGCGGGCGATGCGCTGCAGGACACCTGGCTGCGGCTGCAGGCCGGCGCCACCGAGGCGCAGGACCCGCGCGAGCCCGTGCAGTACCCGCTGAGCTACCTGATGCGCATGGCCACCAACGTGGCGCTCGACCGCATCCGGGCCGAGGCGCGCTTCATGAACGGCGAGGAGGTCGAGCAGGTGTTCGCCGAGCTCAGCGATCCCGCGCCCGGCCCGGCGCAGGAGGCGCTGGGGCGCTCGGAGCTCGCGCAGCTGGCCGCGATCATCGAGGAGATGCCGCCGCGCCGGCGCCACGTGCTGATCCTGGTGCGCGTCGACGAGATGCCGCGCCAGGAGGTGGCCGACCGGCTCGGCGTGTCGCTGAGCCTGGTCGACCGCGAACTGCGGCGCGCGCACGAGTACATCGTGGAGCGCACGCGATGAAATTCCTCGCCGCCGTCGTGCAGTTCCGGGCCGCGACAAACGTCTGGAAGAAGAGGGCGCCGCGCGCAGGCGCGCCGCGGCCCGGTGTTGGTTCCTTGCGAGGCCGTTGAACGTGTCCGATTCGTCCCCCATGCCGCCGCGCGATGCCGAGGCCCTCGAGCGCCAGGCCCATGCCTGGGTGCAACGCCTGGCCTCGGGCAGCGCGCGGGCCCGTGATGCGCGCGCGCTCAAGCGCTGGTGCGCGCTCAGCGAGGCCCATGCCCAGGCCTTCGGCCGCGCCCACCGGCTGTGGCGCGACATGGCCGGCGCGGCCGCGCTGGCCGGTGCCGGCGATCCCGCGCTCGCGGCCTTGCGCGCCGC